>CAZNLJ010000018.1:0-27438 GCA_964573725.1 uncultured Saprospiraceae bacterium
TAAGCTCTTTGATGATATCGGAATACCTGTTACGTAACTCGCAGCGGAGTTAGGGATTATTTTATGCTATCCGATATTTCAACTGGAACAGGGCAATTTCACAATAGCATACATTGTATTTTCTTCCGTATGCTTTACCTTTCTTCCCATTCCTCAAAAACAAAGTATCGGCGTCCCATATGTTTAAGACTAGGAACCCTGAAAGTCGATAACCTGACCCATATTATCTTGCCTAAGCCTCATTTGATATTTCTAAAGTATTAAGGACGTTTGGTCATCGGTGCTGTACAAAGTTTTTACCTTCCGGTAATTTTGTACCGTCACTGAGCCAACACCCTAGATGATTTACAAATTCTGGAACTTGTTGGACAGGTTTTAATTAGTTGAATACAAATTAATTATGTTCCATCTTTTCCGATTTCGAGGATTTGGAAGGTCGGCTACCTTGTATTTTGTTCCATCTACTGACAATAGACCCAACCGGAAACCTAAGTCGGCGACCAGTAGCCTTGAATTTGAATTCTATAGCTGATTCTACCGGGGTAACTTACCCGTGGGAAAAGTCTGATTGAGGCAAACCGTTTTAATATCTATATTTTCACTACTGTAACGTTTTGAAAAATGGATGAAATGAACCACTCGCTTAATTCATTTACCTGGAATTTCGACAAATGCTCAACTCCGTTTTCATTACTTCGATGAGGTCATCCTTTAACTTGATTTGTGTCTCCAATGCATTGCAATTGAATTGCTGACCTTTTTCATTAAGCTTCTTGATCTCTATTTCCAAAGCTCTGATCCTGTTGATATAATCCTGCTGCTTGCCCTCCGCATCCATTTCGAATTCCAGCAATCTTCGTCTGAGTATCTCTTCTTCACTATTACATCGTGAAGAAAAGGACCTGTATGATGAGAAAAGTATCAGGGTATTTGTTGCCAATACAATAACGATTAGGCCCGCTATTCGGAAAATTGCGGACTGACGTTGGTTCTTGTTCAGAATCTCCATAAAAAAACGGGAATAATATTTAATTGAATACCAGACAGTCACTACAAGGTGACAAATGCCGTGGCTTTAGGCTTTGGACGGGCGGCTCACATCCCAAATCAGGTTTCCTTCATCACTGAAATCCAGCTGCACGGAATCTCCATTCGTAAGCTTGCCGGAAATGATCATTTCGGCAATCGGTGGTGTAAGAAAGGACTTGATGGCGTTCTTGAGAGGCCTTGCTCCGAAAAGTGGTGAAAAGCCGATGCGTAGGAGTTCTTCGATGATACGCTCAGAAATGGTGATTTGGATATTGTGCTGCTGCTTCAAGATGCTGGCAAATTTCTTGAAATGCACCTGCAATATCATACGTGCCACCGGCTCGGTTATCGGTGCGAACGGAAGAATCTGAGAGTCTACGCGACCGAGAAATTCATCCTTGAATTTACGGGTTTCCCTTAGGAAACCCTTTAATTGCTCCGGTGTCGGTTGTTTCCCGGTCTGGAATAAATCCACAATTTTCTCAGCCCCGGCGTTGGATGTGAAGATGATGATCGCATTGGAAAAATCGGCCATCTTCCCCTGCTTGTCCTGTAGCCTGCTGTCTGTAAGCATCTGAAGGAAAATCCCGTAGATATCCGGATGCGCCTTTTCTATTTCGTCGAACAGCACAACGGAATAAGGCTGCTTCCTGACTTTATTGACCAGCAGGCCACCTTCCTCATAACCTACATAACCTGGCGGGGAACCTATAAGGGCCGCTACCGAATGCGATTCCTGGAATTCCGACATATCAAAACGAATCATGGCATCCTCATCATCGAAGAGCAACGCAGCAATAGCCTTGGCCAACTCCGTCTTGCCGGTACCGGTGGGACCTGTGAAGAAAAATATGGCACCTGGCTCCCGGGGGTCCTTTACATTTGCCCGGAACGTCTTTAACGCTCGGGAAACAGCTTCCACCACATGATCCTGACCAATTACCCGGCTTCTCAACAACTCATCCACATTGTTGAATTTATCCTGCTCTTTGGAACGAAGACGGCCTATCGGGATACCGGAGCGGTAGGCAACGATCGACGCTACGTCCTCCTCAAGGATTTCTGTCTTTGGCTCCGCTGTCCATGCTCTTATTTTTGATAGGATTTGAGGAATCTGATAACCATCGGTATCCAATTCGTCACCTAGTTTACCAAGCAACAGCTCACTGAATTTGTCGCGGATAACCTGCCTGAAATGAGCAGGGTCGTTCTCGGATGTTGTGCTGAAGACCTGCTCAATTTCTTCTAAGATAAATCGTGTGGTTGAGTTCATCTGACTTGCACAGGCCATCGTAAAATCAATCAATTCTATGGCTGAAACTGGCAGGTTCTTGTCACCTATGTAACGTTTGGCTAGTTTGACCGCTTGGGAAACCGCTTCAGGCAGTACTTTTAGTCCATGAAATTCCTCGTATTTTGGAATCAGCCCCATCAACATCGTACAGGCAAGCCCTTCGTCGGGTTCTTGGATAACCAATCGGGAAAACCTCCGGTTGAAGGCCCTGTCCTTTTCTATGAATTTCTGATATTCATGCTGCGTAGTGACACCGATGACTATCAATTCCCCCCTGGCCAATTCCGGTTTCAAGAGATTGACCACTCCTGCCCCAACAGCGCCTCGTTCATCCAATAGTATGTGTATCTCGTCAATGAAAAGAATTGCTTTGCCTTCATAGGCTTTTACAGCCTTTAATACTGCCTTCAAACGCTCTTCCACCTCGCCCTTATACGCACCCGCAACCAACCGGCCACTGACATCCAGTTCGAAAATAACAGAGTCTTTCAATCTGCCTGGAATGACACCCTTGAGAATGTTCAGCGCCAATCCACCCACCAAAGCGGTTTTTCCTACTCCGGGTTCACCTACAATCAATACGTTGGGCGATAGCCGCTTACTCAGTATTTCCACTAACTGCTTCAATTCCCGGTCGCGGCCGATCAATGGATCTATTTTCCCCAATCTGGCAAGAGCAGTCAAATCATCACAATACTTTTGGAGTATCTGCTGTTCTGCGGCTGATTTTGAACTCATAGAACTTTCCCCGGAGCTTGACGTGGCTTTTTCACCCTGTAATAGCTTGCCCGTATTCTTATCCCGCCATTCAATGATTTCATACAATGCCAACGGCATCCGGCGAATAACATCTGCCGTAAAACCGACTTCCGGGGTACATATGGCCTCCAATAGGTCCAACGGATTGATTTCATCCTGCCCATATCTGAAGCAAAGCTTTTGAACCTCCTTGATTACCGCTATGAGGCGTTCATCAGGAGCCAATACGGGAACGTATCGTGTTGCTTTGGAATACTTTTCGATATGGACAGTCACCCACCTGATGATTTCAAATGGGTCTCTGTCAATCTGGCCCAAGAAAGCATGTAGGCCCACATCCTCATTCATCAAAGCGGATAACAAATGACTCACCCCAAATGACGTATGGCCATGCTCTTCCGCTAACTTTTCCGCCAACCTGAGCGCGGCTTTTGATGTACTTGAGAAAATATAATCCGTGGAATTCATTATCATTAATTTGACTTCCAACTTTACAACAACAGGGTGTCTCCGGCCCCATGCTATGCCCTTTTTTGTTTCAGCCCAAATAACCTAAGACCACTACTATGTTACAAATGTTTTCTTATTGAAATTCCTGATAAAATAACAAAAGAAAATCAGCAACAAGGAAGAGCTTAAGAATTTGGTAAAAGATAGGGATGCATATGGTTACGCTCGCCAAAAGCGATTCATACCCTGCCACTTTCCATTTCCTACGCAAGAATTACGCAGTTTATATATAAGGCTTGGACTGTTCCTCTGGCTGTCAAGAACCAGTCGCGCTCGATTAGCAAGCCGGAGAAGGAAAATGATGCATGGAAGATGCCGCTTACCAAATATTATAGAATCTGGGACTTGAGACCTATTCTTGAAAAATATCCCCAACTAAAGTAAGCGCAGGATTGAAATGGTAAACCTGAGTAGTAGCAGGCTGATATTATAAAATAAATTGACCGATAAAGATGTAATGATTTTTTCTTTAATCGACAGATGGCAGCATCGGACACCATGTTGGTCTTATTCGGTCGATGCGGACAATCAGATAAGCCTACTGTCGTTATCTATCGTTAATGATCGTAATAAATCGCCGCGCAATTCATTATCTTGAAATCAAAAAGAAAAGCAATATATTACAATAAATTATTTTTATTTTCCTAATTAACCGGACAACCCACCATACGAACCTGATCCGATCCCACCGCCACTTCGGCGAAACATCCAAGACTCGGAAACGAGATCCGCAACTTATCCCCACTTTTCTCGCTGACAACTCTTCCCCGCATACCCGCCATGGGTCCGCTGAAGACTTCGACCGCTTGCCCTACCTGCAACTGCTCGCTCGTGATGGTCACCGGAAGCGATAATCCCGCCAACCGACGGACCCATGCCACCTCCTGCGGCGTAAGCACCGCCAGCCGGCCACCAAACTCGAGGAACCGGTACACAAGTTGTTCCTCGTACACTTCGTTCATCCGCCGTGGATCACCTGCCAGAAAGACATAATTGGGAAAAAGCACGATGTCCACCCATTTCTTCCGATCGCTCCACTGCCTCAGTTGCCGCTGTATAGGGACACAGGTCTCGAACCCGCGTGCCTCGAGGCGTAGACCTACCTTTCTTTCTGATTTGGGCTGGACAATGAGTACATGCCACTTGGTTGATTGATGGTTTTGCATGATTATTCGTGGGTTGTAGCTTCTTCGGGCGTTAAGTCGGTACCGGTCGACCGAACTTATGCATTTCTTCCGTAGGCTCACCAATAAATGGGGATAAGTAAATACGGTCTCGATTTGTACCTTAGTGGTAATTACCTATGTGGTAACCGAATCTGCGGCAGGTCGACTCAATCCGACCATCGATGCATTTACTTCGTAATATGTAGTCCCGCGCTACGGCTTCGCCGCCCCGACTCCCAGCCTGCCGGACTATCGTCCGGACCGGCCGGGAACAGGAAGCCATCTGTTTTTTTGAGGATGGTGCTTTGCCGCGCAGCAGGGTTCTTGATTCGCCTCCTGCTATGGACTTGTCCGCACCGCAGCTCTTGGAACCGCTACAAACATCGGTCTGCGGCCGCCGTACGGATAGGACAAATCGCGCATCCGACCGGATTTTCCAATCATTATCCCGGTCGGCCGCTTCCTCCTCGGCTACAGGCTGCTTAACCGCGCCGCACCCGCTGTTGGAGGCGATACCCCAGCCAGGCCATCGGCAGGTAGGCAACCGTCAGGTCCAGGATGTTGAACCACAGGGGGCGGGAATCATCCGGACGGCCAGCACGCCTCCTGCCAGGAAGACCGAACCGATGAGCATGGCTCCCCGGAGCTTGTGCCGGCGCATCCACAGGGCCGCAAGGAAACCGGCCGCCAAGGTGCCCGAAGCATGCGCCAGAAAGGGCATGACGAAATGTCGGGGCCGCATCAGGTGATGGCTTTGCGCCAATCCCTCCGCTGTCGTGAAATCGGCTCCGGGCGGCGGCGGTATCAAATACCCGCCGACCTGGATCAGCATCAGGTTCAGCGCACTGCCGACGAAAATGGCCACCAGGACCGCCGCCAGCCCAAGCAGGAAGTTCTTCATGTCAAGGCTTTTCATGCTGTGAAAAAAGTCCGATATTGCAATACCAAGACTTAGGAATATCCGGTTTATCACCAACCGTCCCATCCATTATGCAAGATAAGAAAAACAAACGCTGCCAAAGTTGCGGCATGCCGCTGAAAAAGTCGCCCGGCGGAGGCGGCACCCTCGCCGATGGCACCATCAGCGATACCTATTGCGCCTATTGCTTTGGCGACGGCGCTTTCCTCCAACCGAATATCAGCGCCTACGACATGCAGGCCTTCGTCCGGAACAAACTGAAGGAAATGGGATTCCCCGGCTTCCTCGCCGCTTTCCTTTCCCGGGATATCCCGAAGCTGGACCGCTGGAAATCATGATTGCACCCCCTGGCGGCAGCTCGCCGCTGCCGCCGAAAAAGTCCTCGGCGACATGGGTATGTGCCCCCTACCAGGGGGATACCCTCCCGGCTTACCGGTCCAGGCGGTAGTTGGCCCGCAGGTATGTCCGCCATGCGCCCGGATGATGCCCGCCATGGGAAAACAACCAGCGCTCGGCATCGAACCCGCTGCATCCCAGCCGCTCCCCCAACAGGTCGATGAATACGCAAAACGATTCGTAATCCTGGCTGCTGTTTTCATCATTCACCCAGTTCCCGGTGAAACGGACCACCGGTCGACCCGCCAACAGATTGACGGATTTCCCCACCCACTGGTCCATGATGTAGCCGTTCAGGTCGTGGGCCAGGAAACAGATCAGCTTGGTGAAATACCCGGTCCCGAGACCCGGCAGCTTACCGGCCAGCCGGCGCTGTTTCAATGCCTCGAAAGCCTGCTGTCGGGTTCGGATGTGGCCGGACCGTAATTTTTCCACGATCGGCTCCAGCTCTTTATATCGCTCCATCAGCAACAGGCCATGGTCGCGCCGCATGCCGCCCCAGGAAAGAATGGCAGCCAAGACGGACAGGTGGTCATTGCTGCTGTCCCGACAATATTCCATCAAATCGTAGCGCTGGAATCGACGGTCCAACGCTTCGGGCTCCCTCAATCGGTCCGGTCCCAATACATAGTTCGCCCACTTAAGCGAATTGTTGCCGAGGTACCGATTGCCGGGATCGCCTAGCTCCCTGAGTTTCTTGAAATGTGTCTCGTTCATTGTGTTTACCTGTTTGGTGGTGGTTGTCTGTGCAAGCTGCATTTCCACCTAAAAATACCTCCTCCCTGCCCCATGTCCACCATTTCTCACGGACTTTCCGGTGATTAACCGGTTTGCCGATTTCCTCACCGAAATCCTCCCCCCGGAAACACGACAGCCCTGCCGCATGGCAAGGCTGTCGGGTAAGGTCCGTGGTTCTCCGGCCGGCCAAGGTACCTACTTCCGGCCGGCCAAGGCCGTCAGAGTCCCAGGTTCTTTTCCACCGTCTGCAACCAGGCGGCGATATCCTTGGCGGCCAGGCTCTGGTTCTCCTGCTCGACGGCACCGGATAGCTTCAGCACCACCGGCTGGTACAGCTCCTTGTAGGCCGTGGAGAAGTTCGGACGTGTCTCGTTGGACATCTCGCCGGCCTTGCCGTCCCCGCAGCCGTTGCTGAAGTCGTATTCGACCGTCTGCCGATGGAAGGCGACCAGGCGGAGCGTCCCTTCCGCCGCCGGCTGAAGGACCTCCTCCGACAACATGCCTTTGGCCGCCCCTTCGATCCGCTTGAAATGGGAGACCACCTCCTCGGCCGTCAACCGGACCAGTTCCCCGGTCGCTGCTGCGGACAGCCGGGTGAGCTGGTCCAGCTCCAACATGCCCTCCTCCGGAAGGGCAACGGCCGGCTGGTCGCTGATATCATAGCTCCGGACCACCCCCTCGTTGTCCAATACCCAACCGAATCGCTCCCCGGTCTGCGGGTGTACGTATTCGCATTGGAACAGCAGGGGTTGCTTGACCTGCGTCCGAAGATATTCGGCCGCATCAAACGGGGCGGCGGATACGGGTGTGATGTCATCCTTTTCACAACCCACTAAAAACAGAAGCGCACTGCTCACGAACAAGACAGGTAAAATTCGCATTTTCATGACGGTTGTTGTTGGCCGTACCACCGACAATTCCCCTCCGTGGAGGGATCTTCCCGGCCGGTCCGGTGAGGAAATTGACGAACGGGCAGTTCCGGATCCCGGATTCCATCCATACTACCACTTGCGGCGGTTGGTCGGTGGGTCCGCACTTATTCCGGTCTCCCGGCAAACAAAATTACAGGCTAATGAAATAATCCTGTGCAAAAATTGTTCATCTAAGGACGCGGATTGCCGGATTTTACGGAATTTTCCTGTCTGATTGAAATTTTCGTCGGATGACCGGCGCCGCTGCGCTGCCTTCCATCCGGTCTATCCCGCACCGACCGCCAATACCTTTTCATGCAAGCTCCTCCTCTATCGCTTCGGATTTGCCGGCTCTCCCTGGCCATCCTCCTGCCGAACCTGGGTCTTTCCCAGGACCTGGGCGGCTACTGGGTAGGTACGCTCTCCCAGGAAGGCCTGACCGAATCCTACCGCTACGGTCTGGACCTGACTCAATCGGGTGACCGCGTCCTGGGTGCCGCCTGGTCCGTCGCCCCCAACGGCGATACCGCCCGCTTCGAGGTGGGGGGCATCTGGGACGGCCAACGGCTGGCCCTCCAGGAAGTCCGCCAAATCACACCCGTACAGCCCGCCTGGTGCCTGAAACATATCCGGTTGTCCCGCTCCGCGGATGCCGCTTCCCTCCAAGGCCCCTGGGAAGCCCATGGCTGCCGTCCCGGCTCCGTCCTCCTGCACCGCCCCGGCGGCAACCTTTCCGCCGCCGCCCAAACACCACAAGCTACGCCCGACCCCCTGGCCCGGTTCCATGGCCGGTGGACCGGCCGACTCGCCCAGTCGGACCGCGATTACGGATTTTACCTGGAAATGGACCTGCTCCCGGATGGGACCGGCTCCTCTCTCCTCCACTCCGATGGGGATGGTGGTAGTGCCAAATTCGACTTGACCTGGTCCTGGGATGCGGATGCCCAACGCCTCTCCTTCCGGGAATCCGCCGTCGCCGAACAATCGGTTCCCGATTGGCGCTGGTGCATCAAGTCCGGCCTCCTCTCCCTCGCGGAACAATCCGCCGGCAGATTCCTGTCCGGCCCCTGGGATGGTTTCATCGAACACTATTCCCCCGAATCCGGCCCCTGTGCGCCCGGTACCGCCCACCTGGAAAAACCGATCCTCCCGATACCTCCGGCCGCCACACCCGCAACCGACAGCCCCGACCAGCCCGGCCCCGACAACCTCCTCCCTGCATCCCTCCGACAATATGAGTCGGACCAAGGCCGGAAGGTTCAGGTGGGCCAGGTCCTCGAGGTGCGCAAGAAGACCGTCCGCATCCGGGTCTGGGACAACGGCACGGTCGATGGGGATGTCTGCTCGCTCTTCCTGAACGGCCGCATCATCCTCAAGAATTACCGCGTCGCCCGGTCCAAACACGAGACCATCGTGACCCTCGAGGATTCCGTCAATTTCCTCGTCCTCCACGCCATTAACCTCGGCAGCATATCCCCCAATACCATCGCCGTGTCCGTGGACGACGGCTTCCGGGAGCAAATGGTCATCGTCAGCTCCAACCTCGCGGAAAGCGGAGCCATCATGATCCGGGAATTTACCGTACGTTGAGCCCTACCCCACCGCCGCCCGCGGCCAAACCGCGCTGCTGCAAGCCGCCTTGTTCCTGGAATTGCGCCGCCCCCCGTCCGGTACATCCACATCCGGATCGGAAGTAGGCTTTCCCCAAAGTCTCCATGCTATTTGCCGGAAAGAAATGCTCACCCGGCCTGACCCTCCCCCCATGCCGGCGACAGATTCGCCGAATACCATTCATAGGCGGACGGATACGCCGCCCGGAACCGCGCCGGCCGGATGTAATACACCACCACCGACACCGCCGTTACATCCGGCTCCGGCAAGCCGATCCAATTCGCGACGTCCTCCCGTGCATATCCGCCCACCTGCTCCAATACCGGCCAGTCCGCCGTACCCCAGGCCGGCCATCCACGCCCGCCGTCCACCGAATGCACCACCCGCGCATATTCATAGAGCGCCAAGGGAAAATACCGCGTCGGCTCCAAAAAGGACGGTACCAACTGCTCCGCCGAAAACATCAAAACACCGTCCGGAACATATACCTCCGATGCATGCCATCGCTCCGGATACTGCGGCGAAGGGAACGGGTGCCGGTACAGGACGATCCGTTCGAACGGCGACAACAGGTAATCCTCCCGCGAAAGCGTCAATTGCACGGCCGTCGCCGCAATCATCCCCTTGACATCCACCGGGAATTGTTCCATCCCCATCGGCAGGAACTCCCGCGCGAACATGTACAAGGCCATCCGACGCCGAAACCGCTCCTTCTCCGCCACCGGCAACCGTTGGTAATAGGTGAACCGCTGGTTGATGAACTGCCGCAACCGCACCGGCAACTCCGGTGGATACCGCTGGTACCACCACCAGTCTATCTGCGGAGAAAGGATGTAGACCACCGCCAAGCCGATGACAAATGGGATGATGTAGTAGGCGTAACCCTCGTCCACGTCCCAGGCCAGGTACAGGAAAACCAACGCACCGGCTATCAACGGCGCCATCAAGGCCCTCGATTTCATAGGCTTCGGTTTTTGTTGCGCTGCATGTCCACCGCCTCGTGTGACCGGAAACTTATTGGAAACGCCACCGAACCGCTCCCGGACTGTCCGATGAAAAAAAAGGACTCACAAACCCGGCCTTGCGCCGAGCCACGCATGTCCGGCCGCAAGGCTATCTCGACGGGCCCAGCTTGTTCATCCCGGCGTAGTAAATGAGGTACCAGTCCTCCCCGAACCGGGCGAACCGCCGGACCATGCCCACCTGACGGCTCTTGTGCACGATCTGTTCTTCCACGGCGTTCTCCGCCAGCACTTTCATCCGGCGGTCGTAATCACTGATCTCATAATCGAAAGCTCGCTGCATCCGCCAGTTCTCCACCGTCCACCGGAAGTTCCCGCCGACCAGGGTCAGGCTGTCGACATGGTCCGGCAAGCCCTCCAGGGGAAACACGACGTGCGCCACCTGGTACAGGCTGTCCTGATGGAATCGCTGGTAAAACGCGGGGAAGCCTTCCGGCAAGGATTCCGACAACGAGGAGGGTGCCACCGCTTCCGCGCTTGCCGGGGCCTCCCGGCGGCACGCAACCCATAGGATTGCCGGCAGGATGACCAAAACGACCGCACCGCCCATCCGTATCGGAATATTTGTCTTCATGTCGCTGCCTTATTATTGTTCCCGTATCACCACCAACCGTTCTACCAACCGACGGGTACCGCCTGCCCGTACCTCCACCAGGTAGCTACCGGAGGCCAGGTCTTCGACCGGAACCGCAAAGGTCAGGGTGCCGGCCAACCGGCCCGATCCGCGGTACATGGTCCGCCCCAGCAGGTCCGTCACCCGGACTTCCACCGGCTCCGCCCGGTCGCCTTGTACCACGACCTGGCAACGGCTGCCGGCAGGATTCGGATAGACGGCCATCGACAGCCCATCCCGCCTGTCCGCCGTCCCGCTGACCACGATCGTCACGGTGGCACTCAAGGTGCTGAACCCGCAGCCGTTGACCGCCGTCAGGGTAACGGTGTATTCCCCGCCCTGCGTGTAGCTGTGCGTCGGACTTTTTTCATCGCTGGTCTCACCATCCCCGAAATCCCAGACAAAACTGTCGGCATCCACGGACCCGTTGGTGAAGGTCACCATGCCTCCCGGCTCCACCGCATAGGTGAAGGATGCGACCGGCACATCCCCGACGGTCACGTATCCCGTTTGTACGGCGGTGTTCTGCCCCTGCGCATTGTATGCCGTCAGGCTGACGTCGTAGGTGCCGGCCTCGGCATAGGTGACCACCGGGTCGGCCTCGGTGGAAGTCGCCGGGTCGCCGCCGGGGAAGGACCATTCGAAGGATTCGGTATTGGCGGAGGACAGGTTGTCGAACTGGACAGTGAAAGGCGCACAGCCTTCCGTCGCCTCGGCGGCGAATGCCGCAATCGGCCCCTCGGTGGCGATGACCGCTATCATCGTGAAATCGTCGCTGCCGCAGTCGTTCGTCGCCGTGAGCACGATGGTATACACCCCGTCGGCCGCATAGGTGTGGACGGGATCGGGTTCCGTACTGCCGTTGCCGTCCCCAAAGTCCCAGCTGAAACTCGCCGCTTGCAGGCTGAGGTTGAGGAAGGCCACGGTCGACCCGTCGATCTCGCCACCGGCGAGGGCGGTCGGTAGCGGCTTGACCACCACCTGGTCCGCCAAGGTCAGGGTGTCGCTGCCGGCCGCATTACCGGCCACCAGGGTCACCGCGAACGTTCCCGCTTGGGTATACGTCACCGTTGGCGCCGCCTCGGTGGAGGTGGCCGGCGTCCCACCGGGGAAGGACCATTGGAAGGTGGTGGCGTTCGCCGTGGAATTGTTCTGGAACGCTACCGTCAGCGGCGTGCAACCGGCACTTACGCCGGCCGTAAAGCCGGCCGTCGGCGGCGTGACCAGGGTGAAGGACTGGCTGGTGCTGGCCGGACCACATTCGTTGACGGCGGTCAGGGTGACCAGGTAGGTGCCGTCGGAAGCGTACGTGTGGACAGGATTCGGCCCGTCGCCGGTCTGCCCGTCCCCGAAGTCCCATTGGTATTCCGTCGCATTGGTGCCGCCGGCCTGCAGGCTGAGCACCAGCCCGTCCGCCGCGCCGGTGAACGACGGTACCGGCAAGCCCAGGACCACCACATGACCTGCCTCGGAAACGGTCTGCTCCCCGGAGCTGTTGTAAGCCGTCAAGGTCACGTCATAAGTACCGGGCTGGTCGTACACCACCACCGGATTTTCCTCCGTGGAGCTGGCCGGAACCCCACCCGGGAACGCCCACAGGAACGCAGTCGCATTCTCGGAGGAGGTATTGTCGAATTGGACGGTCAAAGGGGCACAGCCGTTGGCCGGCGTGGACGTGAAGGCGGCGGTCGGCGGAGCGATGACGGTGACGGTCTGGGTGAAGGTGGCCGGCCCGCATTCGTTGGTCGCCGTCAGGGTGACCGTGTAGGTGCCCTCCTGGGCGTAGGTATGTACCGGATCCGGATCGGTACTGCCTCCACCGTCCCCGAAATCCCAGGTGTAGGTGTTCGCACCGACGGTGGAATTGGTGAAAGACACCGTCAGGATGTCCGCAGCCGACAAGAAGGCCGCGGCAGGGACCGTCCCGACGACCACCACTTCCGATTGGGTGACGGAAACGCTGCCGGCCGCATTGGTGGCCGTCAAGGTTACCGCGTAGTTGCCGGGCTCGGAATAGGTCACCACCGGATTTTCCTGGGTGGAGACGGAAGGGTCGCCGCCCGGAAATTCCCAGGCGAAAGCGGTGCTGTTTTCCGAGGATGTGTTGTTGAACTGGACCGTCAGCGGGGCACAGCCCTCGCTCAGGTTGACCGTAAAACCGGGCGCCGGCGGGGTCACGACGACCACGGTGCCGGTCAGGACGGCGGTGCCGCAGTCGTTGGTGGCGGACAAGGTGACGGTGTACGTGCCGTCACCGGCATAGGTATGGACCGGGGAGGTTTCCGTACCGGTGGTGCCGTCGCCGAAATCCCACAGGTAGGTATTGGCCTGCACGGAGGTGTTGGTGAAAATGACCGTGGCTTGCTGTGGGGTGCTGCTGAATCCGGGTGTCGGCGGACCGGCCACCACGATGTAACCCGCTTCCTCCACGGTGCTCGTGCCGGCGGCATTGGTCACCGTCAGCGTCACGTCGTAGGTGCCCGGCTGTCCGTAGGTCACCACCGGATTCTCCTCCGTGGAGGTGGCGGGATTGCCGCCCGGGAAGGACCACTGGAAGCCGGTGGCGTTTTCGGAGGAAGTGTTGTTGAATTGGACCGTAAACGGGGCGCAGCCCGATTGGGATTCGGCGGCAAACCCGGATGTCGGCGGCGTGACGATGACGACCGACTGGGTCGCGGAGACCGTTCCGCAGTCGTTCGTGGCGCTGAGGGTCACCGTGTAGGTGCCGTCCGCGGCATAGGTATGGGTGGGCTGTTCCGCGGAGCTGGTGGCCCCGTCCCCGAAATCCCAGGCATAGGACGAAGCGAATTGGGACTGGTTGCTGAAGACCGCCGTCAAGCCGTTGACGGCGGCGGAAAACTGGGGCACCGCTTGCGGGAACACCGTGACGTGGTCTTCCAGGAGCAGGGAATCCGCTCCGGCACTGTTCGATACCACCAACAGGACGTCATAACTTCCGGCGGTCGTATACAAGACCGTCGGGGTCGCCGCCTGCGAGGTGGCCGGGTCGCCGCCCGGGAAGGTCCAGGCGAAGCCGGTCGCATTTTCGGAGCCGGAAGCGTCGAAGGTGACCGCCAAGGGGGCACAGCCTTCCGTCACGCTGGCACTGAACGTCGCCGTCGGCGGCAACAGGATTTCGACGGTCTGGGTGATTTGGGCGGGGCCGCAGTCGTTGGTCGCCGTCAAGGTGACCGTGTATATGCCGTTGGCGGTATAGGTATGGACGGGATCGGACTGGTTGCCCGTCTGGCCGTCCCCGAAATCCCAACTGTAACCGGTCGCCCCCGTCGAGGTATTGACGAAACTTACCGTCTGGCCATTTATCCCGTAAGCGAAGTTCGGGACGGGAATGGTACCGACCTGGATGTAATTCTGCTGCGAAGCCGTATTGGAGCCGGCAGGATTGGAAACCGTCAGCGTGACGTTGTACACGCCCGGCGTGGTGTAGGTGACAATCGGATTCTCCTGGGTGGACGAGGCCGGCGTCCCTCCGGGAAAACTCCATAACCAACCCGTCGAATTGGACGAACTCAGGGAGGTGAAGCTGACCGTCATTCCGGCACATCCGGTCTGCGGATTTGCGGAGAAGGCGGCGGAAGGAGGGGTGAAGACCGGAAGGACCAAGGTGGTCGGTGTGCCGCCGCAAGGACTGGAGGCGGTCAGCGTGACGTTGTAGAAGCCGTCCGTCGCATAGGTATGGATGGGGTTCTGCTCCGTGCTCGTCTGCCCGTCGCCGAAATCCCAGAACCAGGAAGTGGCATTGCCGGTGGAGGTGTTGGTGAAAATGACCGTCAACCCGATCGTGGTGAAGGAGAACGAGGAAGTCGGCAGACCCAGGACCTCCACCACACCGGTTTGGCTCAAGGTGCTGCTGCCGGCGGCATTGGTCGCCACCAGGGTGGCGTTGTAACTGCCGGGGACCAGATAGCTGACGGTGGGGTTTTGCTGGGCGGAACTGGAAGGTACGGCTCCCGGGAAAGACCAGCTCCAACTCGTCGGGTTGTTGGTCGATTGGTCCGTGTAGGTCACCGACAAGGGGGCGCAGCCGACGGGCGGGTTTGCCGAGAAACCGGCCGCCGGGGGCTGCCCCGGGGAACAGTTGGCCAGGCAGCCGCGGGTCGGGTAGTAGCCGTTGATCTCGTTCTGGGACTGGGTGGACCAGGTGTTGGTATTGTTCACCGAAGGTGCCATGATGGTATTGCTGCCGGCAGGGTCATGGGTCGCACTGAAGTTGTGACCGATCTCGTGGGTCGTCATGACCCGCAGCAGGTTCGCATTGGTGGAGAAATCCTGCAGGCAATGGTACCGGTTGGATGTGCAGACGGCACTCAACCAGGCGATGCCGATCGTGCCGCCCTGGAAGTCCCGGTTGGTCCACATCTGCCCAAGGTCATGGACTTCGGAAAACCCGGAAGGGCCCCAGGCGGTGAAACTGGACAGGACGGTCGCAGCGTTGGTGGAACTCGACCAGGGGTCGTTCGCCGGCGGTACGACGATGAACTGTTCCACGATCTCGAAATCCAGCTCGTCGTTGAACTCGTCGTCGTAGTTGTTCTGCACATTGTTCATGACCGCAATGTTGTGGTTCTCCACTGCCGTCACGGAACCGTACTTGATGTGCATCGAGCGGTCGGAAGCTATGGCCAGCTCGATTTCCTTGCATCCCATCTGCTTGGCACCCGGTTGCGCTTCCGTATGTATGTCCTTCCGGTCAGGGGTATGCGCCTGCAACTCGTCCAGACCACAGGTCTTTCCGGTGCGCGGTCTTACATCCGACGCTCGGTAGACGACCAGGTGGTCGGTCGGTGCACCCGGCGTGAAATACCACAGGGGCTCCAGGAAGAAATGTTCGTCCCCTTCCCGGATGTAACCGTATAGAAAATCTTCCGTCAAGGTCAGGCTCACGGTCCCGTCGGCCTGTCCGACCAAGTCGCCGCGATAGGCTATCTGCCGGGTGACACGCTCCTGGATGACCCCCGCTGCGGTTTGGAGGGAGCGGACATACGAACCCGCCAGACTCGGCTCCAGTCGGACCTCCCATTCCCGGTCACCCAAGCGCAAGATGAATTCCGCCTGCCCCCCTCCCGTCGCCACATGGGCCGCCATGCCTGCGATTGGTACCTGAAAGATCTCGTAGGATTTGAACTGCTCGCTGAGCGCATCCCGGCGCTCTTGCTTCCGTCGATTTCCTTCGAATACGGGCGTTTGACCAAAAGAAACAAAAACGGTCGCCAACAAGATGATGGTCGTACTTACTCGCAGCATGGTGTGGTAGTGATTTTGTGTGGATGTGTCTGATTGCCGGTTTTGGAAAAACCCAAAAATAAGACCGTAACGCGCATTTTCCGCCTGTCTCGCATGCCCCTATCGGCATATTTGTCAATTTGCGGCCATTCCGGACGGCAATAGGGTGCTGTTCCCGCAAACGCTTCTCTCCTACCCTGCCCGGAGCATGCTCCCATTTAAATCGGATTCACGCTGCCGCCGAACGCCTCCTGCGTTCATCTGCGCTCCCGCACCCTCCCAACCATGCCGCTTTCACCTTCCCCTATCTCACTAATTATGTCATTTTGTCATTCAAATAATCGAGAACAGTGTCATTTTGACATGCTATTTTTGGTCTTTTCTGCCAAAAAAAGGGATTTCGTCCGGTGGAACGCAGTTTGAGAAAGGGAAAGAAACGGCAACAGGTCGAGAGAGACAAATCCCGCCTGTTCCGGAAATCATCCAACGCTATCATCAAAAAATTTCTGCCTTATGAACCTGATCAATTTCTTTCCGACCTCCCCCCGCAAGACCTATGCCTCCCATCCGGCAGACCGCCTGTTCCAGGAGTTTTTCCAGGACGCCTTCCCGGTATCGTTTCCGGCACAGGGACCGTCCCGCCCGGCGGTGAACATCGCCGAGACAGCGGACCAATACCGCATCGAAGTGGCCGCCCCGGGGCTTCAAAAAAATGATTTCGAAGTGAAGGTGGAAAAGGACCTCCTCTCCATCATCGCCCGGAAAGAGGCGACGGACACGGAACAAAACCGGCAATATACCCGGCGGGAATTCAACTTCCAGTCCTTCCGGCGCAATTTCCATCTCCCGGAGCAAGTGGACCCCGGCGCCATCCAAGCCAGCTACGAACAGGGTGTACTGACCGTCACCCTCGAGAAAAAACCGGAGGCCAAGCCGCAGCCGGCCCGCACCATCGCAATCAACTGACCATCCGATTCGACAGGCGCCGCCCCCCCACCGGCGTACCGGATTCTCTACCGCCATGCGCCGCCCTCCCGGGCGGTGCATGGTCGTTTCGGACAACCGGACGGACGGCCGCCACCCGCGCCGTTCGGACGGCTTACTTGTCGGACAGCTCCAACCAACGCATCTCCTTTTCCGCCAAGGTGGCCTCCAGGGCTTCCAACTCCGTCGACAACCGTCGGATGTCCGTCAAACCCATGTCGCCCGCCGCAAATACCGCGTGGATCTCCGCCTTCCTGGCCTCAAGTTCCGACACCTCCCGCTCCAGCTTCTTCAACTCGTTCTTCTCCTGCTTGGTCAACCCTGCCCCCGTCCGGGGTGTCGGATCGGCCGCCACCGGCGACGCTTGCTGCTTTTCCTGCCGCCGCACCGCCTGCTCCGCCAAACACTCCGCCCGGTATTCCATGTAGCGGCCGTTGTAGTCCCGGATCTGTCCATCGCCCTCGAAAATAAACAGATGGTCGCACAACTTGTCCAACAGGAACCGGTCGTGCGTGACCACCACCAGACAACCCGGAAATTGCAACAGCCATTCTTCCAGTATGTTAAGCGTAATCACGTCCAGGTCGTTGGTCGGCTCGTCCAGGATCAGGAAGTTGGGGTTCTGCATCAACACGGACAACAGGTACAGCCGTCGACGCTCCCCGCCGCTCAGCTGGGAAATGTAGACCTGCTGCTGGTCCCGCGTGAACAGGAAACGCTCCAGCAACTGGGCCGCCGTCAGTTTCTGCCCCTTCTCCAACGGGATGTATTCCGCAATGTCGGTGATGTGCTCGATCACCCGCTTGTCCTGCTCCAACCGGATCCCCCCCTGTGTGTAATACCCGAACACGACCGTCTCCCCCTTTACGACCCGGCCGGTATCGGGACGCTCTTCCCCCGTCAACATATTGATGAAGGTGGACTTGCCGACGCCGTTCTTCCCGACAATACCGATGCGCTCCCCTTTCTTGAACTTGTAATGGAAATTGTCCACTATCTTCAACGACCCGTAGGCTTTGCTGATGTAGTGGAGCTCCAAGATCTTACCCCCCAAACGCTGCCCCTTCAGGTCTATCTGTATCTCATCCTTGCCGACCTGCCGGCCGGCCTGCTCCTCGATGTCGTAAAAACGCTCGATCCGCGCATTCGCCTTCGTCGTCCGCGCCTTCGGCGAACGCCGCATCCAGGCCAGCTCCTGCTTGTAGACCTTCTGGGTCTTGTCCAGCTCGATCGCCTCATTCTCTACCCGCAAGGCTTTTTTCTCCAGGAAATCCGCATATCCTCCGGTGTATTTGTACAGGTTGCCCCGGTCCAACTCCAGGATGGTGTTGCAGATGTGCTCCATGAAATACCGGTCGTGGGTGACCATGAAAAGGGTCTGGTTCGGAAGCTTGAGAAAGGCTTCCAACCATTCGATCATGTCCAGGTCCAGGTGGTTGGTGGGCTCGTCCAGGATGAGGAATTCGGGTTCCTCGATGAGGAGCTTGGCCAGGGCCAGCCGCTTCTTTTGCCCGCCGGACATGGTGGCGACCTCCTGCTCCAGGTTGGTGATGCGGAACTTGAAAAGGATTTCCTTGACCCGCGACTCGAAATCCCATGCCTTGAGGTCGTCCATCCTTCCCAAGGCGGCCTGCATGGCCCCGTCATCCTCCGGATGCAGCAAGGCCCGCTCGTACGCCCTCGTGGCTTGCACGACCGGCAGGTCGCTGTCCAGTATGGCCTCCAACGCGTTGTGGCGCCCGTGGAAGTCCGGTTCCTGCGGGAGGTATCCGACCCGGACGTCCCGCCGGAGCAGTACTTTGGCCTCCTCCCCCTCGCTGGGCTCGATACCGGCCACCACCTTCAACAAGGTGGTCTTGCCACTGCCGTTCTTCGCAATCAGGGCTACCTTCTGGCCTTTGCTGACCTGCAGGTTGACCTGCCGGAACAACACTTTTTCCCCGTAGCTCTTGGTGATGTTTTCTAATGTCAGGTAGTTCACGTGCTGTCGCCGGGAATTTTTTTTCCCGTCCGGTACAAAGGTAGGCGGATTGTCCTGATTCGGGAAACCGGACCCGCCGGTCCGCCCTATTCCGGCCGTTGCCCCCCGCCTCCGTTGCGACCGGCATCACGTCGCGAACCGGTCAGCCCGCCTTGACCTGCTGGTACCGACGGTACCGCCAATAGGCCAGCAGACTCAAGACCAACAGGGACAGGACCGTCCAATACACGAAGGGCGGTACCGGAACCGGATCTCCCGCCGCATAGGAATGCAAACCGGACAGGTAGTAGTTTACCCCGAAATAGGTCATGGCCACGGATGCCCAACCGAACAGGGTCGCCACATTGAACGCATATATGCCGCGGAATCCGGGAATGAAACGCATGTGCAGGATGAACGAATAGACCAGGATGGTCACCAGCGCCCAGGTCTCCTTCGCATCCCAACCCCAATACCTGCCCCAGGACTCGTTCGCCCAAACCCCACCCAAATAGGTGCCCACACTGATCATCACCAACCCGCCGATCAAGGTCATCTCGCTGATCCAGGTCATCTCCTGGACCACCCGGTAGACCCGCCTGCCGTTTTCCTTGTTCGCGAATATCATGAACAAAAGGTTCAACAAGCCGATGATCGCCCCCAAGACCAGGAATCCGTAACTGCCTGCCTCCAACGATACGTGGATCATCAGCCAATACGACTTCAAGACCGGTACCAAGGGGGTGATTTCGGGATCCAGCCAGTTCATCCCCGCCACCAACATGATCGTCGCCGCCAGGACCGATGTCGCCGCCAAAGCGCCGTAACTCCGCCGGGCAAAGATCAGACCCGCCAGCACGGTCGTGAACCCGATGTAAATCATCGATTCATATCCGTTGCTCCAGGGCGCCCGGCCGGATACGTACCAGCGGAGCCCCAGACCTACGGTATGCAGGATAAAAAAAACGGCCAACAAGCCCAAGGCGACCCGTCCCGGCCATTTCAGGTTCCATGCCGGCCGGAATACCGCCGTGAACATCAAGCCCAGGAATAGGAGTCCCAACAGGCTGTACCATCTTGACAAACGGTTGAAGATGTCCATCCGGTTGAGCAACATCTCGGCCTGCACCTTGGCCGATGGCATCATTACCGCAGCACCGTACTGCCGCTGGTATTGGGCAAGCTCCGTCAACATCTGGTTCGGTATCCGCCAATCTCCGGATTGCAGGGAGGCCTCCAGGGCTCCCGTATAGGCCGGATAGAACAACCCGATGATCGTGTTGCCCCATTCCCCCGCCGCCTGACTGCCCGGTGGGGGCGGCACCCAGGAGTCGGTGGTGTCCCCCGGCACCGGAAATACCGTCAGGAACCGCCCCGAAAAGACCATGCTCGTGATGTTCAATTTCTCATCCACCTTCAACAACTCCTTCTCCAGGATGCTCCGGTCCCGCTGCGGGGTATTGTAGGCCGCCCGAACCTGGTCCCGCAATTTGTAGCTCCCGTCGGTCTTGAAAAAATCCGCATAGGTGGCCTTGTCACCCGATATGCCCAGCAATTGCTTTATTTCCTCGTGCTTGCCCGTTTTGATCAAGGGCACATGATACCAGTCCGCCGGTCGCGCCACCATCCCCAGGATGACCTGTTCCGCGGAAAGCCCCTCGAAGTGGTCCTTTCGCGAAAGTTTGCGGAGTACCTCGCTGCAATAGGTGTTCAGCGGTTTCATCCGGCCACGGTGGTCCTGCATCTGCAACCTGCCGAACGCTTCCGCATGCGCCGCATCCAAGGCCGGCGGCAGGGTCGGCTGCGCCGCCGCCGGCACCAGGCTTCCCCATCCGAACAAGAGCCCCACCCATAGCAGGGTCTTCGGCGACTGCCGCATTTTCTTCAGGTTCTCGGCCAGTTGCAGGAACCGGCTGCTCCGGTTGAAAAAGGTCATGACCATGCCAAGGGTCAGCAAGGCATACCCAATGTAGGATATCCATGTCCCCCAAAAATCATGGTTGACGCTGAGATAGGTCCCCAGCTCGTCCTGGTCGAAGGAGGACTGGAAAAATCGGTACCCGTCGTAGTTCAGGATGTTGTTCATGTATATCCGCTGGTTCCGGACCAAGCCGGTCCGCTCGTCGACCAAGGTCACTTCGCTGGCATAGGAGGAGGCATTGTCCGTGCCCGGATACCGCTCCATGATGAAATCGTTCAACCGGATGGAAAATGGTAGCGAGACGGGCCTGGATCCGTAGGCGACCGCCAGACTGGCGTTCTGAAACCCGGTGATGACGGGACGCCCTTCCACACCGGCTCTTCCGGTGACAAATACCGGATGCTCCTCCCCGTCGAATGTCACCGTCAGGTCCAACCCGCCCATGCTGGTGCTGCTCATCTTGGGATCGGAGGCGTCCAGGGATACCGTGGCGGTCGGACTGAAAGCACCGAAAACGAACCGCTGCGAACCACTGGCATACATGCTCCGCAGCCGCAAGGGGTAGGTCCCCCCCGCCCGCAACGTGTCCAGCTGTTGGGTGGCCATGACCATTTGGGTGAAATCGGTAGGGGCCTGGAAGTACAGGCTGTCGTTGACGTAACTGATGTTGAAGGCCATCGGGTCCGCCGGCGCACGGAAGTTGAAAAGGGTGTTGTAAATCCTGGATTTTTCGCCTTGCCGGACATGGTACTCCTCCCGCCCGTTCATCCCGGCGATGACCACTTTCAATACGGGGCCGCCACCTTCGTCATCCACCATCGTCTCCGCCGGATTGGGCAGGAAACGATTAACCCGGATGGTCAACGGCTTGCCGCCGACTAGGTAGGAACGCTCCAGGCTGTTGTCTCCCAAACTGGCGAACAACACCGGCTCGCTGAACTGGAACCGCTTCCCGGCATACAACAGTTCGCACTGCAGATAGGTGTCCGAGGAGAGGAATACGTTCGAAGCGCTGCCCTCCCGAATCCCCATCATCCCTTCGTAGCCGAAGTAGCGCGTGACCCCCGCTCCCAACAGGATGATGATCATGCTCAGGTGGAACACGAAAATGGTCCACTTCCGAAGCCGGATCATCCGGTACCGCTTGATGTTCACCAGCAAGGCCACCCCGAACAGCACCAACAACAACTCGAACCATCGGGCCTTGAAAATGACTTTCTGGGCGGCACTGGTGCCGAAATCGTTTTCCACAAAGGTGGCTATGCCGATGGCGGCACCAAACAACAACATGTACAGACCGGCCGCTGACATGGAGAACAGCCTGTCAAATATCATCTTCGCGATTTTCATGGGCTTGCTTTTCACTTTTTGACGACGGCGGCTTCCATGATGTAGTCGTAACGGTACCCGGCACCGAAATCCCGGTTCAAGGCGATGGTGCCTTCCATCGTCACTACATCCCCCGGATTGACCAACGAGACGGTGGTCACCGTCAAATCGACCCCGGACCCATCCTGGAGGTGCAGCCAGTTCCTGCCCATGATCATCGGGTTTACCTTGACACATTTGCCGGTCACCTGCACGGTCTTTCCTTCATAACGGGCTATATCGGCCACCAGGTCGGACAATTTGACGGATCCCGCTTCCGGCACCACCTCTCCCGGCGCAGGCGCACTGGCCACCTGCTGCCCCGCAGCCGGTGCGGAGGCGGCCGGCTCCCGCTGTGGCACGGCGGCCGGCCGGAATTCAGACACCAACAGCACCTGGTCAAAAAAACGATTCAATTCCTGGCTCTGGAAACCTTGCTTGCTCAATCCCCCGCTGAATAGGTAGGACCCTCCGATTTCGATCGGTTGCTTCATGACGGCAATCCAGAATTCGCCGCTTCCCTCCCGCACCCGCACATAGGTGTATCGCTCCGTTTCCAGCGCTTCCAAGGCGGTGACGGTCCGCATCACGGCCAGCTGGCCGGTACCGACAGGAGCTTCGGCACCTGCCACCCCGGCTCCCGCCGCCGCTCCCGGCACGGGAAAAATTTGCTCCGTTGTTCCGCCACCCAGTGGCTCTCCCGCAATCTCCCGGGGCCCGGTGTCACATGCCGAAAAGACGGCCAGCCCCCATAAACAGATTGAAAATGTCGTTCGGTTCATGTTTCTGTTTGTACTGATATGGTTGATGAATAAGGTGCTTGTCGCCGACCAGGGCCCACGCGTCCGAGGACAGGACCAGGTATGCCGGATAAGCGCTCCCGCCGGACTCAAAACCGCTGCAATATCCTGGTGTTGACCCGGTACAGGGTACTGTTGACCGCGTCGAAGGTGGCCTCCCCATAAAGGTACAGGCTGAGTTTGCGGGACAGGTTGATCCCCAGGTTGGCTCCCGCCACCTCCTGCCGCAACTGGAATTCGCTCGTCCTGTATTTGTACTCGAGGTACCGGCCGTACAGCTCGAGGTTCAATTTGCCCGCAATAAGGTCCCTGTTGAGCCGGATCCCTACCATCTTGGAATCCATGTAGTTGGTTTGCAGGATATTGGCATTGACGGACAGTTGCGCCTTCAATCCCGGAACGTTGGTAAAGTTAAGGTATGTGTTCAGGTTCTTGGATAGGTTGGCATCGCTTTTTTGAAAACGCCAGTTGGCATTGGCCCCCCAGGTCACCCGCTTGAACGGCCGGTAACTGAAGTTGAACCGCAATCCCTGCCTCGTTTCGGTATCGATCAACTGCTCGATGTAGCTCTTGTAGGATTCGTAGTAGATGACGTTCCGTCGACTGTCGAACGATGCCCCCAGACTCAACCGCTGAGATAGGCGGTACCGGGCGGAAAGGTAAAGGTTCGTCAGGCTCAATTGGCCCCGGGCCTCGTTTTGTATGCGCTCGTACAGGTCTACCTCGAACGAACCGAATAGATTCACTTTCTTCCATAGGTTGCTGGAATGCTGGAAGTAGGCGAAACGCCGGTCCGTAAACTTCCCGTTCCGCTGCTCCACTACCCCGAGGGTGGATTGTTCGGTGTTGCCGTTGTGGTTCGACTGGTGCCCGACATATACGCCCGCCTGCACCAAGGAGGGGTTGATGCCGTAATCCTGGATGTCCGGCCTGGAACCGGCCACACCGCCCACCATGAATTGTCCCAAGCCTTTTTCCACATGGAGCCCGTCGATGGCTCCCAAACTGGTGAACCGGGGATTGATCCGGCGCCCCAGGCTGATCCGGGACTTTTCATCCAGGTCGTAACTGACGGACAAGGCATAGATCTTGAGCGCATCGCTCAGGTTGTCCTTCACTTCCTGCCATTCGCCCACCGTATGCCGGAAGACGATGTAGTTGTCCGTGGAAAATCGGGAATTCCTCAGGTTGTTTCCCTGTAGGTTGAAGGCGTAACGCATCCGGTGCAGGGACTCGTCCTCGTACAAGGTGCTGTAGGATGCCGCAGATAACCGGGCCCGTATCTTCTGTCGAAAGACGGGCGCAACCTCCTCCGTCTCGGGTGTGATCAGACTCGGCGGGGCGGCCGGTTCGTCCTTGTCGACCGCCGGTTTCGTATCCTTACGTCCCGGTGGCGCCACTTCCGTTGGCACTACCTGCGCAAGACGGGCGAAGAAGCGGTCCCCTACCCCGATTTTGTTCGCACTCAACGGCGCACAAACACAGGAGGTCGAAGACTTGTCCTTTACGACCAATATGGGTATCATCCGCTCATCCGTCTTGGCATACAATGTATCTCCCTTGCTGATTTCCGCCGTATTGCTGAATTTAACATACACATTCAACGAGGAGACATAGGATACCTGCCCTTCCAATAAAACAGGCTGATCCTGGGAGAGGCCGACGGGTAAGGTCGACATGAAAAGGAAGGATACCAGCAGGTACGGCCGCAATCGTTCGATCGTGGATTCTGTTCGCCCCGGGTCTTTTACACAGTGGGTACGGATATTCATTTCAGTTGGTGGTTATGTTGGTAACAAGGTCATTGGTGGTTATGTTCTATACTGCCTATATTCAATCTTCCCCGGTCGGATGGCAGGCGTAACAGGCGGCGCTGGTGTATTGGTACCCGGACACGCCCTGGTGGTCCTGACCCACTGCTGTAGGGTCGTTGTGCTCGTGGCAATCGATACAACTGAAAGCGCTGTAATTGTTCGGTATGGTATGGCATTCCACACATTGGTCCCATTCGTCCTTGTGCTTCCCACTGTAAATGGGGAAATACATATTATCGTGGTCGAAGGTCGAGGGTTCCCATGCTGTCTGACCATGGCACATGGTACAATCCGTCGGAAATCCTGCGGTGGCATGGTTCGGATTGGTAGCCTGGCTATACTCGGTGGCGTGACACCCGTAGCACGTGTTTGGTGTATTATTATAGTTGCCGTTATGGCATGCCGCGCAGTCGCTGGCAATCACAGCGTGCGCCCCTACCAGTGGCCAAAAATCATCGTGGATCGCGAAGGTCGCCGGCTGCCAGTCCGCCGCCGTCGTGTGGCAGCTCTCACAATCCGTCGGAAGGCCGAGTGAAACGTGGTTCGGATTGACGCTGCTGGTGTAGTCGTCCAGGTGGCAGCCCGCACAAGTATTCGGGGTATTGCTGTAGTTGCCGGCGGTGTGACAGGCCGCGCAGTCGTTCGAGATCGGGATGTGCGCCCCCGTAAACGGGTAGTATACACTATGGTCGAAGGTGGAGGGCACCCAGCCCGTTTCCGTGTGGCAATCCGCACAGGTCGTCGGGAATTGGTTCGCTACGTGGTCCGGATTCGTCGCTGCGTTGTAATCGTCCAGGTGGCAGCCGGCACAGGTGTTCGGGGTATTGCTGTAATCCCCGTTGTGGCAGGCGGCACAGTCGTTCGCAATCGCCGCATGCGCCCCGTTCAATACCCAGAAGTCGTTGTGGATCGGGAAGGTCGCCGGCTGCCAGTCCGGAACAGTGGTGTGGCAGCTCTCGCAGTCCGTCGGGAGGCCCAACGCTGTATGGTTCGGATTGACGCTGTTCGTGTAATCATCCAGGTGGCAGCCCGCACAGGTGTTCGGGGTGTTGCTGTAGTTGCCGGCGGTATGGCAGGCCGCGCAGTCGTTCGAGATGGCTACGTGCGCTCCCGTGAACGGGAAGTACACGCTATGGTCGAACGTCGAAGGAACCCAGCCCGCTTCCGTGTGGCAATCCGCACAGGTCGTCGGGAGTTGGTTCGCTACGTGGTCCGGATTCGTCGCTGCGTTGTAATCGTCCAAGTGGCAACCGGCGCAGGTGTTCGGGGTGTTGGTGTAGTCCCCGTTGTGGCAGGCGGCACAGTCGTTCGCAATCCCCGCATGCGCCCCGTTCAACACCCAAAAGTCGTTGTGAATCGGGAAGGTCGCCGGTTGCCAGTCCGGAACGGTGGTGTGGCAGCTCTCGCAGTCCGTCGGAAGGCCCAACGCAGTATGGTTCGGATTGACGCTGTTCGTGTAATCATCCAGGTGGCAGCCCGCACAGGTGTTCGGGGTGTTGCTGTAGTTGCCGGCGGTATGGCAGGCCGCGCAGTCGTTCGAGATGGCTACGTGCGCTCCCGTGAACGGGAAGTACACGCTATGGTCGAACGTCGAAGGAACCCAGCCCGCTTCCGTGTGGCAATCCGCACAGGTCGTCGGGAGTTGGTTCGCCACGTGGTCCGGATTCGTCGCTGCGTTGTAGTCGTCCAGGTGGCAGCCCGCACAGGTGTTCGGCGTGTTCGTGTAGTCGCCGTTATGGCAGGCGGCACAGCCGTTCGCAATCCCCGCATGCGCCCCGTTCAATACCCAGAAGTCGTTGTGGATCGGGAAGGTCGCCGGCTGCCAGTCCGGAACAGTGGTGTGGCAGCTCTCGCAGTCCGTCGGGAGGCCCAACGCTGTATGGTTCGGATTGACGCTGTTCGTGTAATCATCCAGGTGGCAGCCCGCACAGGTGTTCGGGGTGTTGCTGTAGTTGCCGGCGGTATGGCAGGCCGCGCAGTCGTTCGAGATGGCTACGTGCGCTCCCGTGAACGGGAAGTACACGCTATGGTCGAACGTCGAAGGAACCCAGCCCGCTTCCGTGTGGCAATCCGCACAGGTCGTCGGGAGTTGGTTCGCTACGTGGTCCGGATTCGTCGCTGCGTTGTAATCGTCCAAGTGGCAACCGGCGCAGGTGTTCGGGGTGTTGGTGTAGTCCCCGTTGTGGCAGGCGGCACAGTCGTTCGCAATCCCCGCATGCGCCCCGTTCAACACCCAAAAGTCGTTGTGAATCGGGAAGGTCGCCGGTTGCCAGTCCGGAACGGTGGTGTGGCAGCTCTCGCAGTCCGTCGGAAGGCCCAACGCAGTATGGTTCGGATTGACGCTGTTCGTGTAATCATCCAGGTGGCAGCCCGCACAGG
>CAZNLJ010000018.1:27538-106924 GCA_964573725.1 uncultured Saprospiraceae bacterium
CGAACGTCGAAGGAACCCAGCCCGCTTCCGTGTGGCAATCCGCACAGGTCGTCGGAAGTTGGTTCGCTACGTGGTCCGGATTCGTCGCTGCGTTGTAATCGTCCAGGTGGCAACCGGCGCAGGTGTTCGGGGTGTTGTTATAATCCCCGTTGTGGCAGGCGGCACAGTCGTTCGCAATCGCCGCATGCGCCCCGTTCAATACCCAGAAGTCGTTGTGGATCGGGAAGGTCGCCGGCTGCCAGTCCGGAACAGTGGTGTGGCAGCTCTCGCAGTCCGTCGGGAGGCCCAACGCTGTATGGTTCGGATTGACGCTGTTCGTGTAATCATCCAGGTGGCAGCCCGCACAGGTGTTCGGGGTGTTGCTGTAGTTGCCGGCGGTATGGCAGGCCGCGCAGTCGTTCGAGATGGCTACGTGCGCTCCCGTGAACGGGAAGTACACGCTATGGTCGAACGTCGAAGGAACCCAGCCCGCTTCCGTGTGGCAATCCGCACAGGTCGTCGGGAGTTGGTTCGCCACGTGGTCCGGATTCGTCGCCCCGTTGTAATCGTCCAGGTGGCAGCCCGCACAGGTGTTCGGGGTGTTGGTGTAGTCGCCGTTGTGGCAGGCGGCACAGTCGTTCGCGATTGCCGCATGTGCCCCGTTCAATACCCAGAAGTCGTTGTGGATCGCGAAGGTCGCCGGCTGCCAACCAGGTGTCGTCGTGTGGCAGCTTGCACAGTCGGTGGGTATTCCGAGCAGCACATGATTGGGATTGGTCGCTTGGTTATAGTTTACCGAATGACAGGCATCGCAATTCGTTGGCGTGCCGCTGTATCCGCTTGCATGGCAGTCCAGGCAGTCCGTTCCGATATGCGCGCCCGTCAGCGGAAAGGTGGTATTGTCATGGTTGAACCCGCTGGTGGCGTCGCCGGTCGGGTGGCAGGCCAGGCAAGCACTGCTGTTGTATACATATCCGTTCACCCCGTTGTGCTGGTCGTTCGTCTCCGGATTGACATGGCACCCGGTACAGCTGACCTGTGAATAATCCACCGGATCGGTATGGCATTCGATACACTCGCTCCAGGTCCCTGCATGCGCCCCGCTGTATATCGGAAAATATTGGGCATCATGGTCGAAGGTCGAAGGAACCCAACCGCTTTGGCTGTGGCAGCTCGCACAATCCGTCGTAAACTGGGCACTGCTATGGTCCGGATTGCTGGTGTTGTTGTATTCGTTACTATGACATCCGTAACAGGTGTTCGGCGTATTTGTGTAATCGCCGTTGTGACAGGCCGCACAATCGTTCGCAATCGACGCATGCGCCCCTTCCAGTACATAATAGTCGTCGTGGACCGGAAAACCCGCCGGCTGCCAGTCCGCTACCGTGCTGTGGCACATCGCACAGTCCGTCGGTAATGACAAGGCCACGTGATTCGGATTCACACTGCCGTCGTAGTTACCCTGATGGCAACCCGCACAGGTGTTCGGCGTACTGCTGTAGTTTCCGCCCGTATGGCAGGCGATGCAGTCATTTGAAACGGGAATGTGTGCCCCGGTGAAGGGATAAACACTGTTGTGGTCGAAGGTCGACGGCGCCCAGGCCGTCTCCCCATGGCAGTCCTGGCAATCCGTCGGAAATTGCTGTCCCGCATGGTCCGGATCCGTCGCCGTGGCATAATCCGCCTGGTGGCAACCCGCACAGGTGTTCGGCGTATTCGTGTAGTCGCCGTTGTGGCACATGGCACAGTCGTTCGCAATCGCCGCGTGTGCCCCGTTCAGCACGTAATAGTCGTCGTGGACCGGGAACGTCGCCGGCGCCCAGCCCGGCTCCGTACTGTGGCAAGCCGCACAATCCGTCGGCAACCCGAGCACCGTATGGTTGGGATTGGCCGACTGGTTGTAGTCGGTCAGGTGACAGGCGTCGCAATTCAGGGGCGTACCCGCGTACCCGTTCGTGTGGCAACCTACGCACGCAGTCCCCAGATGCGCCCCCGTCAACGGAAAGGCCGTCGTATTGTGGTCGAACACGTTGTCCGCTTCCCCCGTCGGGTGACAGGCCAGGCAGGCGCCGCTCTCGTATGCATAGCCGGAAACCCCCTGATGCACATCGTCCGTCTCCGGATTCATATGGCATCCGGTACAGCTGTACTGGCTGAAATCTCCCGGAACCGTATGGCATTCGACGCAGTCGCTCCAGGTACCCGCATGTGACCCGCTGTAAATGGGAAAATACTGCACGTCATGGTCGAAGCTGGCCGGTGTCCAGCTTACCTGGCTGTGACAGGTCGTACAGTCGGTGGAGAACTGGGCGGCGGCATGGCCCGGGTTGGCGGTATTCTCGTAATCCGCGCTATGGCAACCGTAACACGTGTTCGGTGTATTCGTGTAGTCTCCGTTGTGACAGGCCGCACAGTCGTTCGCGATTGCCGCATGCGCCCCTTCCAGTACATAATAGTCGTCGTGGACCGGAAAACCCGCCGGTTGCCAGTCGAAGTCCGTTGTATGGCAAAGGGTACAATCGTTCGATAACACGAGGTTCGTATGGGACGGATTACTGCTCTGTTCGTAATCCAATTGATGACAGCCTGCACAGTCGTTCGGCGTGCTGGAAAAGTTTCCGGCTACATGGCAGGCACCACAGTAGTTTTCCACCACCGTATGTGCGCCTGTCAATGGAAAAAATTCATTGTGGTCGAAATCGGCAGGAATCCAACTTGCTTGGGTATGACAGCCGTCACAGGTGGTCGGTAATTGATGCAGGGCGTGATCCGGGTCTGAAGCCGTACCATATTCCGCAGCGTGGCAACCGATACAGGTGTTCGGCGTGTTCGTGTAATCGCCGTTGTGACAGGCCGCACAATCGTTCGCAATCGACGCATGCGCCCCTTCCAGTACATAATAGTCGTCGTGGACCGGAAAACCCGCCGGCTGCCAGTCCGCTACCGTGCTGTGGCACATCGCACAGTCCGTCGGTAATGACAAGGCCACGTGATTCGGATTCACACTGCCGTCGTAGTTACCCTGATGGCAACCCGCACAGGTGTTCGGCGTACTGCTGTAGTTTCCGCCCGTATGGCAGGCGATGCAGTCATTTGAAACGGGAATGTGTGCCCCGGTGAAGGGATAAACACTGTTGTGGTCGAAGGTCGACGGCGCCCAGGCCGTCTCCCCATGGCAGTCCTGGCAATCCGTCGGAAATTGCTGTCCCGCATGGTCCGGATCCGTCGCCGTGGCATAATCCGCCTGGTGGCAACCCGCACAGGTGTTCGGCGTATTCGTGTAGTCGCCGTTGTGGCACATGGCACAGTCGTTCGCAATCGCCGCGTGTGCCCCGTTCAGCACGTAATAGTCGTCGTGGACCGGGAACGTCGCCGGCGCCCAGCCCGGCTCCGTACTGTGGCAAGCCGCACAATCCGTCGGCAACCCGAGCACCGTATGGTTGGGATTGGCCGACTGGTTGTAGTCGGTCAGGTGACAGGCGTCGCAATTCAGGGGCGTACCCGCGTACCCGTTCGTGTGGCAACCTACGCACGCAGTCCCCAGATGCGCCCCCGTCAACGGAAAGGCCGTCGTATTGTGGTCGAACACGTTGTCCGCATCCCCCGTCGGGTGACAGGCCAGACAGGCGCCGTTCTCATAGACAAAGCCTGCTACCCCGCCATGCGCTTCGCTGGTCTCCGGATCCCGGTGACATCCCGTACACTGAAAGACCGTATAGTCGGTGGATACTTGGTGACATTCCGAGCATCGGTTCCATACCCCCGCATGTGCTCCACTGTAAATGGGAAAATAGGCGCCGTCATGATCGGTGAAACCGGCCGGCATCCAACCGGGATCCGTCGTGTGGCACCCTGCACAGTCCTCCCCGAAACCGGCCGCCCCATGGTCGGGATCCATCGTCCGGGACGCATCCTCCGCATGACAAGCCGCGCAATTGACAGGCGTGGCGGAATAACTCCCGCCTGTATGACACTGCGCACATGCCGGCAATGCGTGCCCTGCCGTCAGCGGAAAGAAACTGTGGTCCACCCGGTCCGTCTCCCACCCCGTCGTTTCCGTGTCGTGACAATCCAGGCACTGGATGGTGAAACCCGCCGCCAGGTGGTCCGGATTTTTTGATGCTTGGTATTCGGATAAATGACAGGATACACAATCGTTGCCAATCCGGTCGAACCGCAGGCCGGTCTCCGACAGGTGACAGTCCTGGCAACTCACCCCCCGGTGGATCCCCGTCAACGGGAACCCGTTCCGCAGGTGGAGGTCCTGGATATCCTCCACCAACCAATGGTCCGTGCCGTGACACCGGGCACAGTCCGTCCCGACCGTCTGCTGATGGATATCCGTATGGCAACCGACACAGGTAATGGATACTTCCTGAAAAACCAAGGAGGTATGACAGTCGCGGCAATCCGCAACCATATGTTTTCCTGTCAACGTAAAGTCCGTGGCCTGGTTATGATTGAAAAGAAGGGTGTCGGCTGACCTGTCGGAATCGAACAACCCGTTTCCGTCCGCTAAACCGGCATGGATGTCCCAACTGCTCGGCGAATGGCATGCGGCACAGTTCATCTTGAACGCAGACCCATGGGGATGCTGCGAAAATCCTACCTGGATTCCCAACAGCAACATACCGAGGATCGCAATTCTGTTCAATTATCACTAAAGTTGTGGTCGATACTGACAAATCTATGACAATATTCGATACGTCTGCTGTTTTTTCGACGAACGTCAGGGAGAATTTCGTTTATCTATGCCGCTGATGTAGCGTCCGGCACTTTCCCGATCGGATGACCCGACCGGATCTTTTCCGGTTCACGTGCCGTATCCCGCCTCTTATGACGATTCATTACAGGTTTTTCATCCGCATCGGACGGCACACAGGTACCCGGATCCTTGTTCCCGGGTAATTGAGAATGACCAATCCATCTCATCGGCCGCACCTCCGAATGCCACCGTTGGCCGGCTACCCTTTCGGTATGACCAGTTGTCCGTACCCTCGGTGACCGCTTTATCACCACTCCCCTCCTTATCTTTTGAATTTTTTGTTCCTCGGCTTCATGAGGTATGGACCGGGTTGTCCCCTGTGCCGGCAATCATCGGAAAAACAGGAAAGCTTATCCAGCGGACAGCAGGACCTGGCCGGACAGCCCAAGGTTGGCAAGCTCGACAAGGACCTGCCTCCCATGGAAAATTATGCCGTATGATTTGATCGGAATCTCCGCTCTCCCGCCGCACCTACTCCCGACCTTTCGGATGACAGGCATAGCACGCCTGAGAGGAAAAAATGTATCCGGAAACTTCGTCGTGCTCGTCGGCCAGGCGACCGGCATTATTGTGTTCATGGCAATCTATGCAACTGAACTGCTTGAAACTCCCCGCGGTGGTATGGCATTCCGAACACTGGTTCCATTCTCCGGAATGGGTACCGCTGAAAATCGGAAAATATAACTGGTCGTGCTGGGAAAAGTCTGCCGCTTGCCATCCTGGGTCGGTATTATGACAGGCGGTACAATCGGTAGGAAAGTTGTTGGCTACGTGGTCGGGACTTTCCGCCGTCTGGAAATCATCCAGGTGACAAGCCACGCATTCCCGGGGCGTACCGATGAAATTACCGTTTTGATGACATTGGTTGCAATCGTTGATGGCATGACCTCCGGTGAGGGGAAAGAACAAATGATTGGCGGCTCCGGAAGACCACTGCCATCCCGCGGCGGCCATGTCGTGGCAATCCAGACATGCCAACGAATACCCGGCAGCGGCATGGTCCGGACTGGTGGTCGACTGGTAATCCGCCAAATGGCAGTTCACACAGTCATTGCCTATCCGGTCGAACCGCAAGACTGTCTCCGACCGGTGACAATCCCGACAATCGGCGACCGCATGCTGCCCCAACAATGGAAACCCGTTCTGCACATGCAGCCCCATGATGTCTTCCACCAACCAATGGTCCGTGGTGTGGCATCGGGCGCAATCGTCTCCTACCGTCATCTGATGCAAGTCCGTGTGGCAAGTATTACAGCTCGGGGAGGCTTCCTCAAATTTCAAACTGGCATGGCAATCCCGACAATCGACCTGCGCATGCCGCCCCTCCAAGGTGTAGCCGGTCTGGGAATGCCGGAACTTCCCATCTTCCAAAAAGGCCTTCTCGGCTTCCTGACGGCCGCCCCTGGGTTCCGGTGCCCACCGGTCGCCGGGAATCTCCCAACCTTCCGGCCGGTGACAAGCGGCGCAATCTATCCGCATCGCTTCCCCATGCGGCTGCTGGGCCATCGATGAAATGCCCGCCATCCAGCATAATATTCCCGCTGCAATCTGTCTCATGTCATCGTTTTTTTACCCCTCCTTGCATTATCTCCCCGAACCTCCGGCATCTGGGCGGACCGGGCTTGTGCCCTGCCCCGAACGTTCCGGCCGGCGACGGTCCATCAATCGCTCCCGTGACAATCCGCACATTCGAACTTTTCCAACCGGTATCTTACCACTGACCGGCCGTCGACCGCCTCCGGGACATGACATCCCTCACAGGCGACCAACGTATGCTTACCCTCCAACTTGAAACGGGTACGGTCATGGTCGAAATCCGGGATTCGCCATTCCTCGAACCCGTGACACCGGGCGCAATCCGTTTGCCCTGCCTCCGCAAATTGTCCGCCGTGATCGTCTTCATGACAACCCTGACAGGTAGTTGCCAAGCCGGCAAACCGGCCGTAAGGATAGTCCGTATCCCGCTCATGGCATGCAATACAGCGCGCCCTGTCATGCTGCCCTTCCAGCCTGAACGCCGTCTGCCCATGGTCGAATAGATTCGTTTCGGTCCAGCTGCCCACCGTATGACAATTGTCACATGCCTGCCCGGGATACCACTTATCCGGTAGCGTCTCCCCGTGCACGTCCGCATGACAATCCTTGCACCGATCGCCGATATCCCGGAACATCCATTTCTCCTCCTTCAGGTGACAGGCAAAACAGGGGGTGGCCACATGCGCTCCTTCCAACGGGAATCCGGCCTTCTCATGCTGCTCGAATGTGAAAATGCTTGCCTCGAATCCATCCACAATGTGACATTCCCCACAGTCCCGCACCTTTTCCGACTCCACAAATTGGCCCTCGTGATAATCGGTATGGCAATCGGTGCAAGCCTGATGCGGCAGGGCTTCCGTCATCCGACCGGATGTATGGCAGTCCCGGCAATCTACCGACTTATGTTTTCCTTCCAGGGGAAAGTCCGTCCGGTCATGGTCGAACGCCGCCATGTCCCCGGTGTTCCGGAACGAATTTTCATGGTGACAATCCGTACAGGTGCTTCCGAAACGCCCTTGATGGATGTCTTCATGACACGCGGCACAATCGGTGACCCCCGTCCCGGCCTTGTCCTGAAACACGGTCAACGGCGTCGTTCCGGCGACCTGATGGCAGTCCGTACATTGGACCTGCTGATGCCGGCCTTTCAAAGGGAATCCGGTCCGCTGATGCTGGAACCGACGCCAACCTTCCCGGGAAGCGAACGATTGCTCGACATGGCATTCCTTACACTGGGTACCCAGCTGGTTTTGATGGGGGTCCTCATGGCAATTGTTGCAATTGGCAAATGCAATCCCCTTGAATACCTGGAATGCCTTCCCGTTGCGCGTCTCTTCCCGGTGACACGCGACACAGGCAACTTCCTCGTGCTTGCCCCGGAGCGGATACGCCGACCGGTCATGGTCGAACTTGCCGGCGGGCGCAAATTCTTCCGTGGTGTGGCACTGCGCACAATCACTCGCCAATGTCTTTTGGTGATAGTCCTCATGGCAATCCAGACAGGCTTGCCCCATGCCCAACCAGGTGCCTTCCTTTTTCCGGAGTTCGGCGTCGGCTATGTACGCGGGCTGATGGCACGCACGGCAATCGATCCGCCGATGTGCTCCGGTCAGGTCATATCCCGTCAATGCATGGTTGAACGCGGACGTGTCAAAACGTACCATGTCGAACTTGCGCCCATGATGGTCGCTGTGGCAGTCCGCGCATTCCTTGCCCTTGACTTCCCGCGAACTGTGGTATCCCTTCCTTCGGTCCATCGCCTGCTTGATCTCCTTGTGACAGTCCAGGCACTTGTCGTTGGATACCTTGTCTCCCAACACGTGGCATTGGGTACACTGGCTGATACCTTCCAAATGCGCATGGGCCTTGGACAAATCACCCGGCGATAGTTGTCCCGCCGCTTCGCCCAGCCACAAGAACGCCAACCACGATAAGACTATGGATCGGATCATGAATAACTGATGATTGTGGTTTCCAGCCGTCCGGCCGCACCGATACCCGATATATTCAGCTGCCTCTCCACTTTCCCGGAACGAACGCGCTCCCGTTACCGGTCCCAACCGTCCATCCGCTTCGTCATGCGGCGAACTGCAGCTCCACCAAATCCGCCTCGGCTCGGAATTCGGATGACCGGCTCCCGCAACCGCCCGCCTCGCCGACGCGCCGCTACTTGTACTTCCGGACCGTATACCCGAAACGCTTGGTTATCTTGACACCGGATTTCTCCAGGAACCGGGTCGGCAATTCCCCCCCGGCGAATATGTACACCAGGTCGTTCGGAATTGATTCCGTCGTCCCGCTCTCTGTATAACGCAACCATACTCGCTCCGGTTCTATCTCCACCAGATTGGATTGCCACCGAAGGTCCACTTTTCCTTCCCGCACGGCCTGGTCCATCTTTTCCCTGTTCTTGGGCTTGACCCTGGCAAAAGCGTCGCCCCGGTAACTCAAGATCACTTCGTTCTGCTCCGCTAATGAGTTGGCCGCTTCAATGGCAGAGTCTCCTCCCCCTACGACCAGCACCCGCTTGCCCGTTATCAACTCCGGCTCCAGGAGTTTGTACGCAACCTTCTCCGTCACTTCCCCCGGAATGCCGAGCTTCCGCGGACTTCCCCTCCGACCTATGGCCAACAACACATGCTTCGCTTTGAACGTCTCTCCGCCGGCTGTTGCGACATGGAAGATATCCCCCCGGAGTTCCACCGTTTCCACCTTGGTATGCTCCCGGATCCGGATGTTGTTTTTCCCCAGCGCATCGTTCCAAATGCCCAGTAGCTCCGATTTGCTGGTATCGAATAATTTCACTTTCCCATACAAGGGCAGGTTCATCGGCGCCGTCATGACGATCTTGGACCGGGGAAAGTTGTAAACGGTCCCACCTAGGGAATCCTGCTCGAGCGTCTCGAAGGTCAATCCCATCTTCCTGGCGGTCAAGGATGCGGAAATACCGGCCGGCCCCGCCCCGATGATGACCAAATCCAGTGTCTCGCCTCCCCGCCGGGGTAATCCCGCCGCTATCGATTGCACCGCTGCCTCCCCTTGCTCCACACTGTTCTTGATCAGTCCCATCCCGCCCAGCTCCCCCGCAATGTATATCCCCTGCACATTGGTCTCGTAGTTCTCACTGACGTGCGGCAGGTCCACACCCCGCTTCTCCGTCCCGATGACCAGGGAGATGGCTTCTACCGGACAGGCATGGAAACAGGCCCCATGCCCCACACACTCCGCCGCATTCACCAAGGTCGCACGCCCGTTGACAATGCCGATGATGTCCTTCTCCGGACAGGCTTCCACGCAGGCGCCGCTCTTGATACAGGTGTTGAGGTCTATCCGGGGATGTAAGGAGACCGGCTCGAATAGCCCTTCGCTCCTCGCTTTCTCTATTTTTTGTACCACGATCCGGGATTCCCGCCGTTGCTTGCGGAGGTAGATGTACACCACCAGGAAACACAACAGGAAAACCGCGCCGTATATGATGATTTGCTCGACTATCATGGATCTCTCCTTTTTTGAAGCTTGCTCCGCTTATCGACCGCCAAGCATTCAGAATAACCAACGGTACCCGAAAGCAAGGGTCACCCCCACATGGATGACCATGATGACCAACATGATCAACGCAAACGGTAAATGGGCCACGTGCCAGTACCGGAACAACTCCTGCATGGTATGCAAACGCTCTATCCGACGGTTCAATTTGATTTCCCGCCGCACCAAACCCGCCAGTCCCCGGATTTCTTTCGTCGATAAGCCACTGGCCCGGAGTGACCGCCGGATTTCCGACAAGGTGCGCCGGTCTTCCAGGTAGTGCCTCCATAAGTTCAATCGAATGGCACCCGCCCCATGGGGTACGCCGTCGGCCGCATGTACCACCAGCTGCTGGGTCCTCTCGTCCAGCCGGTATGTTCCACTTATCAACTCCTCCAGGTTCGCCTTCATCGCCTTGACTTCCCCTAAACTCAACGCTCTCCCTTCTATCGTCCGGGGTATCTGGAGGTAGATGAACCGCCCGGCCACGCCACTCGCCACCACCGCCACCATGCTCCAGAAACTCACCGATACGATTCCGCCGAACTTGAAGGCCGTATGGAACAATATCATCACTGGCCCCAACGTGCAAAGGAATATGTGAAATTCCAACCAATACTTCAATCGACCCAACCGCGACAACCACCGAAAACGCTTTTTCGCCATGTACCCGAATACACCGATGAGAATGAGTAAGGTCCCGATAATCCCCAGCCCATGACCGAATATTCCACTGGGCTTGAACCAGTCATGGTCCGGATGGTAAAACCGCTCTTCCATCGGTGTCCGGTAATATCCGCCTCCTTTCACCAACAAGAATAGAAAGGCCGCCACCACGAGAAAAACCAAAGTACCCACGTACAGGCGATGTGCCGTCTTGCTCATTGCTCCTGATTTTAGTTGCTAATCCTGACAATATTAGCGGATATTTTGCTTTGTAAAAATAATTTCCGTCGTTTCGGATGCTTTTCCAGGTACCTTGACATATTTTGCTGTCGATGCAAGACAAACCGAAACCTATGCCGCACCTCCCCCTCGCTTTCCTGCTGCTGTGCCTGCCCTCTTGGCTTTCTGCCCAGGAAACCACCCGGGTCACCTTGCTCTACACCAATGACATCGAGAGCACCTACGATCCCATCGATGCCTTCTGGAACGATACCATCGACCAAATCGGCGGTATCGCCCACCTCGCCACCTTGATCCGCAATATACGGGATACGGCCGACCTGACCTTCCTATTCGACGCAGGGGATATCTTCACAGGGGCCCTTTCCCAATTTACCCGGGGAACGCTCCCGTTCGATATCTACAGTTCGATGGGCTATGATGTCATGACGCTCGGCAACCATGAATTCGAATACGGCTGGGAACGCCTGGCGGAGGTCCGTTGCAGGGCCCGCTTCCCGGTCCTCTGCGCCAATATCTTCTACCGCCATACGGACATCCCTTTCGGTCAACCTTACACCATCCTGGAAAAAAAGGGCTTCCGCATCGGCGTCGTCGGAGTCATGGGGACAGAAGCTTTCCGGAATACCATAAATCCCATCCATTCCGAAGGCCTCGAGATTCGCAATCCCCGGACGACCGCCCAATATTGGGTGGATCGAATCCGACCCTCCGTCGACCTCGTCGTACTGCTCACCCACCAAAACAACAGCGCTCCCATGCAAACCGATAAGGAGGTCGATACGGCCGTCCAACGGGGCTTCCATGAGGACCGCGACATGGCCGGCTCCATACAGGGCGTCGATGTGATCTTCGGCGGGCACTCCGATCACGGGCTGTGGCAACCTTACCAGGACCCGACGACCGGAACGCTCGTAGGCATTACCTTCGGACAAGGTAAGTACCTGGGATACCTGCAATTGGACTTCCATCGCAAATCCGGCACGAAAAGGCTGGCCGATGCCCGCCTCCTGCCTGTCGTCACCGCCGACCTCCCCCCCGACCCCGCTGTCCAGGGCCTGATCCGGCAAGCCCGGGAGGGCGCCCCCTCTATGACCAAACGCATCGGCGAAATCGACCGAACCGCCATCCGTCGTTATTATCGGGAATCCACCCTCGGTAACCTGATGGCAGACCTCCTCCGGTCCGCCACCGGCGCGGATATCGCCATCGTCAACGCCGGCAGCCTTCGCGCCGACTTGCCCCATGGCCCCGTCCCGGTTGAAAAACTGGTCAACGTGTATCCCTTCGTCGATAGGGCGGTCATAAAATCGCTCTCCGGAGCCGCACTCCTCGACCTCCTAGAATATAGCTACCAAAAAACCTATGGCGTCGCCCAACTGTCCGGCATCAAAACCGTCTACGACGACCGCCTCCCTCCCGGCAGCCGGCTCCTGCAAGCTTCCTTCCAAGGTAATCCCATCGATCCAAATGCTTCCTATACCGTTGTCTCCAGCAGCTTTCTCGCCAATGGCGGCGATGGCTTCCTCCAACTCCGCCTGGCTCCCCTCGTCTGGCAAAGTGAAAACCGTATGATCGACCTGCTGGTCGAAGCTTTCGAACTGGCCTCCCCGCTGTCCACCCCACCCCTCGGCCGTCAGGTCAACCTCGCTCATGAATAATGCCCCGCCCCCCCAAAGACGCACACGTCAACCAGCCTTTTCGAATTGCCCTGGATTACCAAACACGCATACGCTTGCGTCAAGTTTCCTTCCTCCTGGCGGAAGCGGCGGGATTCCCGCCTGCCTCCCCACCACCGGCTCCCTCGGGTTTCCCCTTCCCGCTCTCCTCGAAGCATCCGTATCCATACCCATCGCCCAGTTCGTTTGCTGCTTGCACCCCACCACCTGGCCTGCGCAGGAAGACCGCTTCCGTTTTTCAAAAGCACGCCGATGACCTGGCCTTTTCTTGGCCGTGGCCTCTCATCTTCCGCAACTCAACCCTTCTGGATAATTAATTACAAAACATTGATTTTCTGTTTTTTTAGTCATCAAACCCGCTGATGTGCTACGCCCTGCACTAAAAAGGGCGCGGGGTGCAGCCCCACGCCTAAAAAATTTTTTAAAACGGCCGACGGCGCAATTGGCGCGCCGTCGGCCGTCCTGTCCAAAAGGCGGGAAGCGCAATAAAGACCCTTTGGTTATGAGTAGCTACGTTTTTATACAATCATTCGAACTTTGTAATCAACATGTTCGATTTGATTTTTAAAGTGCGAAAGATGAGTAGCCTCCCTTGTATCCTTGCGATCCGGTCGCACCCGGACCCTATACAACACGGCATAACGGACGAGGCCAAAGGAGCAAACTCCTTTGGCCCATCATAGATTGCCTTGACTTCGCGCACAGGCGGGAAATAACGGACGAGGCCAAAGGAGCAAACTCCTTTGGCCTCGTCCATGCATGAAAAACCGGGAATACAACCGGAAACCTTACGCGCCTTCCAACGCTGCCGCCCCCCCGACAATCTCCAGGATTTCCCCGGTGATCGCTTCCTGACGAGCCTTGTTGTAACTCAAGCGCAGACTTTTCAAGAGATCGTTCGCATTCTCCGTCGCCTTGTCCATCGCCGTCATCCGGGCACCGTGCTCAGAGGCATGCGTATCCAACAGGTATTTTTGGAAAGTGGTCTGCAGGATGCTCGGAACCAAGGTCCGCAGGAGACTTTCCATGTCCGGCTCGAAAAGGTAATCCGCCCGCGGACCCTTCTCCGCAACCGCAGCGGATTTCGGAACCGGTAACCACTGCTCCGTCTCCGGATATTGGGTCGCCGCATTCTTGAAACGACCGTAGGATACCTCCACCACGTCGTATACTCCTTGCTCGAATGCATCCATCAGATACTGGGATACTTCCGCCACCCGGTCGAAACTCAGGTCGTTGAACAACTCCACGTGATCCTTCACGATCGTCGCTTCCGTATATCGGCGCCGAAAGAAATCATACCCCTTTTTACCGATGGGAAGGATGGTCACGTCGCCCTGCAGATACAGGTGCCGGTACTTGCCTTCCAAATTGGCGACCGCGGACTTGATCACATTCGTATTGAATGCACCACACAGACCCCGGTTGGATGTGACAACCACCAAGCAAACCTTGTTCACCGGCCTTTCCACCCCGAAACTGGTGTCCGCCTCCCCGCCCAGGGCGGAAAGGATATTCCGGAGCAGCTCGTTCAATTTGTTGGCGTACGGACGCATCTGCTGGATTGCCTGCTGGGCACGACGCAGCTTCGCAGCGGACACCATCTTCATCGCCTTGGTGATCTGCTGGGTGTTCTGTACGGAGACGATCCGCTCCCGGACTGCTTTTAGATTGGCCATGGATATTTTGTTGGACGGTCTGTTGTCATTGCTTGTACTGCTGGGCCAACTCACCCGCCAAGCGGGTTATGGTCGCAAGCGCCGTATCGGACAGCTTGCCGGCCTTGAAGTCGGCCAACGCTTCCGGATGCAGCTGCTCCAGCTTCAACAGGAATATTTCCTCGAATTCCCGAACCTTGGCGACCGGGACACCCTTCAACAGACCCTGCGTACCCAGGTAAATGATCGCTACCTGCTTCTCCACCGATACCGGCGAATATTGGGGCTGCTTGAGGATTTCCACGTTCCGCTTGCCCTTCTCCAGCACCGCCACCGTAGCGGCATCCAGGTCGGAACCGAATTTCGAGAAGGCCTCCAACTCCCGGTATTGGGCCTGGTCGATTTTCAAGGTACCGGAAACCTTCTTCATCGATTTGATCTGGGCCGAACCCCCGACCCGGCTCACCGAGATACCCACGTTGATCGCCGGCCGGATACCGGCATTGAACAGGTTCGACTCCAAAAATATCTGGCCGTCCGTAATGGAAATCACGTTCGTGGGGATATAGGCGGATACGTCGCCGGCCTGGGTTTCGATGATCGGAAGGGCCGTCAGGGAACCGCCCCCCTTGACAATGCCGGCCTGCTTCAGGCTCTCCGGCAGGTCGTTCATGTTGGCGGCAATCGCATCGTTGTTGATGACCTTGGCCGCCCGCTCCAACAATCGGGAATGCAAATAGAAAATGTCCCCGGGATAAGCTTCCCGGCCGGGCGGACGGCGCAACAACAGGGACACTTCCCGGTAGGCCACCGCTTGCTTGGACAAGTCGTCGTACACAATCAGTGCCGGCCGGCCGGTATCCCGGAAATATTCGCCGATGGCAGCCCCGGCATATGGGGCGAAGAACACCAGCGGGGCAGGCTCCGCCGCAGATGCGGATACGATGACCGTGTAGGCCATGGCTCCGTTCTCCTCCAATGTCTTGGCAATATTCGCCACCGTAGAAGCCTTCTGTCCCGATGCCACATAAATGCAGAAGACAGGCTCCCCACGGTCGTAGAATTCCTTCTGGTTGATGATCGTATCGATCGCAATCGCCGTCTTGCCCGTCTGACGGTCACCGATAATCAGCTCCCGCTGGCCACGGCCGATCGGAATCATCGAATCGATGGCCTTGATTCCCGTCTGCAACGGCTCGTTCACCGGTTGGCGGTAGATCACCCCGGGCGCCTTGCGCTCCAACGGCATCTCGTACTTGGTCCCGCCGATCGGCCCCTTGCCGTCTATCGGCTGGCCCAGCGGATTCACCACCCGGCCCACCATTTGGTCGTTCACCTCAATCGAAGCGATCCGGCCGGTCCGCCGGACCGTCGAACCCTCCCGGATGTTGTCACCCGGACCCATCAGAACCACCCCGACATTGTCCTCCTCCAGGTTGAGGACCACCGCCTTGACGCCGGTCTCAAATTCCACCAATTCGCCCGCCTGGGCGTTGTTCAAACCGTAGACACGGGCAATTCCGTCACCCACCTGGAGAACGGTTCCCACCTCCTCCAATTCTGTGGCCGTGTTGAAACCCGAAAGCTGTTGCTTCAGGATCGCGGATATTTCATCGGGTTTGACGTCAATCATGAGCTGTAGGATTTGTTGCCGGTTGAAGTGATCGGGTACCCTCGGTACCGCTTCCGTCAGGAAGCGCTACCCGCAGGCTGCCGCATCGGCTTCACTGGGCTATGACTTGCGAAATGTATAGGTTGTCTTTGAACTCTTTTCTCAATAGGGCCAGCTTGTGCTGGATACTGGCATCGTACAGCCGGTCGTCCAACTCGATGACGAACCCGCCGATCAGTTCCGAATCCACTTCCACCGACAATTCCACCGTGGCACTCGTGACCGGACTGGCCTGCAGGATGTCCCGGATCTGACCGACTACCGCCGGATCCAGGTCGGAAGCCGTCCTTACCCGGACACTCGTGATTCCCTTGTGCCGCTTGTACTGCTCCTCGAATGAGGTGGCGATGTCCAGGATGTGCGCTTCCCGACCCTTCCGGAAAAGGATGTCCAGGAAGGCTACCGTCAAATCGTCGAACTTGTCCCGGAACAAGGCGTGGACAATCTGCTGCTTCTTATCCGCCTTCACCACCGGACTTTTCAACATCAGCATGAAATCCCGGCTCCGGGATGCGGCACGCAACACCTCGATGTCCGCCAGGACACGCTCCAAGTTTCCCCGCTCGATCGACAGGTCGATCAGCGATTTGGCATACCGGCTGGCTATTCTTTGTACTCCCATGGTGCTTTTCGTGGTGGAGGTCCTCTCCTTCCGACCAGGCTGTATTCCCGACATCGACCGCTCCTGTGTCGGTCGACCGGCGACGGGTCATGCGCCTGACCGGTCCTGTGGACCATAACCGGATGAAGGCCTCAGTTGAATTTGATGTCTTTGACCAGGTCCTTGACGTACTGCTCCTGCTCCGCATTTCCCTGTAGCTGGCGACGCAGGAGTTTCTCCGAAATCTCCAATGCCATGGTCCCGACCTGGTTCTTCAAGTCGATGACCGCCGCCATCTTCTGATGCTCGATCTGCTCCTTGGCACTCGCCACGATCTTCTGTGCCTCCAGCTTCGCTTTTTCCCGCGATTCCGCAACCAGGGCATCCCCGGCATCCTTGGCCTCCTTCAGGATTTTCGCACGCTCTTCCCTGGCCTGGATGAGCAGCTGCTCGTTCTCCGCCTTCAGGTTGCTCATCTCCTGCCGGACCCGCTTGGCTTCATCCAGGGAATGCTGGATGTCCGTCTCCCGCTTTTTCAAGGCTTCCGCAATCGGACGAAAGGCGAATTTGCCGATGACGAACCAAAACAACAGGAATATCACCGTGGTCCAAAACAACAGACCGAAATCGGGTTTGATGACAGAAAAATCAGCCAGAAATATCATGATGGTGAATTGTTTTGCTTGTATTGAAGTGTCGGGGCTACATACCCGGCCAGGATTCCTGGAAGGACAGGCCCGGAGACCAACCGTCCCGTAGCCTGCCTTTCCGCTTCCCGTAATGGAATTACGGGTTGTTGCTCAGGAATGCCACCACGATCGCGATCAGTGCGGCACCTTCCACCAGGGCCGCCATCAGGATCATGTTGGAACGAATGTCTCCGATGGCCTCCGGTTGACGGGCGATGGCTTCCATCGCCTTACCACCGATCTGTCCGATGCCGATGGCGGCGCCGATGACGGCCAAACCCATTCCGATTGCGGTAATTGAACCAAACATAAGGATACTATTTACAGTGTTAAGATATCAATTCTTCCCGCCCCCACCTGCACCGGCCGCAAAGCCGGACCGGTCCTTTCAATGGTGGCTCTCCTCGGTGGCCGCACCGATGTAGGAGGCGGTCAATATGGTGAAGACGAATGCCTGTATGAAGGCGACCAATAATTCGATCGACATCATGAAAATCGTCAACACCGTCGATCCCACCGCCGTCCCGTAACTGGCGCCGGCCGATTCCCCGGATTTGCCGAACAGGAATATCAAACCGACGAATATCACGATGACCATGTGACCCGCTGTTATGTTCGCAAACAAACGTAACATCAATGTCAGCGGCTTGATGAACACCCCCAGGACCTCCACAGGCGTCAGTACCGTCTTCACCCAGGCGGGAACCCCCGGCATCCATAACACGTGCTCCCAATAATTCCGGTTGCCGCTCAGGTTCACCACCAAAAAGGTAATCACCGCCAGAACCATCGTCACCCCCAGGTTGCCCGTCACATTGCTACCGCCGAGAAACGGTACCTGGCCGAACAGGTTCAAACCCAGGATGAAAAAGAACAAGGACATCAGGAAAGGCAGGTAAGTCTCCCACTTGTGCCCGATGAACGGCTTGGCCACCTCGTCCTGGATGAACAGGAATATCGGCTCTATAAAGGACTGTATGCCTTTCGGCGCCTGTCCGTCCCGGTCGCGGTATGCCTTCGCTACCGACAAGAACATCCAACCGAACAGTACCAGGATCACCAACATGCTCACCACGTTCTTGGTCAGCGAAAAATCGTAGAAACTGGTGATGCCGCCGCCGAACAATCCGCCGTCCGCCGTACTCCGCGCTTCTGTCGCCCATAGACGGTCGCCGTAACAAATGTGCGGAACCTCCACCGTCTTGCCGGCCGCGTTCTCCAGCTTCAGGAAATGCGGATGATGACCCACCGCCACCGTTCCCGCCGGAAATGCCGGATCCGACACGCGCCGGACCATACCCTCCACCAGGACGTACCGATCGACCGCCGTATGCCCGTTCCCATGCGCATCCGCATGGAAAGCACCGGAGGAAAAAATCGACCATCCCGCCGCCGGAGCGTACAGGAAGCAGGGCAAGGGTAAGGTGAAAGGACCGATGCTGTAGATGTTCTGGTCGGAAATGTGATGGAAAGCCGTACCGCCCGGATTGAAAGGACCATGCTCCGGTTCCCCGCATCCGCCGGTCTCCCCGTGTGCCGCCTCGCCGGCTTGCGTCGGGTGCTCCGGAGCGTGTTCCTGCGCCCGCAGGGGAACAGTCAGGAATACCAGGAATGTTAGGCCAAGAAGGTAGCTGCGCATCCTTGTATATTTTTTTGGATTGTCTGGCATTTTGAAAAGCCGCGCAAAGGTAGGTATTCCAATCTTTAATTCGTAAAGCGAATCGTACTTTTTTATCGCCCGGCACCCGTCCCCGACACCTGCTCCCATTCCTCCATGCTTCCCGTCGGCGTAGGCTCCGACACATTCCGCCCCAAGATCGCCGTGAATTCCCGACGGGATATCGCCCGCGCTCCCAAACTCGCCAGGTGCGCTGTCTCCTGCTGGCAATCCACCAACCAGAATCCCAGCCGGTCCAACTTCCGGACCAAATGGATGAAACCGTACTTGGAGGCATTGCTCACCCGCGTGAACATCGACTCCCCGAAAAAACACCGACCCTGCACAATACCGTACAATCCGCCTACCAAGGCCCCCCCCTCCCATACCTCCACCGAATGGGCATGCCCCAATCGGTGCAGTTCCTCATACGCCGCCCGCATCTCCTCCGTAATCCAGGTACGCCATGGTCCCAGCTCACTCCGCTGGCATCCTTCGATCACCGCCCCGAACGCCCGATCCATCGTCACCGTGAACTTCCTCTGGTTGAAATAGGGCCGCATGCTGCGCGAAACCCGCAGCTCGGAAGGATACAGCACGAACCGTGGATCCGGCGACCACCACAGGATCGGACTCCCATGGTTGTACCAAGGGAATACGCCCTGCCGGTAAGCCAGCAACAAGCGCTCCGGCGACAGGTCTCCGCCCGCCGCCAACAGCCCCTTGCCGTCAGCCTTCTCCACCGGCGGAAATGTCAGGTGGTTCTTGGATAATATGTATATCGGCATCAACCGTTCGATTTCTCCCCCCCGGCCCTAATCCTTCCCGCCCTCGATCACCGCCGACAAGCCCCGCTCCACCAGGGCGTCCTTCTTCGGCCGGAGTTCCCGCAACGGCGCAGTCATGACCGTCGCCTTCCCCTTCGTGTGGATGATCAGCGACAATTGCTCCGCCTGCTCCGCCGAATGCCCCAACACTTCCGTGAAACACTGGATGACCCACTCGAACGTGTTGTGGTCGTCGTTGTACACGACCAGGAAGGCCATGCGGCCCGAGGAGCGGTCGTCCTTCACTTCCTCCGCTTCCAACACATCGATGTCCTCTTCTCTGAATGGTTTTCCTGACATGATTCGAAGGCCTGTTTGGTCTGCTTTTGGGCCGGCGGCCGCATGCGATGCCCGCCGCCGATTCCACAAATGCCTGCACAAGGGCAAAAATCTGAATTTTTAGCCACATCACAAAAACAGCCGACCCATGAATCGATGCACCGGTCGAGCCGCCGTTGCGTATCCGGTAAAGCGGCATATCTTTGCGCCGGTTCTTTTCGAGGGCCTATCCCGACCTGTTCCGGCACCCCCTCCTGTCCATCCGATTCCGACTGTCATGAACGACCTGCGCAAGGCCTATCTGCAACTCCACCTCGCGGTGTTCCTCTGGGGATTCACCGCCGTCCTCGGGGATACCATCCAACTGCCCGCCCTGGCGCTGGTCTGGTGGCGGGTACTGCTGACCAGCCTCAGCCTCCTGTTCATTGGCCGCATCGGTTCTTCGCTCCGGGGAATGCCCCGCACCAATATCCTGCGCTTCGCACTCGTGGGCGCCCTGACCGGACTGCACTGGCTCACTTTCTTCGGTGCCGTCAAACTGTCGAACGCCTCCGTAACCTTGGTCTGCATGTCCACCGGCGCCTTGTTCACAGCCTTGCTGGAGCCGCTCCTCCTGCGAACACCGGTGAAGTGGATGGAAGTCCTCCTCGGCCTTACCGTCATTCCCGGTATGGCACTCGTCGTCGGCAGCGTGAAGGTCTCCATGTACGACGGTATCCTCGTGGGACTGCTCTCCGCCGTCCTGATGGGCGCCTTTAATGTCCTCAACAAGAAATGGATCCAGCAGGGCGACCCCTTCTCCATCACGTTCATCGAAATGGTCAGCGCCTGCCTGCTGCTCGGCGTCATCCTCGTCCCCTACCACTGGCTCGCTCCCGCCGCTCCTTTCTGGCCCTCCTGGCAGGATGCCTGGCAATTGCTCTTCCTCTCCCTCGCCTGCACGACCCTGACCTGGTACCTGGCGCTGCGCGCACTCCGGCACCTGACCGCCTTCGCCGCCACCCTGACCGTCAACCTGGAACCTGTCTACGGTATTTTTTTCGCCTGGGTGATCCTTCGGGAAAACAAGGAACTGAACGCCGGCTTCTACGCCGGGGTCCTCCTGATCATCGGCGCCGTGGGTTGCTATCCCTTCCTCCGGGACAGGTTCTCCACCTCCTGATCATTCGGCCCATACCCGACAACCCTCCGTACAATTCGTGCAGATGTCTATCTGGTCCCGGCCCGCCAACAACCGACGCCGGAACCGACGGTATTCCTCCCCCTGCCATATCCGCCGGAATTCCGTCTCCCGCAGGTCTCCCATCCGATGCCGGGCATCCTTGTCGAAACAACATGGGACCACCCGCCCGTCCCAGGTGATGACACAGGCATGCCACAATTTCCAACAATGGTTCAGCAACCGGTTCTTGACCCGCCAACTGCCGTCGGCCTGCCGCACATACCGCGCATATCGCTCGTCCGTAGGTATCAAAGGGTTGCCGCCCACGTAGTCGTATACCTGCGCCGTCTTCAAACGGACCTCGTCCACACCGACTTCCTCCGCCAACCGGTATATGTCCGGTATCTGGTGCTCGTTCGGCCGCACCACCAGGAACTGGAACAGGATGTGCGGCGTCCGCGACCCCAACCGCCGCTTCCATTTCACGACGTTCCGGGCCCCCTGCAGCACCACATCCAGCTTGCCCGCCTTCCGGTACTGCTCGTACGTCTCCTGCGTCGTGCCGTCCACGGATATGATCAACCGGTCCAACCCGGATTCCACCGTCCGTCGCGCACGCTCGTCGTTCAGGAAGTGCCCGTTCGTGGACGTTATCGTGTACAATCCCTTCGCATGCGCATAGGAAACCATGTCCAGGAAACCCGGATGGATGTAGGGCTCCCCCTGGAAATAAAAGATGAGATAAATCAAGTCCCGGTGCAGGCTGTCCACCGTCCTCCGAAAAAAATCCTCCTGCACATTGCCGGTCGGCCGGCTGAACGCCCGCAATCCGCTGGGACACTCCGGACAACGAAGGTTGCAGGCGGTCGTCGGCTCCAGGGAGATGGTGATTGGCATCCCCCATTGCACCGGCCGCCCCGTCAGTCGGGTCAATTGGTACGAAGACAATACCTTGGCGGCATTCCAAATCCGCCTGGCTGTCAGTTTTCCCAGGAATCGGAGCGTGTCGTGCAGGTGTATTCGCGGCATACGGGTCGGCGCTTTTGTTCGCACCAAATTAGGGGTTTCGACCGATTCCGGCACCGCCTATCTCTTTCTTTCGTATCCCGCCCGCTTATTTCCCCGCCCGCGGACCTCCGCCTCGTCGCTAAAAAATAAATTTGTTTTCACCGATTTCTGCGTTCTTTGTACGCTAAATAGCAGCTTCCCTATGATCAACGAACAAACCATCGACCAGGTCCTCGAACGCATGGAGGACCAATCCCTCGACCTGGAACAAATGGCCGTGGATTTCGCCGCCCGGCAACCCGCGCTCTATGCCATGCTCACCCTCGATAACGAGGGCGCCCTGACGGACGATGAAGCGGATTTCATGGTCTACCTCGCCCTGGTCATCCATGAGGCGGTCCGGCAACAGGACGGTTCCCTCCCCCCCATGGTCGCGGGTGAGGAAATCGCCGCCGCGGAGGAAGCCAATTGGCAGCTGTTGGACGAAACCGATGCGGGAAAACCCTTCGAGGAACGACTCGATGCCTTTTTCGAGGACTATCCGGAGGAAGACCTCCTCGCTTTCATCGAGGATGCCCTCCAGGAGGAAGTGGACGATGAGGATGGGAATCCCCTGCACCTGACCGCCGAGGGCGTGGAACCCATGTTCATCTTGCTCAAGACGACCATCGATGTCCTGACCCGGCCCCGCTGACGCACTTCGTATTCCTTACCGGAGCGTCAACACGGACATGCCGGCCAGATATCCCTTGTTGTAGATTTCCACCCGGTACTCCCCGGATAGGAAGGATGGGTTCGCAGGTGCCCACAGCATGCACAACTCGTGCTGCTTGTTGTTGTATGCCAATGATTCCATCCGCGTGAATCTGATTTTTTGCCCCGACCGGCGGTCCGTGAAAAATCCCGAACCCATGTCCTCCATCGCCAGGGTCTCCCCGACCGGATTGATGACGCGGACATGAAACTGCTCCATTCCGGCCCGGACCACCTCGTTGTCCATGGTCGTGAAACAGACCAGCAATTGATCCACGTCCCCGGCGTCGGATTCTTCCTTGACCTGCCCGTTGGACCGGATGCGTTGCCCTGTCGCCGTCACCGCCTTCATCTTGATGATTGCCGCCAAGCCCAATTGCTTACTCATCTGTTCCTGCTCTCCCAACAACCGCATCTGCTGTTCCATGATCGATTGCCGGACCGCCAATGCCTCCGACAGGCTGTCCCTGTTGTCCTGCAACCGCCGGTCCCGCTCCGTCAGGCGCTTGTTGCTGGCTTCCAATTCGGTGACCTGCTCCAGGTAGGCGTTGACCTGCTCCTTCAGCCGCGTCACTTCCTCCTTCGCCCGCACCAACCGGCGCTTGTCCTGCATCAGGGTTCGGATGGTCTCTTCCTGCCGACTCATCTCCACTTGTTGCTCCGCAACTTTCTTCCGCAATTCGTCACGCTCCACCTGCTGTACCTGCTTCGCCGCCTCCACCGCATGGTACCTGGCTTCCAATTCCTGACGCAACCGCTCGGTCTCGTCCAACGCGGCGTTGACCTCCGCAATCATGCGGTCTTGTCCGCTCCGCTTGTACGCCTGGATCACAATCGTCATCATCAACAGGGTGCCGATCAGCCCATAGGCGATTCCCGTTCCTTGTTTCCTTTTCTTCCCCTCCGGTTGTAGGGGCGTTTTGTTGTCGTTCTCAGCCATAGTGCTTGCTTTTTTGTTTTACCTTGTTGCTTTGCCTTTTTTTGTCGCCGAACCTGCGCCTTTCCTACCCGACATCCCCGCCCGACTACCGCTTCCATGGGGTTCTGTCGCCGATCCACTGCGTTTGGGAACACCACTTTTACACCTCCGGATTCTCCTGGCTCCGAAAGAATCGTATTCCTCCCTATTGGGTCGCCGCACCACCGATGGGTGCCGTTCAAGATGCGAACAGGGAATGCAACACTGGAATCCGACTTGTAAATCAATTGTTGAGAGCGTGGGGGCGGTAGGTTGCCTTCGGTGCAAGGCGACAAGTCGAAAGTAGCCCGCCGGGAGACAAATATATCATCATACTTTCCTTTTCACCAAATTATTCAAATGCCTAATTTGTTGACCAATATTTACTTATGATTATTTTTTATTATGTTAAAACGTTTGCTTACCCGTACACACCAATTCTTCAGGTCTTTGGAAACATGGGGTAAATAATTATTTTACACTGATAATCAATTAAAATATGTTTAAAGCCGCCCGGGTGGACGACTTCCCGGCCGGCTGCACAGGCCGGCTTCCGTCGATCCGCTTCCCGGAGGGTTCGGATATCATATATTGTATTCCGATTGTTTCGACCGTTCGCACCTCCGGACAATTTACCCCGCCGGTCTGTTCGTTATGTTTGTCAAGACACGTCGAGTATGACCAAATTACCTTACTTTTACTCGCTACTGTCACTATTATGGATGCTCGGCATCGGCATGCCGGACCGATGCCCCGCCAGACCAACAGCGCTATGAACATGAAATACCGCTTCCCCTGCCGTCTCCTCGCTTTCCTCCTGCCGCTGCTCGGCTTCTTGCCGACCTATGCCCAGGATGCGCTGCCTGTGTACTCCGTCCACCTCGGCAGCTTCGACCAACCCGCCAAGGAGGATTTCTCCCCGCTGTCCACCTTCGGTTTCGTCTATGCGGATCCCGGTGTCAACGGCTATAAGAATGTATTCCTCGGTGGATACCGACGCGAGGAAACCGCCCGTAATCTCGTCGCCCAATTGGGAAAGAAAGGCTACGCCAATGCATTCGTCACCAGTAGTGACCCGAAACAGGGACTGGAGGTCACGGTCATTCAACTCGCCAGCGTCCATGCCGGCGACCCGGTCGATTGGCGAGCCTTCTCGCTGGCTGGCCCGCTCTTCGTCCTCCCGGATGAACAACAAGTGAAAATCATGACCGGCATCCTTGCGGACCTGCCGACCGCCCGGGCCCAACTCCCTAAAATCCGGGAAATGGGGTTCCACGATGCCTTCGTCCGCGTCGTCAATAATGTCCTCCTCCGGCCGGTAACCGAATTCGAATCCGGTATCTCCCTCCAAAAGGCACTGATTCCCCTGGGACCGGACCTCGCCTACTCTAACCTCACGCCGCCACCCGCCGATGCCAACCCGGCTGACCCCGCCGGCCTCACCGCCAAAGGCGAAATAAATCAACCCGACAAGAACCTGTCCTTCTCCCCCGTTTTCTCCGCCCTCGCACCCGCCAAACCGGCATCCATCCGACGGGATCTCAAACGGACTGCCGCCCTTGAACTCCAGCGGACGCTCCGCACGGCCGGGGTCTACACCGCCGAACCGGACGGATTCTTCAACCCGGCTACCCAAATCGCCCTCACCAAGCTGCAGCAGTCCCATCCGGTCCTCAGCAGACCGGTCACCCGGATGCCCGCCGGCAGCTTATCCCCCGACCCCAACCTCCAACTGGCCATCGACCGCCTGGGCTCGGTTCCGCCGCCCCCCCGCGATGCCTTGTCCAAACTCGACGCGCCCATCGCCCTCGCATACCAAGCTTACGCTTTGTTCCTGGAAATCGGCCCCCACCCCGACGTCGATGCCCTCATGGCCAAAGCAGCCGGCCCGACGGCCGCCCACAATCCCGATATCGACCGGCTCATCCGCCACATCGTCTCACTCCATGCCCAATCCGGTGACAACGCTCCCAACCTGCCCTGCTGGCTCTTCTCCCGCCATCCCGGTCCGACCCTCGCCGCCCTCCGCTCCCTGAAACCGCAACAAAACGCCGGCATGACCCCTTGCGGCGGATTCTGGGAATGGGAGGAAGTCGTGCGACTGACCCATATCACCCGCGAAATCTGCGCCGAACCGACCTGTAGCCAGCCTCCGACCCAGATGCAGCTCATGACCCTTGCCTCCCTCTTCGTGAATCCGTCCCCTCCCTCCGATGATTCGGGAAAACTGGTCGAACGCTGGAATTCCTCCCTCTGGCAAAATGTCGGCGCCTGGGCAGACCGCGACCCCTTGCTCGGCAGCTACGCAACGGCGCTCCGCACCGCCTTCTTTTCCACGGAACTCCTCCTCGAGGACTTCTTCCTCCGGGAAGGTTTTTCCAACATCCAGGCTAAACAGCTGGCCCTGCAAGTCCTTCATGCCCTGACCGCCGACCACCTGCGCCGCTTCGTGGGCTGAGCATGGCCCGATCGCCATGCGCAGCCTATCCCTTGCGCCGCCTTCAGGCTATCCCCTCCCGCAACAGGTCGTGCAAATGGATGATGCCGAGAAACCGACCCGCTTCCGTCACCACCAATTGCGTAATGCTGTGCTCCCGCATCCGGGATAAGGCCTGCACCGCCATTTCCGCCGCCTCTATTCGCTGCGGCCCGCTGGTCATGATGTCCGCCGCCCGCAATCTCCCCCATCCGTCCGCCTGATACCGCTCCAACATCCGACGCAAATCGCCGTCCGTGATGATGCCACATACCTCCGCCCGCCCCGGATCCGTCACCACCGCACACCCCAACCGCTTGGTCGTCATCTCCAATATCACTTCCTGTACCCCGGCCTCCAACCGTACCACCGGCGGCGCCTGCCGATGGCATAGGTCCCGCACCCGCATATACAACTGCTTTCCCAATACGCCCCCCGGATGAAAATAAGCGAAATCCCGCTCCGTAAAGCCCCGCCGCTCCAACAGGCATACCGCCAGGGCATCTCCCATCGCCATCTGTACCAACGCACTCGCCGTAGGTGCCAGGTTGTGCGGATCCGCTTCCTCCCGCACCGGCGTGTATAGGATCAGGTCGGAATGACGCGCCAACCAGGAAGTCCTGTTGGCTACCATCCCCACCACCCGGTTACCCCTCGCCCGGACCAAGGGTACCAATACCTTCGCCTCCTCGTTGTCTCCGCTCTTGCTCAGGTACATCAGCACGTCTCCGGGTTGGATCATCCCCATATCCCCGTGCACCGCATCGGCCGCATGCAGGTAAATGGACGGCGTACCCGTCGAATTGAAAGTCGCCGTTATCTTCTGCGCAATCAACGCACTCTTCCCCACGCCCGTTACCACAACCCGACCGGCCGCTTCCGCCAATAGGGAAACCACTTGGCAAAAGTCCGTCCCGATGCTCTCCCGCAATCCTTCCAACGCCGCCAACTCGATGCCGATCGCACGCCGCGCTACCCGGACCGCTTGTTCCGCTTCCATGTTGTTGTCCATTTTTTCCTTTTGTTCGGCCTTGCCCGCCCTCATCCCCCGATGCACCGCCGATGTAAATATAAGCCGCATTCCGCAAGCTGTCGCCTCGCCCTCGCAAACGCTTTCCCACCCCGCCCGGATACCGCTTTCCGACCGCCCGAATCACCCGCCGGCGTACGTGTTAAAATTTGGAAAAATTAAGTGTGTTTTATTATTTTTGGTGCCCTTAAAAAATAGCCCTCCGCAATAGGCGGAATGCCCCTGTTACCATTCGTCCATAACCCCACCCCCCCGGGAAAGTCCGTTTCACCCAAGCGGTGAAGCTACCCCGGCCCGGCCCGTTCTTACCAAATCCGAAACGCCCCCGACGCCGGGCCGACCGGCCGGATTTTTTTATCGGTAAAATACGGCGAACCGGAATGGATTGCTTATCTTGAACGGCAAGGCCGCCCGGGACAAAACCGGCGACACCCAGGACCGGGAACCCTCCGACAGTTTCCGCTGTTCGTACCCGTAATGCCCCGTTTTACCTGCCCTGACTACCCATTCCGGAGCCTTCGGCAAGATCGGGATTCGACCTCCGGCTGCCAGATGTTCCTCCAAACGAACCGGCCGGCATCACAGGATGCCAACCGGCAATAAACACCAGCGAATGATGATTGTTGAAAACACTGTACCTACCGATGCCATCTCCGCGGCCCTCCAACGGTATTTCGGATTCGAACATTTCAAGGGGAACCAACGGGAAATCGTAAACAGTGTCTTGAACGGCCAGGACACCTTCGTCATCATGCCCACCGGCGGCGGTAAATCACTCTGTTACCAATTGCCCGCCCTCATGCTCCCAGGCACCGCCCTGATCATATCCCCCCTCATCGCGCTGATGAAAAATCAAGTCGACAGCATCCGCGGCTACAGCGATACCGATGAGGTCGCCCACTTCCTCAACTCCTCCCTGACCCGCGTACAGATGAAAGAGGTCAAGGCCGATATCATGGCCGGAAAAACCAAACTCCTCTACGTCGCTCCCGAAACCCTCACCAAGGATGAAAACATCGGTTTCTTCCAACAGGTGAACATCTCCTTCGTCGCCGTCGATGAAGCACACTGCATCTCGGAATGGGGACATGACTTCCGCCCGGAATACCGCCGCATCAGGGCCATGATCGATGCCATCAACAAGAATATACCCGTCATCGCCCTCACCGCGACGGCCACCCCCAAGGTCCAGTCCGATATCGTCAAGAACCTGAATATGGATGACGTGAATAAGTTCGTCTCCTCCTTCAACCGGGAAAACCTCTTCTACGAGGTCCGCCCCAAAGGAAAAAAAGAGGCCGCCATCCGCCAAATCGTCCAAATCATCAAATCGACGCCCGGCCAGTCCGGTATCATCTACGTCCAGGCCCGGAAATCCACGGAGGAAATCTCCCAGGTCCTCCACGTGAACGGCATCAAGGCCGCCCCCTACCACGCCGGCCTCGATGCCAAGACCCGCTCCGCTACGCAGGACGCTTTCCTCATGGAGGAAATCGATGTCATCGTCGCCACCATCGCCTTCGGTATGGGTATCGACAAACCGGACGTCCGGTTCGTCATCCACTATAATATGCCCAAAAGTATCGAGAATTATTACCAGGAAACCGGCCGCGCCGGTCGGGATGGCCTCGAAGGACGCTGCATCTCCTTCTTCTCTTATAAGGATATGGCCAAATTGGAGAAATTCCTCCGCGACAAACCGGTCGCGGAACGCGAAATGAGCGCCCAACTCATGCAGGAAGTCATGGCCTATGTTGAAACCACCAGCTGCAGAAGACGCTTCCTCCTCTATTATTTCGGCGAAGATTTCAATGAAAAAGACTGCGGTTGCATGTGCGACAATTGCCGCTATCCAAAGGAAAAAGTGGACGCCCGGGACGAAATCCGCCTCGCCCTGCGCGCTGTCCTCGAACTGAACGAAAATTTCAAGATCAAAACGTTGGTGGACTTCCTCCTGGGGCTCGAAACCAAGGAGATGAAGGACTATAAATTCAATCGCAAAGACCTCTTCGGCTCAGGAAAGGATAAGGACGAACTCTTCTGGAACTCCGTCTTCCGCCATGCCCTGCTCAACGAGTTCATCCGGAAGGATATCGAATCCTACGGCGTCCTCAAATTGACCGACAACGGCCACGAATTCATCCTCGACCCCTTCGATATCCAAATCCCCCTCAATCAAAATTACGACAGCGGCGAACTGGACCTCGACGAGACCGCCGGAAAGGTCGCCGCACTCGACGAAACGCTCGTCAAGATGCTCCGGGACCTGCGCCGGGAAGTCGCCCGTAAAAAAGGCGTCCCCCCCTTCGTCATCTTCCAGGACCCCTCCCTCGAGGATATGGCCACCCAATACCCCGTCTCCCTCGATGATATGACCAAGGTCCAGGGCGTCAGCCTCGGAAAAGCGCAACGCTATGCCAAACCTTTCCTCGAACTCATCTCCCGATATGTCGAAGAACATGATATCCAACGACCTACGGATGTGGTCATCAAACAGGTCGCCAATAAGTCCAAGGTGAAGGTCGCCATCATCCAATCCATCGACCGAAAATTGCCGCTCCCCGATATTGCCCGCCAAAATAACCTCGATATGGACGAACTCCTCGAGGAACTCGATGCCATCGTCTCCTCCGGAACCCGCGTCAACATCGATTATTTCCTGGAGGACCATGTCGATGAGAATGTGGTCGAGGATATTTATGATTATTTCTCCCACGCCGAAACCGACGACCCCGATGCCGCATTCCTGGACCTGCGCGATGAGGAGTTTACCCTCGAGGAAATCAAACTCGTCCGACTCAAATTCATGTCCGAAATGGCTAACTGATTCCGCTTACCATGAAAATTCTGATCGTCAACGGTCCTAACCTCAACCTCCTCGGGGTGCGCGAACCTCATATCTACGGGAAACGCTCTTTCGAGGCTTACTTCGAATCGCTCCAACAGGATTTCCCCGGCGTCACCCTCCATTTCTTCCAAAGTAATTCCGAAGGCGCCCTGATCGACAAACTCCATGAAGCCGGCTTCTCCTACCAGGGTATCATCCTGAACCCCGGCGCCTATACCCATACTTCCGTCGCCATCGCGGACGCTATCGCCGCTATCGACACTCCCGTGGTGGAAGTCCATATTTCCAATACGTTCTCCCGGGAATCTTTCCGCCACCGTTCCTTCACCGCCCCTCATTGCGTAGGTTGCATCATCGGCCTCGGCCTCAAAGGCTACGACCTGGCCATCTCTTACTTCCTGTCCTGATGCACCCCGCCTAACGCCTGTCGCTATGATCGTTGTCTCCGGCGCCGCCGGCTTTATCGGCTCCTGCCTCTCCGCCCGCCTCCTCTCCGACCGCCGTGCCGAACTGGTACTCGTCGATGATTTCTCCCGCCCCGACAAACTGCAAAACCTCTCCGACAAACCTGCCGCCCTCCGCATCCATCGGGATCGATTCCTTTCCTGGCTCTCCCGGAACCACCCGCAGGTCGACCTGGTCTTCCACCTCGGCGCCCGCACCGATACGACCGAGAAAGACCCCCGGGTCTTTGATTCCCTTAACCTCCGCTATTCCCAACAGCTCTGGGACGCCTGCTCCGAACACGGTATCCCCCTGGTCTACGCCTCCAGCGCCGCTACCTACGGCGATGGACGCCTCGGCTACCGCGATGACCACCGCCTCATACCCCTTCTCCAACCGCTAAACCCCTACGGCGTCTCTAAGAATGATTTCGACCACTGGGCGCTCCGCAAGGCCGGCCTCCTCCCGGATCCGCAAATCCTGTCCCCCGCTGCACCTCCCTTCTGGGCCGGACTGAAGTTCTTCAATGTCTATGGTCCCAATGAATACCACAAGGGCCGCATGGCCAGCGTCGTCTTCCATACCTTCCGGCAAATCCAATCGACCGGCACCATGAACCTGTTCCGCTCCCACCGACCGGATATCCCGGACGGACACCAACGCAGGGATTTCATCTATGTCAAGGATGTCGTCGATATACTCTTGTTCCTGCTGGACCATCCCGCCGTCCCCTGCGGTCTCTATAACGTCGGTACCGGTACCGCCCGCACTTTCCTGGACCTCGCCACCCTCACCTTCCTGGCCATGGACCGCGAACCGGACCTCCGCTTCATCGATACGCCCGCCGATATCCGCCATACCTACCAATACTTCACGGAAGCGGATATGCGCAAATGGAACGGCACCGGCTATCCGGGGCCCCGCTATTCGCTCGAATCCGGTATCCGGGAATATGTACAGTCCTTCCTCCTCCCCGACCGCCGCTGGTGACCTCCCCCCCTCGCTTTTGTATTCCGGATGGTTTCCATCCTTCCGACGTTTTCCGTATCTTACCCCCCCGATCGAATGGGGGCCGGAACCGCATCCGAACCCGGATCCGGCCTCATCCCGCGCCATAGGCGGCCCCGGCACACGTCGGCCCGTCCAGCAGACCGGTCCTACTAACACCCGCCGTCCGACCCGCAATTCCCCCGGCCTGGCCCGATCGTTCAACCGTAACCTGTGCACTGTGCAAAAACACTTCTTTCTTCCTATCCTGGCAATCGCCCTCTCCCTGGGCATCTCCTCCGAACCCGCCCTCCGGGATAACGGACTCCCTACCGAATGGTTGTCCGCCGCCCGGGAACAGGCCTGGGTCGACAGTGTCTTCCAATCGCTTTCCTTCGAAGCTAAAATCGGACAACTCTTCTGGCTACGTGTGCATACCGACAAGGACAAGGCCCATGAGGATGCCGTGGATGAACTGGTCCGCCGCTTCCGACCCGGCGGACTCTGCTTCTTCAATCCCACCGCCAAAGGGACGCCGGAAAAACAGGTCGAACTCACCAACCGCTACCAAACCCGATCCGCTCAGCTCCCTATGTTCATCTCCATCGACGGCGAATGGGGACTGGGCATGCGCATGAAAGGTACGGCCCTCAGCTTCCCGCGGCAGTTGACCCTCGGCGCCGTCGAGGAGGATTTCCTGATTTATGAAATGGGCGCCGCCATCGCCCGCCATTGCCGCCGCGTCGGCGTCAATGTCAATTTCGCCCCCGTCGCCGATGTGAATAACAACGCCGCCAATCCGGTCATCGGATTCCGCTCTTTCGGTGAAAATCCTCACCGCGTCGCACAAAAAGCCCTCCTGTACATGAAAGGTCTCCAGGATAACGGCGTGTTGGCCTCCGCCAAACACTTCCCCGGACACGGCGATACGGATACGGACAGCCATTACGACCTCCCCGTCATCCGACATGACCGACACCGGCTCGACAGCGTGGAACTCCTCCCCTTTCGTACCCTCATCCGACACGATGTCGGCAGTGTCATGATCGCACACCTCCAGGTCCCCGCGCTGGATTCCACCCCCCACCTGCCGACCACCCTCTCCGAACGGGTCGTGACCGACCTCCTCCGGAAAGAAATGGGCTTCGATGGTCTCATCCTCACCGATGCGCTGGAAATGAAAGCCGTCTCCAAATTCCATGCGCCCGGCGAAGTGGAAGCCAAAGCACTCGCCGCCGGCGTCGATGTCCTCCTGCTCCCCGCCGACGTGGAACGTGCTTTCTCCACCGTCATGGATTGGCTCGCCGACGGCCGCCTCGACTCAACCATGGTTTTCGAAAGTGTCCGGAAAACGCTCCGCTGGAAATACCGCCTCGGCCTGACCTCCTTCTCCCCCCTCCCCGTCGAAAATGCCCGCGCCGATGTCAATGACCCGCCCGCCCAGGCGCTGAAGAGACTTCTTTTCCAACATGCCCTGACCCTCGTCCGGAACCGAAACAACTTGCTGCCGCTGAACCCCGGCACCGCCGGCGGAACGGCCGCCCTCGCCATCGGTGCCGATGAAAATAATGCTTTTCACCGCAGCTTGTCCCGCTTCTCCGACCTGCCGCGCTTCACCGCCCCCCGGGAACCCAATACCCGCCAATGGCTGGAATCGCTCTCCCCCTTCGATACCATCATCGTCAGCCTGCACCAAATGAGCCAGTTCGCCTCCAAACGGTTCGGCTTGTCCCCGCAATCGATCGACCTCGTCCGACAATTGTCCCGACTCAAAACGGTCGTCCTGGTCGTGCATGGTAACCCGTACGCCCTCCCGGAACTGGATGCTCCCGACGCCATCCTCGTCGCTTATGAAGACGACCCCGTCGCAGCGGATGTCAGCGCCCAGGCGCTCTTCGGAACCTTCCCCGTCAAGGGCCGACTCCCGGTCTCCGCTTCCCCTCGATTCCCCGCCGGAACCGGCGTTCAACTCGCCTCCCTCCAACGCCTGGGCTACGGCCTGCCGGAGGAGGTCGGCCTGCTTAGCCCCCGCCTTCAGAAAATCGATACGCTCATCCGTCAGGCCATCCGGGAAAAAGCCCTGCCCGGCGCCGTCGTCCTCGTCGCCAAAAATGGAAAAATTGTCTTCCAACAAGCCTGGGGACACCATACTTACCTCCCTTCCTCCCCGGCCACTTCCGTCGACGATGTGTGGGACCTCGCCAGCATCACCAAGGTCGCCGCTACCACCGTGTCCCTCATGCGCCTCCATGACCAGGGCCGGTTCCTCCCGCAACTACCCGTCGATCATTACCTGCCGGAATTCGCCGCCTCCAATAAGGCCGGTATCCCCGTCGCCGATATGCTCTCCCACCATGCCGGCCTGACCCCTTGGATCAAATTCTACGAAAAGACCCTGGACCACCGCCAACAGCCCGATCCCAATTTCTACCGAACCGCACCTGCCGACGGATTCTCCGCTCCCGTCGCCTCCAACCTCTGGCTCGCCTCCAACTACCGCGATTCCATCTGGAAGGCCATCCTGGATAGCCCCCTGCTCCATCACCACCGCTATACTTACAGCGACCTCGGATTTTATATCGGCGGCGAAATCGTACACCGCCTTTCCAAGATGCCACTGGACTCGTTCGCCCTCCGGCACTTCTACCGGCCCATGGGACTCAACTCCATCCTGTTCAAACCGCTCAGCCGGTTTTCTCAAGACCGGATCCCACCCACCGAAGAGGATAACTACTTCCGACAACGCCGTATCCATGGCTTTGTCCACGATATGGGAGCCGCCATGCTGGACCAGGTCTCCGGCCATGCCGGCCTCTTCAGCAATGCCGCCGACCTGGCCGCCATCATGCAGCTGCTGCTCAACAAAGGCTTCTACGCCGGCAAACAACTCCTCCAACCTCAAACCGTACAGTTCTATACCTCCCGGTGCAGCGGCTGTACCCGCAGAGGCCTCGGTTTCGACCTCCGACAACTCGATGAACACTTCGAACCGAACCTCTCCGGCAAAGCCGGTATCCATACTTTCGGACACCTCGGTTTCACCGGAACTGCCGCCTGGGCCGACCCGGACCAGCAGCTGGTCTATATCTTCCTGTCCAACAGGACCTATCCCTCCATGAAAAACAATCTCCTCGGCACCCTCAATACCCGTATCCTCGTCCAGGATGCCATCTACGATGCACTGGACAATGACCCGCCCGCCTTCCTCCAATGATTCCCGGCCTCCCTATGGTACCGGATGCCCCTGCGATGCCACCAATATCCGAAACCACTGCTCCGTACTCATCGCCAGGGACAAGGCATCGACCGCATACCGCAACCGCTCCGGTTTGCCCGATCCGACAATCGGTATGAATCGCGCCGGATGCCGCAATATCCAAGCATATGCCACCATGTCGATGTTGTACGCTCCGGTCTCCGCCGCCACTTCCTCCATGACGGCCACTACCCGCTCCGCACGCGCATCCCTCGGATCGAACAAGCGCCCGCCCGCCAAGGGTGACCACGCCATCGGTACGATGCCCTCCCGAAGGAAAAAGGCCGTGTTGTCATTCTCCATATGCTCCAGGCTCAGGGCGGAAAATTCCACCTGGTTGGTCAACAAGGGCATCGGACAATGCCGTTGCAACATCTCGAATTGCCCGGACCGGAAGTTGGAGACCCCGAAATGCAATACCTTTCCCGCCTGCCGTAATTCCTCGAACGCACGCGCGGTTTCCGATGGGTCCATCAAGGGGTCCGGCCGATGGATCAACAACATGTCCAACACGTCCGTCCGTAGGTTGCGCAGGGATTGTTCCGCACTCGCGATGATGTGCGCGTACCCCGTGTCGTAATGCCCCACCCGCCGATGCGGAAAGACCGGGGCCTTGATCTTGATACCGCACTTGGTAACCAATTGCAAGCGCCGACGAAGCGCCGGTCGTGCCTGTAACGCCTCCCCTAGAATGGACTCACAGGTGTGCGCCCCGTAAATGTCCGCGATGTCGATCGTCGTAACCCCCCAGTCCAGGGCCTGCTCCAGGAAGGTACATATCGCCTCCCCCCGCATGTCCCATTCGTCCAGCCGCCACATGCCGTGCGCAATACGCGAAAACTGGAGGCCATCCCCCATTTTTACATTTTCCATATCTCACTTTTTTATTTGTTCCGCTCCGCTGCCTGGGCCTCGACGCCCTGTCCCGAATCCCCGCCGTTAAATAACAACAGCAGGGATACCCGCTCCTGCATCTGTTCCGGCTCCAATGGGTCGTCCAATCCCCGCATCGCCGTCAAACAAGATCCCAATACCAGGTCTTCATCGCCGTCCCCGTCGATATCGCCGCCCTCCATGACCATCCATCGGCCACTTCCTGCCTCCGCCAGGCTGGAAGCCCGGAATTCCATCGGACCCACCTGCTCGAAATATTGGAAACCTTCCCGCGGATTGTTCCGCGTGTCCGGGAAATAGGATATCGCCGCTATGTCCTGATCCCCGTCCCCGTCGAAATCCCGCGTGACCGTGGCGGTGGCCCCGTTCATCGGATGGAACCACCCCTCCCGGAATTGCCCGTCCCCGTCGTTCAGGTAGATCCGGATCCCGTGGTAGGGCTTCCTGATCCCCGAGTAATCGGCATTGTCTCCATTCGCCATGACCAGGTCCGGACGGCCGTCTCCGTTCATGTCCTTCCATTCCAGATGGCTGCTGCCATGAACCGGCGGGAACCGCAACCATACCCGCTCCTCAAATTTTCCCCCACCCGCGTTGCGGAAAAGCGAGACCCGCTCGTTCCCTTGCGTAATCAGGGCCAACAGGTCCTCCAGCCCGTCTCCGTCCGCATCCACCGGTATCGCCATCCTCACGCCCGCCGACCGGGTGATGGCCTCCCGCTCGCCGGTCTCTCCGTCCACCCGCGTCAATCCGCCGAGGTGATGGCCGAACTCACTCACTATCCAATCCTTTTCGCCCGGCTCCCTTCCCCCGATCGTCTCAAGATGCACCGGCCGGTTGAGCGATCCGACCACCAAACGCATCGCCCGCACACCGCCCTCGTCCCGCACCCCGATCCGCCATATCCCCCCCCGGTATACATCACCCGGATTCATTTTCCCCATCGTCAATGCTTCTATTTCCCCACCACCGCCGTAACGCAGGGCCGACGGCGCACTCTCCAGCCGAATGGTGTCCGCAACCCGGAACGTACTGTCCAACCTCACCAAATAACCGGACTGCATACCGAAATACAGCGCACGCATTTCCGGCAGGTACCGGACCATCGTCACCGACGGTACCATGGGCAACCGGACCTTCCGGACACCGAACTGCCGACAGTCCGCCGACGGCACCTCCGGACGGGCCGCCCACATCAAGGTGTCGGGTGCCTCCGCTTCGTAATAGCGCCGCAACCGCTCCCATTCCGCATCGCTCAGGACCGGCACCTCCGGAAACACCTTCGCCCGCTTTATCCGGACCAACTCCTCCGTCGTCAAGGTACTCAACAACGACCCACCCCCTTCCGACACGCCCAGGTACTCCGCCATCACCGGCAGCACCCGCTCCCCCCATACCCGCTTCGTCAACAACGATGGGTCCGGTACCAGATGACAGCCCGAACAATATACCTCGGCCAAGGCCCGGCCGTCCGGCGGCTCCTCCCGACATCCCCCATTTATCAGCACCGCACATCCCGCCGCCAATGCTGCTAGCGCGACAACCCCAGGCCTTCTCTTCCGCTTGTTCCGCCCGGTCTGCTTCATCCGATGAATCGTTTCCGTGTATACCATACGTAAAGGTAAGCGCTCATCGTCTTTTCCTCCTCTATTCCTGTCCGCTTCCCCGCATTTCCTATCTTTGATGCGCTTTTTACCCGCTCGTTATGGCCTTGTCCCCGATTATCCCGCCGCCCTGCTCGGCACGCACCTACGCCCAGGGACTGCAGGGGTCCCGCCCCGATCGGCGGTCCCGCCCGGCGGCCCCCCGCTTCCCATCGTGCTGGCCGGTACTGGCCTGCCTGCTCGCCGGCATACTCCGCTGCACCCCGCCGTCCCCGCCGCCCCCCGCTCCTCCCGCCGCTTTTTATTCCTGGAAAAAGTCGCTGGACTTCCCGACGCCGCTCCGCCGGCACCTGGATGCCATGGACTGCCGGAAAATTTATGTGAAGTTCTTCGATGTGGACCATCCGCCCGGTTCGAGCAGCCCCGTACCGCTCGCCGTCGTGCAACCCGGCCCGGACTGGCGTCCAGATGCCCTGGAAGTCGTCCCGGTGGTCTTTCTCACCAACCGGACCTTCCGGGCGCGCACTTCCGAGCAAATCGACACCTTGGCATGGCTAACCATTCGCAAACTTATCGACTCCTGGCACCGGTTGGGCCTCCACCGGCCGGATTCGACGTCCCGGATCACGGCCTGGCCCCGGGAATTTCAGTTCGATTGCGACTGGACCGATGAAACCGGCCCCGCCTTCTTCCGCTTCCTGCAGGTATGCCGGACCGCTTCCCTGCCCTATGGGAAGCCCCTCCTCTCCGCCACCATCCGCCTCCACCAGTTCAGGGACCCGGACCGGACCGGCGTCCCCCCCGTCGACAAGGGCATGCTCATGGCTTACAATGTGGGCAATGTGGAAAAATGGGAAACGCCCGACGCTATCCTAGACACGACCCTGAGCGCCGCTTACCTGACCCCGCAAAAAGGAAGTCGGCTCCACCCGGGCAACGCCGTTACGCATTATCCGTTACCGCTCGACGTCGCCTTGCCGCTCTTCCGATGGGGTGCCGTTTATCGCGACGGCCAACTTCTCCGCTTGTTCAATAACCTGTCGACGCACGACCTGTCCGACCTGACCCGCTTCCGTACCATCGAACCCCTGCGCTATGAGGTCGTCCGACCCACTTTCCTGTTCGGTACTTTCCTCCAACCTCCGGACCTCATCCGCATCGATACGGTCAGCCGGACGGACCTCCTGTCGCTCGCCCGACAATTGTCCGCCGCCAAAGGTATGCCACCGGCACCCGACGGCCTGCTCGTGTCTTTCTTTGCGTTGGATTCGGTCTCCTGCACTGCCTACCCACCCGATTTCCTGGATTCCGTCCGATTCCTGTCCCAACCGCCCCCCCGCTGATTGCACTGTCTCGTTTTTTTTTTCTACTTTGGTTGCCGGGTCCGTCGCCCTCCGGTCGCAAAAGCCCACGGACGTCCGGTGGCCCACCGGATGCATACCTCCGAATCATCGCGCCATGCCTTATCCTCACCTACTCCCGACCGGTATCCGGACGTTCCGCCACTGGATTACGGGAGTACTTCTCCTGGTACCGGCCGCCTTGCCTATCCCTGACCACCAGGCTTCCGCCTGTACCCCCGACCCTGTCCTGCGGGAATTCACGTTTCTCGATGCGGAATGGCTCCTCAATCCCGGCGAATTCATGGCTACCATGCTGCCTCCCCGCCTATCCGCCTGGTACGGACCCTTCCGAATTCCGGAAGACCGGCCCGCCCGGGATGAAAATCTCCTCGAATGGCAGGAACGCGTCTGCCGCGAAGCCACAACGGATGAGATCGCCGCCGTGGTCTACAAGGCGTCCCTACCGGATTTATCGGGCCTCGCCCACGCTGTCCGCAACCCAAAGGAACCCTTGCCGGCTGCACTCCAGGACAATGCCTTCGCCTCGTTCCTCCAGGACAACCGGTGCACGGAAACCTCGGATTACCTGCTTTTCGCCAAACGCTGCGAACCACATGTCGTCCACCCGACGGACGCCTGGCGTCCGGCGCCCCGGGATACCGGCGCCATGCTGGCGCTGCTCGACGCCGGTGCGGCCGCATTCCGCCAAACCCGCTCCGACTACCTTCGGCTCCGCTATGCTTACCAGCTGGTGCGACTGGCTCATTATGCCGGCAACGCCCGGTTGGCCATCGACCTCTGGGACGACCTGCGCCCCAAGATCGATAAACGACACGCCCGCTTCGACCAGAGCATCCTGCCCTGGTGGATCGCCTCCCATGTCGCCGGCGCCCTCCGCCAAATCGGCCACCATGCCCGGGCAGCCCGGTTGTTCGCTGCCGTTTTCCTCCACTGCCCCGGAAAAAGAACCGTCGCCTGGCGTAGTTTCCATATCCCGGATGACGAGACCTGGAAGGAGGCGCTCCGGCTGTGCCTTTCCGATGAGGAAAGGGCCAGCCTCCATTGCCTGCGCGCCCTGGGACCCCGGACCAAGGCCCTGGTCGATATGCAGGCCATCCAGGAACTCTCCCCGGAATCACCCATGCTCGAATGGCTCCTCCTGCAGGAACTCCGTAAAATGGAACGGAACCTCCTCGGCGCTTCCTTCAATAGCCAAAAAGATGAAAACCGGCGGCAATTCCGCTTGCCATCCCCCGATGCAGGCCCCTATGCCGTACAATTGCAGGCCTTTGTCCGCCAAGTCCGCCCCACCACCAACAATCCCTACCTCTGGTTGCTCGCGGAAGGTTACCTGCAATGGCTCTCCGGCGACCATTACGCCGCCGCCCGGACCTTCGGGGAAACGGCGGTGCATTGTTCGGACAAAAAACAGGAAAGTCAGTTGCTCGCCCTGCAAACCGCCTTGAAAATAGACGCCCTCCGACAAATCGGTCCCGATGCCGAATCCCTCGCCTACCAACTCGTTCGGGATAACCCCGTCTATACCCGTTACCCCGCTTTCCCGGATTTCCTGCGCGATAAACTCCATGCCCTCTACCTGTCCGGCAACCAACCGGGCAAAGCTTTCCTCTCCCGCTATACCTTGGACGAACTCCGCCCGAACCCCCTCCCCGATGTGCTCGAGGACCTCATCCGGATCGCCCGTCGTCCCGACCTTTCCCCCTTCGAATCCCTGCTGTTGGACCAAATCCGCCTCCATGACCTGCTCGACCTGAAAGCGACACTCCTCCTGAGCAGGGGACAGGTAGAGGCCGCCATGGAGACGTACCGCGATATCCCCGCCGGCAAATGGGATGATTACGGCCGGTTCTCCCCCTTCCGGGAAAGTTTCGGCGATTGCATCCGTTGCCCCGATACGGCGGCTTCCGACCCCTTCGATGTCCCTTTGAACAAGGGCGAAATCCTGGAGAAATTGCTCGAACTGCAGTACAAGGCCCGCGCAGATGTCGAACATGCCGCCGATCACTATTACCGCATCGGTCTCGCCTGGTATAACATGAGCTACTTCGGTACCGCCTGGGCTGCCATGGATTACCATCGCAGCGGCGCCACCTGGCTCCTGCTGCCCCGGTCTCAGCCTCCGCCCGATGGAAACGGGGTCGTCTTCCCCCGGTGGCCGCTCCCCTTCGGCAACCGGGAAAATACGGACCTCCACCTGGCCTTCGATGCTTTCTCCCAGGCACTCCTGCTGAGCAGGGATCCGGAACTGACCGCCCGGGCCGCCTTCCAGGCCGCCCGCTGTCAACAGAAAATCGCATTCCACCTTCCCGGATCCCTACCGCACGGGCGGAACAGGATACCGGCTCCCTCCATTCCCCAGGAACGGTTGTTCCGCCTGCTTATCGACCACTATTCCCAAACCGAGGCCTACCGACTCATCATCCGGGAATGCAAATACTTCGAAGCCTTCTCCAAACACGGTTGACCATGAATCGACTCCGCGACGAATCCTCCCCCTACCTCCTCCAACATGCGGATAATCCCGTGGATTGGTTCCCCTGGCATCCCGATGCCTTCGATAAAGCCCGCCGGGATGACAAACCCATCCTCGTCAGCATCGGTTACGCCACCTGCCACTGGTGCCATGTCATGGCACACGAAAGCTTCGAGGATGAGGAGGTCGCCGGCTTCATGAACGATCACTTCGTCTGCATCAAGGTCGATCGCGAAGAACGACCCGATGTCGACCAAATCTACATGGAGGCCTGCCAAATCCTCACCGGCGGCGGCGGCTGGCCCCTGAACTGCTTCCTCACACCCGATGGCCGGCCTTTTCATGCCGGCACCTACTTCCCGCCGACCCCGGCCCATCACAGACCTTCCTGGCTCCAGGTCCTCCTCCATATCGCCAAGACCTTCCGCGACCAACGCCCCACCATCGAAAACCAGGCCGACCGGCTCACGGACATCCTGCGCCATGCCGCCGGCCCGGCACCCCTCCCCCTCCTTCCCCAGGATGCGGATAATCCGTTCCGACAGGAATTGCTGCACGACCTGTATGCCAAAATGGCCGACCAGTTCGACCGAACCCACGGAGGATTCGGCCGGGCACCGAAATTCCCGGGCACCATGTCCCTCCAGTTCCTCCTGAAATACCACCATGCCTTCCGACATCCCGAAGCACGCGAACAAGTCCTGCTTTCCCTCCGGAATATGTCCATGGGCGGTATCTATGACCACCTCGGCGGCGGCTTCGCCAGATATGCCACCGACAACGCCTGGCGTGTCCCCCATTTCGAAAAAATGCTGTACGACAACGCCCTGCTCGTTTCCTTGCTCAGTAACGTCCTGCGGCTTACCCACGACCCGCTATGGCTCGATATCATCCGGCAGACCCTCGATTGGGTCGACCGGGAAATGACCCACCCGCAAGGCGGATTCTATTCCGCCATCGATGCGGATTCAGAAGGCGTGGAAGGAAAATTCTATACCTGGTCTTTCCAGGACGTCCAAACCGCCCTCGGAGACCAGGCCGACCTCTTCTGCCACTGCTACCAGGTCTCTCCCGCCGGAAATTGGGAAGGTACCAATATCCTGTTCCGGACCAAATCCTGGGACCAACTGGCCGCAGAACACGACATGCCCGTCCATGTCCTCAAACAACGCCTCGAAACCTGCCGGCAGACCCTCTTCCGCCACCGCACGCATAGAACGCCCCCGCTCCTCGACGACAAGGTGCTGCTCGATTGGAACAGCTTGATGTGTACCGCTTTCGCCAACGCCTTTACCGCCACCCGCAACCCTGCCTATCGCATGACGGCCAGGAAAAACCTCGACTTCCTGCTCCGTACATTCCGGATTCCCGGATCCGATGCTTTCCTCCACACCTGGAAGGAGGGACAGCCCCAGGCCAGGATCCACGCCTTCCTCGACGATTATGCTTTCCTCATCGAAGCCATGCTCGCTGTGGCTGAAATTTGCCAGGACCACCCGCTCCTGCTGGAAGCAGGCCGTTTGGTCGACCATGTCGTCGATCAGTTCCTCGACCCCGAAGCTCCCGCCTTTTTCTTCACCGCCCGCGACCATCACGACCTGCTGCTGCGTAGAAAGGACCGCTACGACGGCGCCACCCCCTCCGGTAATGCCGTCATGGTCGGAAACCTCCATCGGGCCGGCATCCTCCTCGACCGCCCGGATTGGCGCAGCCTCGCCGCCCAATGCCTCCGGGCTTCCCTGGGCGACCTGCTCAAGTTCCCGACCTCCTTCGGCCAGTGGGCATCCGACCTCTTCGATATGGTGTTCCCCATCCCGGAAATCGCCGTACTGGGACCTGATGCGGTCCCCCTTTCCGAACAACTCCTCCTCGATTACCTGCCGTCCCGGGTACTCATGGCCGCCGAAACCCCTGTCCCCTCCTTCCCCCTCCTGGCCGGTAAATCCACCGTGCCCGGTAAGAACCTGTTCTATGTCTGCAGCAACTTTACCTGCACCTACCCCGTTGACCATCCGGATGCCTGCCGGGATATCCTGCGGCAACGTACCTCCGCCTGATTACCCCGTTCCGGCTTTTTGTGGTTTATTTCCGCCCTGTTGTGTATTTTTGGTCTCGTACCTTGTCGGGAATCCGTAGCCTCCCCCCCCAACAAAACCAACCGCAACGTTGTTGTTATCCCGCATCCGGATAATCCCGGTAGTATCGCCCGCCTGGGCCTCCGACCGTTCCTAAACTCGACGCTCATGCGCTTAGTCAGCCTCGCCTACCTCTTCTCCGCTGCACTCGCCGGCATCGCATCGGCCCAGCAACCCCCGCAATACAGCCTCTATATGCTGGATCCCTTCCTCTACCACCCGGCCGCCGCCGGCCTGGACCAAACACTCCTCGCCTCCGGTACCTACCGCAGCCAGTGGATGGGACTCCCGGGAAGCCCGGTGTCCTTCAACCTCTCCGCCCACATGCCCCTCCTGGGAAACGGCGTCGGGATCCAACTCCAACAGGAATCGATCGGGTCCTGGAATCAAACTTCCGCCAGCGCAGCCTATGCCCTCCATACCCGGACCGGTAAGGACGGCACCCTCTCCTTCGGCCTCCGCGCCGGTTTCTTCCAGCAACAATTGGACGGCTCCTCCGTTAGAACTCCCGGAACAACCTTCCTGGATGAAGGAACTCCCGCTTCCCACAACGACCCCGCGCTCTCCATTTCGTTGGAATCGGGAAACACCTACTCGCTCCAGGCAGGTGTGCTCTATCGTAACAACCGCTTCCTGGCCGGCTTTTCGGCAATAAATTTGTTGGAAAACTCCGTCCGCGCAAATACCCTGACCTTCACGACCAAAAGAACCGGTTTCCTCACCCTCGGCTATAGCCTCCCGCTCGGCCGCAAATGGGAACTGTCTCCGTCGGCCCTGCTGAAGTCCGACCTCACACAAACTCAATTGGAATTGTCCGCCCTGCTTCACTACCGCGAAAATATTTTCGCCGGCGCATCGTTCAGAGGTTATTCGGCGAACAGTATCGATGCCGTCGTCCTTGTCGCCGGCGCCAATGTCAATGAAAAACTGTCCGCCGCCCTTGCTTTCGATCGGGGATTGTCCCCCCTCCGAAACGTACACGACGGATCCCTGGAACTCAACCTGACCTACTCCCTTGGCAAATCCTTCGGACAGGGCAGTCCGCCGACCATCATCTACAACCCCAGGTCCCTTTGACCCGGGAAGCTGCGCCCGACCCCAAGCCCCACCGCCCTCCGACTTCCCCCACAGGATTCGCAGGAGCGGTGACAAATCAAATATTTATTGGCAAGACCACACTATTGAAGAAATAACCGACGTTTGATTTGCACAAATTGTTAATTTTGCACGCCAAACTGCATATCGAAAAAACCCCTCCGCAATTCTTACACGGAGGTTCTATCTTTAACGGCACATTAACAACGAAGGAAAATTCGGGTATCTACAATGAAAGTACTACTTAAATCCTCATTCGCACTGCTGTTACTGGCAGTTGTTCTTTCATCCTGCGGCACTAAGGAAAACGGCCAGCTCATCGGTGTGCTCGACCGTCCGGAATGGAAAGGGATCAACCCCTACGGTATGGTCTACGTCCCATCCGGAACCCTCCACATCGGTCCCAGTGACCAGGATATCACCAATACTTTCGTCCAAAGACCTAAGTCCATCTCCATCCAAGGTTTCTACATGGATGATACGGAAATCACCAATAATGAATACCGGCAGTTCGTCTATTGGGTCAAGGACTCCCTCGCACATACCTACCTCGACCACTTCATCGAAGATGAGATTACCGGAGAGGAAAGAATCGATTGGGAGTATGACATCGATTGGACCGACGAGACCCTGGCCGACCTCTACTACCAGGGCGACGACCGCTTCGCCGGCCGCAAGGAACTCGATGTCAGCAAACTCGTCTTCGAATACGAATGGTACGATTGGAAAGCTGCCGCTCACGACAAACGGAACTCCCCCCGTACCTCCTTCATCAATCGGAAGAAAATCAAGATCTACCCGGATACATTGGTCTGGATCCGCGATTACGCCTACTCCTACAACGAACCCATGACCCGGAACTACTTCTGGCATCCCGCCTTCGATGATTATCCCGTCGTCGGTATCAACTGGCATATGGCTACCGCCTTCTGCTTCTGGCGTACCAAACTCTGGGACTCCTTCCAGTCCAACGGCGGTGTCATCAATTCCGAAGACTTCCGCCTTCCCACCGAACACGAATGGGAATATGCCTCCCGCGGCGGCCATGACCTGGCCCCCTATCCCTGGGGTGGCTATTACCTGCGCAACGCCAAAGGATGCCTCCTCGCCAATTTCAAGCCGGGACGCGGCAATTATCCCGAAGACGGCGGACTCTATACCGTTAAGGCCGACGCCTACTTCCCCAACGATTACGGCCTCTACAACATGTCCGGTAACGTCTCGGAATGGACCTCCACCGCCTTCTACGAAAACTCCTACGCCTTCATCCATGACCTCAATTCCGATATCCGGTTCGATGCAAAGGATGAAGACCCGGAAGCCTTCAAACGGAAAGTCATCCGCGGCGGCTCCTGGAAAGATATCGCCTGGTTCCTCCAAACCGGAAACCGCCACTGGGAATATCAGGACACGACCAAATCCTACATCGGCTTCCGCTGTGCCCTTACATTTCTCGGACGCTCGATCAATGACTTTTGATTTTTCATATTCGTAATAAAACATAAGGATAGTAAGGTCAAGCTACTATCCTTTTGTTTTATTTTTACCCCGCTTTCTCAACCGCACACTATTTCACCGAAACAATATGCCGACAGTCGATCTTTTGTCCGGATGCGCCCGGTTTCTTTCCTGACCCTCCGCAAGGTCGACCATCGGAAACCTCACTGCTGTAATTCAATTAGATCACAATTCTAAACCTACTAACAATGAGTTTTGTAAAAACTAAAGGATTCAAGTACGCCAAGAACCTTTTCATCGGTCTCGGTGCCGCCACCGTGTTGATGGGCGCCCTCTTCAAGCTGGAAAGCTGGGAAGGTGCCAGCGAAATGCTGATCATCGGCCTCACCGTTGAAGCTTTCATCTTCCTCCTCCTCGGTTTGCTCGGCCCGGAACCCGACTACTATTGGGACAAGCTCTATCCCGGCCTCAACGATTATAACGCCAAACTCGCCCCGATCGCCGGCGGCGCCCAGGATGCCGCCAATCCCCTCCGCGGTGATGTCCTCGAATCCCAACTCGGCGGAATGCTGACGGAACTCCAGTCCATGTCCAAAAGCCTCTCTTCCCTCAAGGCCCTCCAGGAAGTGGATTTCTCCGGCACATCCGAACAGATCAAGTCCATGAACAACTTCTACTCCAAACTCAATGAAGCCATGGCCGACCTCTCGGATTCCATCGATGATACGAAAGTCTACAAGACTCAGATCTCCAACTTGTCCCAGCATCTCACCGGACTGAATTCCGCCTACAACAACCTCCTGACGACCATGAACCCGTTCCAGGAACAACTCAACCAGGCTATGTCCAACATGTCCGATTCGCTGGAGGATACCAAAGCGTATAAGAAGCAAATCGCCGACCTGGCCCAAAACCTGTCCGGCTTGAATAATGTCTACGGCAGCCTGCTGTCCGCGATGACCCCCTTCCGCAAGTAATCCGTCCACGCTATCCAAGCTCCCGGATTACGAGCAACGCGTCATCTTGCTTTACTTAAACCATCCTAAATTTATAGCACATGTCCATTCCAAAGGAACCGCGGCAGCTGATGATCAACCTGATGTACCTGGTCCTCACTGCACTGCTGGCCCTGAATGTATCCGCGGAAGTGATGAACGCCTTCTTTTCCCTGGACAAAGGGCTGCGGAACAGCAACGAAATCGTTGATGCCACCAACGACCAGATCGTCGCCAGTATCAACAAACAAGCCGATGCTTACAAGAATGAGCAGAACGAAAAGTTCCGCCAGGCCGCCGTCGAAGCGGAAAAACTGACCGAGGAACTGAATATCTATGTCCAGGCTATCCTCGATACGCTGCACGCCAAGGCCGGTTACCAAAACCCGAAGTACGATTCCACGCTTGTCAGAAGACCTAAGAAGGAAAAGGACAAGGATGTAACCACCCGCTATCTCGTGCTCGGCCCGGATGGTCAACCCGAAAAGGCGGTAGGCCCCCTCCTCGAAAAGAAGATCCTGGAAACGAGGGAGAAGCTGCTCGCCCTCGTCGACAATGACCCGGCTATCGCCGCCTCCATCCCCCTCGCCGTGGAAGAGGAATGGAAATTGTCCAAGGACAAGAACAGCTGGTCCGATTGGAAATTCCGGCAAATGCCCGTGGCCGCCGTCTATCCGCTGCTTACCAAGATTCAGTCGGACGCCAAGTCCTCCGCTACCACCGTCCTTAATTTCCTATTCAAGAAAGTCGTCGGCGAAGACCTTATCTTCGATGCCTTCGAACCGGTCATCTCTTCTCCCAAAGGATATATCATCAAAGGGGAAAAGTATACCGCAGACGTCTTCCTCAGCGCCTACAGCACCTCAGCCTCCGGCAATACCCGCATCTCCGTCAATGGTGCCAACCTCGCCGTGAAGGATGGGAAAGGAACCTACGAGACCACCGGCTCCAAGTTGGGCGAAAATAAGTTCAACGTCAAGATCGATGTCACCAACCCGCTCACCAACGAGGTGAAATCCTATGCCAAGGAATTCAGCTTCGAGGTCGGGGAACGCTCCGTCGCCATCTCCGCCGATAAGATGAACGTCTTTTACATCGGGGTGGATAACCCCATCTCCGTCTCGGCTGCCGGTGTCAACAGCAATAAACTCGATGTCAGTATCAACGGCGGCGGTGGTAAACTTACCCAAACCGGATCCAATACCTGGAATGTAACCGTCGGCCAACCTACCGACAACTGCTCCATCGTCGTCCGCGAAACCGGCGGCGACCTCAACGCTTCCAAACAGTTCCGCGTCAAACGGATTCCCGACCCCGTCGCCAAACTCGGCAATAAACCCGATGGGGAAATGGGCAACGGTGAGTTCAAAGCGCAACCGGGTATCATCGCCTGGCTGGAAAACTTCGACTTCGATGCCCGCTGTGAAATCCAAGGTTTCAACCTTGTCAAGGTCTCCAAAAGGGAAGATCCCGTCGATTCTCCCAACGCCGGCGGTACCTTCACCGGTAAAACCAAGAACCTGGTCACCTCCGCCAAACCCGGTGATATTTTCTACTTCGAAAACGTGAAAGCCCGCTGCCCCGGTGACGTCGCAGGCCGGAAAATCAATTCCCTCGTTTTCCGTATCAAATAAACGATTTACGCACAGGCAGGGCGGGTACCGGCTCCGAACTTTCCTCCGGAATTCCGGTACCCGCCGCCGCCCCCTCGACCTCCCGGTACTCCGCGTCCGGCATGCACACCCCAAATCCACCTGAATCGGTTCGGCCTTCGTACAAACTTGTATTGCTAACTGAAAATTTCTTATCATGAAAAGTATGCTTCGTTCCTTGGGTGTGTTCCTCCTGGTCGCTTGTGTGTTTCCTGCCTGGGCACAAACGCCTGATAATATCCTGACGGAATCCAGTGACCCCAATGGCGGCCGTCCCCTCGATGATATCGTCGACAAACGGACTACCATCGAAAAACGCCTCATCCCCTACGAACAAATCCGGGAAGCGGATATCTTCTGGGAAAAAAGAATTTGGCGGGTACTGGATATCCGCGAAAAAATGAACCTCCCCTTCGCCTATCCCGAAAGACCTTTCTTCTCCATCGTCATGGATGCCGCCACTTCCGGCGAAATCACGGTCTTCAGTACGGAAGATGATAAGTTCTCCTCCGCACTCACCGCCGATGAAGTCGCCTCCATGGGCGCTACCATCGATACGGTCATTACCTTCGATCCCGAAACTTATGAGGAAAGGATCACCGTCGTCCGTAATGACCTCAATCCCGACGATGTCAAACGCTTCCGACTCAAGGAGGTCTGGTTCTTCGATGAGGAAACCTCCACCCTCCAGGTACGTATCCTCGGAATCGCCCCCCTCATCGATGTCAAGGATGAAAACGGTAACTTCAAGTACGAAAAACCTATGTTCTGGGTCTACTATCCGGAAGCCCGGGAAATCCTCTCCCGCGAACGGGTCTTTAATGTCGGAAACGACGCCAGCCCCATGACCTGGGAAGACCTCTTCGAAATGCGCTTCTTCTCCAGCTATATCTACAAGGAGTCCAATGTCAAGGACCGTCGCTTGATGGATTACCTCACCGGCGTGGACCTTCTCCTCGAAGCGGATAAGATCAAACAGGAAATCTTTAACTTCGAACACGACCTCTGGTCTTATTGACCGGTTTTATGTCTTCCTGCGAAAAGCCTGCCGTCCTCAACGGCAGGCTTTTTTTGTACCCCCTCCCATCCAAGTCTTGCGCCAAGGGCCTGTCGAAATACGCCTCCCGGTTCTCACATCCCGTTGACTTCCTTCCGATTCCTTCCCCACCTCGATTTATTTCTCCCGACCACATACTAAACCACCGGAGGTTTACTGTTATATAGCCGGATGTCCGGGTATCCACCCTATGCACCGCCATTGGACCCGACATGCTCGCTATCCTGCCGGTGACAGGGTCTTATTCCAGTACCTATCTTTTACTACTAAACTCAATTACCATGAAAACCATTTTCGGCTTGCCATCTACCGCCCTTTTGGTCGCACTGTCGCTCCCCGCATGGACCCAACCTCCCGCCGGCATCCTTACGGAATCAAGCGATCCCGATGGCGGCCGTCCGCTCGACGAAATCGTCGATAAGCAAATAACCCTTGATAAACACATCCTCCCCTATGAACATACCCGCGAGGCAGATATTTTCTGGGAGAAAAGAATCTGGCGCGTACTCGATATCCGCGAAAAAATGAACCTTCCTTTCGCCTATCCGGAAAGACCTTTTTTCTCCATTCTTCTGGATGCCGCCAAAACCGGTGACATCACGGTCTACAGCACGGAAGATGATAAGTTCTCTTCCCCGCTCCAACCGGAAGATATCACTTCCATCGGCGCCTATTCCGATACCATTCTCATCGTCGATCCCGAAACTTACGAGGAAAGCTTGACCATCGTGAGCAATGAACTGAATCCCGAGGATGTCAAACGTTTCCGCTTCAAGGAAGTCTGGTTCTTCGATGCAGAAACCTCCACCCTCCGGGTCCGTATCCTCGGTATCGCCCCGCTCATCGATGTCAAGGATGAAAACGGTAACTTCAAGTACGAAAAGCCGCTGTTCTGGGTATACTACCCAGATGCCCGCGAAATCCTCTCCAAAGAAAGGGTCTTCAATGCGGGCAATGATGCGAGCCCCTTGACTTGGGATGACCTGCTCGAGATGCGCCGTTTCTCCAGCTATATCTATAAGGAATCCAATGTCCTGGACCGCCGCCTGATGGATTATCTCACCGGCGTGGACCTCCTGCTTGAAGCGGATAAGATCAAACAGGAAATATTCAACTTCGAGCATGACCTCTGGTCTTATTGATAAAGCCTCCCACCCTCTCCGTAAGTGGAGCCTGCCGTCGCTCAATGGCAGGCTCTTCTTGTTTCCATCCCTTACCCCACCCTGACTTTCCCTTCTTATATCGATGAATTCCTTCCGTTCGTTGATTGTTTGTCGCTTCCCGGAATTTGGCGCTGCATCTTTGAGGGCCCAAAGGATCTTTCTTCTTATTTTATATACAATTTTCTTATAGCTTTTGAAACAATGACCTCGCAAAGCTGTTGTTACGTTTTGTTTCACCTCGCTTGGCTCCCGAAAAGGACTCATGGGGGTGAAGTCGTGAGAATTGCTTCCCGGTTCTCTTCCCGTAGTTTTCTTTCCAACCGCCCGATCCGGTATCGGGCACGTCTTCATACAACCGCATAACCCTTTACCCTTGGGTTTCCGCTGTGCTCACACCTAAATATGGCTTATCTTATGCAAGTTAATCTTTCTTCCTGCCGCTTTACGGCCATCCCCTGCCTGTCCATTCTCATCGCCTTTTTCCTACTGGTCTGTCAGCCGGCAGCCCTCACACAAAATCCTCCCCAAGGCGCGCCCCGTGCCGGTGGCTGGGGAGGCGCCCCCATGAACAACGGGCACTTCTATGGAAAAATCGTCGATGAGAAAGGAAAAGGCATCGGATACGCGACAATCCAGCTTTTTTCCATGCAATTCGATTCCACTTCCAAATCCATGAAGGAAGTATTGGTGAGTGGGCAGATTTCCAAAGACAATGGCGATTTCTCCCTCGAAAACCTCCCCGTCAAAGGACCTTTCACACTCAAGGTCTCTTTCCTCGGCTATGCGGAAACCTCGCTGTCCGTAGCTTTCGACCGGCCCTCCCCACCCCGCGGCAACAACTCCGGAAACCCCTGGGCGGGTGGTGCCGCCATGGGTGGCGCTTTCGATAAAGACCTCGGAAATATCCTGCTCTCCGCCGCCTCCCAAACCCTGGAAATGGTCACCGTCAGCGCGGATGCCTCCACGGCGACCCTCGCGCTCGACAAGAAAATTTACCGGGTGGATAAAGATGCATCCACTGCAGGAGGAACCGCCCAGGATGCCCTGAAAAACGTCCCCTCCTTGTCCGTCGATATCGATGGCAACGTCTCCCTCCGAAACGGATCTCCCCAGATTTTCGTGGATGGAAGACCCACTACCCTCTCCCTCGACCAAATCGCCGCGGATGCCATCGAGTCCGTAGAGGTCATCACCAACCCTTCCGCTAAATATGATGCCGGCGGCGGTACCGCAGGCATCATCAATATCGTCCTGAAAAAAGAAAAAAAATTGGGCTACAATGGCAATGTCAGGATGGGTACCGACTCCCGGCAAGGGTATAACCTCGGCGGGGACCTCAATGCCAGAGCGGAAAAAATCAACTTGTTCGGTAGCGCCATGCTCAATAATCGCAAAGGTTTCTCCGATGCGGAGACCACCCGGGAAAATACATTCGGAAACCCGCCTACCCGCATCACGCAATCTTCCGACGGTCTGATGGAAGGTACTTTCGCCAACGCACGCGCCGGTTTCGATTGGTTCGCAGACAACCGCAATACCTTTACCTTCTCCGGATCTTATACCCGCGGGCATTTCGAACCCTCCGATGACATCACCACCCGTACGGATTCACTATTCCCCTCCTCCTCCTCCTTCAGCGAATACCTCCGCTCCTCCATGCAGGACAGGAACTTCCGAAACATCGGTGCTTCCGCCCAATACAAGCGGTTGTTCCCCAAACCCGGTGCCGAATGGACGGCCGACCTCAATTACAACCGAATCCGGTTCTTCGGGGAAAGTAATTTCAACACGCAATTCGATTCCGGCTTCTCCACCACCGAACGGCAACAGTCCAACGGCGAAGGGAATATCGTTACCCTCCAAACGGATTTCGTCAACCCGCTTTCGGATAAACTCAAATGGGAAGGTGGCCTGCGTGCCTCCCTCCGCCGGAATATCAACGATAACCAAAACCAGGTGCTCGACTCCGACGGCAACTGGAATACCGTCGAATCCTTCACCGATAACTTCGCCTTCTTCGATCATGTCTTCGCCGCTTACTCCCAACTCGGCCACCAATTCGACAATTGGGGTTACCAGGTCGGCCTCCGCGCCGAAAGCTCCTTCTATGGCGGCGAACTGACCGACCGGGATTCCTCCTTTCAAATCAATTACCCCATCTCGCTGTTCCCCAGTATTTTCTTCACCCGGAAAATCAATGACCTTGATAATATCCAATTCGCCTACACCCGGAGAATCAATCGCCCCAATTTCTTCCAAACCATGCCGTTCATCGATTTCTCCGACTCCCTGAACCTGCGCCGCGGCGAACCCACACTCCGACCCGAATTCATGCACGCTGTGGAACTCTCCTACCAAAATATCTTCAAAAAAGGTCATAATCTGCTCGTATCCGTTTATTTCAAACAGGCTGTCGACCTGATCACCACCTACCAGCTCCGCGAATTCAACGAGACGCTCGGTAAGGATGTCCTTATCTTCAGCTTCCAAAATGCTAATAGCTCCCAAGCCTACGGCGCTGAACTGACACTGAAAAACTCCTTCTTTGATATTATCGACCTGACCACCAACGTCAATCTCTATCAGTCCAAACTCGATGCCTCCAATGTGGAAAATGACTTGGTCATCAATCGGTTCACTTGGTTCGCCAAGGAAATCGTCCAAATCAAATTACCCGCCGGCTTCTCCCTCCAATTTTCCGGCGAATACCGCAGCAGGGCCTCCTTCTCACCCAACGAAAGCAACCGGATGCCCTGGATGGCCGGCCCGACCAATACCGCACAAGGCTATACCCTCGAAAATTGGTTTGTCGACGCTACCGTAAGACGGGAATTCCTCCAGCGGAAAGCCAGCCTTACCCTAAGTGTCAATGATATCTTCCGGTCCCGCCGTAGCGGCACTTATACCGCGTCCGCCTTGTTTGTACAGGATACCTGGCGCATCCGTGACCCCCAAATCTTCCGCCTGAATTTCTCTTACCGCTTCGGAAAGATGGATGCCGCCATCTTCAAAAGGAAAAATATGCGCATGAATATGCAGGGAAGTGACATGATGGGCTGAATCTTCCTGGCTTCCCTTAAAGCTGCTGACAAAAAAGCCCGGCACAAGGTGGTCTCCTCCCCGGTGCCGGGCTTTCTTGTCCCCGAACGCATAACTCGCTACCCGGCTATCTTTCTTTCCTCCACCGGGTATAGCTCCGCAACTGCTCCCGCCTCGCTTCCGGAACCTCCCGCAATGGCTCGCAAGGCTTCAACGCCTCCCGGCATTGGGTCGGTAAGGATTGGTATAGGTCCGTTCCCGCTGTCTTCCACGACAACATCTCGTCACTGACCGGTCCGATGATACGGGCCGGTTGCCCGACGACCAGGCTGCGACGGGGAATCTCCGTCCCCGCCTTGACAAACGTCAAGGCACCTATGATGCTCTCCTCCCCTATTACCGCCTCGTCCATGATGACCGCATTCATTCCCACCAGACTGTTCCTGCCGATTTCCGCACCGTGCACAATGGCACCGTGCCCGATGTGCGCCCCCTCCCGCAGGTATACCGTCACCCCTGGAAACATATGTACGGTGCAACTTTCCTGGATATTGCACCCGTCCTCGATGATGACCATTCCCCAGTCTCCCCGGATGGAGGCAAACGGTCCCACATACACATCCTTGCCTATCAAGACATTGCCCGTCACCGCACACTGCGGATGAAGATAGGCCCGCTCATCAACCACGGGCTTGTATCCGTTGAACTCGTAGGTCATGCCGGCCGCTTTGGAATGAATCGCATCGACAATGAATTCACACAATGTCGTGTGTCCTTGGTCGTCAACCGCTCCCCCGTAAATACATGCCCCAGGTGCCCGCCGCACCGGTTACACAAGATCTCCACCCGACGACCATCCGCGTCCGGCTCCCGACGGACCGCTCCCGGTATCTCGTCGTCAAAGGCCGGCCATCCACAACCGGCTTCGAACTTGTCCTCCGATCGGTACAACGCCGCGTCACATCGCCTGCATTGGTACACGCCTTCCTCGAAATGCCGGTCGTATTCACCGCTGAATGGATATTCCGTACCCTTCCGCTCAATTACATATGCCTCTTCCGCTGTCAAGGGATTCCATTTTTTTGCTTGTTCCATCTTCCTTCTGTTTCTGGTTTATGGAAAACTGATGTGCTCGATTCTTTCCTTATGGCTGACTCCTTTTCCCCAGACCCGCAGTGGCCGCCATGGCCCCGCATGGCTCCTCCTCCGCCCGCCTTCCTTGTCTCCTCCTTCCTATTCTCCCCCTTCCCCTGCCAATAATGCGCCGAAGGCGGACCTGAATTTGGCAAGCTTAGGATCTATTACTATCCGGCAGTAGGGCACTTCCTGGTGCTTCCGGTAATATTCCTGATGGTAGGCCTCCGCTTCGTAAAATGTCGTCGCCGGAAGTATCTCCGTTACTATCGGTGCATGCCATAGGGTCGTCGCATAGGTCTCTTTCATTTTGGTCGCGACCGCGTACTGTGCCTCGTCGTGATAAAATATGACCGACCGGTACTGCGTCCCGTGGTCCGCCCCCTGCCGGTTCAAGGTTGTCGGGTCATGGGTGGCGAAAAATACTTGCACCAAGGTCTCATAGGATACGATATGCGGGTCGAAGTGTACCACCACTACCTCCGCATGCCCCGTCAACCCACTGCACACCTCCCGATAGGTCGGATGCGGTACCTTGCCCCCGGAATACCCGGATACTACCTTGCGCACGCCCCGTAAGTCCTGGAATATCGCCTCTACGCACCAGAAACATCCCGCACCGAATGTAGCTTTTTCCATATGGCTCTTCCTGATTTGTTTTTTCTTGTTCCTGCATCAGCCTTGCTCCCCAATCCGCCTACCTGACTGCAGCTCATCGGAATTATGTATTTTTACCCGATTGGTGACGAGCCGCCCGCTGGCCGCAATTCCGGATCCGACTCTCCCCCGCTTGTCACGCACCTGTCAACCTATTAAACCGGACTCGGCCGATCTTGTTCTCAGGCGCCGGACAATTGGGCCGCATTTCAGCCATTTAAATTCTTATCGCCTTGAACTTACCTGTTATCATCGCCAAAAAATATCTCCTGGCTAAGAAATCCACCAACGCCATTCATATCATCACCGGAATCTCCATATCCGGCATTGCCATCGGTACGGCAGCCATCCTGCTCGTGCTCAGCGTGTTCAATGGTTTTGAAGATCTTATCATCAGCCTCTTTGGCAAGTTTAATCCCGACATCAAGATTACCGCCGCCGCCGGCAAACACTTCGCCCCCGATCCCCAAACCTTGTCCGCCATCCGGGATCTGCCGGGGGTCGAAGCGATCTCGGAATCACTCGAGGAAGTCGCTTTTTTTGAATACGACGGAAACCAGGATTTCGGAACCCTCAAAGGTGTCGACTCCTCCTACCTGCTGGTCACCAATATCCACGCCTCACTCCACGAAGGCCAATTCCTGCTGTCCGGACAGCAACAGGACTTCGCCGTCCTCGGCGCCGGTATGCGCAATAAACTCCAGGTCAATATCGATGACCCCTTCGAACTGCTCCATATCTTCATCGCCAAAAGGGATGCAACCGGCACCCTCGAACAGCCTTACCGCAAACAACTCGTCCGACCCGCCGGCACATTCCGTATCCAACAGGATTTCGACAACCAATATGTGCTCGTCCCCCTTCATGTCACCCGGGAACTACTCGGCCTCCCCAATCAGGTCGGCGCCATTGAGGTGAAATTGTCCGACCAAACCGATCCCCAAACGACCATCCGGCAACTCCAGGACATCATGGGCCCCGGTTTCCTCGTCAAGGACCGCTTTCAACAGGATGAAGCTTTCCTCAAACTCATGAATATCGAAAAATGGATGAGCTTCGCTATTCTCGCCCTGACCCTCGTCCTCGTCGCTTTCAATATGATCGGCTCCCTTTGGATGATCGTGCTCGATAAAAAGGCGGATATCGCCGTACTGAAAAGCATGGGTGCCTCCGACCAATTGGTTCAGACCGTTTTCCTCACCCTCGGTATGATGCTCAGCCTTCTCGGTCTGAGTATCGGCTTCGTCATCGCTATCTCTCTCTTTCTGGTTCAAAAGCATTTCGGTGTCGTCTCTATCCCGGATGGATTTGTCGTCAATGCTTATCCCATCAGCCTCCGCTTTCCCGACCTCTTCGCTGTCTCCGCCATCGTCTTGCTGATCGGCCTGCTGGCCTCCTTACCCGCCTCCCGACGAACTCGGTCCATCTTGCCTTCCCATGCCGGTGACTGACTCCTTACCTCGAATCTCGGGAATCCCGCCGCCTCCGATTATCCCTTACCCCCGATTTCCGTATATTTGCCCCGATTGGGTAGAGGCAACTGCCTGATTGTCTCCTAACACTTAATCTCCTTTTGGCACCCCTATGGAAGAATGGCAACTGGATTTCGAATGGCTCAAGGTCCGCCATTATGTGAAGGATGCATTGCATCGCGATGCCTTGCCCGACCTGAATGCCATCCTCTTCCTCATCGGTATCCAGGAGCTCGGCCGATGGAAATCCCCCTTTACCAAAGAGGAAAAACAAGACCTTATGCATATCGCCGTCTGCCACCTGCTGAGCCTCGACGGTTATTATCGCTTCAAAGGTCGCGACGCCGATGGCTGGCCCCATTACGAAGCAATCAAACCTTTCGATTCCTCCGGTGTCCGGGAACAGGAAAAGTACCTCATGGGCAAAGTAATCGAATACTTCCGGGAATGGATCCCCGATCAGGCGGCCCCCTTCTTACAATGACATTCCCATCCCTATTCACCTCAAACCTGCGAATCATGAAAATACCTGCACACTTCCTCCTTTTATTTCTCGCCGTCGCCTCGCTGCATTGCTCCGGAAACCTCTCCTCTTCGGACGATTCCTCCGACCAGGCCCCCGCCTCGCGTTCGGAGACTCTGGTGCTGATTCGAACGGATTTGGGAAACATCACCGTGAAACTCTATGATTCCACCCCGATTCATAAAGAAAATTTCCTGAAACTGGCTCGGGAAGGCTTTTTCAATGGTACGCTGTTCCACCGTGTGCTCCCCGGTTTCATGATTCAGGGCGGGGACCCGGACTCCAAAGACGCGAAACCCGGTCAGCCGCTGGGCCTCGGCGGACCAGGTTACACCCTGCCCGCTGAATTTGGCGCCAGACATTTCCGCGGTGCCCTCGCCGCCGCCCGCCAAACCGATCAGGTAAACCCCGAACGCCGGTCTTCCGGTTCCCAGTTCTATATCGTCCAGGGTGGTCCCGTTCCCGCCGCCCAATTCGACCAGTTCGCTCGGAATACCGGAATCAATTACACCGTCGAAGAAAGGGAATACTACCTCAATTACGGCGGCACCCCCCAATTGGATGATACTTACACGGTCTTCGGCCAGGTCGTCGAAGGCCTTGAGGTGGTCGATGCAATCGCCAACCAAGCCAGGGACCAACGGGATCGTCCGGCTGCCGATATCGCCATGTCCGTCCAAATTCTCTGATCCAATTCCAACCGCCCGGAACGCCCCCCCCTATGTTGATAACCACAACCCGCTCGCCTCACCGCCGATGGATCGGCGCTCTCCTCCCGATGGCCTTGCTCGCCGCTGCCTGCGGCAAACCGGTCGCAGATTTCTCTTTCCACAGCGACCGTCCCCACCGGCAGGTTCCCCTGACCGTCTCTTTCGAAAACCTGTCCCGATCGGCAACTGATTTCATCTGGCATTTCGGAAACGGTGACTCGTCCGCATCCGCTTCCCCCTCCTATCGTTTTCTCTCCTCCGGTAATTATTCCGTAACGCTCACCGCCCGAAACGGCCGACGCGCTCATTCCGTATCCAAGCAAGTACAAATCTTCCCCCCGGAAAACTGCCTTGTGGAAATCCAAACCCCGCTTGGCAATATGACCGCCGTCCTCTTCGATGCCACCCCCGCCCATCGTGATAATTTCGAAAAACTGGCGGAAAACGGATTCTTCGATAACCTGCTTTTCCACCGGGTCATCCCCGGCTTCATGATCCAGGGCGGTGACCCCCAATCCAGAAATGCCAAACCCGGCCAACAACTCGGCTCCGGTGGCCCCGGATACTCCCTTCCGTTCGAACACGTCGACTCACTCGTCCATGTGAAAGGTGCACTCGCCGCTGCCCGCCTCGGGGATGATGTCAACCCGACCAAGGCATCCTCCGGTTCCCAATTCTTCATCGTACATGGCCGATCCTTCGACCTGGCCGCCCTCCAGGATGTGGAGGCCGGCAAAGGAATCCGGTATTCGTATCACCAACGTGCCAAATACCTCGAATTGGGCGGAGCCCCTCAACTCGATGGCGAATATACCGTCTTCGGTCAGGTCATCGAAGGCTTGGATGTCCTCGACAGAATCGCCGCCCTGGCTACCGACGCCCGGGACCGCCCGCTCCAGGATGTTAAAATGAACATCCTCCTGCTGAAATAACCCCCAAGAACCCAACTTTATTCCTATCTTTCCTCCTTTCGCCGGAAACTCACCCGCCGGCCTGATAAAGTTTGTCGCATGAATAATGACCATGTACTGGGTATCGATGTCGGTGCCTCCGGAATCAAAGGCGCTGTCGTCGATATCACCACCGGTAAATTGCGCTCGGAAAGGATCAAGATATCCACGCCAAAACCAGCTACCCCTGCCGCCGTTGCCGCCGTTATCCAGGAATTGACGGATAAACTGGACTACCGGGAACCTTTCTTCGGCTGCGGTTTCCCCGCAATCGTCAAACATGGTGTCGCCAATAGCGCCGCTAATATCGACCCGGATTGGATCGGCCTTAATATCGAATCCCTCCTGCGGGATAAAACCCAACTTTCCGTCTTCGCACTCAATGATGCGGATGCCGCCGGTATGGCGGAAATGCGGTTCGGAAAAGGCAAGGGCCGCTCCGGTACCGTCCTGCTCATCACCATCGGCAGCGGCCTGGGCTCCGCACTTTTTATCGACGGCCACCTCGTTCCCAATACGGAATTCGGCCACCTCCATTTCCATGGCTTGGTCGCAGAACATTATATCTCCAATACCGCCCGGAAAAAATACGAAATGACCTGGCCCGGTTTCGGCCGACGCTTCAATGAGTTCCTCCACTATGTCAATCGTATCCTCTCCCCGGACCTGGTAATCATCGGTGGCGGCATCAGCAATAGCTTCGACTTGTTCGCCCCCTACATCGATGTCGATATGCCCGTCACCCCCGCTAAAATGTATAACAATGCGGGTATCATCGGTGCCGCTATCTATGCCAACGAACGGTTCGCCGCAGCCGTGCCCTGACCACCACCCCCGCCACGCCCGCCCGCCCCACTGGAACGCCCCTACCATCTCCTATTCCGGATAGGAGCATGCACCTCCTGGTCGTACCCGCATCCATGCTGTCGCAAGACCACTTCTTCCTTGGTAATTTTCCCAATTGCACGCCTTCTTTTTCCTCGAAACGCCCATCGTTTAACGGCTTATTTTAATACTTAGTCGATACCAGATACCTGTCTATCCAATATTCCTTGCAATAACCAGTACTATGTATTGCAAAGTATCTTGTCTTGTCTTAACTTTGCCTTGTACGCCGGCTCCGATAATGCACGTCCTGACCCTATGATAATCACCGAAATTCATAATGTTTGCCTATGAAAGTCCAGGAACTCTTGGAAAATACGACCCAACAAATGCGCAAAGGCATTCTCGAACTCTGTATCCTTTCCATTATCTCCGAAGAAAAGGAGGCTTACCCCTCCGATATTCTGCACCGACTCCAACAACTCGATATGATTGTCGTCCAAGGTACGCTCTATCCGCTCCTGGCCCGCTTGAAAAGTGCCGGCCTTCTCCATTATACCTGGAAAGAATCGGACGCCGGCCCTCCCAGAAAATATTATTTCCTGACGGAAGACGGCCGGTCCTTCCTTCATGGTCTCCTCAACTCCTGGGAACAACTCATGTCTGCGGTCCAACAATCCACTAAAAATCTGGCAGAAAAATAATTTATAATGAATAAGGTACTGAATATCAATTTAGGCGGCTTCCCCTTCACCATCGATGAAGATGCCTACAACCATCTCCACCATTACCTGCAAACCATCCATAATCACTTCAGGTCTTCGGATGGCTATGAGGAAATTACCAACGATATAGAGACCCGCCTGGCCGAGCTGCTCCGCGAACGGCTCTCTTCCCACACCATTGTTCACCTGAAGGACGTTACCGCCGTCATCGCCATTATGGGAACACCGGCCGACTTCGGCGCAGATCCGGATACGCCTCGTCCCAATAACGGCCAAAGACTCCACAAGACCGGCAAACGACTCTTCCGCCACCCGGATGACACCGTCCTGGGAGGTGTCTGCGCCGGTATCGCCGCTTACCTCGGTATCCAGGACCCGCTTTGGATCCGACTTGCTTTCATCGCCTTCTTCTTCTTCGGAGGCTTCGCCATTCCGCTCTACATCATCCTTTGGATCATCGTTCCTAAGGCGGAATCCGCCAGCGACAGGCTGGCCATGCGCGGAGATCCCGTCAATGCCAACAACATCGGTAAAATTATCGAAGAGGAACTCTCTCATGTCTCTCGAAAGGTATCCGAACTCGGGGATGAACTGAAAGCGGAATTCAAATCCTCCGGTGCCAACCGTCAAAACGCTTCCGAGCAACCGGGTACACCCTCATCCGGTATCCGCTCCATCCGGAATGCCATCCAGGAAATGCTGCGCCTCGTCGGCGCCGTTCTCCTCGCGGTACTCAATTTCCTCCGAAAGGCCATAAAACCGATCGCTTTCGCTATCGGACTCACCCTCGTCGTCTCCCTCGGCATCGCCTGGATCGGACTCGTCGCCGGAACTTTCATCGGATCGCCTTTCCTGGCCTTTATTCTTCCCGCCAGCCCGGTACGCTATGCCCTGGGCGTAGTCAATATCCTCGCCATCATCGGTATCCCGCTGCTGATGCTCATCCTCGGTGTCATGCGACTTTTTATGCGCACCCACTTCAAACCCCGATGGGTCCTCGGCCTTTGGATTTTCTGGGGACTGAACATCCTCTCCGTCTCCCTCCTTTCGTCCGCTGTCCTCCGGGATTTCCAATCCAGCACCACCACGCCCCCTTCCTCCCAAAAATCCTTCTCCGATATCGATACGCTCTCCATCGAAATGGTCGACGCTTATTCCGATCTCAGCTTCCTGCACTTCGGCGATAAACTACGGATGGCCGACGGCAACCTCCTCTCCCGCCACATCTCCCTTTCCATCCAACAATCAGATACGGATGATTTTCAACTCCTCCAATCGAATTTCGCCCGCGGAAAGGATGCCGTCAGCAGCGCAGCCAATGCCAATGCCATTCGGTACAACTGGCGGATCCATGGCAATAAGTTGCTTCTCGATGATGCGTTCTCCATCCCCGATGGAAACTTGTGGAGAGGGCAGAAAGTCAACCTCACTTTAAAAGTCCCGATAAATAAACGGATTGCCTTTGATCGAAACACAAGACCTTTTGTCGGCTCAATCGCTCTTGATCGCGACAAACCGACTCCGGACAGGCACGAACGCTCCAATTTCATCTGGCAAATGGGACCGAACGGCCTCTTCGCTCCGGATTTTTCCGGCTATCGGAAAGACTGACGCACGCCCCCTGTATCTTTCCCTGCCCACAAGGATCCCAAATCCCCCAATTCCGATGCTACCCCCCCTACCTATTCTCTCCTAATTTATCCTGCCTTGGACGGGTACGCTTCGATTTGCGCGTACCCGTCCCTGCCGCTTACCGTTCGAAATCGTACTTCCCGCGGAATAACCGCCACACACCACACCCGATGCCACGAAATAACACCGCTATCCCTCGAACATCAACCGCTCCCCCGTTTTTTCAACTGAAAAATCACCCCGCTCATAGGCAATATGCCCACTGACTATCGTCGTCACCACCCGGCCCTGAAAGGTGTCCCCTTCAAAAGGTGACCAGCCGCATCGGTAATGAAGATTTTCCCGACTCACTTCCCACCGCGCTCCCAGGTCTACCAAGGCGATGTCCGCCCATTTCCCTTCGTCCAAATACCCCCGGTCCACTATCCGGAAACATTCCGCCGGCGCATGGCACATCTTCTCCACCACTTTCTCCAACGTGATCTTACCCGCCTGATGGAAGGTCAACATGATGTTCAAGGAATGCTGTACCAACGGTACACCCGATGGTACCCCGAAGTAATCCCCTTGCTTTTCCTCCCAGGTGTGCGGGGCATGGTCCGTGGCGATGATGTCCAACCGGTCATCCAGCAAGGCCGCCAGCAAGGCCTCCTGATGCCTCGCTTCCTTGATGGCAGGGTTGCACTTGATCATCGCCCCCTTCCGCTCGTAATCCTCGCTGTTGAAATATAAATGATGTACGCATACCTCGGAAGTGATCCGCTTATCCGCCAATGGTACGTCATTCCGGAACAATGCCAGCTCCTCCGCCGTGGATATGTGGAGAATGTGAAGCCTGCTTCCGTGTTTCCTCGCCAAATCGATTGCCAACGAGGATGATTTCAGACAGCATTCCTCGTTTCGTATCAGCGGATGACAATACATAGGAACCGCTTCCCCATACTTCGATCGGTATATCTCCTCATTCCGCCGGATGATGTGCTCATCCTCACAATGGGTGGCGATCAACATCGGACTCCTCGAAAATATCGCTTCCAACGTCTCCATCCGGTCTACCAACATATTCCCTGTACTGGATCCCATGAATATCTTGATCCCGCATACCCGCCGCTTATCCGTTCGAAGGACTTCCTCCAAATTCTCATTCGACACACCCATGAAAAAAGAATAGTTCGCAAGCGACCGCTTCGCCGCTATCGCATATTTCTCTTCCAACAAAGACTGTGTCAACGCAGGCGGACGTGTATTGGGCATTTCCATATAGGTCGTCACCCCGCCGGCCACGGCCGCACGTGCTTCCGATTGGATGCTCGCCTTATGTGTCAGGCCGGGCTCACGGAAGTGTACCTGGTCGTCGATAATGCCCGGTATCGCATAGAGCCCCCCGGCGTCTATCTCCCGGTCCGCCGATTTGTTGACCGCTCCCCCTACCTGCTCTATCCGGCCACCCCGAATATAAAGGTCTCCTACCACTACCTGCCCCCGGTTCACGATGTGGGCATTCTTAATGCTGATTGTCTTCATGCTGATTCCTATTTAGCTTGAATGATTTTGGCCGTACTGTGCGGATTTGGCCCCTCCGCGCTTGATGTTCCCGATTTCCCACCTGCATGCTCCCCCATGGATATGAATCCTTCCCCTGTGGCCGAAAGAATCTGGATGCTGCTTGCCGATCAGACTTGCCACGCTTTCCGCTAGCTTCCTCCTTCCCTTTCGGTAAATATAGGACCATCGCCGCTTGTCAGTCGGCTTAATTCCAGACTTGTCCACAATCTTACCATCCTATCATCAAATCTTACCCTCGCTTTTTCCTAATCACGAATTTGTCGTTTGCCGCTATGTCGATTTTCCTACCTCGTGTCAGGTAAATTTCATTTGACCACCTTTTTCCATGTCCTTGCACACTTACCTGTGGTCCTGGGCGATTACCTGCGATACTTGTGTGTAAGCATACCTGCCTTACGCTCTTTCCCTCTTTTCCTGTAGCCTCCTTGCATGCAACCCCAATCTTTTTTTACCTACCCTTGACTACCAGTCAAATCCCCTTTACCTTTGCCTCCTGCAATTGCGTATCCAACCACAATATTCCCTTACGAAGATAATTCATCTATCTGGTGAATCCCTCCCTGGGTAGTATGTACCCGACCGGGACCAAATCCCATTTCATCGGGACATTCGATTTTCCTTCACTTGTCCGTTTTCCCCACGGACAGGATAGTTTGAAACCAACGATCTCCCACCTGAATTCTCACACATCCCCCGGGTAGTGGTCTTTTTCCACAACCGTGTCACTCCCTCGTAAGCAACTGACCGTTCATCAGGTTTATGGCTTTTCGCCTGTTGGTACGTCGATACCGGGCAAGTAAGGATTCGGCAGATTTCCCACCCCGGGGAAATCCCCGCCGGTTCCCTCATGATCATCAGGTTTGTATCCGTAGCCGTCCCGGATTCTTCCCCGATGAATCCGTTCCGCTCGGAATTTTTCGATTCGCTGTCTTTATTTGGACAGGTCAACAATGATTGTTTGGACCATCGGTCCCCGGGACAACACAAAAACACTTTTCATCCAACGGAACCTTCATCTTCCGACTGGACGAAAACTATGAAACAAACAACACTTAGCCGGCCGGAAGCCCCACTTCCGGTGTAAGACGGCCAAGGGAGCTGCAAGAAAAAACAAAAACTGTGGGCAACATCTCACCCTATCCCTGCACGCTGCGCTGGAAGGGAATGCCCCACCGTTGCATAACTTACAGTGCGTGTGTCTATTTACTACCAATTGCAAGGTGGCCTGCTGAGCTCAGGCCACCTTTTTTCTTTGCCGCATCTCCCCGCTTGCACACTTGTCAGTGTCCTTTCCTGGCTGCCTTTGTTGATGTAGGCATTTACGTTTATTTTTGTTCCCATGAAACCTTCCAGTACCAAAATCGGAATTCTTGGCGCGGGCCAACTCGGCAAGATGCTGGCGCTCGCCGCCCACAATTGGGACCTCAACACCTGGGCACTCGACGCCTCGGATTCCATGCCCGCCGCGCCCGTCTGCAATCACTTCGTCAAAGGTGACTTCAATAATTTCGACGACGTCTATGCCTTTGGTAAAATGGTTGACCTGCTGACCATCGAAATCGAACATGTGAATGTGGAAGCGCTCCTCAGATTGGAACAGGAAGGATCCAGGATATTCCCATCCCCCTCCAGCCTCCGAATCATCAAGGACAAAGGCCTGCAAAAAGAATTTTACCGCCTCCATCATATTCCCACCGCCGACTTTCGACTGTTTCCTGATACGGAATCCATCCGGCAGGCATTGTCCGAACAGTCCTTGCAATTTCCCTTTGTCCAAAAATCCCGAACTGCCGGCTATGATGGCAAAGGTGTCGCCGTCATTCGCTCCGCAGCTGACCTTCACCTGCTGATTCCCGGTCCCTCCGTCGTGGAAGATTGCGTGGATATCCTCCGGGAAATCTCCGTAGTAACCGCCAGGAACTCCGCCGGGGATGTCTCCGCTTACCCCCCCGTTGAAATGCAGTTCAACCCGCAGGCCAACCTGGTGGAATTCTTGCTCTGCCCCGCTTCCCTTCCGCCGGAAACGGCCGACCAGGCTACACGACTCGCCGTGGAGGTGACGGAGAAGTTCCATACCTGCGGATTATTGGCCGTAGAGATGTTCCTCACGCCTTCCGGCCAACTGCTTGTCAATGAAGTCGCCCCCAGACCTCATAACAGCGGCCACCATACCATCGACAGCTGCTATACTTCCCAGTTCGAACAACATCTCCGCGCCATCCTGAACCTGCCACTCGGAAGCACCGCAATGAAAACCGCCTCTGTCATGGTCAACCTGCTCGGGGCTCCCGGATGTTCCGGTCCCGCCAATTATGTGGGATTCGAGACCTGCGCGGCCATGCATGGGGTGAAAATCCATTTGTATGGAAAGAAAATCACCCAACCGTTCCGAAAAATGGGTCATGCAACTGTCTTGGCGGAAAATATCGACGATGCGCTCCGCATCGCTCGACAGGTACAGGAAACACTGCGTGTCATCGCCTGACGGCACTCTTACCGACCGCTTACCCGTTCCGCAACAGGTTCGCTGTAGCCATCCGACCGGCTATCCACCCCACAATCTGTCCCCCATGGTTGACCCGGCTTTCCTTTTCGCCATTTCCCCGGAGTTGGTATTTTTACACCGTATACTTCCGGCATGCTGATAGGCACGTCCCTCCTGCATTTGAGAAACGTCGCCGCTTCGACCGGCCACATCCGAACACCACAAAACGATTATGAAGAAATCACCAATGGTAGGCATCATCATGGGTAGTGACTCGGACCTTCCTGTTATGCAACAGGCCGAAGACATCTTGTCTCAATTCGACATACCCTTCGAACGCACCATCGTCTCCGCCCACCGTACTCCGGACCGCATGTTCACGTATGCCAGCCAAGCCCATGTGCGAGGCTTGAAAGTGATTATCGCAGGGGCTGGTGGTGCGGCTCACCTACCTGGCATGGTGGCCGCCATCTCACCGCTGCCGGTCATCGGTGTCCCCGTCAAATCATCCAACTCCATAGACGGTTGGGATTCCATCCTTTCCATCCTGCAAATGCCGAATGGCGTACCTGTCGCAACCGTCGCTTTGAATGCCGCCAAAAACGCAGGCATCCTGGCCGCACAACTGCTGGCCGTCCACGATCCCGAACGCCTCCAACAAATCATCAATTACAAACATTCCTTGCGGGAAGAGGTACTCTCAAAAGCCCGCCTGCTGGACAAGGAAGACCCGTCAGCGGACTAACGCGACCGTTCCCCATCGCACCGCGGGACTTCCGTCATGCATCACCAGAACAGCTTTCCAAACGAACACGGCAGCATCCAAGGGCCGCCCCCCAAATGTACCGTCCCAACCTTCCAACGGGTTGTTCGGCATCATTCCACGACCCGCATAGACCAGTGAACCCCATCGATCGTATATCGAAAGCTCCTGGATTCCAGCTACCTGACTTCCGCCGTACAACGTAAAATAATCGTTCGTCCCATCCCCGTCCGGGGAAAATGCCGTCGGGGCATATATCTCCCCGGCTTGCTCCACAAAAACGATGACTTTGTCCGTCGCTTGACATCCGTTTGTATCCACTACCGTCAGGTAGTAAGTCGTGGTTTCCAGCGGATCCACCCAAATCGCCAAACACCGGCCGCACCCCCCCACCGCTTCCGGCCGCCACATAACCGTGTCAATGGCTTCCTCCATCCTGTTTGTCAATCCTTCCAACCGCACACTGTCCCCCAGCCGGATACTCAGGTCAGTCCCCAAATCGACCAATATCTCCTCCGGCAAGACCAAATCCACCCATTCCTCCCATCGGCATCCACTTGCGTCCTCCACCATCAGTCGATAAGCACCCGGATCTAAATATTCGAACACCCGATACGGCGCAAAATAACCTTCATCCAGCGCGAAAACGTAGGGTGCCATACCGCCGAGGACACTGTCCACCCGAATGAAACCCTCCGGATTTTCACAGTCCGGCATCCCGATATCCAACACCAAACCGCTGATCGGTGACACACTGACCGATACTTCCGTGGAATCTGTTGCGGTACACCCATTATCCAACCGCTCTACCGTCAGATAATACCATCCCGGTTCCGTGACGGTTACCGAATATCCCGCCACCTCGCTGATGCCTGTCCCCCCCGCACTCCGCCACTCATATGCCACAGCTCCTTCGGTTGAACCGTATCCGCTGACCACCACCGTACTGTCCTTGCAAGTGAAACTACCCAAGGCCTGCACCACAGCAACCGGCAAGGTGAAGTCCTGCCCAACCGATACCCATCCCACCGATTCACATCCGTTGACCGTATCCATGACGACTACTTGGTATGCACCCGCCTGATTGACTACCGTATACGCCTCCTCTTCCCCGGATACAAGCCCCGGCCCGCTCCATTCATAAACGATATGGGCTCCGTCGGTCGACACCCATATCGTATCCGTCGGTTCGCGACAGGTCAGTAATCCCGCCGCACCCATCACCAATTTTGGTGCCTCGCGATTTTCTTCCACCATGACCTCAGCGGTATCCCGACAACCGTTCTGCAGGTTCTCCACCACCAACAGGTATGTCCCGCCACTATCCACTTCAATGACGGACAATGCCGAGGATGATAGAATATGTCCACCCTGCGTCTCCCAATGGAACGCTAAACCACCGGCTGGCTCGGATGATTGGCCGTCGAACATTAGCTGACCCAGGTCGCAATTGAGTACAATACCCTCGTTTGCATCAATATGAGCGACCGGCGAAACCGTATCGGCCCCCACCATCGCCGTGTCCTTTACCGTACAGCCGGTCAACGTATCTGTAACCGTCAATTCATAGGAACCCGGCAACCAGACAACAGGCACCAAGGTTTGACCATCCGATAGGTTCCCCCCTCCCAAATGTACCCAGCTGTATACCAAACCCGGCCAAACCGACGTACCGCCGCCGTCCAACACAAGGGTGTCGTACCGGCAGGTCAATACCGTATCCATGCCGGCCGATACGGAAGGTAGCCCCTCATCAACTGTCACTGAGACGATGGCCGTATCCCGGCAACCGTTTCCTACCGATGTCACCTCCAACTGGTAATTACCCGCTGCATCCGCCTGGACTGCGGCGAACTGCCCCCCTCCCACAAGGTTCCCGCTATCCAGGACCGACCAAGCGTAAAGCACCCCGCCATTTGCTTGAGACCCACTCCCATCCAAGGTGACTATCAGCTGGTCGCAGTCAATTTCCTGCGGCATACCAGGGTCTGCAACCGGTGCCACCGTATCCGCCGTCACTTCGACTTCCGCATACCCCTGACATCCGTTCGAGAGGTCCGTTACCTGTAACTGATACACGCCCGGACAAGCGACCGTCGGCTGCAACTGGTCCGCTGGCCCCACAATGCATCCTCCCGACATGGCCGTCCACGCATATGCCAAATTATTCCCCCCCGCCACACTCGCCTCAATCTCGAAAATCTGATCCACACAAGTGTACACAAGGTCCGGACCCGCATCCGGATTCGGAACCGAACCATCTATCGTTACCAATACGCTATCCGTTGACTGACAGCCGTTTCCAATATCGGTTACCGTCAAGAGATAGGTACCCGCATCACAGACTATCGGATTGAATGTCGTGGCACCCGCACAGATATCCCCGTCCGGCGTATCCCAATTCGCCATCACGCCGGCCGGTGTCCCACTTCCACTCAGGACTATCGTATTCAATAGGCAATTCAACATGCCCCCCAATCCCGCATCCGCCACCGGTGGCAATGTATCCTGCGTAACACTTACCGTATCCAGCGACTCACAACCGGTAGTGGAATCCATGACCGTCAATACGTATGTCCCCGGCCGGTCGACCTCCGCAATGGCCGAGGCAGCTCCTCCCGATATACTCCCTCCGGAAATACTCGCCCATTGGTAGCTGATTCCCGTACCGCTTGCCGATGCACTTCCGTCCAGGAAAACGACCGTATCCGTGCAATTCAATGTCCTGTCCAAACCTGCGCTCGTGACCGGTGGATTCGACAAATCCGTAACGACAACCTCACAGGTCTTGTTGAACTGGACTCCGCTGGGATAAGTGCGCGTCACGGTCAGGATGTATTCTCCTGGACTGTCCACACAAACCTGTTGCTGGACAGGATTCCCACAGAAACTCCCGCCACTCCCACCGGTCGTCCATTGATAACTGATTTCAACCCCTTGGGAAGATCCAAGCCCACTGACCGTGGCGGTAGCGGACAAACAATCCAGCTGACCCTCCACTTCCGCCACACATTGGGGCGTACAACCGGTTGGACCGAATACCACCACCGCATCCGTATCCCGACAAGAATTGGCTGTGTTGATTACCTCCAGATAAAAAGTATCACTCGGCCCCATTACTGCCAACTGCGGCTGCAAGGTGTTCCCACCACTTATGACGATTCCTCCATCACCGGAATACCAATTGTATTGAAATTGAACCCCTACGGAACTACCCGCCGGATTCGGGACAATGGTCGTATCACTACAAGGCAATTGCAGATCGGTTCCCGCATTCGCTACCGACGGCACATCCTCCAAGGTGATGAAGATGGCGTCCCCTGCCGTACATCCGTTCCCCAAGTCCGTCACAATCAACTCATAGATGCCTACCTGCGATATCCCGGTAGCCAATACGTCCGTCGGTCCGCAAAAGGATCCATCGAACGTTCCCCAAGCATAAACGATTCCAGGGCCTTCCGTGGTTCCGGAAGTGATAGGAACGTAACATGCCGCCAACTCCGTACAATCCAATGATAAGGTTTCATTGTCGATGTGGGCTATCGGTGCAACCGTATCCGCAAACACAATGACCGTATCCTGCACCCCCAATCCAACCGCTTCATTCGTAACCGTCAGTATATATGTCCCCGGCGTAACAATAGGCTGGTAGACATTCGACGCATCCAGTACGGCTCCACTGATGACCGTCCAATTGGCGGATATGTGCGGGCCCTCCGACCCGGCTGCGGCCAGGGTGTCCGCAAACTGCTGATGATAACAGTTCACCAGCCCATCCGCTCCGGCCCAGACAGCCGGCAGGCATGCCGCTGTGTCCAACCATACCAGAACCGTATCGGTGGCGGAACATGCACTCTCGCCGTCCGTCACCGTCAATTGGTACAAGCCTGCCATATCAACCAGCGGCTCCAAGGTCTGTCCCCCCTGCACGATACCCTGGCCTCCACCGCCAAGCAACTCCCATGCATAGGTAATTTGGCTGCCCTCCTCCGACCCTGCACCGTTCAATTGCACCTGCCCTGTCATACAATCCAGCGGTACATCAATTCCGGCCTCCACCACCGGCAACCCACCCGGGCCGGTCACCAGCACCGTGTCCCGATCCTCGCAAAATGCAAAACTCAAATGAAAAATGAAGGTGTCCGCATATGCCACCGTCACCGTCAGCTCGTTGGAAATCAATTCTCCTGATACGTCTGTCCAATAGTAAGAGGAAAACGGTACAATCAAGGAACCCGCGGCGTTCAGCACAACCTGGGGCTCCGTACAAGTCAACAACTCGTCCGGTCCCGCCTCCGCTTGCGGCGGTTGGTAGTTGCCCGCAATCACCACGGAATCCCACGCCTCACAACCGTTTGACAGGTCCATTACGAACAGGTGATAGGTTCCCGCCGAATCCACTTCGGCCGTCGGCATATCCGTAGGACTGATAAACGAACCGCCGGCACTACCCGTCCACTGGTAACTGTACGTTGGTCCGACCGATGTCCCTGCTCCGCCCAGACTGCTTGTATTGTTGGTACAGGACAGGGTGTCGGCGACTCCAGCTTCCACCATAGGTGCCAAAGTGTCCAAACCGATCGTCAATGAAATGGAATCGGTACAACCGTTGCTATTGTCCTTCAGGACCAATACGTAGGTTCCGGGCAGGTGGACGGTCGCGTATAGTGTCCCTTGCCCTGCCTGGATATCACCGATCCAAGTGGCCGTATAATCAGGGCCCACCGTTGAACCTGTCGCATCCAGGGTGACACTGGATACCGTGCAGGTCAGATTGGTTCCTTGGGGTGTGGCCAGTATCGGTATGGGGGCAATGGTATCTGCCCATATGACAATCGTATCCTTGTCCGTACATTGGTTGGCCAGGTCGGTCACGACCAATTCGTAAATACCCGGCCCATCGATTGTGGGACGGATCGTGTCCGTTGGCGGAATTATGCTTCCACCCTCCAGCACTGTCCACTGGTAACTCCCTGCATTACTGTTCAATTGGGATAATGTCCCGTCCAACTGCATGATTGCCTGCTGACAGGAAAACATCGTATCCGGGCCGGCAAGCGCAACAGGCCTGACCGTGTCCTGCATAATGGAACGATTCAAGGTGCTGACACACCCGTTGGCCGTATCGGTTACCGTCAATTCGTATTCCCCGGGCATGGAAACCTGGATACTTTGCGGGGATATATTGGTGAAGCCCGCACCGGTCGATTCCGTCCACTGCCATATCAGGTCGGCCGGAGATCCTATTGCTACACCCTCGAGGATGAGGGACATCGTCGCACAATCCAATTGTTCGGAAAACGGCGGATCGAGGATGACCACTGGGACCAAAGTATCCTGATGAACAAGCGCGCTGTCCCTTACCTGACAAGTACCACTACTCGCCTCCACGATGTATAGTCCGGCTGCTGTCACTACCAACCGACCGGTGGTATCCGGCGTACCCACCGGACTCCCCTCCCACGCCCATGAATATAGGAGCGGCCCGACTGTGGAAACGCCCTCCGTCGTCAATTCGATGACCGTATCAACACAGGTCAAGGTGTCCGGAGGCAATATTTCCACGCTCAGCGAAACCACCGACAAGTCAAGCGTGACGATGCTGTCGCATTGGCTCGTGGATGGCAGGGTGTCTACGAACATCCCGCTTTCATAGTAGGGTTGCCCAGCCATCCAAACCGTATCTCCGCTGCATATGGTATCTTTTAGGATGGTAAGAATGGTCGGAATGACCGTGAGGTCCAACCGTACGGTGGAATCACATCCGTTCGATCCTACCAACCGATTGGTATAAGAGCCCGAGACCGTGTAGACGGAATCCCCGACCAGGTAGGTCGAACCTGCACAACCCACAACGGTCAGGAAAGTCGTATCTGCAGGAAGGACAACCAAGTCCAGCGACACGATGCTGTCGCAGCCGAAATATGAGTGCAGCGTGTCCAGATACTGTCCACTACTCGTGTATTGGCTCCCACCGACCTGTATCGTATCCCCTTCACAAATGGTGCGGCTGAGCTGCACTTCCGCCGGTGGAGATGCTATCCTTACCAGGATACAATCATCCGTTACATCTCCGCAAAATGCCGGAGAAGGCCCATGTAACATGGTATCCAGTCCAAACGGTGTCAGCACGGTTCCTGCCACGGGAAGTTCGGTCGAATCGCCGTACAAGTAAGATAACCCACACACTTCGTAGGTTCCCGGAGGATAGGTATCCAGGTTTGGCAAATTCTCCAATGCCGTCAGGACGGTGTCTTCAAAAACCAAATATACGTACCCATGCAAGGTCGTGTCGGGAACGAGTGCCCCATAAATTGGTTCCGGCGACAAGCGCAAGGCACTATCTCCCTCGCAGGCGGTCAAATCAGGTTCAAACGCCAGGTTGCCACCGTCCGCAGCACAACATAATATGCCGGATTGGTCGCAAAGGATCACCTGGAAGTCAAGGATCACCCCCCCGTTGAATTGGGCGTTGTTGTCAATCGACAGACACCATTGGCCGTTGACCGGTCCACTGTCGAAGTCTTCCAGACAACCTTGGAAAGGATGATAGCTTCCGCTGTAGTTTGCATTGGCCCATGGACAACCGGATGGGCAACCGTCGAAACTACAAGGATATGCACAACCGTTCAGGGTATCCGGAAGACAGCCTGCGGAACAAGGCACAAAAAGGACATCCCACAAAGCGATGGGGGTCCAGGTGTTGCAACTCCCGTTCGTTCCCACCAGTTGGACGGCACTGCCGTCCGGTGCCGTCAGCGTTAGCTGCATTCCCCCTACCCTGCCATGGCGAAACCTCACGGATACACCGCATACGCCTTGACCTGCATCGGCAAGGTCATCATTGAAGGCATCTGTTATTTCATAACAGACCTGTCCGGAACTGTTCGCTCCAAATGTGTAGGCACAGCCTCCTTCCGCCGCACAACCACAATTTTGTGCAACCATGATACCCATTCCGAAGACCGGCAACAGGAATATTAGCAAGGAGATTATGCGCATCTTCGCAAGAATCAGTTCCGGGATGTTCAGTACCAAATGCTACTGTTGGTCAACGTATCCGAATACCATCTATTGCTTGTATCCCATCCAAAATGAAACCTTTGTCAACCCCGGATCTCTTTTTCCGAAGTTCATCCCGCTCGGCCCCATTTACCGCGATGGACACCATGCGAATCAGCCGGCTGGATAAAATCATCCGTAAGTGGCATCCCACCCGCCCATGACTTTGAACGGCCAAATGTAATCACGGACTGCAGACCCGACCCGCCGACCCCATCGAACCATAGCCGTGGGACAGGCCGATGGATTTCATTAACCTGCAACATAACCGCAAGCTGCGACTTACCATGTTAGGCCATACCACACTTACGCTCATGGATATGGAATTCCCGCTAACCACAAACATGTAGAATAGGCAACAGGTCGGTTATCAAAAATAAGAAAAAAAAATATTCCGGGACAGGGCGTCCCTACCAGATTAGGATAAAACTGACAAGCGCGGACCAGGCTCATCGGTTGCCGAGCCATTGTGCAGCGACTCTCGAAACCGGCATGAGGGGCCGGACCGTATGCAATCCGCCATATTGCCAAAGACAAATGTCAGGTCCGCTCCAATTTCAGACTGGACTCATAACATCTCCCCTAATGATTCGATTACGAGAAATACTCCTTCATTTTGTCGAAGAAGCCTTTCTCCCCCTTGCCGGGCTCCGGTTGAAAATTTGGCAATTCCCTGATACGCTCCATAATTTTCCGTTCCTCTTCATTCAATCGCTTCGGTGTCCACACATTCACTTGGATGAGCTGGTCCCCCCTATCATAGCTTTGTACGGAAGGCAGTCCTTTTCCTTTCAATCTGAAGATCTTACCTGCCTGGGTTCCGGGAGGTACCTTTATCTTTACCCTGCCTTCGATGGTCGGCACCTCGACGGAGGTCCCCAAAGCCGCGTCCGCTATGTTGAGGTACAACTCAAATACCACGTTGAGCCCATCCCTGGACAGCTCCTCATGTGGTGTTTCCTCGATATTGATGAGCAAATCGCCGGCAGGGCCACCCTTCGGTCCCGCATTACCCTTACCCGACATGGAGAGCTGAATACCCTCGGAAACACCTGCTGGGATATCGATGTCGATGGTTTCTTCCCCGTAGACGATCCCATCTCCTTTGCATACACCGCAACTCGCCGTCACCACCTCACCAGAACCTTGACAGGTTGGGCAGGTCGTCGTGGTTTGCATTTGACCAAGGAAAGTACTCCTGACTTGCCTGACGTATCCGGAACCACGGCAGGTACCACAGGTCTGCAAAGATCCCTGATCTTTAGCCCCACTTCCACCACAGGCCTGACAGCCTACCTGCTTCTTCACCTTTATTTTCTTCGTAACACCGTTGGCGATTTCCTCCAGCGTCAGTTTGACCTTGATACGAAGGTTGCTGCCCCGCTGCCCGGTAGGACGGCGCCCAGTCCCGCCTCTGCCTCCTCTGCCAAAAAATTCCTCGAAAGGACTTCCGGAGCCCCCGAACACATCGCCAAACTGGGAAAAAATATCCTCCATAGTCATTCCGCCGCCCCTGAATCCTCCGCCGCCTCCCATGTTAGCGTCCACTCCGGCATGTCCATAACGGTCATACCTGGCACGTTTATCCGCATCACTTAACACCTCATAGGCTTCGGCCGCCTCCTTGAACTTATCCTCCGCCGTTTTGTCCCCAGGATTACGATCCGGATGATATTCAAGCGCTTTCTTCCGGTAAGCTTTCTTAAGCGTTGCCTCATCTGCGCCTTTCGGTACACCCAACACCTCGTAATAGTCTCTTTTTGACATGTCCCGTGTTTGAATTATTGTGCGTAGACAGGAATTCACGTTTCACAGCCTACCCCCTTGTTTTACGTCAGCACAACCTTATGCGGTCGACGCTGGTGCCATTATCACGATCTATTTGCCGACAACAACCTTCGCGTGTCGAATGATCTTATCATTCAAACGGTATCCCTGTTCTATGGTGTCGATGACCTTACCTTTCTGTTCAGGTGCAGTAACCGGTATTTCGGTAATGGCCTCGTGCAACTCCGGATCGAAGGCCATACCTTCCGTTTGCATCTGCTCCAACCCTTTTGCCCTGAGAATTGTAAAGAGCTTCTGATACACCAAATCTACGCCTTCGCTCCATCCCTGACCGTCATTTTCCTTGGAGAATTTTCGAGCCCTGTCAAAATCGTCCAATACCGGCAACAAGGCTGACATAGTGTCTTGTGACGCCGTCTTCATCCAATCGAGCTTCTCCCGTACGGAACGTTTCTTGTAATTTTCGAATTCAGCGTACAATCGGAGATACTTATCCGTTGTTTCCGCCAATCTTGCTTCCAATACGACGAGCGAATCCTGGTCGCGAATACTATCTCCGGCTGTTTCGTTGCCTTGATCCGAATGTTGCCGCTCCGGATTTGTCATGTCCGGATCGGTCGTACCGTCCCTTTCCAAATCTTCCGTTTGCTGTTGCTCTTCTGGTCTGCTCATTGGTTTACTTATTTTCTTTTTCAATTACCCATCAAGATGTTTGCCATTAAAAAATTCGGCCATTTTGACAGCCGGCCGTGTGAATTGAACAAATTTTGAAAGAAAACAGGTCGCTTCTGTCACCCTGAATCATCCCTCGCTTCGCTGAATACCGTAAGTTTGTGGGAGCCCGATTCTCCAAACCCGAAATCAACCACAACCCTTGGCCGATGCCTGGAACTTGCTTGAATACCATTCGACGTGTTAAGATTTCCGTTTGGCGGTCCCATATCGCCTCCGGGTACAATTTTGAATCCGAATATAGTCGCCGTGCATATCCTTCAACCTTGCCCTCAAACCAACTTCATGCCTCCCGATCCTCACGCAAGCTATCGCCGAAAATAGCGATTTGAGTGCAGGATAGATTCAGTCGATCCAGCTGTTGGGCATCAACCATTAGAACTCACCGATATGAACAGCAATTCTTCACCCGGCAATATACTACCTATCGCAGATTGCAGGTTCCGGCGGCTGCTCATCCTATTGTCCCTATTCTTCACATGCGCTTATCAAATGGCCGGCCAGGAAACCATCCAATTCATTGCCACAACGGATGCCAGCCAGTTGCTACAAAACAGTCATTTCGAAGTAAGCTTTACACTTTCCAATGCGAACGGGACCAATTTCGTGCCTCCGGACCTCAGCCAGTTCCAGATACTCGCCGGTCCCAACAAGTCCTCCAGCATGCAGGTCATCAATGGGGTGGTTTCCAGTGAAATGACCTACGCCTATACACTCCGGGCAAAGACAACAGGCAAACTCACTATCAAGCCTGCCAGCATTAAGGTCAACAACAAGACCTTGTCTTCCAATGAGTTGACGGTAGAGGTCCTCGAGTCCATCCAAAAAATGCCATCTGAAGATGACCCATTCTTCATCCGACTGGAACTTAAGGGGTCGGATGAAGTCTATGTGGGTCAGCAAATGATCTTGGACTACAAGCTGTACACCACCGTTTCCATCGAAGGATATGACATCGTTGAGGATGCAAACCTGAACGGCTTCTATTCCATGGAACTGAAATCGTTTTCCAGCCGACCGACGAGAGAAGTCCTGAACGGCAGGCAATACACAACAAAAATATTGAGACGCATCGCAATTTACCCGCAACAATCAGGACGTTTATTTATCGGACCTGCCCAAATCCAACTGGCGGTCCCGGAGGAAGATGGTCATTCCCGCTTCTTCTTCAACAGAAGAATACGACCTGCTTATACGACCACCAACACGTTGCAAGTCGAATCAAAACAAATCCCTCCAAATCCTCCCCCCGCATTTGCCGGAGGCGTCGGAAATTTCCAATACCATCATGAAATCGATAAAGATTCAATTTCCACGGACGAAGCGGCTACCCTGAGGATTACCTATTCAGGGTATGGCGACTTCAAAAGGATTTCCTTACCACAAATCAATGTACCTCCTTCCCTGGACCTATATCCACCGGACATTGTTGAAGAGAAATTTACAGAAACCTCCTTGGGTATCTTGGGAGAACGAACCATCGCGTACAGCATTATTCCCAAAGAACCCGGTGAATTTACCATAAGAACCGCATTTCCCTACTTTGACCCTGAGGCAAAAGACTACCAAAATATTGAAGAGCATTCGATTACAATAAGAGTATCCCAAGGTGAAGGAAAAAGCGAGATGACTGCCGGCGAGATGCCTTCATGGGAAGTTACGAAAGAGGATATCCGCCCTATGAGACCAAGCATCGAACCACCTGTTTCGAATTCATATCTTATTCGTAAACCAGGCTTTTGGCTCGTCGCAATACTTGCCCCTTTTCTATTTGTTACGGGAATCGGTTACCAGTATGGGAGGAAAAAACCAATAATGAGCGCAGACGCCATGCAGCGAGCCAAACTAAGCGCAGCGTACAATCAGTTGAAGAATGTGGATAGGTCCTTGGAACAGAATAGCGACCAAAGACTGTTCTTCGAAGCCCTCTCGAACGCTGTCGGTAGTTATGTCCGAATCAAATTTGATATTCCACCGGCCAACTATTCCAAGAACGAAGTAACCAGTGCCATGAAATCGAACAAGGTGCCCGACGACTGGATCGACGATTACCTGGAGATCATGCAGCGTTGTGAGCTGGCGATTTTCGCGCCAACAGATGAGTCCAAATCAAACAACGACATCCTCGAAAAAGCGATTCGACTAATCGGGAATTTGGAAGAATTGTAAGCACACTGCCTGTCATGCAGCTGTAAAGCACGACGGACGGCTGCACCTGAATTGACTTAGACTGTCCCTCTATTGTGGGTGCGCCAAAAAGAAATCAGCATGCGTAAAGGTAACACTGCCATGGCAAACAGTGCTCCCGTACCAAAAAAAAGCATTTCTACACGAACATAGCCAATCAGGCGGTCACCGGCAGCGCTACCATCAAGAGAAGCAGGGAATAACGTTAGAATTTCACCTTCCTCCAGATACAACTGGAATTCGTGCATCCAACCGATTCCCAAAAGCAAACCAGGTATGCTGGCGACGAAAACAACCACTTTAGCCCACTGCACATATGCGATGGGCGTAAACTGCAAAAGAAATATATACCGCAAAGCGGTCACGAATACCAAGACAAACCCGACGTTTTCCTTCCAAAAAGGGTACGGAGCACCGGAAGAAAGTATCGGATAGGTAACAATAAAAAGAAGTGCGGCGGAGAAAGCCCACCAAACAAGTTCTAATTTCCAAATGGATGCGGTGGAATAGGAAAACATCGAAGACCAGATGTTAAAAAAAAAAAAAAAACG
>CAZNLJ010000019.1:0-99198 GCA_964573725.1 uncultured Saprospiraceae bacterium
GGCGGCGCGCTTCGGCGCGCCGCCGGCCGTCCTAAAAAATTTTTTAGGAACGGGGCTGCGCCCCGCGCCCTTTTTAGGGCGGGGCGTAGCACATCAGCGAGTTTAACGACTAAAAACAACAGAATATCAATGCTTTGTAATTAATTATTTTGTAAGGTTGAGGTGCGGAAGATGAGGTTGATAGGATTCGGTCGCGGGTGTGCCCGCCCGAATTCGGGGAGCGGCGGTATTTGACCGGACGGTAGATGTACAGGCTTCCGTCGCTCCGCACCGCGCTTGCTCCGCTATGGTGGCGATTGATCATATGCCAAGCCGCCATCGGCGGATGCCGGGGTATCCCGCCATGGTTTACCGACCGGAATATGCCCGCCGCCTGGATTGAAGGTCTTTAAGTACCCTCTTTTGTCCAAAATAGGAAAAAAAAGCTAATAAAGACAGGAAAATACACCAAATACGGTCAATTGTGTGTTTTTTTTCGCTTTTCCTGCGCAAATGGCGCCGCAATCGGGGGCTCCGCCCGCTTTCCGGTGCGAATCCCCCCCCAATCCCCCCTATCCACCCGCTGCCTGGGCGCCCGCTGCCCTCGGCGGGGTCCCTTCCCCGACCGTCTCCGCTTTCCGGGGAAAAGCGATCCGGGGTGCCCGGCCCGGGACATCGGGCCGCTTTTCACTCACCAGGCCCACGCGAGGCCCACGGAGAAGCTATGGGTGGCGGGCCGCCACTTCAGGTCCTGCTCCAGGCTGTTGTTCGTCCATGCCTTGTCGGCCTGGTAGCGGAGCACCAGCGAGAACGGGCCTGGCAGCGGCCTTTCCGCCTGGGCGCCGGCCATGGCTTTCAGTTGGAGGCGGCGCAGGATCGGGTCGGCATTCCCGAAGGGAAATATCGACCGGTCAGCGGCTACCGTCCAACCGTCCTGCCGGATGAGGTAGCCGGCCGAGAGGCCGGCGTAGGGCCGGAGGAACCATTTTCCCACCGCAACGGTGCGGGCGTAGCCTGCCTGTACCTGTACCGTCCGGAAACGGTTGTACTTGGCCAGCCGGTTTTTTTGGATGGCCGTGACCAGGGTGTCCCCGCGGGTGTCGGACAGGATGTTGCCGACGATGTGGTGGGTGGTTGCCAGCACGATGTCCTGGAGCAAGGTGTCGAACGGCCGCTCGGTGCTGATGTCGATGTACTGCCGGTGCGCCTGCCGGTCGAGGCCGAGCAGGAGGTGCCCCCCGGCGCCCAGGGGCAGCCAGGCTTCCAGCCCGAGGCGGTAGCCGGAGACGGGGGTGGAATGGCCGTTGCGCAGCCCGGCCGCCGCCGAACTTCCGCCGTAGCCGGTGCCGGAGACCGAAGGGCCGCCCGTCAGGGTGATTATTCGCGGGGCTCTTTGGGGACCGGCCTGCGGGCCGTCCTGGGTCGCCGGCGGACCGGCCGCCAGGCGGGGCGGGGCGGCTTGCCATGCCGGGCCGGCCGCCCCGGGCGGGGTATGGCGCATGGTCACCGGCCGTATCGGTGGGGATGCAAGCCGTGCGGGTTCGCCTGTTCCGGGGCGGCGCAGCTCCTTGCGTTCCGCAGCGGGCCCGTTTTCCGGGCGGCGGCTTGCCGCTTCGCCGACCGGCCTGTTTCCTGCCCGGGTGCCGGGGACTTGGGGCGGCCTGTTCCCCCGGGCCTTGCGGGCGGATGTTTCCGGAGGGGCCGGCGGTGTTTCCGTTGTCCGGATTTCCACACCGGGCGGGCGGGTATCCGTCGCGACCGGGCGGTGGTCGGACGCTGGCATCGGATCCGGACGATGGGGAAGGGTAGGGCCGCCCGCCGGGCGGTCCCCCGGCCGACACCAATACGCGGCGCCGCCGAGCAGTAGCGCCGCCGCACCGATCCACAGCCACAGCGGTATGCGCCGCCGGCGTCTTTGCTCGAAAAAATGAGGGTCTTCCGCGCGTATCCTTTCAAAGATACCGGCTTTCATGTCGTCCCAGGCGAAGGCGGGGTCTTGTGGGTCCTCCGACCGGGACCGGTCTTTGTCGTCGTCCCTGTTTGTTGTGTGGTCCATTTTTTTTCAGGGATTTATGAGTTGATATTGTTGGCGCAGCCACTGCTTCGACCTCGCCAGTTGGGAACGGGACGTCTCGGCGCTGATACCGAGGCGCCGCCCGGCCTCGTCGTGGGAATATCCCTCCAGGACGACCAGCGAGAAGACCTGGCGGTAGCCGGCGGGCATGTTCCGGAGCAGTTGTGCCGTCCGGTCGGGCCCGATCTCCGGCAGGTCCATCCGGTCCTGGTGGTTCTGGACGGGGGCGGCCTGGTCCAAGTCCTCGAATAAGAAATGCTTTTTTTCATCCCGCAGGAACATCCGGCACCGGTTCACGGCTATTTGGCGGAGCCAGGGCTTGAACCCGCCCTTGCTGGGGTCGTATTGCCGTATGTGCAGGAAAACCTGGGCGAAAATTTCCTGCAGGAGGTCCTTCCTAAAATCGGGGTTGTCCGTATAGTCTTTCACAATGGCAAGCACATAGGGCAGGCAAGCCTCGTACAGGGTCTTGAATGCCTGCTGGTTCTTTTGTTGGCATTGCGTGATGGTGTTTCCGTCGACCAAGGCTTTTTTTTTAGTTGAAAATGAAGGACCGACCAGGGTGGTGGTTTACTGCAGGTCGCTGTCGGAAAAGGTAAATGTGCATTTTTCCGTCGAATTCCGGCCGCCTTTGCTCTCCCGGTCCCAATGGTCCGGGTCCAGCAGGCTTTTGACCAGCCGCTTGCCGCGGGACAGGGAGACGGAGACGGAATCTATCTCGGAGACGCAGGTATAGCTGCTGTCGGTGAACAGCCCGGTCTTGTCGTTCCAGTAAATCGTTTCCCGGCTGCCCGGTTCTATCCGGAAAGTATCGGAAGCGGTGGTCAGGAAGGAAGTGTGGAGCCTCAGGGTCAGGGTCTCCGAGGATTCGTTGCGGACCTCCTTGGTAAAGGTCGTCCCGCCTTCGCAGCCGGTCAGCAGCAGGAGGGCGAGGAGGGCGGTGGATAGGTTTGCGAGGTGCATCGGCTTATTTTTCTTGATGGGCGGGGAAAGCGGTCTGCTCCGCTTTCCCCGGTTGTTTGAAATAGGCCCGGCTTCCGGCATCACCAGCAGTCCTGGATGGCTTCGAACAGGCCGTCATGGTCTTCCACCGTCAGTTCCTGGCCGTCCTGGTCCAGGAGGGTAAGGGGGAAGATGAAATCGTACGCGTTTGGCGCCGCGATCGGGTCTTGATGGAATGCGAGCCACTCGGCGGCATCCTGGAAAGTTATGGTGTTTCCGGTAAACAAGTCGGTGACGGAAAACGGATAGCTGAAATCATAGCAGAAATAGTCGGCGTCCTCAAATCCCGGTCCGCCGCCTCCTGTACTGTCGCAAGCCTCCCATGCGGCGGCCAGTTCCTGCTCGTTCTGTATGGTGATTTCCTGGCCGTCCTCGTCCAGGAGTGTCAGTGGGAACCCGAAGCCGGCCCAGGTGCCGTCCAGGAAGGTGGCTAGCAATCCGGCTTCATCTTGCACGACCGTCGTGGTGCTGTCCACCAGCTGCAGGGTGACCGGGTAGACCACGCTGTAACATCCGAACAGGATTTCCATGGTGTTGCCGCCCGTATTGCCGCCGCCCCCCGACGGGTCGCAGGCCAGCAGGGCCTCGTTCAGTTCCGCCTCGTCGGTGACGGTGATTTCGTTGCCGTCGGCATCGAGGAGGGTGAGCGGGAAGCCGAAACCGGCCCATTCGCCGGATAGCATCAAGGCGGTGAATTCATCGTTGTTGTTGACGAGGGTCGTGGTGCCGTCCATCATCAACATCGGGGCGGGGTAGACCAGCTGGTAGCAGGCGAAAGTCCCGATGCCGCAGCCGCCGCCGTAGCCGGGGCCGCAGGCGGCCAGCAGGTCGAACAGGTCCTCCGCGTCGATGGCGGTGACGGGGTTGCCGTCCTCGTCCGTCAGGTCGAGCGGGAAGGCGAAGCTGTAGAGGTTGCCGTCCGCGAGCAGGGCGACCAGCCCGGCTTCGTCGGTGGCGGTAACGGTCGTGCTGTCGAGGTCCAGCAGGTTTACCGGATAGACGAGCTGGTAGCAGGAATTTTCATAGTTGATGGTCCAGGCGGGAAAGAACCAGGACTCCTCGCCCCAGCCGTTCTCGGGGATGCAATTGGCGAAGGCCTCGGCGAGCGCCTCCACGCTGTATACGGTCGTGGTTTCGCCGTCTTCCGTCGTCAGCTGGAGTGGGTAGACGAAGTCGATCGGGCCGGCGGTGCTGTCGCCGAGCGCTGTGAGGAATGCCGCTTCGGAGGTGATTTCGAAGGTGGTGAGGCTGTCGGCCAGCAGCAGTTCGAAGGGGTAGGCGATGGTGATGCAGCCCAGTTCGAGGCCGTCGCTTTGGGTGGCGGACCGGAGGAAGAGTCCGTTGATCGGTTTGTTGGCAGGCGTTACGACCGGTATGTCGATCTGCATGTCGATGATTTCGTCCTTCCGGCAAGCGGTGAAGGTCAGGACGGCCAGGAGGAAGGGCAGGGTCAGTCGATCAATTGATTTCATGTTTGATACATTTTTTGGTTAAACAACAAGGTCGGATTGTCCCACTATATGCGGTGGGCGGGGAGAACGCTGCACGGGATGGCTTTTTTCTGAAGAAAAAGTTCGGGCGGCCGGATGGGCGGGCCGGGAAATCAGGGGCGGGGGACCCGGGAGCGGGGAAGGACCGCCGGTCGGACGGGGAAAACAAGGTAGGGGAAAGAAATTCCGTTCGGCGGCCCGGATCGGAGCCTGTGCGCAGCTGTTCATCCCGGAAGGCAGGCCGCCGGCTTCCGGGCATACCGGGGCCGACCATACGCCCGGGGGGGGCGGAATAGGAAAAGGACCTGGCCAGGGTGGGGCTGGCCAGGTCTGCCGGGGACAGCCCCGGCTCAGCGGCGCCGTTGGGCCGCCATCCACTGCATGACCGTCACCGGCAGGCCGTTGACGCGGACGGGGTTCCCGTCGGCGTCGAGGATGCAGCGGTTGTCATGCAGGTATATCCAGGACCAATGGCCGTCGTAATGGTAATCCTTGCCGCCGTATTGGCCGGTGAGGTCGACGACATGGTCGTAGTAGCTGAGGTGGACATCCACGGCGCCGGCCGCCTTCAGCCGTTCGTACAGCGGCAGGACGGTCTCCTCCGGTTTGGTGACCCGGTCGTCTTTGGAATGGACGAACCAGATGGGGACGTTCCGGATGCGGCGGATTTGCTCGTCGGAGATGTGGCGGGAAGCATAGGCGAGGGCGCTGATGAACCCGGCGGCGAAGTAGTCGGGATGCTGCAGGATGAGCTTGAGGCTCATGTAGCCCCCGTTGGAACAGCCGCCGACATAGACCCGGGCGGGGTCGACATCCGGATGCCCGTCCACATAGCTGCGGATGAGGGCCATCAAGGCCTCGTGGTAGATGTCTTCCTTTTCGCCGGTGGTGTAGCCGCCTTCCACGCTGTTCATCCAGAAGGTGGGTGCCTGGGGGACCAGGACATGGGCGCCCTCGAAGATCGGTTGGATCTCGTCGGACGCATAGTGGACGGCCTTGTTGGCGATGACGGGGATGCTGGGGTCCGTCCCGCCTTCGCCGCCGCCGTGCAGCCAGATGATGAGCGGTGCCCGGCCCGGTCGGTCGGTCGGCCGGAAGGCGGCGTAGCCGAGCCGGATGTCACCGTGGGTGAACCGGCCGGACAGGTCGAATCGGTCCAGTAGGGGACTGGTCCTGCCCGCCTCGCGGTCCCAGACCTGTCGGGTGGAAAGCTGCGTCACGGTCAGGCGGTAGTCCACCCAGCTGTTCCGGCCGTTCAGGTAATGGATGGGCAGGCCCAGGGGCCGGAACGGGGCGACGGCCAGGGTCAGGGTGAGGTGGGTGCCGTCGACGGTCCGGCGGCCGTTTTCATCGGACCGGTAGGCCTGCAGGACTTCCCGTTCGCCTTGGGCCATCCAGGCGGGGATGTCCCCCAGGTCGGAACTTTTGGCCACGTGGACCTGGAAATCCCGCGCCATCGGTTCGGCGGGCAAGGCTTGGTCCGGGGCGAGGATGACCTTGCTGACGCCGGGCCCCCAGTCGAAGCCTTCGATGACCAGGCGGTAGGACCCGCCGGGATCGGCGGACAAGCCGGCGGACAGCAGCAGGAATAGGCCCGGCAGCAGGTGTGACAGTTTGTTTTTCATGCAGGTAACTTTTTAATAGGTTCGGCAGGATGGGACCATCGTCGGTACGGTCGGTCCCTGTCGTGGGCAAGGTAAGGAAAATGAGGGACATGCCGTACCGGTCCCGGCTGGTGATGTCGGGCTGGTTCCGGCAGGCAAGGATATCCGCTTTTCCGGCATCCGTCCGGTCCGTGGCGGTGGGCCTTGTCCGTCGCCGCCCGCGACGGGCCGCTACGGTCGGGGATTTGTCCGATACCAGGCCGACCCGAAGTCGAAAGGGTTACCTTGGTCTGTTTCGAGGCGGGCATCGAAAAAGGCCGCTGCCGCGCCGCCATGTACCGCCACGGCGATCCGGTTCTTGCCGGCGACCAGCAGGTCCCTCATCAGGTCGTCGAAGGGGACGGCCTTGGTGTTCCGGTGGCCGGTGAACGGGGTGGGGTAGCCGTCCTCCGGCGGCGTGCCGGTAGGCAGGTTGTAGCGGAAGGCTTCCGTCCCGTTTATGTAGAGGATGAAACCGCCGCTGAACCGGACGAGCATCCTGGCGGCGGCGGGCTTGTCCGGCAGCTCGAACTCCCGCGCAAAGCCGGCGGCGCGCGGGCGGATTCCGGCCGTGTCGATGCCGAAGGGGCACTTGACTTGCTGCCAGCCGTTTTCCGAAAAGCTTCCCTGGTGCCACCCGGGACCGGATGCCGGGACCGGAGCCGGGAAATCGACCGGCTTCCCGGCGGCCGGGTCGGGTGCCGCATACATGTCGGGCAGGTCCTTTTCGAACAGGGTGAAGGGATCCCGGAAGAATTCCAGGAAATCGGGGACGGAGGCATGCCCGGGATAAGGGGCGTGGAAGTGGCCGGTCCCCTCGTTGCGCCAGGTGACCCCGTAGGCAATGTGGCGGTTCAGGGAATCGTATTTCAACGGATGGAGCATGGTGCGGGTATGCCAGTCGGGGTCATCCAGCCCGTCCTGTCCGATTTCCGTCAGCGCCGGGATCTTGTCGTGCGCCAGGGCGATGCGGACGATGTGGTTCAAGCGCCTCCGGTAATCCCGGACGACGTAGGTGTTGAGCGGGACGTGGTAGTAGAAGTCGACGCCGTAGATATCCACATACGCATCGCCGGGGAAGCGCTGGAAGTAGTCGGCGCCATCCTCGAGGAACTTGAGGTCCGGGGAGATGGCCCACAGCAGGTTGTGGACCTGCTTCTCGTCCCGCAGGTATTCGACGGTAAACCGCCACAACCGGTTGAACTCCTCGGTGGTGCACTGCCCGACACCCCACCAGAACCAGGAGCCGTAGTGTTCGTGGAAGGGCCGGAAGATGAGGGGGATGGCTTCCCCGTTTTTTCCGCGCAGCGAATGGAAGAAATCCGCCGCCAGATCCAGTTTGGCCAGGTAATCCCGGTGTCTTTTCCCGCCTGGCAATATTTGGGACACGATGTTTTCATAGCCGACCCGGTCTGAATTCCACCCGCGGTTGTCGAAATCCAGTTGGTGCCAGGACAGGGTGATGACGCCGCCGCGCTCATAGGCTTTGCGGATGCGGTATTGGAGGCGCGTCTGCAAGTCGCCGCCCTGCAAGGCTTCCCGCAGGTCTTCCCCGTGGATGGCGGGGAAATCGCCGCACACGTCCCGGACATCGCTGCGGTCGTCGTCGTCGCGCCAGCCGACGCCGTATCCGGTGGCGTGCTGCATGCCGAAGAGGAAGGTGTTCGCCATGCCCTTTTTCAGGTTGGCATGCAGGTACCGGGTCTGTTTGTTGGCGCGGCCATCGACCAGCTTGCCGGCGGGGGCGATGACCCTGGATTCGAAAACGGAGCAGGCGACATACAAGGCCGATACGGCGGCGGCGAGCCGGGGACCGGTCGGCCGGTCTTCCAGCGCCTCCGAGGCCCGGCGCAGCGCGGCCTCCAGTTCCGTGATGGATCCGGGGGGTATTGGCCTTCCGCTGAACCTTCGCTGCCGGTCCGCAGCAGGGCCTCTGCACTTTGCAGGGCCGTTTCCAGGCTGGTGAAGGCGCGCGGGGTCAGGTCGACCGGGGGCTCCCGGTGCGCGGGACGGGGGGCTTCCCCGGCTGCCGCAGGCGGGGCTTCCGGAGCCCGTTCCGGCGCTCCCACTACCTGGGCGACCGCCCAACGGGCCGGAAACTTCCAGTCCTCATTGTGTCGGGAAGCGGCGGGGATACCGGCCGAACCGAGGGACAGGGACGCTTCCCGGTCAGCGTCCTTTCGCCGGTCCTGGTCCTTGGCGTCGAGCTTCAAGGGGAAGCGCAGGCCCTCATATACCTGGAATCCGCGGCCTTCCGCCGTCAGGGCGGCCAGCTCCAGCCGGCCTTCGATGAGATAGCCGTCCCCGGAGAATTTCGGGAACACGACCGATTCCACCCCCGGGATGTCCTGTACCAGCCAGCCGTCCTGCGCGAAGAAGCCGGTGGGCATGAAGCTCAGCCGCCAATCGCCGCGGCTCCTGTCGAAGCGTTTCGATCTGATGTCCGCCTCCCGGGATAGGTCGTACAACCCGATGTATAGTTCCCAGGCATCGCCCATCCAGGCTTCGTAGACATCTCCCGGCGGACGGGGGTCGTCGTCCGTCACATCGGTGAAAAAGTAGAGGTAGTCGGCATCCAGGACCAGGGTCGTCCGGAAGGACAAGTCCTCGGAACCGGGGACCCAATCGGCGGCATCGGTTCCTTCCGGGGTGTCGGAATCGACCCGGTAGGCGCCGAACGGTTGGAATTCGGCGGCGGATCCGTCGAGGGAGAACCGGCTGGCGAAACCGGCCTCGTAGGGGATGAGGACCACCGCATGCGGCGGAGCGTCCGGATGCGGGGCGCCGGTTTGCGGCCGGCAGGATAAGACGAAAGCCAGGCTGAGGGCCAGGGCGAGGCCTGTCGGAAACGGTGCATGCATGACGATGGGTTTTGTGCTTTGGTGCGGGGGGACGGCGCATGCCGGACGGACCTGTTCCCGGAAGTTGCTGCGCCAGGTCACATCGGTCCGGCCATCCGGCAGGTTGTCAGGAGCGGTTGCGGTCCGCCATGGTCGGGGCGGTTTCCGGGGAGGCCCGGTATCCATCCGCTTCGGGACCCGGCGGCAAGCGGCGCCCCGGGCTGGTCATGAGCCGAGGGGCCGGGGCCGTCATGTCAACAACGGCAACCATTTCAGGTATAGGTCCAGTTCCACCCCCGGCCGGAACGCGAAATAGTGGTTCCGGAATTTTTCCGGGCCGACCTGCCACTCGATGAGCCACAGGGCGGGTGCTTCGGTGGGGGGCAGGAATCCTTCCCTTGCCGTTCCGTTTTCATCCACCCGGAAGGATCCGGACCGCAGGATCATGCCCGTGTCCGCATCCCGGATGGAAAAATGGCCGTCCACGGCCTGCCGGGTATCGTTGACGACAACGACCGGATGTCCGGATTCGCCGGCATCGCCGACCATGACGCAGACATCCGTCTGCACCCGCTTGATGTAATGGTAAGCCAGCTTCTTGCGGTAATAGTAATCCACGACGGCATCGGAGAGGACGGGCCAGCCGTCCCGCAGGTTCCACCACAGGATGCCGTTGCGTTCCCCCTTGTGCATGCGCCAGTATTCGATGAAAAATTTCTTGGCTTCCGCCTGGATGATCTGGGAGGCGGAGATGAAGCGGTCCAGGTCGGTGGGCACCTCGGTGAAGACGCACTTGATTTGGTTGGTCATCAAATCATTGCGCCGGAGGGTCTCGGTGGCGTGGGGGTGGGAGCGGACGGCCTTGGTCTGCCATTGGTCGTTCCATCGGAATTCCTTTGCATCCGTCCAGGGATACACATGGTCGGCTTCGAACATGCGTTCGAGGCTTTCGCGGCCGGGGCATCCGTGGTAGCCGATCTCGCTGACGAACCGGGCGGTGCTTTCCGTGTAGTAGGGGGCCTTGAAGTAGCCGCGGGGCCCCCAGAGGTGTTGTTCGGGGGAGAAGGACTGGTCGATCCGGTTGCCGGCGAGGCGGAACGCTTCGGGCCCGATATAGGGGGAGCTGGGCAGGTAAGGGGTTTTCGGGTCGAGGCGGCGGACGAGGTCGGGCAGCAGACGGCGGCTGATGAAGTCCATGTTGGGGTCGATGCCGGGCTGGTCGTTGTCCCATTCCTGCGACACATCGTTTTCGTTGTTGCCGGCCCACAGGACCAGGGAGGGGTGGCGTCAGATCCGGGTGATGGCCTTGGTCGCCTCCTCGGCGATCTTTTGCCGGAAACCTTCGTCCTGGGGATAGGTGGTGCATCCCATCATGAAATCCTGCCAGACCAGGATGCCGTGCCGGTCGCAGCGGTCGTAGAAGAGGTCCTGTTCGTAGACGTTGCCGCCCCAAAGCCGGACCATGTTGCAGTTGAGGTCGACGAGCATGTCCACGCAGGGGCCGATATGGTGGATGTCGCGGCTGTGGAGGGCGTCGAGGGCGACCCAGTTCGTGCCCTTGACGAATACCGGCACCCCGTTGACCTGGAAGCGGAATTCACCCGGATAACCGTGTTTGTCCGCCGGGGCGTAGCACAATTCCGCGGTGCGGATACCGATGGGCTGTCTGTCTTCGGCGAGCAGGTGCCCGGCGGGATCCAGGATGCGCAGGGTCGCTTCGTACAGGTTGGCCTCGCCGAGGCCGCGGGGCCACCAGAATTCGATGTCCTCCAGGTCGTTGAGGCGGTGTCGGAAGACGGTCGAGTAGATGGGGAAGGACTTGTCGAGGACGGTCCGGTCCCGGTTCGCGATGCGGATGTGCAGCACGAGGTCGTCAATGTCCGGGCGGTCGGTCGCGAATTCCCAATCGACGTAGAGGGAGGCTTTTTTTTGGGCCACCTCGACGGATTTGGTGACCCAGTACACGGACTTGAACCGGGTGGGCGGAAGGGTCAGGAGGGAGACGTCCTTCCAGATGCCGGCACTGACCAGCCGGGGCAGGATGTCCCAGCCGTAGCTGTGGGCGGCTTTGCGGATGTGAACCGATTCGCCGCCGAGCGCATCGTAGCGGACCCCCCAATGTTCGCGTTGGTACTTGCGGCCTTCGAGGATAGGGGAGTGGATGCGGACAAAGAGGTCGTTGTCCTGCGCCAGGACCGCCGTGACATCGAAGGCATGTTCGACGAACATGTTCTCCGTCCTGCCGAGGACTTGTCCGTTCAACCAGATGTCCGCGATACAGTCGATGCCGTCGAAGCGCAGGAGGACGGATTCGCCGGCCGGCAGGTCGGGGCGGTCGAAATGCAGGTGGTACCACCATTGGCAGGTCTCGTATTTGCGGAGCCGGTAGACGTGGTTGCCGACCTCAGGCGGGTCGATCAAGCCGGCATTTTGCAGGTCTATTTCCACATTGCCGGGCACCCGGGCGGGTATCCTGGTGAAATGGCTGGCCGGCAATTCCTCCGGGCTGGCGGGGGCGGCCGGGTCTTGTGGACCGAAGTAGAGGGTCCAGTTTCCTTGGTTGAGAGATGAGATCATCGGATCGGTTCAAGCTTGTTTGTACCGGGGAAGCCGGCCGGGAGGGCCCGGCAGTCCGGCGGAGTTCGGGGCGGACCGGCCTAATCCGTCGGAAGGCTGCCGAAGAAAGCCCATTCCAGCATCTTGCAGAGGGCATGGTAAACGGGGAGGTGCAGTTCCTGGATATCCGCGGTGGCGGTAGCATCCACCCGGATGCAAACATCGCAGATTTCCTTCAACCGGCCGCCATGCCGGCCGGTCAGTCCGATGCAGGTCAAACCGAGGGCTTTGGCGGTGAGGACGGCATTGGCCACGTTTTCCGAGTTTCCGGAGGTGGACAGGGCGAGGAGCACGTCGCCGGGGTCCCCGTAGCCGAGGACTTGTTGGGCGAAGACCAGCCGGGGATCCACATCGTTGGCGAAGGCGGTATTCAAGCCGGCATGGGCGGCCAGGGAGATGGCGCGGAGGGCGGGTTGGAGGTTATCCGCGAGGTAGGGGCCTTTGTCCGGGGAGGCGGCGAGGAGACGCTTCCGGGTCGCCTCGGGCAAGGTCCGCTTGTACAGGAAACTTTTCATCAGTTCGCCCACGATGTGGTCGGCATCGGAGGCGCTCCCGCCGTTGCCGCAGAGCAGCAGCTTCCCGCGCTGCCGGTAGCAGCTGTGCAAGCGGGAGAATGCCTGTTCGATGTCTTTTCGGGCAGCCAGCAGGGCAGGGTGCCGTTCGATGGTCAGGTCCAGGATGTGTTCGGTGGTGGCGGGCTGCATGGTATGTTCATTCGGAGGGTTGGGAACGGATACCGTTGAGGGCGACGCTGAGGCTGGCGATATCGCCTACCTCGTCGCCGAGGGCGGCGGGTACGATGTCACAGACGGCGGCGGCCGGCTCGAGCGCCTCCTGCCGGACGGTCTCCCGCAGGATGTCCGCAAACAACTGCGGGTTGCGGGCGAAGACGCTGCCGATGACGATGCGTTCGGGATTGAGGAGGTCGATGAGGATGGAAATGCCGAGTCCGAGGTGTTTTCCGGAGATGCGGAAGATCTCGAGGGCGGTACTGTCCCCCCGCAGGGCGGCATCGGCGATGCCCTTGGCCGTCAAGGCCTGCCTTTCCGCCTCGTTTCGGGCCAGGGCGGTGCTGGCGCCCTGGTCCCAGAGTTCCCGGACGTGTTGCCGGGCGAGTCTTGCGATGCCGGCGCCGCTGCAGAATCCTTCGAAGGATCCCTGCTTGCCGTAGGCCCAGGGCCCTTCTTCCGACAGGCGTATGTGGCCCACTTCCCCGGCGAGGTCGTTGGAACCGGTATAGAGCTGCCCGTTGAGGATGAGGCCGGCACCCAATCCGGTGCCGAAGGTCAGGAAAATCATGTGGCGGGTGCCTTTCCCGGCACCGAAGCGCCATTCGGCGAGGGCGCAGGCGTTCGCATCGTTCTGCAGGAAGACGGGGACACCGAAGGCGTCCGAGAAGATTTGGGTGATGGGGATGCGGTCCCAACCCGGGAGGTTGGGCGGGGAAAGGATCAGCCCTTGCCGGCTGTCGAGGGGGCCTCCGCAGGTGATGCCGATGGCCCGCAGCCTACGGTCGGGCAGCCGGCGGATGAGGTCCGCCGCCGCCTGCACGATGGTCGTGATCATGGCGTGGGGACCAATGTCCGTGTCGGTGGTGAATTGGGCACGCGCCAGGATGTCCATGGCTTCCGTTCCGGCCGACACGGCGCATTTGGTGCCGCCGATATCGATGCCGAGGTAGTAGTATGGCTGAGAATGGTCCAACACTTGGGTCTGGTTGTTATGGATGCCGTCGGAGCGGTGGGCGGACCGGCAGGGAGCCGGACCTGTCGTGGGAGGGACCAGCCGGGATGCCTTCCCGGTCGGTCCGTTCCCGTTGCGCGCAGGTGCCGCCGTTCCGGTCGGGCGACGGGAAGGAGGCCCTGTTCCCGGCCGGGGAAGCGATAAGGGACAAGTCCTGTCTCGCCGCCCCGGCCCGGGAAAGGCCCGCCATCATCAATTCGGTCAGTCGACCAGCAGCATCCTGCCGGTGGCCTTGAAATCGTCCACGGCAAGGGTATAGAAATAGACGCCGGCGGCGGCACCGGTGGCGTTCCAGTCGAGTTGGTATTGCCCGGCCTGCTGGACACCGTCCTGGAGGACGGCCACCAGGACGCCGAAGGCGTTGTGGACGGTCAGCTTGACGTTTGCGGGCTTCTGCAGGCGGTAGCTGATGCGGGTCGTCCCCTGGAAGGGGTTCGGCGTGTTCTGGTCCAGCTCGAAGACATCGGCATGGGTTTCGACGACCGACGTGGTGGCATCGGCATAGCCGTCCAGGATGGCGGCCAGGTTGGCGGCGGGGTCGAAACCGTCGATCTCATTGGTCCAGTGGAGGGCGCCGATGGAATGGCCGTCCAGCGTGGAGGTGAAGCCCGGGTCGATGGAGAGGTCCTCCACCAGGTCGTAGAAGTTGACGATGCCGTCGCCGTCCTCCGTTTCGACACCGGGAATGGTGCCGGGGTCGTTGTCACCGAAATAATAGTCCGTCAGGTCCCATTGCATACCCTGGGCCTCCGGTACCCCGTAGAGCACCCGGTTCCAGATGGCCAGCTGTTCCGCGACGGCCGGGGTGATGGCCTGTTCGCCCAGCCCGGGATCGGTTTCGAGGATGGTATTTTCCTCCACGATGTTCGCCCAATCCGCATGCAGGGCCTGCGCACGGGTGTTCATCCAGGGGGTCGGGACCTGGACCTCCCAGGGGCCGTCCCCGAACCAGTTGAGGTAGGAAACGGGGGCATCGAAGAGGTCGTTGTATTCCCCGTTGTAATACGGGTCCAGGGTCGGTTCGTTGTAGTAGATGTTGTTGGAAACGAATATCTTGTAGTTGGCGATATCATCGTAGGGGGCGACCAGGGCGGTGGAATCCGCATTCAGGGCGTCCGGCGGCAGGAAGATGAAGGTGCTGATGGTGTCGAGGCCCATGATGTCGGTCGGGATCTTATCAGGCTCGAGCTGGATGACGGTATGGTCCTCACACTTGGTTTGGCAATTGTAGAACAGGTTGTTGGTGAAGTACGCTTCCCGGTAGTAGTTGTTCAGGATGACGTAAGCGTGGTTGTTGATGAAGGAATTGTGGTTGATGAGGGCATAGGAGCAAAGGGCCTCCTGTTGGAGGAGGGCCATGCCGCTTCCCGTCACGGTATTGTTTTCGAAAATCAACGTGTCGATGGGCACCTTGGCCTGGAAGACCCGGCTGGCCCACCACTGGTCGTCCCAGAAGAGGTCGCGGAAATAGTTGTTGCGGAACTCCAGGACGAGGCCCTGCGTGATGGCGTCCGCCAGGAACCATTGGTGTTGGGTGAACTCCATCAGGCAATCGTGGACCGCCAGTTTCCGGTTGAGGCCCTGGAATTCCCACCGGGCGAAGAGTCCGCCGCCCAATTCGTTCCGGCCCTGGCAATGGATGTTCTTGAGCGAGAGGCTGCCGTTGATGACGTTGGTGCCCGGGTCGACGTCGTTGGTGGTGACCGGAACGATGACCGGTTTCTTGCCGCCGGTGGCCCCTTCGATGAAGAGGGTGCCGTCCGGATTGTCGACGTTGATGGCGGAGAGCTGGAAGTGGATGCCGGGGAGGAGCCGGTAGACCCGGTTCGGGTTCAGGCGGTTTCCGGATGCGTCCACATCGTTGTTGATGGTTGTTTCCAGGAGGCCGGCGTTGCCGGGTCCGGGTGGAATCTCGATGACATCCTGGGCAGTCAGGCCCAGGCAGGTCACCGCAAACAGGAAGGTAAAGATGAACTTCATGATGCTTGTTGAATTAGTGAAAAATGCAAGCTGCCGGGGCAGCGGTTATTGGTTGCCGCTCGGTTTTCCGGGGAACTCGGGCGGGCATCTCAGAAGCCCCAGGTCAGCCCGAATTGTGCGCGTACGCCATATTGCTCGCTGTTCCGGGGCAGGAGGGTTTGTCCGCCGAACCGGATGAAGTAGTCGTCGATGTGCCTGCTGACGTTCGTGAGGTTGGCGAATACGTCGAGCTGTTCCGTCAGCCGCTGTTTAAGGCTGATGTCGACCCACATGAATGTGTCGTAATAGGAATTGGTCAGGGCCAGCCGGGCATCCTGGTTCTGGAGGGTGTTGTTCTGGTACCGGAAGGAGCAGCGGGAACTGAAACCTTTGTAATCCCAGCCCAGGACCAGGTTCAGGATGCCGCTGGGTTGGTCCACCAGGCGGCCGCTGCGGGTATGGTATTCGTAGCCGATGATTTCCTTCGGCAGGAAACCGGAGGAGTCGATGCCGATGACGACGTTCTCGAAATAGGGGTACCGGGTATCGGAACGCAGCAGGGTCAGGTTGATGTCCAGCACCAGGCCGTTCCACAAGCCGGGCAGGTACCAGAAGTTGGTCTGCCAGGACAGCTCGAGTCCCGAATAGGTGGCCGGTTCGAAATTGTTGAAAGGGATGTTCGTCCGGTGCACCTGTTCCAGCCGGTCCATGGGGTAGAAATTGCCGGCCGGAAGGCATCGAGCAGCCCGGCCGGCGCGCTTTCGGATACGATACGGTCGCGGCGATGCGGGAAATAGTCGTTGAGGGTGAAGATGAACCCTTCCACTTTCTTGTGGAAAAGATTGAGGGTCAGCAGGCCCAACTTATTCGAATGGAACAGGCACCCCAGGTCGTAGTTCCAGGCGGTGGCGGGCAACAGGAAGGGGTTGCCGGACGCGAAGGGGGAACTTGGCTGTTCGGTGATGACGATGGTAGGGGATAGCCGCCGGAAATCCGGCCGGGTGGCGCTCCGGTACACCGCACCCTGGAAGATGACCGTCGGGTTCATGCGGTATTTCAGGTTCAGGGACGGGAAGAAATAGGCGTTCTTGCGGCGGACGGCCACGGAATCCGGTGTTCCGCGGACACCGTTCGCGTTGGCGCCGAGTATTTCGATATGGTACCCCTCGTACCGGGTCCGTTCCTGCTCGTAGCGGAGACCCGGCAGGATCATCCATTTGTTGCCCGCATTGATTTCGGCCATGGCGTATCCGGCGAACGTTTCCTCCCGGTTGTTGTAGTCCTGGTGGTAATTGTCGTACCCGCTCTGCTGGTAGAAATTGACGTTGGCCGGATGATATTGGCGCTGGATGTCGGTCAGGAGGTCGATGTCGGCGCCCCAACCCAGCTGGTAGCGGCCGTCGAGGAAAATGCCCGGGTCGTAGCCGGGATCCAGGAAGTTCGGGGCGGCGATCCCGCGCTGGACGCTGAGGTTGGTGTTGATCCAGGGGAACATGGCGATGAGCGCTTCCTTGCGCGCCCGACCGGCCCCGTGCTGGAAATCCACGAAGTATTGGCTGTTGTCGCTTTTCCGTTCCAGCCGGTGGTACTTGCCGCCGACGGAGAAGGTACAGGACAGGTTTTGGGATAGTTGGAAGGGGATATTCCAGTCGAGCCGGGCATCGTGGTTCTTGTCCGTGAGGGGACTTTCCGAGAAGCCCATTTGCTGCAGGTAGCTGTCGTTCACATGGGTGTCGCCGAACAGTGCCAGTACCTCCGCCGGTTGCCGGAAGATGAGCCATTCCTGGTTGATGGGGTCGGCCCCGGTGTTCAGTTCGATGAAATTGAAGAATTGGCCGGATGAGCGGTGGTCGGCGGACGAGTGCGCCAGGGTCAGGTTCAGGGTCGTTCTCCCCAGCCGGAAGGCGTTTTGCAGGGAATGGGTCCAGAGTTCCGTGCGGGTCATGAAATGGCTTGCGGTCTTGGAGAACGGCTCGTTGGGCTGGGTGAAGCGGAAGGTGTTGACGCGGGAGTCCCCTTCGTCGACTTTGCGGTTGAAAAGACTGAAGAGCTTGATGTCCAGCCATTTCGATTTGTAATCGAGCGTCAGGTTCCCTCCGTCGCGGATCCGTTCGGTAGTTTGGTCGGTGAGTACGGTGCCTTCCGTGCGCAGCTTATATCCCTTCACGCCGGTGAGGTTGCCTTCGTCGTCCAGCTCCTGAAAGACGATGGGACTGCTGTAATTGCCGCCGAATCGATGGGAGGGGAGTTGTTTGCGCTCCGTGGACAGTTGCAGCCTGACACCGAACCGGTTGTCGAGGAACCGGTTGCCGACCGCCCCGACGAGCTTGTGGTTGCGGAAGGAATGGCCCAATTGGTTGTAGCCGCCTTCCGCGCTGCCGTTCGCGTGCAGCCCTTCCTGCGCCGCCTTGATCTTCAGGTCGATGGTGCCGCCGATGGCATCGGCGTCCATGTCGGCGCGCAGGCTCTTGGAGACCTCGACGCCGGCCAGCATTTCACCGGTGATGAGGCTCAGGTCGGCACTTCGGTCGAAGTCGTTGGTGGAGGCCATTTTGACCCCGCCGATGGTCACGTTGTTGTATTTGGGTGACAAGCCCCGGACAACGATCTTGTTGGCTTCACCGGAGGAGCGCTGGAGCGATATGCCGGGAAGCCGCCCGATGGATTCCGCCACGTTGGCATCCGGCAACTCCTCCATCTTTTCCGCGGAAACCACGTTGACGATCTTGTTGGAGGCGAGCTGCTCGTTGATGGCCGCTATCTGGCCGCTGGCCTGGACGGAGATGGTCACGGCCGCCAGGTCGTTCCCGTAGGTGAGGGCGAAGTCCAGTTCCGTCGTGGCATTGTCTTGTACCGTGACGGTGCGGGCCGATTCGACATAGCCGAGGTAGGAGGCTACGACCCGGTAGGTTCTGGGCTCCAGGCTCAGTTCGTACCTGCCGTCGGCATCCGTGGCGACACCGAGGGTGGTCCCCTCGATGAGGACGCTCGCCCAGGGAAGCCCCTCCCCGGTGGCCTCGTCCGTCACCTTCCCCCGGATTTTTCCCGACAGGGCGGGCGGGGCCGCAAGGGCGACGGTCCAAGCCGAAACAAGGCAAATTAAAATCACAAGTCGTTGTGCCATAATGTTTTGATAAGGCAATAGGAACTTTGCTGAGCCTCGGTACGCAAGGTCAGGTGGATTACTTGTGACAGTCGGGTAATGTGCTAAAACGTTTAAGCTATTTAAGACAAATGTATGTAATCCTTCTTTATCCAGCAAGCGGAAAAAAAAATTTCGATAAAAACGGGATAGCGGGGCACCGGTCGCCAGGGTGCCGCCCTGTAGCGGGCGGTCCGGGTTCAGGGTGATACGACTTCGTCTTTTTCGGCGCTTCGGTAGGCGGCCTGGATGATCCGAAGGGTGTCGCGGGCATCGTCGAGGTCGGAGCGGGGTTGGGTCCGGCCGGCCCGGCAAGCCAGGAAATGGGCGGCCTGGTGGCGGAAGGATTCGGCGTAACCGGTTCCGTCCGCCACCTTGGTACCGTTGTGGTAGCAGGCATCGCCGACGACGATGTTGCCCTTTTCGCCGACTATCCGGATACCGGAAACGGGCTCGCCGAAATCACTGCCATGTCCCTGGCCGATATTGGCGATACAGCCGTCGCGGTAGCGGGCGTTGATCATGGCGAAGTCCTCCCCTTCGCTCCAGGTCAGCACCTGCCTGCTCCGGAAGGCCTGTATTTTTTCCGGAAATCCCAGGAGGTGGATGGATTGGTAGACCTGATGGTGTCCGCTGTCCATGAGCGCGCCGCCGCCGGACGCTGCAGCGGAAGCGCGCCAGCCACGGGCATGGGCTTCGCCGGACCGGAAACAGGAGATGAACTGGGCATAGACGAGCGTACCCAGGGCACCGGCATCCAGGATCTCCTTGGCCTTCGCGATGGCGGGCCGGTAGACGAAGTTGTGTGCGGGAAACAGCAACCGGCCCTTCCCGGCGGCTTTCGCGCGCAGGATTTCCAGTTGGGCGAGATCGGTGACGACCGGTTTTTCCGCCAGCACATCGAGTCCGGCATCCAGGGCTTTCCGGATGTGCTCGAAGTGGTAGGGATTGATGCTGGCGACGATGACGGCGTCCAGCCGTCCGTCGCCCAGCAGCTCGGCATAGGTCGGGTAGGCTTCGATCCCGAACCGGCCGGCGATGTCCTGCAGGGACCGGTGCTGTTGTTCGCGTTGCCGGCTGTTCCCGTAATATTCGCGGGTGCAGCCGACGAAGCTTACGTCCGGCAGGTCGCGGAATGCACGCAGGTGGTATTCCAGCATCATCCCGGTGCCGACGATTCCGATGTGGGTACGGTTCATTCGGTTTCGGTTTGGATGGACGGTTTTGAGCGGACCGATTCCAGCCGGACGGCGACTTCCTCCCGCATGAAGCGTTCGGTCAGGGGGTAGTAGTACATGACGGCAACGGAAATGAGTGCCCCGGCAGCGGCGAACAGGGTCATCATCAAGCGGATACCCAGGATGGACGTCGGGGACTGCAACTCGTTCGCCACAAAGCCGAATGCCGAAAGGATCCAGCCGCTGATGGCGCCGCCGATGGTCCATCCCAGTTTTTGCGACATGGAGGAGGAGGAGAAGATGAGCCCGGTCGCCCGCCGGCCCGTCCTGGATTCGGAGTAGTCCGATACGTCGCCGTACATGGCCCAGATCAGGGGGAACACACTCGCCGAAGCGATGCCGATCAGGATGTTGAGCAGGAACATGAGTTCCACCTGCCGGGGGGCAGGAAAAAGAACAGGGTACACAGGACCGCACAGATTGTCCCGGACAGCATGAAGGTGTTCTTCTTGCCGATACGGGTGGCCACCGGGATGGCCAATGCGACCCCGATGAGGCTAGTGGCGTAGCCGCTGCTCATGAAGGCGGATGCGAGGGCACCCTGGGAGACTTCCCCAAACACCGCCACCCGCTGGTCGCCGACGAAATATTTGAAATAATAGAGGATGGCTGCCCCGCGCAAGGAGTTGAACACCAATACGGCCACGGCGGCTCCCAGCATGATGAACCAGGGCTTGTTCCCGGCAAGGTCAACGAGGTCCTCCCGCAGTGTGGAGGACTTGGCTTCCGCCGGGTCTAGCCTTTCCCGGGTGCCGGCGAAGGTCAGCACAAAGAAGATGCCTGCCAGCAAGGCGTAAATTGCCACCGTCCGCTGGTAGGCGGCCGCCACATCCCCGTCCGCCTTGAAATATTCCACCAGGTAATTGGCGGTGGCGGTCACCATCAGCCCCGCCGTGAATCCCCCGATGAACCGGAAGGAGGCCAGGGAGGTCCGCTCGTCCGTGTCCTTGGTCATGACGCCCAACAAGGAGGCGTACGGGACATTGACGGCCGTGTAGACCATCATCATCAAGGTGTAGGTGACATAGGCGTAGATGAGCTTGCCGGTCGGGCCCAGGTCCGGCGTCGTGAAGGTCAGTATGCCGATGATGACGAACGGAACGGCTCCGTACAACAGGTAGGGCCTGAACTTGCCCCATCGGCTGCGGGTCCGGTCGCACAACATGCCCATCATGGGGTCGTTCACCGTGTCCCACAAACGCGCGACCAGGAACATCGTCCCCGCCGCCGCCGCCGTGATGCCGAACACGTCCGTGTAAAAAAACATCAGGAACATGGAAAATAAGGTCCAGAAGGTCGAGGAGGCGAAGTCCCCGAAGCCGTAGGCGACCTTCTCCCGGAATTGCAGCTTGCCCGTTCGGTCCATTTTGTTCTTTTGCCGGGAAAACGCCGGCCCACCGCCGTTTCCCACCTCATGGAATGGGCTTGGCCGGAGGCGGAATCCCCGATAGCTAAAACCATTAAGCACAAATTTAACGCAAAATCTGTCAGCTGCAAGATTCCCGGAAAATAAATTGTACGTCCAGCATGACCTTTTCCGTCGGCCGATCGCCCTGTTCGATCTGGCGGAGCAGGATGCGGAGGGCTTCCCGGCTCATGGCCTCCAGGGGTTGTGCGATGGCGGAGATGGGGGTATAGGTGACGCGGTAGGCATCCATGTCGTCGAAACTGATGACGGAGATGTCCTGCGGAATGCGGATCCCCAATTCCTTGAGGCATTCGAGGCCGAGGAGGGTGAGCTTGCCGGTGGTGAACAGCAAGGCATCCGCACCGGCCGCACGGATATCCTCGATGGCTTCCCGGACGAGGTGCTTGTCGTGGCTGAAAGGCAATTGCTTGACCAGGCTGTCGCGGACGGCCAGTCCGTGGTGGAGCAGGGCGTCGCGGTAGCCTTCCACCCGCCGCTGCATGGTGACGAGTTCGTTGTTCACGTTGAGGATGGCGATGTGACGCCGGCCGTTTTCCGCCAGGCGTCGGGTGGCGCTGTACGCCGCCCGGTAGTTGTCGATGATGACCGTATTGCTTTCCACCTGCTCGAACAAGCGGTCCACGACCACGAAAGGCACCTTTTGCTCCTGCAGGTCGAGCAGCGCAGGTTCGCTGCCGATGGGGGGGGTGAGGATGAACCCGTCGACCTGCCGGGTTCGGAGCAGCTCCAGTTCGGCCTTGAACTTCTCGTTCCGTTCGTCCGAATTGGCGATGATCACCTTGTACTGGTGCCGGGAGGCCTCGTCTTCCAAATACCGGGCGAACCGGGCGAAAAAGGGGTTGGAAATGTCGGCGATGATCAGGGCGATGGTTTGTGATTTTCCGGTCTTCAGGCTTTTCGCCAGGTAATTCGGCGTGTAGTCCATCTGCCGCGCCATCTCCAATACTTTTCCGGCCATGGCATCGCTGATGCGTTTTTCCTTGGCTTTCCCGTTGAGGACGAACGATACGAGGGCCTTGGAAACGCCCAGCTGGTCGGCGATGTCTTTGATGGTGCTCTTCTTTGCCATGTTGACGGATTGAGGCGGGCTTTCGGAATCGGACTGCTTCGGCCGGCCGGGGGCTTCCCGGCATGGTGCGGTGTCCGGCCTCTCGCCGGGCCCGGAACCGGTCGCCCCCCGACCACCACCCGGGTATCCACAAAACTAATACAATTGGCCGACGGTAGGCGCGCCGGTACTTCCGCGGCCGTTCCGGTTCGTTCGCACCGGCTTTCGGATATCGCATCGCTGCCTTGCGGCGCGCCGGTCGGGGGGCGCCGACCTTCGCAGGGTTTCCGCCGCCGGGGGCAAAGGTCCGTCAGCTTTTTCCGCCCCCTTGCCGGTACAGCCAACGGAGCCGGTCTTGCCTCGGCAGGGCGGCGGCACCGGTGGGAACATCCAAGGCCATGATGGCCGGGTCGTCCGGACCGAAAGGAGGCCAGGGGGGCAGTCCCGGACCGTTCGGCTCGCCGGTCTTGACGAATTGTACCCATTGGGCTGACATCTGTGCGGACAAGGACCTGTCCTGTGCGGTCCAGGGGCGGTCCACGGCGTCCAGGGTCCGGAATACATAAGGTATCTCACCGGTGTGGGAGGCACCGAAATCGTCGTCGGCCCCATGGGCAGGTATGTTCCGGTTGAATCGGTAGACATACACGGCGGAGCGGCTGTGTCGCACCTGGTGGAGGGCCCAGGCATACATGCCCAGTCCGAACAGTTGGTCCCGGTGCAGGTCCATTTGGGAGCGGACGGCTTCGGCCTCGTCGGCGGCGGGGTAGTACAGGAGCAAGGTGTCGGCGGCTTCCCCATACCGGGTCCGGACCTGCTCCCGAAAATCGGCGGCGGCGAGCCATTGGTCGGAGACATGGTCCTCCTCGTTCCACCCGAGCAGGAGCGGCACGTCGCTGTGGGCTTGGTTCCGGTAGGTTTCCTCCGGGGAGGGGGGCACGACCACGCCGTCGAGGTAAGGGGTGGCCAAGGCGCCGGGATGGGCGATGACCGTCGCCGCATCCTGTTCGCGCAAAGCGGACAGGGTCGGCGCTGCCAGCTCGGCCGCCCATCGTTCGCCCTGTGCTTCGGCCTCCCGGCGCGAAGGCAGCCTGCGGAAGCCGTTGTCGAACATCACGCTGCCGCTCTGGGCGATGGCACGGTGGAACAAGCCCTTGGCCAGGGGCGACAGCACCAGGTAATTGACGGCCGCCGCCCCGGCGGATTGTCCGGCGATGGTGACTTGCCTCGGGTCCCCGCCGAACCGGGCGATGTTGTCGCGGATCCATTCCAGACCGGAGACCAGGTCGAGCAGTCCGTAGTTGCCAGACCGCCCGTATGGGGATTCCGCGGACAAGGCCGGGTGCGCCAGGAACCCCAGGGCTCCCAGGCGGTAGTTCAGCGATACGAAGACAATCCCCTGCCGGGCGAAGGCACTTCCTTCGTAGATGGGACAGGCGGATCCGCCGCCGCGGAAGCCGCCGCCATGCACGAATACCAGCACGGGCTTGGCCATGGTGTCGCCGGCCGCAGTCCATATGTTGAGGGACAGGCAATCTTCCGACATGGGTTCTTCCGGTATCAGGAAGGGCGCCGGCCAATACAGGAAGGGGACGGGCGGCGGCTGGACGGCACTGGGGCCGTAAGACCGGCAGGGACGGGTTCCCGTCCACGGTTCGGGGCGCTCCGGCGCTTTCCACCGCAAGGGCCCCACCGGCGGGCGGGCATAGGGGATGCCCAGGTACTTGTCGACCTGTTGGTCCCGGATTCCTTCCACCTGCCCGCTTTCGGTATCGGCATATACCGGTACCAGTTGTGCGGAAAGCCCGGCGGCGGTGCTGAGCAGCAAGGCCAGAAGCAGGGACCCTGTTCCGGCGGCGGCTTTGTTTTTCATAGGGCTGTTTTTTTACGACGGTGCTTGGTGCGGTGGCAAGGTAGGTCAAAAAACCAAATTCCCACAGGGTCCGGGTGCCGGTATGCCCGTATTTCGGCCCCGGCAACCAGGCTTCAACGCGGATAGGCGAATGCCGGCCGGAACAGGAATTCCCGGTCGGTCAGGGTAGGCAGGAAGGCCACCGGGTCCACTTTCTCCCCGGCATCCAGCGGTATCTGGTTCCGCAGTTCGGGGGCGAGGCCGGGGTGGCTCGTGTCGATGCCGCCGGTATAGTGGCGGACGACCTCGCGCAGGTGGCGGAACCTGCCGTCGTGCAGGTAGGGAAAGGGGTATTCGATGTTCCGAGTTCATGTTCCGGCATTTCCCCTTTCCGCCGGTCCGGACAGGCGGGCCCGCTCCCTGCAGCCTGGCCGGAATGGCGGCATTCGGTTGTGCCGGGAGGAGGCCGGTCGGAGCAAGGTGCGGACAGAACAGCAGGAAGTGCAAGGAATGATGTATCCGGTCGGAAGTTTTGACACGTCATGACCGGACAATTTCCTACCTTGGAGTAACTTTCGGCTCGGCTTTGCAAATCGGCCTTTTTTCAGCGGTACCCGCCCCGTCCATCGGTGTGCAAGCCTCCGCGGCGCGGAATACGGCCCTGCCTTCGAAAAGTGCCGGATGGAATCCCGAACCGCACGATGGTCGGATTGTCTTCGGCAGGCCCGGAATCGGAAAGCAAGCCTATGTGACGGCCGGCGGGCCCTGCGGTCGCGCTGCGCAACGGACCTCCGGGGTCGGCACGGCGCGCGAGGCCGGACCGGGCCTGCTTGCGGCGGGAACCGGCAAGCACGGTCCCGCTTCCTTCGGAATTTTAAAATCGGAACCTATGTTGCAGAAAAACACGGTACAGGAGCAAGAAAAGGCCGGCAGGACGCTGGCGCACGACGAATATTTCCGGTCCCTCCGGGAAACGGAATTCAGCCGACTTTCGGAACAGGACCAGGTCTACCTCGACTATACCGGCGGCAACCTCTATCCGGCCTCGCAGCTGGAAAAACACCTGGACCTGTTGCGTCAGGGGGTGTTCGGCAATCCGCATTCCACCAATCCCACCTCGCAGCGGTCTACCCGGTTCGTACAGGAAGCCCGCGAGGCCGTGCTCCGGTTCTTCCGGGCGGAAGCCGATTACTACTGCATTTTTACACAGAACGCCTCCGGCGCCCTCAAGATCGTGGGGGAATGTTATCCTTTCCAAACGGACGGCCGTTTCCTGCTGTTCTCCGACAACCACAATTCGGTCAACGGCATCCGGGAATATTGCGTCCGTCGCGGCGGGTCTTATGAATACGTCCCGATGAATTACGAGGACCTCACGGTCTCCGCACCCGCCCTCCGGGAAAAGCTGGCTTCGGCCGGCGGTACGCACAAGCTTTTCGCCTACCCGGCCCAATCCAACGTCTCCGGTGTCAAGCACAGCCTGGACTGGATCGGGGAAGCGCAGGGGCAAGGCTGGGATGTCCTGCTCGATGCCGCGGCCTTCGTGCCTTCCTCCCGCCTGGACCTTTCCCGATACCGGCCGGATTTCGTGTCGGTCTCCTTCTACAAGATCTTCGGCTACCCCACGGGCTTGGGCTGCCTCCTGGTGCGCCGCGCCGCCTTCGGCAAACTGGAGAAGAAGTGGTTCGCCGGCGGTACGGTCACCTTGGCCTCCGTCCTGGCCCCTTTTCACTTCCTGGCGGATAATTACGAGCGGTTCGAGGACGGTACCATCGATTACCTCAACATCCCGGCCCTGACCATCGGCCTGGATTTCATGGAGTCCGTCGGCATGGACCGACTCCAGGATCGGGTCGCTTCCCTCTCGATGTATCTCTTCGAGCGCTTGCGCAGCCTCCGGCACGACAACGGCGAACCCCAGGTGGATATCTTCGGTCCGCCCGGCCGGGAAAGTACCGGGGGGACGATGATCATGGCCTTCCGCAACCCGGACGGTTCCAAGGTGCGCTTCGAACGCATCGAATCCCTGGCCAATGCGCGCAACATCTCCATCCGCTCCGGCTGCTTCTGCAACCCGGGCCTGGATGAGACCAACAACTGCCTCACGTCCGCCGAGCTGACCCGGTATTTCACCAGCCGGTCCGCCGGCAACTACGGCGACATGATCCATTTCATCAACAAGATGCGCGGGGCCACCCGGGTATCCGTCGGCATGGCCACCACGCAGGCGGACCTCGACGCTTTCATCGATTTCGTCGCCAGCCTCCGCAACAAGACCTTCGCACCGGAAGGCGCCATGGCAGGCTGAGCCGTCGGCCGGCCTAACTTCCGGCGGGCTGCCCCGGCGCCACGCCGCTCTCCTTCCCTTTCGTCCGCGCATATTCGGAAGGGGAAACCTGGTATGCCTCCTTGAAGCATTTGCTGAAGTATTTCGGGGTCTGGAACCCGGTGCTGTAACAGATGTCCGCTACGGACAAGACATTCTGGCGCAAGAGTTGGGCCGCCCGCTTCAGGCGGATCATCCGGATGAACTCGTTCGGCGTGTAATTGGTCAGGGCGGGGATCTTGCGGTAGAGGACGGGGCGGCTCATGCCGATTTCGTGGGCGAACCGGTTCACGTCGAAGGTGGAATCATCCATGTGTCGCTCCACGATGGCTATGGCTTTTCGCAGGAGTTCCTCGTCGGGGGTGGTGAGGGTCACTTCCTTCGGCTCCAGGCGGAGCTGGCTGCCGAACCGCTCCCGCAGCCGGCGCCGCGATTCGATCAGGTTTTTCACCCGCAGCATCAGGATCCCCGGACTGAAGGGTTTGGTGACGTAATCGTCGGCACCTGTCTCCAGTCCTTCCGCCCGGAAGACCAGCGATGTCCGGGCCGTCAACAGGATGACCGGGATATGGCTGGTCGTGATATCCGTCTTCAGCCGCCGGCAAAGCTCCAGCCCGTCCATCTCCGGCATCATGATGTCGGAGACGACCACATCGGGTTGATGTTGCAGGGCCAATCGCAATCCTTCCGCTCCTTCTCCGGCGGACAACAGCCGGTAGGCGGGCCGGAAAATCTCCGTCAGGTATTGGCGGACATCGGGGTTGTCCTCCACCAATAGCAGCAGCGGGGCCTCCGGTCCGGCGGGTTCCGGCCGGCCGGCTGTCTCCGGTCCGGCCGGCAACCGGTAGTGCTGCACATCCTCCCCGCTGCGGAAATCGGTGGCGAACTGCTCCTCCGTAAAGTGGGCCTTGCCCATGCGGAAAACGATCCGGAAAACGGTGGGTCCCCCCGGAGGACTCTCGACCGAGATGGTGCCGCCGTGGAGTTCCACCAGCCCTTTGGTCAGGGCCAGGCCGATGCCGCTACCGAGGTAATTGCCGGCGTATTCCCGGTCGAATTTATAGAAACGGTCGAAAATGAAGGGCAGGTCTTCCGCCGGAATCGGGTCGCCGTCGTTCTCGACAGTCAGTTCCGCGCCGTCGGGGCCGGTCGCGGTCCGGACCCGGACCCGCCCGCCCTCCGGCACGAACTTGATGGCATTGGACAGCAGGTTGTACAGGATGATCTCCATTTGCTGCGGATCGAACCACAGGGGAAGGGTCGGTTCCGCATCCTCGCATTGGAAACGGACCTGCTTCCGCTGGGCGAATTCCTGGAAGGAAAGGCAGATTTCCCGGGTGAACTTGACCAGGTCCGCCTTGACCACCTTCAGCCGGGTATGACCGGTTTCCTGTTTCCGGAAATCGAGCAGCTGGTTGATCAGCAGGGCCAGCCGGTTGGCATTGGTGCGCATGGTCTGCAGCTGGTTGCGGATCGAAAGGTCGGCGATGTTGGCGGCGATGAGCTGTTCCAACGGACCGAGGATGAGGGTCAGCGGGGTCCGGATCTCATGGGAAATATTGGTGAAGAAGCGGAGTTTCATCTCGTTCAGCTCGCGGGCCTGGGTCCGTTCCATGCGTTCCAACTTGAGTTCGTTGAGCAGCCGCCACCGGGCCAGGGTATAGACCCGCAGCCCGTAGCCCAGCGCGATGAGCAGCAGCAGGTAGACGGCATAGGCACCGGGGGTTTTCCAGGGGGCGGTGAGGACGCGGACACGCACCTGGGCGGCCGGGCCGCTCCAGGTGCCGTCCTCATGGGTCGCCCGTACCTGGAACCGGTAGGTGCCTTGGTAGAGGTTGGCGTACGGGGCATACCGTCGGCTGGCGTCGGTATACTGCCATTGGCCGTCCACGCCTTCGAGCCGGTAGGCATAGCGGATCTTGTCCGAACGGGCGAAATCCAGGGATGCGAACTCGAAGGCAAAGGCATCGATGGAGTAGGGGATGACGATTTCCTCCGTCTCGCTGACGGAGGTCGGCAGGACGAGTTGGTCCCGGATGATTTCGCCGGGTTGCACCGACCGGTTGAATATCTTCAGGTCGGTGAGGAGGCAGGGGGCATCCGCATCGGCCCGTTGGGTCAGGTGGGCCGGGTCGAAGACATGGAAGCCGTTGGTGCCGCCGAAGTAGAGTTGCCCGTCGGAAGCCAGGGCGGACGACCCGAGGTTGAAGGCCGCCTGCATGCCGTCGTCGGTACCGAAGTTGGCGAAGGTGTGGGATTCCGGACTGTATTGGCTGATTCCTTCGAGGGTGCTGACCCAAAGGCTTCCCCGGTCGTCTTCCTCGATGCTTTTCACCACGTCGTTGGGCAGTCCGTCGTGTTCCCGGATGGCATGGAACGACTCCGATAGGCGGTCGAAACGGTTGAGTCCCCCACCGAAGGTACCGATCCAAAGGGTTCCGGAACGGGGCGATTCGAAGATGGCGGTGATGATGTCGCTGCTGATGGCGGTGGTGTCGCCGGGCACTTTCTTGTAAGGGACGAAGGTATCGGCGGCAGGGTTGTAGCGGTTCAATCCGCCGCCGTAGGTGCCGATCCAGAGGAAGCCCAGCCGGTCTTCGTGGAGTACGCGGATATCGTTGCTTTGGAGGCTGTGCGGGTCGAGGGGGTTGCTGGGGAAATGCCGGAATTCCCCGGTCCGGGCATCCAGGCAGTTGAGTCCGCCGTCGGCCGTCCCCACCCACAGGTTGCCGCGGATGTCTTCGCAAAGGGCCCAGACGGAGTGGCCGGACAGGCGGGTTTTTCCGGAGGGGGATTGGTTGTAGGCGGTGAACGTATGGCTTCGGCGGTCGAAGGCCAGCAGGCCGTTGCCGTCCGTGCCGATCCACAGCCTGCCGGCCTTGTCTTCGAGGATGGCTTGGACATTGTTGCTGCCGGGGTGATGCCGGAAGGTGCCGGTGCCGGGGTCGAAGCGGCTCAGGCCGCCGCCGTAGGTGCCGATCCAAATGGAGCCGCTCCGGTCCTCGTAGATGACTTTGACGAGATGCCCGCGCAGGCTGCCCGCTTGTCCTTCGATCGGATAGTGGTGGCGGGTTTTCTGCTTTTGGGGGTCTATCCAGCTCAATCCTTTGATGACGAAGCCGATCCAGATGACACCCGACCGGTCCTGGTACAAGGTGTTGAGCAGGTTGCCATTGATGGAGAAGGGGTCGCCGGCGCTATGGCGGAAGTGGCGGAACCGGCCGCTTTTCCGGTCGAGGAGGTTTAGGCCGCCGCCGTTGGTAGCTATCCAAAGGCGGCCCTGGTCATCTTCCAGGATATCGGAGACATGGTCATGGCTGAGGCCGTCGGGCCGCTGCTTGTCGTGGAGGTAATGGGTGAAAAGGTCGGTGGCGGGATCCAGGCGGTTGAGGCCGTTGAATTCGGTGCCGACCCACAGCTTGCCGGCGGTATCCTCGAAAATGGCCTTGACGGAGTTGTTGCTGAGGCTGTTGGCCTGGTCGGGCCGGTGCCGGTAATGCCGGAAACGGGGCAGGGAATCCGGATGGCTGGGCAGGTCGAGCCGATCCAGTCCGGCGGTTCCGGTCCCGATCCAAAGGCGGTTGCCGGAACCGAGCCGCAAGGTCCAGATGTTGTCGCTACCGATGCTGTATGGGTCGGTAGGGTCGTGTCGAAAGCGGGTGATCCGCGGGTGCTGTGGGGTATCGGCCGGGAAATGGAGACGGTTGAGGCCGTTGCCGAGGGTGGCGGCCCAGATGTTGCCGGCTGCATCCCCGGCAATGGAGTAGACGCGGTTCCCGCTCAGGCTTTGGGGGTCGTCCGGGTCATGCTGGAAAGCGTGGAAGCGCTCGGAACCCGGGTCGAACCGGCAGATGCCGCCGCCGTCGGTACCGATCCACAGCTGCCCCTGTCGGTCCTGGTGGATGGCCTTGACGATGTTGCTGCTGATGCTGTGCGGGTTGTCCGGGTCGTGTTGGTAGACCTTGAAGGTGTAGCCGTCGTAGCGGGCCAATCCGGTCTCCATACCCAACCAAAGGAAGCCTTGGCGGTCCTGCAGGAGACAAAAGATGTGGTCCTGCGGCAGCCCGTTGTGGCTGGTCATCCGGTCGAATTTGATAGGTCCTTCCTGGCTGTACCCCGGTGACAGGAGGAGCAACAGGCATGCGATGCCGGCTGCGGTCCGGCGAAGTGTTCGTCGATGGGTCATTCGTTTGTCGCTAAGGGCTTGGGGCCTCGCTGGTTTTTCCTTGAACTGGTCTTGGGGCCCGCTGCCGGGGAGGACGGGCTCGGGCGGGCTCTTTCCGACCGCGGGAAGGTCCAAAATACAAAAAATAATCTACTGGTTGCCCCGGATGTCGACGGAAAAGGGGGCGAGCGGGAGGCCGGCACTGTTGATGACATTGTGGTCCGGAAAAGGGGCCCAGGCATATTTCACCGTGCCGGGCAGGAGGCCGTCGGGTATTTCGAGCCGGATGACATTTCCTTCCAACCGGACGGAAACGGGCTCGCAGATGGTTTCCTGCCCGCCGTCGGCCGTGTAACCCTGCAGTCGGAATCCGCGTGGGGGCAAGCTGTCGGAGGTCGTCAGTCCCCGGTAGGCATACCGTACCGCCAATACGAGTTCCTGCCCGTTGGCCGGCCAATCCGCCGACACGACCGAAGGACTTTCCGCCGGCAGGTCCCGGTGGTAGACCTGCAGCAGGGCGAGCAGGGCCAGCCGGGTTCCGACCACCCGTTTTTCCCGGGGATGCACATCGCTCGGATGGCCCAGGTCGATGGTGACCACCCGCCCGGTGTGGGGCAGCGCCAGGCTTTGTTCCTGGGCCGCCCGGAAGGCGGGCCACTGGCTTCGGTTTCCGATACGCGGCAGTTGGACGAACAGGAAGGGGAGGTCGGCACCGAGTTCCTGCCGCCAGCTCCGGACCAACAGTTCCATCAAGCCCGGATAGGAAGCCGGATCGGTGGCGTTGGATTCGCCCTGGTACCAGATGACGCCGCGGAAAGGTAGGGATGCCAGGGGCCGCACGGCCGCATCGAACAGGTAGCCCGGTGCGAAGGGGTGTCCCGGAACGGTCCCGTCCGGAGCGGGATAGGCATCCCCCCAGTTCTCCTTGGCGCGGACGGCCAGCCATGGATGCAGGAAACCGGCATCGAGCCAGGTTTTTCCCGGCGGCGGGGCGACCAGTTCCCGAAAGGCGGGATGGGCCGCCAAGGTATCCCGGCAGATCCACGCTTGGGCCGGGGAGCCGCCGACGGCCTGCTGGACCAGGCCGACCGGCACGGATAAGGAATCGGCTATGGTTCGGCCGAAAAAGAAGCCGACCCCGGAAAATTCCGCCGCCGATTCCGGTGTACAGGCTTGCCACACCGGCGGATGGAAAAAATCGCCGGCGGTGAACGCCGCCAGCTCTTCCGCGGTGTACGGTTCGGCATAGGTGCTGTGGCGTTTGCGGAAGTGCAGCAGCCGGATCCGGTCGTTCCCGGCGTGGGGAAGTGTTTCCGCCGCCTCGGCCGTCTTGGCCAGGGGCCATTCCATGTTCGATTGGCCGGCGCAAAGCCAGACATCGCCCAGGAGGATGTCTTGCAGCCGGATGGTATCCCCATCCGCCGCACAGGTCAGCTCGTAGGGGCCGCCGGCCGGTAGCGCCGGTAGCCGCAGGGACCAATGTCCCTGCCGGTCCGCGGTGGTGGCCTGTTCCGTTGCGGCGAACTGCACGGTCACCCGGCTGAAAGGGGCGGCCGCCCCGGAGAGGGGGATGGGGGTGTCCCGTTGGAGCACCATGTGGTCGCTGAAAAATGCCGGGAGGACGGGCTGGGCGCGGAGGAATCCGGTGGCAAGGAATAGGACCGCCCATCCGGCGACCCTGCTGTAGGAAGAGTTGGTCATGGTCGAACGGTTGGATGTGGTGGTTTACCGGTCGGAAAGATACACATCCTGTCAAAAAGCGAGGGGGCGCATCGTCCCCCTCGCAATGATTCATCGTAAGTATTAAACAGAAAAACAAAAGCTGGCAGGCCGCGTCGGCGGCTCAGTTGTAGCCCGGGGTCTGGGTCAGGTTCGGGTTGAGCGCCATGGTGTTCTGGGATATGGGCCACAGGATGGGCTGCTCGTTTTCCCGGCCGACAAGGTTGGGGACCAGCGCATAGGCCTTGTCGTTGCGGACCAGGTCCCACCAGCGTTTCCCTTCGAAGGCGAATTCGACGGACCGCTCCAGCAGGATGGCGTCGTCTACCTCCGCCTGCGAGGTGCCGCCGGCGTAATCTCCGATGCCGGCGTTGTTGCGGTTGAGGTTGAGGTCGGCGACGGCCTCGTCGGTGCGGTTCAGTGCGTTGAGGATCTCCGCCCGCATCAGCAGGGCATCGGCATAGCGGTAGATCTTGTAGTCGTCCGTGTATTCGTTGGCTTCGATACCGGGATCGCCGATGAATTTGACCAGGTGCTTGCGGATATCGCCGTTGAAATCGTATTCCTGGTAGGTGATGCCCCGGCGGAGGTCCTCCTCCCCGTTGCCGAGGGCGGCATTGGCGGTGAACTGGTCCGCCAGCACCTGGGTGGGTGCGTAGAAACGGGCTCCGGAGACCATGCGGGGAATCCTTTCCTTGGCTTCCTCCGGAATGGAGACATAGTTTTGGATCTGCAACATGTAGGAACTGTACCAAGGTGTTCCGCCGGGTTCGATCAGGTCCCGGAAGAGGGAGAAGATATCGGAACCGGTGGCGGAGGTGGTGCGGAACAGGGTATTGAAAGGCAGCAGCTGGAGGTTGGGGTGTCCGACGACCTGGTTGACGGCCTCGAGGGCCGTGTTCAGGTCGGCGCTGCCACCGCCCGCCTGTTTGGCGGTCCACAGGTATACATCCGCCTTGAGGGTGTTGGCGGCGGGCCGGGAGGCGGCGTAGCGGTTGGTGATGGCATCGCCGGGAAACCGGCTGAGGGAAGCATCCAGGTCGGCCTTGACCTGGGTAAACAGGGCGCCGGCCGGATCCCGTTGCAGGGGAATGATCCCCTCCTGGTCGGGCGAGAGGAACCCTTCCGTCAAGAGCGGGGCGTCGCCCCAGATGCGGACCACCTGGAAATAAGCCCAGGCGCGGACGAAATAGGCTTGTGCGAGTAAGTCGTTCTTGCGGTCCTCATTGACGAACTCGATTTCTGGAACCAGGCGCAGGATGAGGTTGGCATCGTTGATCAGGCGGTAGAAGCCGCTCCAGTCGGTTCCGCCGGTATCATCCCGCAAGGTGTTGCGCATGACATCGGAGCCGGTACCGAGGTCCGTCTGTTCGGAGTGGTCCCCCCGCCAGTCGCCGTACAGGTACATCCCGTTGGCGATGCTGCGGAGTTGGAAATACATCCCGTTGACGGCGCTTTCGGCGTCTTCCGGGGTTTGGAAGAAGTTTTCGACGGACAAGCTGCTGGGTGGTGTCAGCAGGAGGTCGTCATCGCAGGCGGTGAGGCCCAGCAGCGAGCACACCAGGAAGCTATATGCTATGTTTTTCATGATTGTCGTGGTTTAGGTGAAAAGGACGGCTTGGGTCAGAAGCCGACGTTGAGGCCGAAGGAGAAGCTCTTGAACAAGGGGTACAGCCCCAGGTCCAGGGCTCCCACTTCGGGATTGTAGCCGCGGTAGCCGGTGAAATAGTGCAGGTTTTGGCCGAGGAGGTAGGCCTTGACGGAGCCGAGCCGCCATTTTTCCGTAAGGGCGGCGGGGAGGTTGTAGCTGAGGCGGACGGTCCGCAGGGCGAGGTAGTCCCCTTTTTCGGTGTAGTGGCTGGCCGCTCTTTCCGCAAGTCCGCCGTCGGCGGTCGTGCTGCCGAAGCCGACCACGTCGTGGTTGCGGGCGTTTCCGAAATCGAAGAAGACGAAGCGCGGGATATCCGTGACATCACCCTCTTGGTTCCAGGCGTCGAGCAAGTCCGCCGTACCGTTGATGTTCCCTTGGGAGTTGCTGTTCATCCGGGCCCGGTTGCTGTTGTAGATATGGTGTCCGAGGCCCAGGTCCATGAAGACATAAAGTTCGAGGCCCTTGTAGCGGATGGTGTTGCCGAAGCCGCCGACGACATGGGGGGTGGCGTAGCCGAGCACCTGCAGGTCGTCGTTGTCGATGATCTTGTCGCCGTTGACATCCAGCCACTGGACGTCCCCGCCGACCCGGTTGCGGTAGTCGATGCCGTTGCTGCCCGTCCGGTCGTTGGCAAAGGAGACGAACTGGCCGTCGGCCTCCGCTTCCGCGGTGGTCGGATAGACCTGGACGAACTGGTAACCCACGATTTGGCGCAAGGGCTCTCCTTCCGCGATACCGCCGATTCCGGATCCGTCGGAACGTTCGTAGCCGCCGATCCGGTTCTTCTCCCGGCCGTTGTCGGGCAGTTCGAGTACCTGGTTCCGGGTGAAGGAGATATTGAAGTCGGTGGTCCAGGACAGGTCCCCGCCGCGGATATTATCCGTGGAGAGCGTCAGTTCGGTGCCGGTGAATTCGACTTTTCCGATATTTTCGGTGATGGAGCCGAAACCGGAGGTGTTGGGCAGCGGATTGCTGAAGAGCAGGCCGGAGGTCACCTTGCGGTAATAGTCGGCGGAGAGGATGAGGCGGTCGCGGAACAGGCCGAGGTCGATGCCGAAATCCGTCTGGGTGGTGGTTTCCCAGCCGAGGTTCGGGTTCGGGAGGGCGGTGGTGCGGGCGGCGGCTTTTCCGTTGTAGGTCAGGGTGGGGTCGACCACCCCTTGGGAGAGGAAGAAGCGGTTGAGGTCGGAGGGGCTGCCGAAGTCGTTGTTGGCGGTTTGTCCCCAGCTGGCCCGCAACTTCAGGTCCGACACCTGCTGCACCGAGAAGAACGGTTCCTCGGAAATGCGCCAGCCGAAGGAGGCACTCGGAAAGTAGCCGATCCGATTGTCGGTACCGAACCGGGAGGATCCGTCGCGGCGCAGGGTGGCGGACAAAAGGTAGCGTTGGTCGTAATCATAGGATACCCGTCCGAAATAACCGATCAGGAGGTCCTGGGAACGGAAGGAGGTGGCGCCGTTGATGACGGGGGAAGCGTTGAGGGTCTGGATGGCGTTGGTCGGGCCACCCTGGCCGGATGCGGAGAACGTCAGGTAATTGGTGTTGAGATTCGAGGCACCCACCAGGGCGGTGAGGTTATGTTGCCCGAAGCTCTTGAAATAACGCAAGGTGGCCTCGAACTGACGAAGGCGGCTTTCGAAGGAGCTGAGGGAAGCGTCGCGGGCGGCGGTGATCTTGTTGGCCCGGACGAAGGCCTCGCGGAGGCTTTCCTCCACAAAGTAGTTGACCCGACCGGTCGCCACCAAATTGTCCAGGATATTGTACTGGATGGTGCCGCCCAGGTTGAGCTTGCTGCGGTCCTGGGAGTTGAGGAAGGTGGTGGCGTACCATTCCGGGTTGGGAAGGCCGGCGCTGGATCCCGGTGCGACGGTACCGTCCTCGTTGAAGCGGCGCGTGGTGGGCGCCAGCCTGGCGGCCCGGCCGAACAAGGTGCTGGTGCTGTAGGGCTGGTCGGAGAAGCTGTTGGTATAGTTGACGTTGGTGCCTACCTTGAGTTTCCGGGAGATCTGGAAATCCACGTTCGACTGGAAACTGAAGCGGTTGTAGGAGGTGTTCTTGGCGATCCCCTCCTGGGCGAGGTAGGCGGAGCCGAGGTAGTAGTGGAGCTTGTCCGTGCCGCCGTCTACGGATAGGTGGATGTTGTCGATGCGGGTGGTGCGGTAGGCGACATCCTGCCAGTCGACATCCTGGAAGATCAGGGTTTGTCCGGTGACGGGGTCGGTCATGGATTCGTAGCCGGCCGGAACGGACTCCCCGGCCGCAAGTGCCCGGAGGGTGAAGTTGCCGTCCGGAACGTTGCCGGTTCCGGTGGCATTGGCTCCGATGCCGAAAGCGCTGTTCTCGTTGAGGAAGGAACGGGTGAGTCCGATGCGCTCCAACTGGATGTAATCCCGGGCGCCGAGGAGGTCGAGCCGGTTTTGCAGGGAGGACCAGGTACTGCGGTAGCTGGCATTGAACTTGGCCTTGCCGGCGCTGCCGGAGCGGGTGGTCACCAGGACGACCCCGTTGGATGCACGCGCGCCGTAAATGGCGGTGGCGGAGGCATCCTTGAGGATTTCGATGGAAGCCACATCCTCGGGGTTGAAATCTTCGGCGGAGCGCTGCACCCCGTCGATAATGAAAAGCGGCTCGTTGTTGCCTTGCAGGGAGGAGCCGCCCCGGATGCGGATGCTCGGGGAACTCCCCGGTTGTCCGGATACCGTCTGGACACTGACGCCGGCGGCACGCCCCTGGATGACCCCCTCGAGCGAGGTGATCTGCAGGTCCTGGATTTCCGTCACATCCACGGAAGCGATGGAGCTGGTCAGCAATTTACGGGATTGCGTACCGTAACCGATGACCACCACTTCCTTCATCTGGTTGATATCTTCCGACAGCGTCACATCGATGAGGGTCCGGCCGTTCACGGCGATTTCCTGCGTCAGGTGGCCGATGTAGGAAAATACCAATACGGCGTCGGCCTCCGGGACGTTAAGGGCATACCGCCCGTTTTCGTCGGTGATGGTACCGAGGGAGGTGCCCCGGATGGAAATGCTGACGCCGATCAGCGGTTGGCCGTCGGCGGCGGAGGTGACGGTCCCGGTGACGGGCAGAAGGGCCGGCTGCGGCCGGTTGTCGGCGAAGGTGCTGACATTGCCCAACAGCAGGAGGACCCATATCAGCCACCAGTGGGCACGCCGACTGTTGTTCGTGGTTGAAGTCTTGATGTGCATAAATCTGATTGTTTGATGAAATGATTAGTGGTGCCGGGTAGCCGGACAAAGGTGATGCACGCCGGTCGTTGGGAGGGCTGTGGATTGTATCTATGTGCAGGGCTTTTCGTCTCGATGGAACCCTATCATCTCAAGGAGGGTACACGATTGTCTCTTTCCCGGCCGACACCGGCCGGTCAGGCGCATCCGGTCTTCCCCGCCATGCCGTCGGCCGGTAAAAAAAACAGCGCCCCGCTTCCGGCGGAAGGAAGGGGATTGGAATTCCCAACGTATATTTCCCCATCGAACCAAGGGTCGCCGTCAAGGGGTACTTTACCGTCCGGTGGGAAGGCTGTCCGGTAGGGTGGCAAAAGAGACAATCCTGCCGCTTCTTTGAGACAATCCGTATCCCGCTCGAAAATCGGCACCCCAAAATGACATGATACAGCCCGCTTCCTTTCCGTCGGGCGGGCCACCTTTGACGAAGTTTCGGAACCGGGCCGGGTCTTGCCAGCCCCGATTCCCACTCGCGGGCAAGGAAGGCTACGCACAAGCTTCGAGATATGGAAATTTTCAGCACATATGCCGAATTGTACCGGCGGAACCTGTTTGAGGATGTCATCCCCTTTTGGCAAGGGCATTCCCCCGACCCCTTGTACGGTGGCTACTTCACCTGTCTCGACCGGACGGGCAAGGTGTACGATACGGATAAGTTCGCCTGGTTGCAGGGTCGGCAGGCCTGGACCTTCTCCATGCTTTACAACAGGTTTGAAAAAAGGGCGGATTGGCTCCAAACGGCCCGTATCGGTATCGATTTCCTGCACCGTTGCGGAAAGGATCCGGATGGCAGTTATTATTTCTCCTTCACCCGGGAGGGACATCCGCTGACGCAGGCCCATAACATCTATTCGGACTGTTTCGCCGCACTCGCATTTCACGAGTACGCCAAAGCGGCGCACTGCGAAACGTCCGCCGCCGCCGCTGTGGCCGCCTACCGTCGTTTCGAGGCCCGGATGGAAAACCCCAAGGGCCGTTTCGACAAGTCCACCGCTTACCGGCCCTCGTCCGCTTTCGGGCTTCCCATGATGATGGCCTACCTGACCTATGAGTTGGAGGAGGTCCTGCCCGCGGAGGCGGTGCTGGACCGCTACGAGACTTGCATCCGGACCATCTTCGAGCGCCACTATGACCCGGACCGGGGCATCCTGCGGGAATTCGTCGCACCGGACGGTAGCTTCGCCGATACGTTCGACGGACGGCTCGTCAATCCGGGACACGGTATCGAGGCCATGTGGTTCCTCCTGGACATCGCCCGCCGGCTCGACCGGCCGGAGCTGGTCCGACAAGCCACCGATTGTTGCCTCTCCACCCTGGCATATGGTTGGGATGAGACGCATGGTGGTATCTTTTATTTCCTCGATGCCCTCGGAGCTCCTCCCCAACAACTGGAGTGGGACCAAAAACTATGGTGGGTACACCTGGAGGCCCTGGTGGCCCTGTCCCGGGCCTACCTGCTTACCGGCCGGGCGGACGTATGGGCCTGGTATCGGAAGGTACACGACTATGCCTGGACCCATTTCCCCGATCCCGAGGGAGGCGGGGAATGGTTCGGTTATCTCAACCGGCAGGGAGAACCGCTCCTGACCCTGAAGGGGGGCAAATGGAAGGGATGTTTCCATGTGCCCCGCGCCTTGTACGAATGCTGGCGCAACTTCGAACAAATCGCCGGTCTTCCCGGGAATCCGGGTCCCGCACCGCACCGCACCGCAGCATGAGACACTTATTCTTCATCCTCCTCTTGTCGGTCGGCCCGCTTCGGTACCTGTCGGGTCAGGCCTCCGGGCCGGACCTCCGGTTCGATTGGAGGGAATTGCCTGCCATGCCGCCCCCGCCGGGGGCGGACCGCCAGCCCGGCGTGGCCGGCGCTTTCATCGGTGTCCATAACGATGCCCTGATCATCGCCGGTGGGGCCAATTTTCCCGACGGTCCGGCCTGGGAAGGGGGCACCAAGGTATTCCACGCCGATATCTACATCCTTATGAAAACCGGCAAGGACCGTTACGAATGGTCCACGGCGGGGCCGTATGCACTCGGTCGGAAAATCGGCTACGGACTCAGCGTCCCCACCGAGGACGGACTGGTCTGCATCGGGGGGGAGGACGGGACCGGGACCTATGCCGAAGTGTTCCGATTGTCCTGGGACCGGCAGCGGCAGGTATTGCGTACGGATACCTTACCGTCGATTCCCGTCCCGCTTGCCAACTTGGCGGGTGCCCGGTTGGGTCGGCATATCTACGTCGCCGGCAGTACCGAAAACGACCACGGCAAATATTTCTGGCGCCTGGATCCATCCGGGCCCTCGGCTACCTGGGAAGCCTTGCCACCCTGGCCGGGACCCGCCCGTACCCATGCTTTCGGCGGCGTCCAACACAACGGTTCCGGCGAGCGGTTCTACCTCCTGAAAGGACGGTACCGGGAAAAAAACGGCATCAGTACCCTCCATGCCGACGGCTATGCGTACGATCCCGAAACGCAAGGCTGGACACCGGTGGATGAAGGGCCGGATACCGGGGAAGGCCCTTTCCGCCGGGCGGCCGGCACGATGCTGCCCGCCGGTTCTAACCACCTGCTCCTCCTGGGCGGCGCAGCCGGTCCGCTGCACAACCGATTGGAGCAACTCGCGGTATCCATCGATACCACCCGCTCCGAACCGCTGCGCGGGTCGCTCGTCCGCCACCGGGATTCCCTGATGCGGAATCATCCCGGGTTTTCCCGCGACATATGGGCTTACCATGCCATCACCGATACCTGGACGCTGGCCGGCCAGCTGCCCCCGAACAGTCCGGTGACGACCACCGCCGTGCGTTGGGACGACCAGTTGGTCATCCCTACCGGCGAGGTCAGCCCCTGCATCCGGACCCCCACCATATTGCGCGGTGCCATGACCGATACCGTCCGCTTCGGCACGCTGAACTATCTGGTGCTGGTGCTCTACCTGCTGCTCCTGGTTTGGCTCGGTGTTGTCCTGTCCCGCCGACAACAATCGACGGACGACTTCTTCAAGGGCGGGAACCGAATTCCCTGGTGGGCGGCCGGATTGAGCATATTCGGCACCCAACTGAGCGCCATCACGTTCATGGCGATTCCATCCAAGACATTCGCAACCAACTGGTTGTATTTTTTTCTGATGATGACCATCCTGCTGGTGTCCCCGTTCATCATCCGGTATTTCCTGCCCTTCTACCGGCGCTTCAACCTGACGACCGCCTACGAATACCTCGAACTCCGGTTCAACCTGGCCACCCGGCTGATCGGGAGCCTCCTGTATCTCGTGTTGCAGGTCGGCCGCATGGGGATCGTGCTGCTGCTGCCCTCGCTGGCCCTCTCCGTCGTCACCGGCTTCGATGTGCATGCCTGTATCCTGACCATGGGCTTGCTGAGTATCCTGTATACGGTCCTGGGCGGGATAGAGGCCGTCATCTGGACGGATGTCCTGCAGGTCGTCGTCCTGCTTGGCGGCTCCGTCCTGAGCCTCCTCCTGCTGGCCTTTTCCCTGGAAGGCAGCGACGTGGCCGGCATCCTGCACCAATATGACAAACTCCGTTTCCTGGACCTTTCCCCCGACTTGTTCGAGCCTACCCTGTGGGTGGTCCTGCTGGGGGGCTTTGCGTCCAACATCATCCAATACGGCAGCGACCAGACGGTCATCCAACGGTATCTCACCACCAAGGACGAAAGAAGCGCGGCCAACGGTATCCGGACCGGAGCCTGGCTGACCTTGCCGGCGACCTTGATCTTCTTCTCGTTGGGCACCCTGTTGTTCGTCCATTACAAAGTGCATCCGGACATGTTGAACCCGACCTTGCCGACGACCGATGCCATCTTTCCCTGGTACATCGTCAGCAACCTGCCGGACGGGGTGGTGGGGCTGCTCATCGCCGCCATCTTCGCCGCCTCCATGTCCAGCCTGGACAGCAGCATGAATTCCGCTGCCACGGTGGTGACCACGGACTTCTACCGTCGCCTGCAGCCTGCCCGCTCGGAAGCCGCCTTCCTGCGCCTGGCCCGCCGCATCACCCTGGTGGCCGGAATCCTCGGCACCGGCCTGGCCCTGCTTATGGCCACCTGGGGGGTATCCTCGCTGTGGGACCAGTTCAACATGATCGTCGGCCTGTTCGCCGGCGGCCTGGGGGGCGTCTTTCTATTGGGAATCTTCAGCCGGCGCGCCAACGGTACCGGTGCCATCATCGGACTGGCCGCCAGCGGGATCGTCCAATACCTCATCAAGGAACATACCCCCGTCCACCTGCTGCTCTACGCTTTCACCGGCATGTTCACCGCTGTCATCATCGGCTACCTCACCAGCCGGCTGGTCGGCCGGACCGATTCCCGGCAGCAACAGTTCACCTATTTCGCCATCCGTCACCCACAAAAAAGGCCGCCGGACCTACCCGGCCAATGACCATGGATAAAATCGAAGGACTCGTCGCCGCCCCCTTTACCCCGATGGACGGGCAAGGGGAGCTGGCCCTCCACCAGGTGGAAACCCTCGCCCGCCTCTATGACCACAACCGGGTCGCCGGCGCTTTCATCTGCGGCTCTACCGGGGAAGGCGTCTCGCTGACCTTTGGGGAGAAAATGCAGCTCATGGAGGCCTGGGGACAAGCCAAAGGGGAGCGGCTGAAGACCATCTTCCTGCTCGGCGGTACCTGCCTCAAGGAAATGCAGGCACTCGCCCGCCATGCCGTCGGACAGGGAATGGATGCCGTCTCCGCCCTCTGCCCCTACTATTTCCGCCCCCAATCGGTGGAAAAACTCGTGGATTTCTGTCGGGAGGTGGCCGCCGCCGCCCCGGACCTGCCGTTTTACTATTATCATATCCCCGCCTTGTCCGGCGGCCATTTTTCCATGGCCCGCTTCCTGGCACTGGCCGAACCCGTAATTCCCAACCTGGCCGGTATCAAGTTCACCTCGACGGACATCATGGACTTCCACGCCTGTCGGATGTACGGAAACCAACGCTACGACATCCTCTGGGGGGTGGATGAGGCCCTGCTTTCCGGTTTGGCCGTCGGCGCCACCGGTGCCGTCGGCAGTACCTACAATTACGCCGCGCCGCTCTACCACAAGATCATCGCCGCTTTTCGGAACGGGGAAAACCAACAGGCGGAGCAATGGCAGCAGCTGGCGGTGCGCCTGGTCGGCTATCTCGTACAATATGGTGGTACCGCCGCCGGCAAGGCCTTCATGAAAATCATCGGCGTGGATTGCGGTTGGTTCCGCCCGCCGGTAGGAGGACTGCCGGACGCAGCGGTGGCGGATTTGGCGCGCGACCTGGAAACCCTCGGATTTTTTGACTTCTGCAGCCTGACCGAATCATGAGCACTACAATATTTGTCTCCCAACCCTATATTCGAACCGGAATGCTCCTCCTGGCCTTCCTCCTGGCCTGGGCCCCGGATGGAGCGGCCCAGGACGACCACCCCTTCCGGACCCGCCTGACGGCGGAACAACTCGAATCGGCACCGGCCCACCTCATCCCCTTTCCGCAGGAATGGACCTGGACGGGGGAACGGGTCGCCGTCTCGGCCTTGCGACCGTCCGGGATGGACCGCTGGCCACCCCATCTGGTGGCCCACCTGGCGGATATGGCCGCTTCCGCCGGACTCCCCTTGTCCGCCGCCCGCGGCTTACCCCTCCGGCATGCGCCGACGGATTCCCTGCCGCCGGAGGGCTACCGGCTCGCTGTCACGGATGACGGCATCCTGCTCGAATCCGCGGACGAGGCCGGCCATTTTTACGCCCTGCAGACCCTAGGCCAGTTGTTCCAAAATGCCGCCGACAGCCTGTATCTGCCGGTCGGCGTCATCCGGGATGCACCGGCCTTCCCCTGGCGAGGCTTCATGCTGGATGTCGGCCGCAACTACCAACCCCTGGCTGCCTTGAAGCAGCTGTTGGATGTAATGGCCCGCTATAAAATGAATGTATTCCATTGGCACCTGACCGACCGCCCCGCCTGGCGGATCGAAAGCAAGGCATTCCCCGAACTGACCGCCGCCGAACATCACCGACCTACCCGCGACCCGGGCCGGTATTACACCTACGACGAGATACGGGAGCTCATAACCTATGCCCGTGACCGCCATATCACCGTCCTTCCCGAAATCGATATGCCCGGACATTCCGATTCCTTCGTCAAGGCCATGGGGACCACCATGGATTCCGAACGGGGCATGGAGATCCTCGAGACCGTCCTGGCCGAGTTCTTTTCCGAAATCCCCCGGCAGGACTGCCCGACCATCCACCTGGGATCGGATGAGGTCCGGATTCCGGACCCGGCGGGCTTCATCGGCCGGATGACGGATATCTGCCGGCGGAACGGGCGGGAAGTGGTCATCTGGAACCCCGGCCTGCCGGCAGACACGGGCGTCATCCGGCAGACCTGGCAGTCTCGCCACCTCGAAGCAGGTCCCTACCGGGAAATCGACTCCTGGAACAGCTATGTCAACAACGGGGAACCCATGACCCAGGTCCTGCGGCTTTTCTTCAAGCCCATCGGCTTCTCCTCCTCCAACCGGGTGGTCGGCGGTACCCTCTGCCTGTGGCCGGATGTCAATCTCGATTTGCCGGCAGACGCTTTCCGGATCAATCCCGTCTATCCGTCCCTGCTTACCTACGCCTGGAAAACCTGGACGGATGACGTGGAATCCGCCCCGACCCCGTTCCTGACCACCCTGCCTCCCCGCTACTCGGAGGCGGCCCGTTATTTCGCCGCTTTCGAGGCATACCTTTGCCAGCACCGGGACGGTGCCTTGTCCGGCCTTCCGTTCGCCTACCTTCAACAAAGCGATATGGAATGGCGGCTTATCGGTCCTTTTTCCGGATCCGATGGCGACAGCCTGGTCTCGCAGGTCGGTACCGGCCCTTTCCCGGCCCTTCCCGCCGGGATACGCGGATTGCCGGCCCGTGGCAATACCCTCGTCATCCGGGACCGGTTCCGGCTGGGCGGCTATTTCCCGGAAGCGGAACCCGGCCGGACGGTCTATGCCGTGACCCACGTTTTTTCCGACAAGGACCGCCGTGTGGAGACCTGGATCGGCTTCGAAACCCCTTTGCGCGCCAACCGGACTTATACCGGTACGCCCGAACAAGGCCGTTGGGACCCCAACGGCGGAGCGGTCTGGGTGAACGGAAACCCTTTGCCGCCGCCTGTCTGGCAATTCCCGGGATGGAAACCCTCCAAAACGGACGGATGGGGAAGTCCCGCCGACCAGGAAATCCCCTGGCGGGAGGAAGAGCTGTACTGGACCCGCCCCCCGGTGAAAGTACCCCTGAAACGGGGCTGGAACCGGATCGTGGCCAAGATTCCCGCCACCACCGGTTATCAGAACTGGATGTTCACCTTCGCTCCGCTGGATAAGGAGGGACTCGAATTCATCGCCGCCCCCTCCGACCATTCCACCTATTACCGGCAGCGGGCCACCCACTTCCGGCAGCTGCCGCCCCGGCCGGGCGGTACGGTGTTTATCGGAGACAGCATCACCGACGGCTGCGAATGGGCGGAACTTTTCGAAAACGCCGACATCCGAAACCGCGGCATCAGCGGCGACCTGGTGCAGGGCGTCCGCGACCGGCTCGACGAGGTGGTGCGGTCCCAACCGGAAAAGGTCTTTCTGATGATCGGTATCAACGACCTGGCCCGCGGAAGAAGTGCCGATTACGTCGCCGGCAACATCCGTCTGCTCGTGGAGGAACTGTCTGCCGCCTGCCCTTCCACCCGGATTTACCTGCAAAGCCTGCTGCCGGTCAATCCTGCTTTCGGCAAATTTCAGGGCCATATGCAGTCCCGGGCTGCCATCCACGCGGTCAATACCGCCTTGCGGGACATGGCGGGGGGACAGGTGACCTTCGTCGACCTGTTCGCACCGTTCAGCGATGCAAAGGGTCACCTCGATGTCCGCTTCACCAACGACGGCCTCCATCTCAACGGGGAAGGATACCGGCACTGGTCGGCGCAGATACGGGAATGGGTTCGATGAAGGCCCCCTGCCTTTGCTTTTTTTGAAATAAAAAATAGTCTATGCGTATCTCAATGACAATGATTTGCAGTGCCTGGCTGGCTACGGCCGTATGGGCACAAAGCGGAATGGCCCTGCGGTTGGACGGGGTGGATGGTCAACTTGCGGTGGCCGATCATGGCGACCTTGACATCGATGCCGGGGAGAGTTTCACCGTTACCCTGTGGATGAAGACGAACGGTGCTACGGATTTCCACCGCTTGGTCAGCAAGCGGGCCGCCGGGAATGCCGCCGGGTATGAGATGATCCTCCAGCAGGGTGGGGGGACTTACGGGATGAACCTCCGCAGTGTGGCCAATGCGAATGCCGGTCCGCCGTTCGGGACGATACCCGTGGCGGACGGCAACTGGCATCATCTCGCCATGCGGGTCGATGCGGCCGCCGGTACCGCCGCCATATTCGTGGATGGCGTCCTGGACAAATCCCAAGCCTCCTCCGTCATCGGCACCCAAAGCTTCGCCAACGATGCGGCCCTGCTGCTGGGCAGGAACATCAGCCAGTCCTTTCCGACCGACGGTTGGCTGGATGACGTCCGGATTTGGTCGGCCGCTTTGTCGGCCGCGGAAATCGAAGCGGACCAGACCGCCGTGGTGACCGGTGACGAGCCCAGTCTGCTGGCCGCCTGGGATTTTGAGAATGCCTCCGGCAATACCGTACCGGACCTGACCGGCAACCATCCGGGTTCCTTGTCCGGCGGTGCCTACATCCTGCCGGTGAACGGAGACATGGCCCTCCTTGGGGCGGCGGAAGTGCCGACCGTCCTGCCCGTGGGCAGGGGCGCCGCAGACGAACGGGTCATCGGGGTCCATCTGACGACCCAAGGCGGGGAAAATCCGTTGGTCCTGACCGAACTGCAGGTGGAATTGGCAGGGACCAGCGACTTGTCCGACCTCCTGGGGCTCAAGGTTTGGTTCACCGGGGCCAGTCCCCGCTTTTCCGATGCGGTCCTGTTCGGGACCATCCCGCCCGGAGCCGGCATCCTCCCGGTTACGGGCAACCAAGCCCTTTCGGAGGGGAACAATTACTTTTGGGTGACGGCGGACCTGGCGGCGGACGCTGTCGAAGGGAATCTGCTGCGCGGATCCATCCCTTCGGTGCGTATCGCGGGGACGGAGCAGCCGGTAGCCCCTTCGGGCGACAATGCGGGAAGGCTGGTGATCCTGGCGCACCGCCTGCTCTTTTCCGCCGGGGACGGCGGGGTCGCCAATTACCGGATTCCGGCGGTGGAGACCGCCGCGGACCAGTCCGTGGTCGTGGCTGCCGATGCCCGGGTCGACCAGGCGGGAGACCTTCCTAACAATGTGGATATTGTGGTCCGCCGCAGCACCGATAAGGGACAGACCTGGTCCGATCCGGTCACGGTGGCCGACTTCGGTGCTTCCGGAGCCAGTGACCCGGCCCTGGTGCTCGACCGGCAATCCGGTGACTTGCTCTGCCTTTTCGCCTCGCATGTCGGACTTTTCCAATCGACGCCTGGCAACCCGATCCGCTTTCAGGTCAGCCGAAGCCAGGACAACGGACAAACCTGGAGCACGCCCCAGGATGCCACGGCCCAAATCTACGACCCTTCCTGGTCTGCCGCCTGGCTGGCCTCCGGGTCGGCCCATCAACTTCGCAGCGGCCGGATTGCCGGTGTGGTCGGTGTCTGGGAAACCAGCGCCAATTCCATCAGCAATTTCATGATATACAGTGACGACGGCGGCCAATCCTGGTCGTGGCAGCCGCAGGTCGCCTCCACCGTCGGCGACGAAGCCAAACTGGTGGAACTCGACAACGGCGATATCCTGATGAATATCCGCAACCAAACGCCCGACCGCCGCCGCATCGTCCGCTCCACGGACGGCGGCCAAACCTGGGGGTCACCCACTTTCCAGGAGGAACTGGTCGACCCTTTTGTCAATGGCGACTTGATCCGCTACACGTCGGTCCTCGACGGGTTCGACAAGAGCCGCCTGCTCTTTTCCATTGCGGCCCATCCGACGAGTCGGCGGAACCTGACCCTGTTCCTGAGCTATGACGAAGGTAATTCCTGGCCCGTTTCCAAAGTCCTCCACTCCGGCGCCTCCGGTTACGCCAGCCTGACTGTCCTGGGCGACGGTTCCATCGGCTGCTTCTACGAAAACGGCGAATATGAATCCTACCAGCTGTACTTCGCAAGGGTTTCCCTGGATTGGCTCACGGATGGGAACGATGCTTTCTCGCCGGCGACAAAAGTTCCGGATGCCGCACCCGGCGGCTTCCGGCCGATGCTGTCGCCCAATCCGGCGGATACCACCGTACAGCTTACCTTCGAACTGCCCGCATCGACATGGCTCCGGGCCGACTTGTATACAGCCGACGGCAGAAAGGTAATGGGCTTGTTCCGGGAATATTTGTCCGCCGGTGCCCATTCCAGGCAATTGGCGGTCGACGGCGTTCCCGCAGGGACCTATTTCGTGCGTTTCGAAGGGGACGGCTGGGTACATACCAGCCCATTGGTCGTGCAATGAAAGGACGGGGGTCGGATTTGCCGTGTCGGCGGAACGGACTTGCCGGACAGGCCGGATGTAGTGAATGAAGGCAGGGAAGTCCCTGCCGCGGCGATGGGGCGTTGGCGCGACCTGCCGCCGGTCCTGTTCCGGGAGGGCTTAGCCGGACAATTCCTGGTCCATGAACAGGATGTAGCGGTCTACGGCCGACGGCTGCAAGCCGAAAGCCGACAACCCCGTCCGCAACACCAGGCTGGCGCTTTCGGCATCCGGGCATTCGCGGGCAGCTTGCGTGGCGTTGAAAAGGGCCTTGGGATCCCCCTGACGGAGACAGCCGGCGAATTCTTTGAGAAAGGACAGGGGCAACCCGGTGATATCTGACATCAACTCGCCGTCGAATCCCATTTCACACAGCCGGATGGCCAAATCCATATCCCGCTGGAACCGGGAAATCATCTGCCCTTTCCGGGCCCCTTGTTCAAGGCCTCGTTCGAGCCCTTGTTCAAGGCCTCGTTCAAGCCCTTGTTCAAGCCCTTGTTCAAGGCCTTGTTCGAGCCCTTGTTCAAGCCCTTGCTTCAGGGCTTCCTTCCTTGCTTCCCGAATCAGCAGTTCGCCGATGCTACCCTTGAGTACGGATGCCATGGATGAATCGTTTTTGAACGAAAGAACCAGACGCTTCGCCTTGGCCGGAAAGGCCAGGAAGAGATAGGTGACCAACAGACGAAGGAAGTTGACCTTTTGGTCCTGGTCCAGTTCGGTTTCTGTAAAAATAAGGATTTTTTCAGAAAGTGGGGGAGGGATTCCAGCCGGCTTACGTTGGTATTTGAAGAGGAGGAAGACACGGTGCAGGAGATGCCCGCGGAATTTGATGATAAGGTCGTCGGCGACCCGATTGAGGTCGATGAGGTCGAAATCGAATGCGGGGAGGTACCTGAGGAGCGATGCGTCCGGCAAATGGAAGCGGTCGGCGAATCGGGTTGGTCTCCAAGGTCTTTCCCCATGATAGATGACGATGGGAATGACGGGTTCCAGGATGGGGTGTCTCTCGTTCTGCCGGTTGTAGATGTTGGAAAGATATCGCAACAGTTGCAGATGGATGTTACCGGGCAGGTAGCTTTTGTGCTCCAGGAGGAAGGTGATCCTGATCCGCTCGCGGCGGCCTTTCCAATCACAGGCATAGACCATGTCCGAGAAATGGTCTTTGAGCTGCTCGTCGACAAAGGAATCAGGTTCCCGGCGGAGGGTGGAGAAATCCAAGCGGCTGCTGATATCCGCGGAAAGCCAGTTCCGAAGGAAAGCCTCCGCTTCCGAAGGGATTGAAAAGGTGGCCCGGAACAATTCGTCGTGCGGGGAGGATGGCATGTGGGTTGGTTTTTTGGTATGACCAAAGATAAGGGTAAAAACCGTGTCGACCAACTGCGGTCTTTGCAGCATGGGTGGCGGAATCCTTCAGAACCGGATCATGAACTCCGTCAGGTTGACGGAAGTATCGAGCCCCAGGCGTTTGCGCAAGCGGTAGCGGCTGGCTTCCACCCCGCGGACGCTCAGGCTGAGCAGGGATGCTATCTCCTTGGTGGTCAGGTTCATGCGTAGGTAGGTGCACAATTTGAAATCATGTGAACCCAGTTGCGGATATTGTTCGCCGAGCCGGCGCAGGAAATCGCTGTGAACCCGGTCGAAGTTGGTGTAGAAGTTTTCCCAATCCGCTTCCAGGCTGGCATCCTGGTCTACCATGGACAGGATGCGGCGGATTTCCCTACGGACGATTTCCGCTTGTCCGGCGGAGGCATCGATTTTCCGCAAGGCTGTCCGGATGGTTTGCAACATCTCGCTTTTTTGGGCCAGGTGCATAGCGGTGGTGGCGAGTTCCTGGTTGCGGTGCTGCACTTCCGCCTCGAGTTTTTCCCGCTGCAGGCGGTTGATGGCGGCGGTGGTGGCTTCCGCAAACTGCAGGTGTTCCGCTTCCCGCTGCCGATGGCTGCTTTGGAGCGCGGCCTTTTCCGCCCGGAACCGGCGGTGTTGCCGGTGCAGCAACAGGGTTATGCTGCCGACAAACAGGAGTACGTATGTGATGCGGGCAAGGGGACTGGCATGCCAGGGAGGCCGGATGACAAATGCATAGGTTATCGGCAGACTTTCGATACCCCGGCTGTTTCGCGCCTTCAGGTGTAGCCGGTAGGGGCCCGGTGGGAGGTTGTTGTATACCAGCGAAGGGATGGCCGACCATTCCGACCAGCCGGCCTCCAGTCCCTCCAGGCGGTGTGCATAGCTGATGTGGTCAAGGCTCAGGTAATCGGTAGCGGAATATTCGAAGCGCAGCCCGTTCTGTTCGGCCGACAAATCCGGGACGACGGCTTCTCCCGCCGGCCAGAAACCGCCGAACAACAGGCTATCCACCGATTGGGTCAGCCAGACGGAGTGAAAACGGATATCCGGCTGAGAATCCGCGCGGCTGTACGCCACCGGGTCGAAATGCAGGAAGCCCTCCTCGCCGGCAATCAGCACATGGTGTGGATCCAACGGGAGCAGGCACTCGAAACCACCGACCAGCTTGCCGGACAGTTCCGGGATCGGTACCCGCCTGACCTGCTTCTCCAGGGCATCCTCCTCGACCTGCAGGACGCCCACCTCCTCGTCCGCCGCATACCAGATGTTCCCTTCCGCATCCTGCCGAAGGTATTTGACCCTTTCGCCTTCCCGGAAAAAGGCCCGGAACCGGTCGTGGGGGACAAACCGGTCAGTGCTCGGCTCATATCGGTACAAGCCTTTGTTGCCGGCGAAGACCGGTTCGCCGCCGACCTCGAATACCAGGTTGTTGAAATCCGCCGGTAGTCCGTCCGCAGCTTGATAGAAACGGATGGAGTCCACACCGCCGTCCGGCGAAAACTCCAGGCGGTAGATACCGCGGTATGGATGGGCCATCCATACCCGCCGGTCTGCTTCCCGGACCAGGATGCGGCTGCTTTCCCGGAAAGCACGGCTTGCATCGGTCCCTTTCCAAGCGCTCGCAGACGGGCGGAACCAACAGAGGCCGTTGTAGTGACCCGCCAACAGGCCTGTCGGCCCCATCGGTAGGAACTTCCATACGCCACCGGGACCGTCCAGTCGCTCGGCGATGCCATCCCGGAGGATGAAGGCGCCTTCGTGGTGACCCATATACAGGTTGTCCCCGATGCGGTCCAAACTCCAGACCTGCCCCTCGGAAGCCGGAATCCGGCGGAATTGCAGTCTTTCGTCCGGACGGTAATAGCTTTTCCATCCGATGGCGTACAAGCCGGTGTTGGTGCCGAAATACAATTGGTCTCCGATTTTTTCGACCGCATAGCCGGTTCCCTGCAAAGGGCCGTCGGGGAAGATCGTTCGGAAAGCCGAACCGAGGGCGGCCATCCCGATGCCGTTGTCCAGGCCGAGCCAAACATTGTCCTGCCGGTCCGGAAACAGGCTGAGGACCGTGTTGTTGAGGAGCCCGCTTCGCTTGTCCAGGTGCAGGGATACGCGCCGGTCGCGTTCCAGGACGAACAAGCCGGCCAGGGAGGTGCCGAGCGCCAGCCGGCCGTCCTGCAGGAGGCCGGCACAATATATGCGGTTGGCGCGGGCCGCAACGGCCGGTGGAAGCGTCCATTCGCCCTGGCTGTCTCCAGCGAGGAAGTGGATGCCGTGCCGCATGGTGGTGACCAACACGGTGTCGGGGTGGTAGGGTAGGATGGCCGTCACGGTCGAGCCGGACGGTAGCCGGATTCCGTTCCAATCCAGGAAACGGCCCCCGCCGTCGGAAAGCTGCAGGCCACCGTCGGCACCCTGCAACAGGACCTGGTCGCGGAACTTTCCCAGGAATAGCAAGGGCTGCCCGGAAACCGGCACCCGCATGGAATCCGCCTCCCAAACCATCAGCTGCCGGTCCGCCCGGAAGTATACCCGGTCCTGGACCGCCAGGACGTCCCATACGTCGCCGATGTGCCTTTCGTCGGGTAACAGGCAGGTGAGCAGCGAGCGAAAGACCAATCCGCCCTGCCGGTCGGGCTCGAAATAACCCAACTCCCCCTGCCCGCCGACATAGATCTTGCCATCGTCGGCGATGGCGACGGACCGCACGATGGTATTATTGGGCAGGGCGTACCTTTGCCAGTAGTACCCGTCGAACACGAGCAAGCCCTCGTTGTTCGCGAAGTAAAGCCGTCCGTCCTTGTCCTGCGCAAGGTCCCAGTTCTGGGTGCCGCCCCGGTAGGTCTGCTTGGGGTAACTACGGACCGGTGGTGTGCCCAGGTTGAAGGACTGACCGGCCAATAGCCATGGGCCGGCCACCCAGCAGCATATTAGCAGCATGCACCAGCCCCGATCGGCCGTCCGATGACGTCGCTGACCGGCCTTCGCCTGGTTGGGTTCTTGTTGTTTCATGTCGGTTGCACGGACGGTTCCGCCAAAAGGAAAATAGTGGGGCATGCTTGCTTCGGACGGTGGATTCGACCGTAGGTAAAAGTAGGGAATATTTGCGCTGCCGTAGTATTGCCGTAGTAAAAAGTCCGGTTTTGGCACCGTTTGCCGCACAATTATCGGGCTTGCCGTAGTGGTATGGGGTGAGGATGGTAAACCACAAGGTGTCTTCCTTGTTAATTTTGCATTGTCTGCCGGAAGGCGTGAGTTCGGTATGCCGGCCAGGCAGACAAGCGAATCGGTCCGGATAGCCGGTCGGCGCCCGCCGTTCCTGCCTTCGGAAGCGGTTCGAATCTTTCACGCACACCGGGTTTTACGGACGACCACATCCCTGGCGGATGGCGCGGTGGTTCGGACACCCGGTTAAAATTGTTACAAACCTGTCTCACATGAAACAAATCCTACACCTCACCGCCTTGCTCCTGGCCGGGAGCCTGACCGCACAAACCGTGCTGCTCGATTTCGAGACGGCAGGGACTTCCACCACCTACCAGTACTTCGGCAGTACCCTCGACGGTAGCGTGAACAACATCATCGCCAATCCGGACGCTTCCGGTGCCAATACTTCCGCTACGGTTGCCGAACACGTCAAACCGGCCAATTCGGAAGTCTGGGCCGGCGCTTTCCCGAATCCCGCCCTGCCGATTCCCGCCGACCTGACGACCGACAACAGGGTCTGCCTCAAGGTATGGGCACCCGCCACCGGAAACGTGGGCATCAAACTGGAAGGCTCCGCTACCGCCGCCAACTGGGTCCGGACCGTGGAAGTGCCCCAGGCCATGTCCTGGGTGGAGGTCTGCGTCGATGCCAACCTTCCTTCCCTGGAGGGTCCTTTCCTGCCGGCTGTCGGCCATGTGTATCCCACCGTGACCTTGTTCTTCGATTTCGGAACCAACTTCCCGGAAGACAAGACCTATTATTGGGATGACCTGCTGACCACCGCCGGCGGGGGCGCCACTGACGGCGACATCACCCTGTCCGTGGATATGAACGGTTACGGCGGTTCTTTCACCACCGTTTTTGTCAGCGGCACGTTCAACGGCTGGTCCGGTGACGCCAACCCGCTCTCCGATGCGGATGCCGACGGTATCTGGGAAGCCACCATCCCCAATGTCCCGACCGGCCTGCAGGAGTATAAGTTCCAACTCGACAACTGGACGGCCCAGGAGCAGTTCAACGGCTTCGAAACCTGTGTCCAGGTAGATCCCTCCGGTCAATTCGTCAACCGCAAGCTTGTCGTCACCGGTGACGAGGTCCTTCCCACGGTCTGCTTCAACAGCTGTTATGCCTGCGGGGATGCCGTCAATATCACCTTTGCCGTCGGTTCCTCCCACATCACCGTCTCCGGTGAAGGCCTTTATATCGCCGGCGGTGGCAATTTCGGTAATCCCGGCGACTTTCCCTTGAAGGACGACAACGGGGACGGGGTCTGGGAAATCACCGTGGAACGCCAGAAAGGCTTCCAGTCTTTCTACACTTTCACCAACGGTGCCTGCCCGGATTACAGCTGCAAGGAGAATATCGCCGGTCTGGATTGCGCCAATCCCGACAACTTCAACGACCGCAAGGTGGGCCCCGTTACCCAGGATACGACCATCGCCACCTGTTTCGGCCTCTGCACCGTCGACACGGACTGTGGCGGTGGGAGCGGCGGCACGGTCAAGTTCGCCGTGGATATGAACGGGTACACCGGCACCTTCACCACCGCTTTCATCTCCGGTAGCTTCAACGGCTGGTCCGGCGACGCCAACCCACTGGCCGACAGCGATGGCGACAACATCTGGGAAGTCTCCCTGCCGCTGGCTGCCGGTACCTATGAATACAAATTCCAGCTCGACAACTGGACGACGGACGAACAGTTCGCCGACGGTGATCCCTGTACGGTGACCGACCCCTCGGGCCAGTTCGTCAACCGGGTCATCACCGTGGATGGCGACCAGGAGGTTTGCTTCCAGTGGAACACCTGCGAAGGTTGCCTCTCCAACACGCTCGAACAAGTACCGGCCGCCGCCCTGTTCGATGTCTTCCCGACACTCGTGCGCGACCGGCTGAACCTGCGCCTCCTGCAACCACAGGCCGGCCCTGCCACGGTCGTACTGACGGATGCCACTGCGCGTACCCTCCAGGTCTTGCAGGCCAACGGCAGTGGCAACCTGGAAATCGGCACGGCACAACTGCCTGCCGGTATGTATTTCCTGCAGGTCCGACAAGACGGGAAGGCTGCCGCCGCCCGCTTCATCAAGCAGTAAGCCTTTGACCGCCTGCACCCCCTGCAGGCAACCATGGACGCCCGTCCAGCAAGAAACAAAACCTTGCTGGATGGGCATCCATTTTCTTTTGCAAACGAATTCGACACCCGGGCTCGCTTGCCCCCGAACGGCTTCGCCATTCTGGAAAAGGGAGGTGGAAGACCTCGCTGTCACTTGCCGGCCTTCGTTTCCAAGGGTCCGTTCAACTATTAATTCTCCGACATGTCAAATCGCCTAATCGCTTTGTTCGCCTGTCTCTTGTGGACAGGATACGCCGCCGCCCAGCACCGGCTGACCGGTGTGGTCGCTGATGCCGACAGCCAGGAAACCCTGATCGGCGCCACCGTCGCCGTCAAGGGAACGGATTCCGGTACGGTGACGGACCTGGATGGCGGGTTCGAAATCCTGCTGGACGACCCGCAGGCTGTGCTGTTGGTCAGCTACACCGGCTATGAGGCCCTGGAAGTACCGGTCGAGGGCAGGAGCTACCTGCAGGTCTCCTTGTCCAGCCAGTCCAAACTCCTCGACGAGGTGGTCGTGGTCGGTTATGGCGTTCAGAAAAAAAGCGTCGTGACCGGCGCCATTTCAAAAGTCAAGGCGGAAGATTTGCGCGACATGCCGGTCACCCGCCTGGAACAGTCGCTGCAGGGCCGTACCTCCGGGGTGCGGGTGACCGCCGCGTCCGGTCAGCCCGGTGCAGGTGCTACCGTCCGGATTCGGGGCACCACGACCATCGGGGATGCCAATCCCTTGTATGTCGTCGATGGGGTGCCGATCGAAGGGGGTATCGAGTACCTCAACCAAAGCGACATCGAATCGGTGGAAGTGCTCAAGGATGCAGCCTCCGCCGCCATTTACGGCGCCCGTGCCGCCAACGGTGTCATCATCGTCACCACCAGACAGGGCCGCAAGGGCGCCATGGAGGTCAATTACAGCGGCTACTACGGTGCGCAAAACCCCTGGCGCAAACTGACCTTGCTCAATGCCACGGAATATGGGATCTTGATGAACGAGGCTGCCGCCGCCGCCGGTCAACCGCTCCCGTTCGATGACCCTGCCGCCTTGGGGAAAGGTACCGATTGGCAGGATGCCGTGTTCAATCGCAATGCCCCCATGCAGAACCACGAACTCTCCATCGCCGCCGGAAACGACCGCTCCACCTATTATCTCGCCTTCGGGTATTTTGCCCAGGAAGGGATCGTCGGAAACGGGAACGACAGCTACTGGCAACGTTTCACCACCCGGCTCAACGCCACCCATACCCTCTTCCCCCAGGTCCGCATCGGTAACAATTTCGGCTACACCCGGGTATTGGCCAGCTCCATCGCGGAAAATACCGAGTTCGGCTCCCCGCTCGGACGCGCCATCAATCTCGATCCGGTCACCCCGCTGATCGAACAGGACCCGAATGTCCTCGCCGAACCTCGCTATGCCAACAACACCGACAGATTGGTCCGCAACAGCCAGGGACAGGTCTTCGGCATCTCGGATATCATCACTTCCGAAATCCTGAATCCCGTAGCGGCCCTGGAAGTCCTCCAAAACCAAGGATACTCCGATAAGTTCGTCGGCTCGGTCTTCGCGGAATGGGATATCATTTCCGGTCTCCGCTTCCGCTCGACCATCGGCGGCGACCTGGCTTTCTTCGGCGGCGAGGGTTTTACCCCGGAACACTATCTCAACGCCACCAACCTGGCCCTGACCACCGCCTACAACCGGGGATTCGGTCGCGGATTGGTCTGGAACTGGGAGAATACCCTCACCTACGACCTGACGAAGGAACGCCACCACCTGACGCTCCTCGCCGGGACCACGGCCAAGAAATCCACGGGCCAATACCAAGCCGGCAACGTGTTCGGGGTTCCCGTCTCCCGCCTGGAGGACGCTTCCCTCCTCTATGCCACCGACCCCGCCAGCCAGACTTTCTTCGGCTATGAATACCAGAACACCTTGTCGAGCTACTTCGGTCGCCTCAATTACAATTTCGACGCACGCTACCTGTTGACGGCCCTCCTGCGGGTGGACGGCTCCTCCCGTTTCGGTTCCAATAACAAGTTCGGATTCTTCCCCTCCCTGTCGCTCGGCTGGGTGCTGACGGAGGAACCGTTCTTCCCCCGCAACAATGTGGTCAACTTCCTGAAATTCCGCGGTTCCTATGGGGTCAACGGCAGCGACCGCATCGGCGATTTCCGCTATGTCTCCACCGTCGGCGGCGGACGTAGCTATACCTTCGGCCTGTCCGACGACCTGGTAAACGGGGTCAGCCCCAATGCCATCGCCAATCCCGACCTGCGCTGGGAGGAGACGTCCCAGCTCGATATCGGCTTCGATGCAAAACTCTTCAAGGCGGTGGAACTGACGGTGGATTATTTCAACAAACAGACCACCGGCATGCTCCTCGGGGTGGAAGTACCCGCTTATGTGGGGAACGCCGGCCCCATCGGCAACATCGCAAGCCTGGAGAACAAGGGCTGGGAATTGGAAATTCGCTATAACCCCCGCTTTGGCAACGGCTGGGAAGCCAACCTCTCCGGCAACCTCTCCTATGTGCAAAATACCATCCTGGACCTGGGGGAAGACAAGACCTTCCTGCCCGGTCTCCAACGCTTCGGTCCCCAAGGCATCGAATTGACCCGTACCCTGGAGGGATTCGCCTATGAATCACTCTTCGGTTTCCGGACGGACGGACTCTTCCAAACCGAGGAGGAGGTCGCCGCCCATGCCAATGCCGATGGCAATCCGCTCCAGCCGAACGCCCGACCCGGTGATATCCGCTTTATCGATGTCAATGGCGACGGCCGGATCGATGCGGATGACCGCACGGTCATCGGCGACCCGACACCCAACTGGACGTACGGCCTGAATTTGTCCCTGCGCTACCGGGGCTGGGACCTCATGGTGTTCGGACAAGGGGTGGCCGGTAACGAGGTCTACAACGCCACCCGCCGTTTCGACCTGCCCAAGGCCAATTTCACCGCCGCCGCCATCGACCGATGGACCGGAGTGGGTTCTTCCGACTTCTTCCCCCGCCTCAACCTCAATGACGGCGATCCGGCCACCGGGAACCAGAACCTCACCCGGAGCTCTGACTTTTGGGTCCAACGGGGCGATTTCTTCCGCATCAAAACCCTCCAACTCGGGTACAACCTGCCGAAACAGGCCGCCGAAAAGGTCGGTATGTCCCGCGCCCGTGTCTATGTGTCCGCCAACAACCTGCTGACCCTGACCCGCTACCAGGGCTTTGACCCGGAAATCGGTGCGGGTGCCGGCGTAGACAGGGGAATCTATCCGCAACCTCGGTTCTATTTGTTCGGCCTGAATGTCTCTTTCGGAAATTGACTGGTTCTTCCGTTTGCGAACTTCGAAAACGGTAAAAATCTTAAAATAAAGTACTTATGACCCGATATCGCTTCACCCCGCTTGTGCTGGTCCTCGTCCTGGGGCTGCTGCCGACTTCCTGCAGCAAGGACTTCCTGGAGCTTACCCCGCGCGGGACAGACCTGGAATCCAACTTCTACCGCAACGAATCCGAATTGTTCCAAGGATTGGTGGCGGTCTACGATGTGCTCGGTTGGGAGGGTACCGACGGATGGACCATGTTGCTGGGTCTGCTGAATGCCGCCGGTGACGATTGCTTCGCCGGTGGCAGCGATGCCTCCGACCAACCCGGCTGGGTGGCTTGGGACAATTTCTCCGTGACTCCCCTCGATGGCCCGCAACGAGGCCTCTGGCGGAAATACTTCGCCGGTATCTACCGGGCCAACCTCCTGCTTCAAAAACTGGAGACGGTGCCGGACCTCAATCCGGTTTTTTACGGCAGGACGGCTGCGGAACTCCGTTTCCTTCGCGCCTGGTTCTACTTCGACCTGGTGCGGCTCTTCGGATTTGTTCCGCTCCTGGAAGAACCGCTGGGCGCCGATGATATCTTCAATGTCCGGCAGGCTTCGCCGGAGGAGGTATACGATTTCATCGAAAGGGACCTCGCGGAGGCGGTATCCAGCCCTTTCCTCCCGGAAACCGTCCCGCCGGCCGAACTCGGCCGGGCAACGAAAGGGGCCGCACTGGCCCTGCTCGGTAAAGCCATTCTCTTCCGGAACGACAATGGTCGGATGCTGGAAGCTGCCACCTACCTGGAAGCCGTCATCAACAGCGGCCTGTATTTCCTGATGCCGGAGCTCGCCGATGTCTTCAGGAAGGAAAACGAATTCGGACCGGAATCGGTCTTCGAAATCCAATATGCCTCGAACCGCCCCGGTGATTATGGCTGCTGCTTCCTCTCCGGTCCGGTCAACAATGCGACGGAAGGGAACTACAATGTGCAATTCTTCGGAATGCGTGATTATTCGGGCCCCTCTTTTGCCCCGGGCTGGAGTTTCTGTCCGGTCTCCCCGGACCTGGTCGAATTCATGGCGGGCGACTCCCGCCTGGCCTCCACCGTCATCGACGGCAACCAGCTCAAGGTCCAAACGGGTGCCACCTATACGCCTGGGTTCCAGAATACCGATTATTTCATCCGGAAGTACGCTCCGTTGGCATCCGAAAGGGCGACCGATGGGGAAGCGGCCCTGGCCTGGGGTACGAACCTCCGGGCCATCCGGTTCGCCGATGTCTTGCTGCTGGCGGCGGAATGCCTGGTCAGGGGGGGTGGAGACGAAGCCACCGCCCGGCAATACCTCAACCGGGTACGTACCCGTGCCGGCCTGCAGCCCTATGTGGGAAACACTTCCGGGGCGGCCCTGCTCAACGCCATCTACCGGGAACGCCGGCTGGAACTGGCCACCGAAGGTCACCGCTTCTGGGACCTGGTACGCACCGGTCAGGCTGCGGATGTCTTGCCGGGTTTTGTTCCCGGCAAACATGAATATCTCCCCATCCCGCAACAGGAAATCGATTTGTCCCGCGGTGCCCTCCGCCAAAACGAAGGTTATTGAGGACCCTCCCGGTCCTCTTCTAAATCCGGAATCATGAAAAAAAATTATTTCCTCCTTTCCTCCTTCCTGCTACCTCTCCTGCTGCTTTCGGCCTGCGACCCGCAACAGGATGGCAAACCGGATATCGGGCTTCCGCCTGAAATCGTCTCCTTTTCCATCGATCCCTCCGGGGAACCGAACACCTATGTGCTGCGCAATACGACCCCGGGTACCTTCCAGCATAGCTGGGAATTCGACGGTCGCCGTGCCGACGGGGATCCCGTCCTGGCTTATTTCCCGGTCAAGGGATCTTACGATATCCGGCTGACCGCCTTCTCGCGGGGCGGGTCTGCTTCCGCCGTCCAAACGCTGACAGTTCCGGAAGATGCGCCTTATGACTGCGCGACGGATCCGGTTATGGAATTCCTGACGGATTGTTCCGCCAAGACCTGGAAATTGAATCCGGCCGCCGGTGCCCTCTGGGTGGGCCCCGCGGATGGCAGCCAGACCTGGTGGGCGAACCAGGCGTCGGACGTAGACCTGCGGGTCTGCGCCTTTGACGATGAATGGACCTTCACCCCGGACGGAACCATGACCTACGACCCGAAAGGGGATATGTGGGCGGAAGATTACATGGGTTTCAATTTCGAATGTATCCAAACCTCCCAGCTGTCCGCTTCCCAAGCCGCCTGGGCCGAGGGGACGCATGCCTTCGTCCTCTTGCCGGGTAGCCCGCCCCGACTGGCCTTGTCCGGATTGGGTGCCTATATCGGCTTGCCGAAAGTGGCCAACGGTGCCGAAGTCAACCAGCCCCAGCAAGGGGTCACCTATGAAATCACCGGCATGCAGTCCGGTCCCGCCGGTGACCTGTTGGAATTGAGCATCAATTTCGGTCCCGGTATCTGGCGCTTTACTTTGCTGGCACCGTAAATGTCGGATAAATGCCATTGCAGGGGCCGTACCGCCCACCGGACTACCGAAACCACTTACCTTTACCCAATCGCCGGAAGCGCGCCCGCTTCGATTCCTCCGATTGCAGGAACGCCTCCGGCCACCAAACACCTACCACGATGATCCGATACGGTAAATCCTTGTTGCTCCTCTCGCTGACGGCCATCGCCGCCTGCGGCAGCAAGACCGGGGGGGACGACCTCCCGCCGCTCCCCTCGCTCACCCTGAACGGAGTGAGCAAGTTCGAAGGGAATACTCCGGCTACCTTCGAATTCAAGGCCACCTTGTCCCAGCCAGGCAGCCAGCCCATCACCGTCGACTATACCACCCGCGACGGATCCGCCCTGGCCGGGGAAGATTATCTGGCGGCTTCCGGCACACTCACTTTCGATCCCGGTATCCGCGAACGCACGGTTGAGGTCAGTATTCTCGGCGATACACTCAAGGAAGGGGATGAGGAGTTCGACTTGTTGCTTTCCAACCCACAAGGTGCGCAATTGCTTCTGACTTCCGCCCGGGGTACCATCCGCAACGATGATACCTTCCTCCCCGGTGGTAACGAGGGCTATGTCACCCCGGCCAGTTATGCGGGCTACACCTTGGTCTGGCAGGACGAGTTCGATGGGGATGCCATCGATCCCACCCACTGGACCTACGACATCGGCAACAGCGGCTGGGGAAACAATGAATGGCAATATTACACGGACCGTCCGGAAAACGCCTATCTCTCCGATGGCAAACTGGTCATCGAAGCGCGTAAGGAAAGCTTCGGAGGGGCGGATTACACTTCCGCCCGCATGAAAACCCAAGGGCTGCAGGAGTTCCAGTACGGTAGGATCGATATCCGCGCCAAATTACCCCTCGGACAGGGTATCTGGCCCGCCCTCTGGATGCTCGGATACAATATAGGGACAATCGGATGGCCCAAATGCGGTGAAATCGACATCATGGAAATCATCGGCAGCGAACCGGCCAAACTGCACGGTACGGTCCATTGGGACGAAAACGGGCATGCCAGCTTCGGTAACTCCGTCTCCCTGCCCGCCGGTACCTTCGCCGACGAATACCACGTCTTCTCCATCATCTGGGACGATAAGCAAATCCGCTGGCTCCTCGATGACGTGCCCTACAATACCGTCGACATTACCCCGCCGGGTCTTTCTGAATTCCATCACCCGTATTTCCTCCTTTTCAATATTGCTGTCGGCGGCAACTGGCCCGGCTATCCGGACGCCTCCACCGTGTTCCCCCAACGGATGTGGGTGGATTATGTCCGGGTATTCCAGCAATAGGCACCTTCGTTCCGGACGATTCCTGTTGCCCATGCCCTTGCTTGTTGCGAGGCTTGTCCTGGCGGACCTTTCCGTTTCCTGCAAAACGAAGAAAAAAGCCGAGGCCTTTCGGGTACACCCGAAGGGCCTCGGCCATTTGTCGGCAGGCGGCTCCTGATCCGATGGGCCTTACGGCCATCCGGTCAGGATCGGGAGGTCGTCGTTTCCTGTCCTTCGGTGTGGTCCGTCCGGCAACTTCCTCCCGCGCAGTTTCCCGCCGCACAGCCGAAGGCGAACAATCCCATCGCGGCGAAATACATGCCGAAGGCCACACCGACCCACTGCTTGTCCAACCCGGATTGTACGGAGATCAACATCCCTATCAGCAGGTAAATAACCCGGGTATAGGTCCACCCGGTCAACATTCTTTCTCGCATGGTCGATTCATTTGTCTGGTGATGAAATAATCGGCGCGGAGGGGTGGCAACGGCCCGTCCGTCATCCTGTCCTTTTGCCGGCCGGCGCTTGTCCGCCGTCGCCCCGTGCCGGATCAGTCCCGCGGCCGCGTCCGTATGCCGAATAGCAGGTACAGCGGGCAAATTCCGGAAAGGCTGGTCAGGACGAATACCGCCGCCAAGGCCAACAGGATGACGGCGGTCGTTCCGGAGATGATTCCTGTAGCATACAATCCAGCCAGGACAGCCGCCGTGGCAAGCCGGATGATACGGTCTGTGGTTCCTATGTTTCGCATCATTTTATGGATGTTTAACGGGTGAATTTGTACCGCACCGACCCGCTCCGGTTCCACCGGGCTCACGGAAACCCGAATTATCCGGAATTCTCCGGGACGTGCCGCTTTTGCGTAAAGGTGGGTGTTTTGCAACTTACGTAAAATGACTTTTGTTACATGCGGCCAGGTTCTGCGGGAATGGCAGCTATATCCTTACCCGGTTCCCGCCGGGCATAGCCGGCAGGTTGCGGCGGAAAGGGTCAGGCGGTATGCCCCTGTCGCCGTCCGACACGCCACCCCCATACAGCCACCGTCAGGAAAGGAATGCAGGATCCTGCTACAGCGGGGTCTTGTCCCAGGATGCCGGCAAAAAGAATAAAGGAAAGGAGGCTGCCCAGCAATGCCATGCCGGCCAACAGGATGCCGGGTCGTGGCCGCGGGAGCAAGGTGTTCCCGATGAGTAACAATTGTCCCGACAATGGTAAGATTACGAAAGGGTGCAGGACCGACTGGGGGGCGGTCGTCAGTTTTTCCAATATCGTTCCTTCCATTTCGAACAAGAAAGCCGATTGGCTTCCTCCCCCCCAACGGAGGTAGGCCATGCCGGAGGTCAGCACCAGGGCGGCGCCGAGGGACCGGACCTGCCGGTCGGTCCATTTCCATCGGCCGGGAATCTTTTCATTCCAGCTCATACCGGTCGAATAGTTGTGCAATCCGGAACCCGGCATCCGAGACCGTCCGATAGGCCGGGCTGTTCCGGTTGAGCAGGGGATTGGTATGGTTCAAGTGTAGGAAAACGACCTTTTGACGTTCCGAAAGCGGTAAGTCCGCCAAGTATTGCATGGTCTCCACAACAAATGGGTGGGGAATCTCCGACATGTCGCGGTGGGGCAATTCCGACCCGTCGAAAAAGGTGGCGTCCACCAATGCGAGGTCAACCTCCGCCAAGGCTTCTTCCAGGGAAATCTCCCAACGGTTCCATTTGTCGATATCCGGAATGAATAGAATGGTCCGTTTTGGTCCGACAATCCGGAAACCGACCGTTTCGGAGTACTCGTCCCGGTGCGGCACCAGGAAGGGGACAACCGACAACCGTTCGGACAATTCCACCGGTCGGTCCGCCTCCATGGGCCGGAGCGTAATCCGGCTGTCCCGGACCAGTTGGCTCCAGGGGCCGTTCTCCGTCAGGAATTGTCGCATACGCGGCATCACATGGACCGGGACGGAGCTGGCGCCGAGCGCCTCCTTCCCCAGGTACATCAGGCCGCTGTAATGGCCGATGTGCCCATGGGTCAGGAATATCGCATCCGGCGTGTCGTGTTCACTTTCCCAGTCCTGCCGCCCCAGCCACCGGAGCTGTTGGGGGAGGTCGGGTGTGGCTTCGACCAGGTATTTTTTTTGCGCCAAGGGATCGATGATGCCCAGGCAAACGACCTTCCGGGAAGGATCCGGTTCCCGGTGCAAGCGTTCGCAACATGCTTTCCGGCAACCGATATGCGGGGAACCTGCATCCTGGACGGTTCCCAGGACGACCACCGCGGCTTTCCCCACGCCATCCGGCGTGGGCAAGACCGTTTGCCCCGCTACCTGGGCGACAAGCAGCATCCCACCGCACACCCGGAGGAGGGGCCGGACAATCCGATGCATCGTGGAAGGTTTCATGGCATGCCCTTGGTGTTTGTCTTATGCAGGGCGGCGAAAAGCCGCTTTCACGGCTTATTCCGTTTCCAATACCCAGATGAACAGGGAGCTCGGTTCCATCCGGACCGCAACCGATATCCCGCCGGGCAGGTTCATCAGCTCGCGCCGGTCCCGTACCCCTTCCCGAATATCGACGGCGTCGGAATTGGCGATCAACCGCCAATTACCGGGCGGTAGCCGGATATCATTGAAGTAATTGACCTTTTCCTCCGCATTCAGCAATACCAGTACCCGCTCGTCCACGAAGTACCCGAGCATGCCTTCCTCCGGGGGCAGGATCCACCGGTAATACCCTTCCGGTACCGGTTCCGCCACCCGGAAGACTTCACCATGCCGGCTGCGGCGGAACTCGTTCAGTCCCCGCCAGAAGGCGAGCATGTTTGCATAGTCGTTCCGGTTTTGGCGGGTAGGCCGCTGTCCGACCGTCTCCCACAGGAACTGGTTGGCGGCCCGATGGTTGTAGGTGTCGCGGTAGCCGTGCAGGTAAATCCTGTAGCCGGCCTTGGTTTCCTTGACCACTTCCCCGAGCGGGGCATGTGCCTTGCTGCGCATGATTTCCGACCCCCCATGGGTCACGATCGGACCGAGGGTGGTGTACAGCAAGGTGGCCGCTATCTTGTAGGCATCCTGGTCGACGGCCAGGCGGCCGTCGAATCCTTCGGCGGCGAATTGGTCCGCCAGGGTGAAATTGTCGTGGATGTCCAGGTAGTCGATACCGCTGAGGGGGGTCCGGTCGGTGGGAAAGGTGTTGGACAAACCTTTCCGGACGTTTTCCCGCTCGTCGAATTTTCCGCCCGGCCATCCCCGGTCCCGAAACTTTTCCTTGAGCTCGAACACCGGTCCCTTGAACGCATTGCGGCTGTCATCCTGGAAAAAGGTGATCGGCGCGTCTTCCTTGTACCAGTCCCAGTCCGGATTGGCTTCGAAGGCGGGGTCGTTGGAGCCGATCCAGGCCTCCCCGTACAAGATCTTGTCGGGGCCGATCGCTTGCCGGAGTGCACGCAGGGTCTGCTCGTCAATTTGGCCCGCCAGGTCGATCCGGAACCCGTCGATGCCGAATTCCCGGATCAGGGAGAGGCATTGGTCGATGATCCATCGCTGGACCATCGGCCGCTCCTCGGTCTTGACCTCATTGCCATAAGCCCCGATGTGCTTGAAATCCTTGGTCCGGTAATAGTACGGCTGGTCGATGGCGTTGAAGTTGAAAAGGAAAAAGTTGCCGTCCATGTTCTCGCCGGTATGGTTGGGTACGATGTCGACGATGACGGCGATGCCCTTGTCGTGGAAGGCCTGGACCATATTTCGGAAAGCATCCCGTTCTTCGCCGGGCTCCTTGTCCTTCGCCCGGTAACGGGATTCCAGGGCCATGGCGAAGGTGGTCCGGTACCCCCATTGGTAGTTCTCCCGACTAATGCCCTGCCCGATCATGTAGGGGTCGTCCGAAAAGGAGGCCCGCCAGTCCTCGTCCGGGAAATGGAGGTACTCCTGCACCGGCAGCAGGTGGACGACGTTGATGCCGAGCCCGGTCAGGTAGTCGAAACCGATGGGCGCGCCGCGCTTGTTCCGCAGGTCGCCGACGGTCATCGCCTCGAAGGTCCCCAGCAGGTTGGAATCCAGCGGTAGCCGGTCGGTAAAATCCTGTACATGTACCTCGTAGGCGATGACGTCCTCCATCCGGGGAATGCCGTCGGCCAGAGGCGTCGCCGGCGTGGTTTTCCGCCAGATCCGGGCCTTGCCCCAGGTGTCGTCGCTCACCCGGGCGTAGGGGTCGTTGATATGTACCCGGTCGGTGGCATAGAAATGATTACCGGGTTCGTCCGGCCCGTGGATGGTGAAGTCGTAATAAACCCCGTGGAGGTCTTCCGGGAAAACGATTTCCCACACACCGTCCCCGTCGACCTGCAGGTCGGTGGTCCGATAGGGCTGCGGGTCCTTGCGTCCGCGGTACAGGTATACACGGACGGTATCCGCGCGCGGGGCGAAGAGCCGGATGGTGGTCGTGTCACCGGATATGTTCGCACCGAGTTCCTTGGCGGAGAAGGTATGCCGGAACCATCCGTCGTAGGTGCAGGCACTGCGGAGGCCCAGCGCCGGTACCTCCATGAAATGAACCCGCCGCCGGTCAAGGGGAACGGCCGGCTTCACCAGGGCGGTATGGGCTTCCATCGGCAGGACGGCGGCAATAGGGAGTTCCCTGCCGGCGGCATCCGTCAGCCGGTAGTCCTCCGGCCGAAGGGGACGGTCCGGCACCACCGTTACCTGCACCAGGTTATCCCCCGACAGGGTCGCTTCCATTGCGGGCACAATCACATCGTGCAGGAAAACCAGGTCGCCACCCTTCCGGTTCGGTGCCGTGTCCGGCGGGTCCATCCAGGTGCCGTCGTCAATCCGGAACTTGAAGGTGGCTTGGGGTCGAACGACGGAATAACCCGGGTTGTCGACCGGGAGGAGCCACAGGTCACCGGACGGATGAAGGGTCCATTCCGGCACATCCATCCCCTGGTCCCATTGTCGGAAAACACCGGTCACCACCACCTTTTCCGGCCGGACCCCGTACAAGCCCGGGTCGAACACGAAGAGCATCCGGTTCCCTTCGTCAAGGTAGCCGCTGAGTCGCCCCGCTTCCGGGATCGTCGGCTGGGCGGACAGGGTGAGAAAGGGAAAAAAGACGGAAAGCAGCCAGGTCGGCGGCCGTGATGGAAAATGATGACTCGGAACGGGCATGGCCTTTTGCGTTTGGATGTGCGGGTATCCGGGGAAGAAACGAAGGTTCCCCCGGTGGATTTGCTTATGCAATGATAAGTATTTTTCGTTCGATTCGATGCCTTCCAAGGCCAAGGCCGCCCCGCTTGCCACCCAGGCCGCCCCGCTTTCCTTCCCGCCGCGCCCCTTCCATGCCGTCCGGTTTGCCGGCCATCCGATTTATTGGCGTTATCTTTGGCCTGTATCCCATGTATCCCGGCCTCGGCCTCCCATATTGATCCGGTAATTGCGTACGCGTTAGGTTCTTCGGTTGCGTACACGCCGGAAAGTCGGACGGAGGTCAAGAAATCTTGCCAACGGCATCAATCAAAAAACGTGCGCATGAATCCTCGATTTCTCGGACTTTGCTCAATCCATTTGTGGCTGGCCTTCGCCCTGCATGCCCAACCGGCCGGGGGGGCTTTCGAAGGGAGGACGGGAAACGCCGCCATCCAGGTGGTCATCCCGGCGGTAGATCCGGTCTTCTTCGAGGCGGTAACCAAGCATGGCGGAGACCCATCCATTTTGATTCGGTACACGACGCTGATTGTCAACTCCTGGTTTGATGCAGTAGCCCCATATCACCCGACCGCCCTGGCTGTCTACAGTCAACAGGCGCGGCAAGCGGTGTATGATCCCTCGGATAATACCCTGCTGAATGTGGCCCTCACCGCCGCCTCCAAGGTGGTGTTGGACGCCTGTTTTCCCACTTATGCGGACCGATGGGAAAATATGTTGCGAACCGTGGTGGATGCGGCGGGGGAACGGGATGTCACCGCCGCATTGGCCGTCGGTACAACGGCGGGCAGGGCGGTTTGGACCGGAAGGCTTCGCGACGGTATGAACCAGGATGGGACGGAAGGCGGACGGAAGGTAAACGTTCTTCCCTGCAGTGATTACACGGGCTATGCACCGGTCAACACGCCTTATGAACTCGCGGATCCGAGCAGATGGCAACCCGCGCTGGAGCGGGTAGGGACGGGAAAATACAGTGCCCAGGTGTTTGTGACACCCCAGTATGGGAAAGTGAAACCGTATACGGACCTGTGGTCCCTCGACCTGCCTTTACCGGCTCCGGGGAAGAGTGATGTCCATAACCGGGAGGAATACCGGCAGCAGGCGGACGAAGTACTCGAGCGAAGCCGGCAGCTGACCGACCAACAGAAGATGCTGGCGGAGTTTTTCGAGAACAAATTGTTTTCCCTGCCGGTATCCACGGTCGTCGCCGCCCAGCAGAAGCAACTCCACTTGATGGATTTCGTCCACTTGTTCTTCACCCAGGAGGTGGCCATCTTCGATGCCGGCATATGGGTCTGGGCCAAGAAACGGCAATTTGACGCCGTCCGGCCCTTCACGGCCATCGCTTACCTCTACGGGAGCCGGGAGGTGGACGCCTGGGCCGGCCCGGGAATGGGGACTGGACGCATTCCGGCGGACAACTGGACCAGCTACCTCCCGGTGGCCGACCATCCGGAATACCCCTCCGCTTCCGCTTGTTTGTGCGTCGCCCATGCGACCGCGGTCAAGGAGCGGGTGGACGACCCCCGATTAGGATGGACGGTGGATTTCGCGGCGGGCAGTTCCTTCGTGGAACCTGGCCTGGTGCCCTCGGAAAACTTCCGCTACACGTTCGAAACCTGGGACCAGTTTGCGGAAATATGCGGGATGACCCGGCTTTGGGCCGGTGTGCATTTCTCGGATTCCGTGGTCAATGTGAAAGTCCCTTGCACGACCATCGGCCAAGCGGCCGTGGCGTATGTCGGCCGACTGGTCGCCGGTGTGCGATGACGACCATGCGCCGGTGCTGCGGGCGTCATGCCGGTCCGGGATGATGTTGCCGCTCGCCGAATGCCTGGTTCCGCGGGAGGTGCGGTATTTCCCGCCGCCGGAAACTATCCGGCAGTTTTCCCGCGTTTTCCGCCTACCGAAAGGAAAAGGTTCAACACCATCCAGTAGCGGGACCGTTTGTCAGGCCCCACAAGCGGACTGACCCGGTAGTCCAGCCCTGTCTCCAAGTTGAAATTTTCGTTCCCCGCAAAGCCGAGCAAAGGCAGCCACCGCGCCTCCCAGCCCGATTCACCGGATTGCCGGCTTCCCAGTTGCTCATGGGCAATTTTCAGGTACGGTTCCCCCGGGTCCACATTCGATCCGTACAGCGGCAATTCGGCGGTGATGCGGTACCGGATCCTGTATTCCGGTGCTTCCCTTTCGGAAAACGTCTGGTCGCCGGACATCCGGTGCGCCAATCGGAATCTGCGCAAACGTTGCACCAGGGTGTATTGCTGGATGAATCGGTGGGATAATCCGTCGGCTTCCCACCGAAGCAGGTATCCACCGGCAACCCGCCCGTCCAATCCCGCCCGTCGGGCCGCCAAGAGTGAGAAATCCGTCAGTATATACTTGTACGCCGTCCTGTCCGCCCCGTCGGACGCACTGCTCCGGAACAGTTGCCGGGATTCCAGCTTGAAGTTGAGCGACCACACGGTATTCAACCTGCCGTTCACGTTCAGGGAGGGCAGTCCCCCGACCTGATAACTGCGCTGGCCGATCATACTGCCGCACGACAGTAATAGGATCCCCAGGGTGAGCGATGTGATTTCAGTATTCAAGATGGCTGCTGTTTCTGAAAACGATTTGGGAAACGGTGACCAGCTCCCCTGTCCGGTCGAAAAGGTATTCGTACAGGCCGGCATGGTCCCGCTTGCACCGGACCACCAGCTCGTACCGGATGACTAATGAAGCGTTGTTGTCCGCATCCCGGATGGAAAAGGCCTCGGGGTTCATTCCCGTATATTGCCTTTGGATTTTCACGACCTTGTACCGCCGGCAATCCTTGTCAAGCCGGTCCGATATGGATCGGCTGACAGGCAAGGGCAGGTCCTTCCATCGGATGGTCCGTTCCACGTCCTCCACCATGCCCGTGGTATCGAACTCCACACTGTAATCGGCACCGGCATACCGGAACTTCGCCTCGATGCTGGCGCCCTCCCATTTTTCCTCCCGATACCATCGGATCTTGTGGTCGGTTTCGATGGAAGCCAAGAAGGACCGGGCCTCCGATGGTACGTCTTGCGGTCTCATCCGGCTTTCCCGTTCGTATTTCACCTGGGCCGACAGCTTGCCCGACTGCGGCAGGGTAAACAAAAACAGGATAAAGATCGATTTTTTCATGGTTCACAGGTTGAGGTTCCCAATGAGGCCGGCTTTGCCCGGTCTCCATACAAATTGTCCGCTTCGGGGTATCACCCGAGGTCATTCCCGAATTTGCGCCTGCACCGGCCCGCCCCCGTCGGGCAGGTACATGGCCTGTCTTCCGTGCGCCCGCTGACCGTTCCGTGGTTGCACCGCCCGGTGCTGGGCTGTGGACCGGGCGTCGAAGTGCGACGGGCATGTGACGGCATGGATTGCGCCGGCGGGGCATTCCAACGGCAGACTTCCGGCTATGCGGTCGGATCGGACGGGCCGGATTACCGGACGGCCGTCTCGTTCCGGCCGGTTTCATTCCAGGTGCCGATATTGCGCCGGAACAAAACGGGGTGTACAGATGCTCAGGAAGACCAGCGCGGTCTCTCCTTGGTTACGGATCCGTTGCCGGGTACCGGCCGGCAGGTGGACCAGGTCGCCGGCCGATACGCCACCCAGGCCTTGGCCGTCGGTTTCCATCTCACCGCTGCCGGACAGGATGTAGTACTGCTCGTCGGATTCTTCGAGGATATGCCAGGCGGTGGTTTCCCCCGGGCTGACCGTGATATGGGCGATGGATATTCCTTGTACGGCGGGTGTATTCAGGATTTCGCGGACATAGCAGCGTTCTTGGAAATAATAGGGCGGAACCTCGTTCCCCCGGATGATGGTGGCCGGCATTTGCATGAGTCGGTGGTTCGGATACAGGAGGGATTGCGGATGGGAAAGGTGGCGATAAGCCGCCTTTCCCATGCGAAGATAAGGAGAAAATACCGGGCTTCCGGTACAAAAGAAAGAAGGGTCGCACCTGTGGGGTGCGACCCTTTCCGGATCAGGTACTACGCTACTTTGATGTGGGCCGTTGGCCCGAAAAAAGAGAAAGCGGATCAATTGCCGCTGTCGAACAGCATGTTTCCATCCCCATCGAACAGCAGGAAGATTCCGTTGTCAAGTTTGATGACGTAAAAGCCATTTGGTTTCTGTACACCCCGTTGGATGGATGCTCCCGGGTAGTTTTCCGACAGGTAGTCCTGGGCGGCGGCCGGTAGGTCGTCGAGTCCGACCTGGGTGCCGCCGAAGCCATGGTGGTGGCCGGGACCTCCCGGGCCGTGACCGGGACCGTGCGGCGGGTTCCAGGGCCCGTAGCCGCCGGCATTGGGATCCACCACGCCGCAATCCTTTAGATAGTTGCCGTCCGCATCGAACAACAGGACGGTTCCTTCGCTCAGCTCCACGGCGAATTTGCCGCTGGCCTTGAGCACGGCCGTCTGGATGGTCTCATCCGGATAGTTGACCGTGATATAATCGGTGACGGCGGCCGGCAGGACGGAAATTTCCACGGTGTCACCGTGCATGCAGGCGCAGGGGTGGCCGCCGCCGGGCCCCATCGGACCACCGGGTCCGGCCGGCTTTCCACATTCCCGGACGAACTCGCCTGTGGCGTCGAAGAGCAACACCTGGCCGTCGGAAAGCTTGACACCAAAGGCGCCGAGGGGTTTGACGGTCACATAGACAATGGTCAGGTCGGGATAGTTGTCCGCGATATAGTCCTGGGCGGCGACAGGCAGGTCGTCCGCCGTCACTTCCTCGCCGTACATGCAGCGGCGGGCGCCTCTTTCGTGGCGGGATCCGTCGTTTTGGCCGATGAACCGGCGACGGGCGTTGAAGTACAGGAGGTGGCCGTCTTCCAGGGCTACCTCATAGCCTGATTTTTCCACGACCCAGGCGGCTTCCATGGAAATGGGGTCGAAATTGCGGGTCACGTAGGTGGTGATGTCGGCGGGTACCGCATCGGCCGTCAGGAGCTGTTTGGTGCCGGATTGCGAAATGGTTTGGATCAGGTCATCCGAGGTCGGCAGGACGCCGTCCTGCTGGCAAGAACCGAGGAAAAGCGCCATCGGAAGGAGAAGGATGGCAAAAAACAAGTTTTTCATAAGGCGAAGGATTTGGTGATGAAATTGGTTTGCAAGTCGATTTGGAAACTTGGTTGGTTTCAGGGGGGCGACCGGTAACCGTGCACTGTCAGGTCGTTGTATACTTAGGTACCGTTTTCTTAATAGGGTTGCATGCCCGGCCGATTATTATTCGAACCGGTTGTCAGAAAGCATATTGCAATCCTGTGCTGAGTCCCGCCTGGAAGGTCGTGGCTTCGATGAACGGCGCACGTTGTTGGTTGCCGATGCTGCCGACAAGGATAGGTTCGACCGCGAGGGAAAGGGTGCGGCCCATTCGGAAGGTCACGCCCGTCGCCAGGTAATAATGGGTCGTCAGGGATTTCCGGTGGTCGTATTTGTTCGGTAGAACCTTGCCTGCGCGGGCTTTGAACCGCGGATTGTCGGAGGTGATTTCCGGTGACCCGTAATCCGACGACAACCGGGAGTTCAGCAGGACGCCTGCGGTGGCCGACCATTCCATCCGGCCGAAGGGACGGCCGTACCGAAGAAGCAGGGGAATGCTGAGATGTCGGTCTTGCCGGTGGGTGACCACCTGCAATTTGAGTTCCTCGTCTTCCGGGATATCGGCGATGGCATCTTCGGCGGACACGCGGACGTCCATCTCCAGTGCCCCCGTGGCGGTATTCAGGTCATAGGTAAAAACATGTTCCTGTGTGTTGTGTCCGCTGCCGCCGGGCGGCGTACGGTCCTGGAACCGGAAAATGGCCTGGTGGGTGGACCGGATGTCGGTCCGGCGGTACAGCAGGCCGCTCCCGAAGGATACCCGGCGATGGATCGGAAGGGTCAGGGTCAGGCCCGTGGCGAGCTGGGTTCCGGTGGCGGCCCGGTTGTCGTTGAAAATCTTGCCCGCTTGTCCGGGAATCGGCGGTATACGTGCCGGGAATACCTTCCTGATTTGTTCGGATGCCGACAGCAATGCCGTCTGCCAGCCTATGGTGCCCTTCGGAGTCGGAATCGGTCGGATGCCACCGGCAGGAAGCCAAAGGGTCGCTTCGGGGAAGCGGGAGGCACAAGGTCGGATGGCCAGGGAGGCAAGGCTCGCCGGTATCATCCGGGCCGGGGTCGGTGCGACCGCGGGTAAATCGGGGATGTCATGGACCTCGGCGACAGATTCCTGTGGATGGTCCGCTTGTCGGGTCGGTGGGATTTCCCCGCCGTCCGGTGGTACCGTATGGGGAGCCTGTCGGGCTGGTCCGGAGCCGGATACCGTCATTGGCGGATCTTTCGGCTGTGGCCGGCCTGCCTGCCGGGCTGGGGCGGTATCTGTTTTGGCCGGCTCGGATGGGGGGGCGGTCGGCGCTGCCGAACCGGGTATCGGGGCATCGGCAAGGGTAGGCAGGGCTCCTTTCCGGCTCGGTGTATGGGCCGGTGCATCAGCGGAATAGGTCGGGGCGGAACCGGAGCCCGAAAGCCACGAAGCTTCCTGGCGGACGTGGCGGAGCTGTTGCGCCACCAACAGGACCAAGAGCACGGCGGCGGCGGCCGCGGCAAATCGGAAAGGTGTCTTGAACGAATTGACGGGCCTCACCGGATCCGGTAATCCCGCCTCGATGGAGGCCCATAGTTCGTCCGGGGGGTCTTCGCGATACCCTTCGAAGGATTTCTTGAGGAACCCTTCCAGGTTGTCTTCTGGTAGATGTGCTGCCATGTCGTCAAATTGTTGGTGCAGCCGGGCGTTGTGTCAACTGGCCAGTTGACGCGCCAGCAAATTCTTCAGATAAGCCTTGGCCCGGTTCAGTTGGGACTTGGAAGTCCCTACGCTGATGTCGAGCGCATCGGCAATTTCCTGGTGACTGAACCCCTCCAGGACGTACAGGTTCAATACGGTCCGGAACCCTGCCGGCATCCGGTGCATGAGGCGGAGCAGCAGGGCGGCGGTCTCCTCCTGGTCCGGTTCCGTCTCCGGTTCCTCGCCGATTCGGTAGGCGTGGTTTTCCAGGTCGGTGGTCAGGATCAATCGGCGCCGTTTGCGCAGGATATGCAGGGCGGTATGGAGGAATATTTTCCGCACCCAGCCGTCGAGGCTTCCGGTTCCGCGATATTGGTGGATGTCCCGAAAGACCTTGATGAAGCCTTCCTGGAGGATGTCTTCGGCTTCCTGCCGGTCGTTGGCATAACGGAGGCAAAGGGGAAACATGCGGCCCTTGAAATGGTCGTAGAACTTCCGCTGGGCGGAACGGTCGCCCCGGCGGCAGGCTTCCAAAGTGGCAGGTCCGATGTCCATCATGCGCAAGTGGGTGCTATCCGGGATAGGGTGTGTCATCCCGGGGAAGGTTGCATGGGGGCGATTGTTTTTTCGGCGCAGCTCCGGCGAATGCCGGGAAAGGGGCCTGTTTGCATCAATGAACCAGGATTTTGGCCGTAAATCCCGGAGCTTGCAAAAAATACCAGCCGGGAATCCAGCCGTCGACGGACCAATCGGCGGACCCGCGGATGACTTCCGACCGTACGACCTGTCCGACGGCGTTCGTAATGCGGACCGGTTGCGGTTCCGGCAGGGTGGTGGACAGGTGCAGGCGGGACCGGGCCGGATTGGGTCGGACGGACCAGCGGGCTTCGTCCGAAACGACAGCTATTCCGGTCGGCTCGGTGTTGTGTGCCCGAAAGGTCGGCGCCTGTGGGACGAAGTCGCCGGTTCCGTTCGGTACCCGGGCATAGCCCAGGTCCGGGGCCTGCGCCGGAAAGACCACATGTTGGCCGATGGTGAAGCCGGGATCCGTGAGGATGAGATCCTCCCCGCCGGCGGAAAGTTTGAAGCTTGCATGCAGACCGTCCTGGCTGCCGTCCTCATCCGCCCAGACGATCAGGTAGGCATCCGCATCGAGGAAGGTGCCTTCCGGAAAGGACCATTTGCCGAGGTGGTCGGGATTGTCGCTGAGGTGCCATCCGCTGAGGTCGACGGGCTGCTCCGTGAGGTTGTGGAGCTCGATCCAATCGTCGTATTCGCCGTCCTGGTCGGCCATGGTGCTTGTGTTGGAAGCCATGAGCTCGTTGATGGCGACGGGGCTTTCGGCCAGGCCGCTGAACGCGACCCGGTAGAAGAAGACATCGTGTTCGGCACCTTCCGGGAAATAGCTGGCGGTACGGACCGGATCTGCCGCCAGGGCCTCCACATAGAAACGGACATACTGCCCGTTCCCGAAACCGGGGACGGTAGCTCCGAACAGGCCATCTCCCGCCATACCGTCCCCGTGCTGGCCGTCGTCATACATGGTTGTTTTTTGGAAGTGGCCGAGGAGTCCCCCGCCGTAGTACAGGAAGACATCGGAAATGCCATTGCCGGATGTGACGCGGGCCCTCACCTGCACAGGCTGTCCGGCGGACGGTGCTTGGAAAGGAACGCCGTCGCTCAGGTAGGAAACGGAGTCGATGGAGGGGCCCGCAGCGGAGAGGTAGGGAAGTCCAGACAGGTAAGCCTGGCGCTGTTGCACGAAATTTTTCAGCAACTGCTGCTCGGACAGGAACTGGCTGTATGGATACAATTTCTTGGGATCCTGGAAGACCAGGTCGTCAATCTGCGCGGCGTACAGGTCGACCAGGGAATCGAGGGAGCCGGCGGACAAGGTGGTGTTCCGGATGGTCCGGAAGTGAGCCAGGTAACGCTGCCGAAGGGAGGGCACAGCCAACAGCTTGTGGAGCAGGGGGTAGCGGATATCCGTTTCGTGGTAAAAAGGAGACCAGCCGGCGGCCTGTGGTTTCATGCAGGTATTGCCGTCCACCTCCTGGGGTGTCAGCCGGCCGGTTTCGGGTTCCCAGTACAGGTAATAATCCATGCCGCCCTTGTGGACGTAACTGTCGTCGTCGGAAAAAGCGATTTCCGTCGCCAGGAACCAAAGCGTCCGGTCGATGTCCAAATAAGGCCGCAATACCGCCTCCAGGTTTGCGGTGGGGGTGTTGTTCAACAAGCTGCATACCACGACCAGGTCCTCCCAAGGCTGTGCCTTGTGGGCCTTCTTCAGGGTGTAATATTTCTTATATTCCGAGGTATCGGCGGTTCCCAACCAATTGAGGGAGGAAAATCCGGTACCGAATGGTCCACCGGATCCGGGACCGCCGCCGCCGGGTCCCGGGCCTCCGCCGATGGTCTTCAGTGCCCGCCAGCGGGTGCCGTTGTCGCTGAGGAACCATTCCTCCAGGAACGCACCATCGAGCTGCTGAACGTTGGGGTAAAGCCCCCAATCCTGCCCGTTGATGTACAAATGGGCATAGTTGGCCTTTGCAGCGGGAATGTGATGGCTGCTTTGTTGGCAATAAATGACTTCCCGCAGGAAGGAGGGGTCGTCGTAACAGTTGTGCAGGTTGTAGGATTCGTATCCTTCGTAGGATTGGCCCGGGTCCGCGAAGTCCAGGTCGATGGCGAAGGACATCTTCTGGGTGTTGGGCGGAAGCATGAGATAGGAGGTCTGTCCTTTGAAATGAACCCCGACCGGACTGTCCAGGGTGTCGCCGTCAATGACTAGCAGGGCGGGGATGTCGGTACCGGCGGCATAGTTGGCTTGCAGGAGACTCCAGTAGTCGGGTTGGTCGAACCACAATGCCAGGGTGTGGATGTCATCGGCGGCGTAAAAACCTTCGACCTGTTGCCCGCCGCTCAACAGCCGACGGCCGTCTTCGCTGAGGTGAAAGGCGGCCGGAAGGGTTTGGCCGGTTGCCGCAAGGGCAATATTTAGGAAGAAGGGCAGCAGGACGGATTGGCGGCAGGCAAGTCGTTTTTTCATTTTATCATAAAAGTTGGTACAGGATGCTCGGCATGTTTTGCGTCCGCGGCATATGCGTAGGCGACAATGGACCGGCGTGTATAGGGACGGATCCGGTGGCAAAGGTTGCACGACAACCCATTTTGGGAAATAAAAAAGCCGGTCCTGTCAATTTTCCTGCAGGAAGTCCATGCTTACTTCCCTGCCCAGGTGGTCGGTTAGCCGGAGGCGCAGGCCGAAATCCGATTTTTTTTGGAAATAGGCGATGGCAAACCGGTGGCTGCCTTTGGCAAGGACGATACTAGCGTGCTTTTCCCGAAGTCCGTGGAGGCCGTCGTTGTCGATCAGGACGGTTCCGTTGAGGGACAGCCTGGATCCGTCGTCGGAGGCCAGGTGAAAGGTGTAGGTGCCGGTCGCGGGGATTTGCAGGTAACCGGTGAAAGTCAATCCGTAATCTTCCCGTGCCTCCATGCTGTCCAGGCTGATGGTGGATTGGGTGAACGTGCGCTTCGGGGTTAGTCGGGTAAAGTCCGGCAGGGAGTCCCAGGCTCCGTCATAGTGGCGGACGGTAAGGCCGGGGGCTCCTTTGGTGCGGCCCTTACCTTTGACGGGGCGGGTCTTGGTGAAAGGGAACGATTGGATGCGGCTATGGGAACTGTCGGGCCATTCCGCACGGGTGTGCAGGGTGGTTGTCCGGCGCAGGGAGATGGGTTCCTGGTAAAGGAGCCAGGAAAGGTTTCCGCGCTTGTCCGGGATGGCATAGTAGAGGGTGGCATGCGGGGCGGTCGCCGCCAACCGGACGTCCATGGCGCGGTGGAACATCCGGACCTCCTCCACCGGTTTGGGCGGCATTTTGCCCGCGTGGACGAGCCGGAGGAGGCCGGGATCCATTTTGACCAGCTTGCGGTCGTAGGTCATCAGGCCGTTGTTTTCCGTTTCGATATCCGAAGTCTGGGTATACACGGCGGCGCTCAATCCGCCGGTGTCGACCAGCGGCAGGAGTTTTCGGTAGAGGTCCTCATATTTTTCGAGGAGTTCCTCCGGCGAGGTCTCGAGCTCGTAACCCCAGCCTTCGGAAGTCCATTGGTGGCCTCGGATGTTGAGTCCGAGGCCGCCGAATTCACCCAGGACGGCGGCCCGGGCAGCTTCCGGTCGGGGTGCGGCGGGACCGGGGTAAGCGTGGATGTCGATGACATCCCCGACCTGTTTGTCCGTCCAGCCGGAGGCGTTGTTGACCAGCCGGCTGTCGTCCCATTGCCGGATCCGTGCGACGACTTCGGCGGTATTGTATTGGCCCCAGCCTTCGTTGAAAGGAACCCACATGATGATGGAAGGGTGATTGATGAGCCCTTCCACCATGGCCTGCATTTCCTTCATAAATTGTTGTTTTCCTTCCGGGGTGCTGTTGGCGGCGCTGGGCATATCCTGCCAGACCAGGAATCCCATCTTGTCGCACAGGTAATACCACCTTTCAGGTTCTACCTTGACATGCTTCCGGATCATGTTGAATCCGAGGGAGCGCAACGTCTCCAGGTCGTAGGTCATGGCTGCTTCCGTGGGAGGCGTATACAGGCCGTCCGGGAAAAAACCCTGGTCCAATGGGCCGAGTTGGAAGACGAAACGGTCATTCAGCATCAGCCGGGTGACCCCGTTGGAATCCTGGCCGACGGATATGTCCCGCAATCCCAGGTAGGAGGTGACCTTGTCCTGACCGTTTCCGAGTTCGACCTCCAGGTCATACAGGAAAGGGTCCTCCGGTGACCAGGGCCTCGGATTGGGGATTTGGAGCAGCAGCGGGGTGCCGGACTTTCCGGAGCTTTCCGCCAAGCGCGTCTTGCCTTGCAGCAGCCGGGCGGTCACCCGCACGTTCCTGGCCTCGTCTCCGCCGACGGCCACCCGGACGAAGGCACGGCCCCGCTTCAGGTCGGGCTGGATTTCCAGCCGGCGGATAAAGGTGCGGGGAACGGGTTCCAGCCAGACTGTCTGCCAGATCCCGCTGGTGGCTGTGTACCAGATGCCGTCGGGGCGGAGGCGTTGCTTGCCAATCGGTTGGTCACCCGCATCGGTCGGGTCGGTCACCTTGACGATGATTTCCTGGGACGGGCCGGCGGGATTGAGAAAATCGGTGATGTCGAAGGAAAAGGCATCGTATCCGCCTTTGTGCGCCCCGACGGAACGCCCGTTGACGAGTACTTCGCAGGACCAGTCGACTGCCCCGAAGTGCAGGAGCACGCGTTGGCCGGTCCAGGTTGCCGGCAGGTTTACCTGCCGGCGGTAAACCAGTATATGCCGGGGTTCGAGGGGGGCCTTGACCCCGGAGAGTGCCGATTCAATCGGGTAAGGAACAAGGATTTTTCCCTGCCGTTCCACTTTGTCCGCCGTGTTGTCGAAGCACATGTAATCCCAAAGTCCGTTGAGGTTCATCCATTCTTTCCGAACCATCTGCGGGCGGGGGTACTCCGGCAGCGCGTGGTCCGGCGACACATCCGCCGTCCAGGGGGTCGGCAGGGTGGTAGGGGCCGGTTTCCAGGCCTCCTGGGCGGGTAGGGAGGCAAGGCTCAGCGCGAAGGCGAACAACGGCAACAGGCCGCGCAGCAGACGGAATCGGGTCATGACGGGAGGATTTGGTGAAAAGGAAATCAGGCCGAAGGTACTTTTTTTTAGCAAGAAATAAGTGGGTAGGACACGCGCTAATCCACGGGCTCCGCATCCAGCAACACGTAGGTCAGGTGCTCCAGGTTGCGCCGGTTCAATTGCAGCCGCCCTTTGAAGGTCCTTCGCTCGTCCAGTTTGTATTTCCGGAGGGCGGACGGCCGCAGTTGCAGTTCGAGCACGGTTTCCGGCCCTGCGCCGCCGCAAAAAAAGCAGCTGGCGTTCGGATTCCGGGACAATACCCAAGAGAGTCCCAGTCCGTCGAGCGGGATCAGGTAGCCGGTGATGGCGACTTCCCGGCCGTCGAACGGCAACAGCCATTTGCCGAAGGTGGCCTCATCGTAGCTCATCCCCAGCAAGGTGTCGTGCCGGGTCGTGAAGCGCACGTCGTTCAACAGGTTCCAGTCGATTCGGGTCTGCGTATGCACAGCCGTGTGGAAAAGGCAAAGGCATCCGAGGAGCAGCAGGTCGTGTCCTTTCATCTTGCTTTTATCATGCTAACGATTCGGGCGGCCGTTGGTTCTCTTCCGGAAACATTCCCCGGTTTTTTGACTGGCATTCGAGTGGGGCGGGTATTTTCCGGAGGGGAAACCGGAACTGTATTAACTTTGTGCCTATTCGTTCCTGAGCCTGCTTCGGACGGTCGGCAAGTGACAGCCCGGCGGGGGACAGCCCTATCTTTTCACAATCAATCTGAACCATGCGAAAAAGGATATTTCCAGGGAATCGGATCCTGCTGCTCTTGCTGGCGGCGCTGGCTTTCGGCTGTGGGCAGGATCCGACGGAGCAGGGATCTTCCGCTTCGGAAGGCGCCGCCGGGCTTCCTGCGGCGGCGGCAACGCCTGCAAATTCCGAGGACGGCCCTTCCGATGCGGTCAAGTACGCCGATGAGGCGGCTTTGGAACAGGACCCCGAATTCGAGGATATGCGGATGCAAGGATTCCTGCGGCTGCTTCGCGGTGCCTGGCGAAGCACTTCCAATAGCGGAATGTCCCTGGAGTTTGACGGGGAATCGTTCCAGCGTACGCAACAAGGCCGTGTGGTGCGCCAGGGTACCATCCGTTTTGACATGGCCTGCGAGGAGACGGCTTGTGCAGCAGGGAAAGGTTGGTGTTTCCTGGAGAACACCGCCAAGGGCTCCGTCTGTTACTGGGTGCGTCGTATCGATCAGAAAAATTTGATCATCCGCGATTTGCAAGGAGAATTCGACGAGGTCTACGTCCGGTGAGCAGCCATCCTCCCGTCCGCGCCACCTATCCTTGATCCGGTTGTCCGGTCCGGGCCCGCGGGCCCGGACCGGACAACCAGCTACCTGGGCAGGACTACCTGCCGGTGTCCCCCCTCTTTTGCTTACCCTACCGCATCAGCACCACATCCCCTTTGAAGAGGCCGGTTTCACCGTCCGTGAATTCTATTTCCGCCATCCAGGTAAAAACCTGGGGATCCATCAGTCTTCCCCGGTGTACACCATCCCATCCGAAGGTCGGGTCATTGGGGGAGAACCCTTCGTGTGCCATGACGCTTTCCCCCCACCGGGAATAGACCCGGAAAGAGCGGATGGTCCGGATAATGCCGGGCCGTGCCTGTATGTAGAAGATGTCATTGTGCCCGTTTCCGTCCGGTGAGAAAGCGTTGGGCACAAAGACCTGTTTGCGCCGGTCCACGAAGAGGGTCAGCTGGTCGCTGTCGCGGCAGCCGTTGGAGGCGGTGACGGAGACCTGGTAGGTGGTGGTGATAAGTGGGGCGACCGCCTGGTCGAGACAGTCCGGGCAGGCGCTGCTGTCCAGTGCCGACCAGACGACGCCGGCCAGGGAATCCAAGGGAAGGTTGACCAGGGCGGTGATCACCGTTTGTTCGCCGAGCAGCAGGTAATCGTCCGCTCCGAGCTCGACGGTGACCGGCAGGGGGGCGTTGATCCAGACGATTTCCGTTGCCAGGCAGCCGTTCTCGTCGCCCACCGTCAGGGTGTAGGTGCCGTCCGAAAGGCCGGTGAAGATGCCGCTATCGGTGGGGCTTCCACCATTGAGCCGGTAGGTGTACGGCGGCGTGCCACCGGTCGGAACGGCGGTGATGCTGCCTTCCTGCGTTTCGAAGCAGGTCAGGTCACGGACAAGCAGGGAGATGTCGAGACGAGGCGGGGCCGTCAGGTCGACCGTCATGGCGGCCGTACATTGGTAGGCTCCGGAGACGGTGACCGAGTAGGTACCTGCCGGAAGGTCGTATAGCTGCGCGGCCTGTGCACCGTTGGACCAGAAGAAGCTGTAAGGTGGCGCGTTTCCGATGACGTCGGCGGATAGGGCACCGTCCGCCGCATCCTGGCAGGAAACACCGAATCCTTGGTAATCGCTGAGGACGGAAACAGTCAGGAAGGGGGGGAAGTACTGGGTCATGACGGTCTGTATGGTGGCGGTCAGGCCGTTGGCGGCGGTTACGGTCACCGCGTAGGTGCCGCCGGGAAGACCGGTCAGGGACAGCTGCGGACCGTTTCCCGTCCCGCTTCCCGCAGTCCCGCCGGTAAGTTCCTGCCATTGGTAGGAAAAGGGGGCGAGCCCCTGGAGAACGGACAATTGCAAGGTTCCGGTGTTTTGGCCGCAGGGAATCGTGTCGGCGGATATTGCGAGGGTCACCCCACACGCATCGGCAGGTCGCAGGGATACGGTCAGGATGACCAGGCTGTCGCAGCCGTATTGGTTTTGCAGGAGGGTCGTATAGGTGCCTACGGCCAGGACGTCGCAGGTGTCCGCCGTCAGGAAGACGCTGTCGGAAGGGAGCAAGAGGACGGTCTCGACCACCAGGCTGTCGCAACCGTATCGGTTGGTCAGCAGTTCGGTGAAAATTCCGGCCGCGGCCGGGTCGCAGGTCGTGGCGGACAAGAGCGTCGTATCTCCGGGGATATAGGTCACCTGCCGGATGACGATGCTGTCGCATCCGGCCTGGTTGGTCAATGTGTCGCTGAAGGTCCCGGCCTGGGAAGGGTCGCAGGTATTCAGCTGCAGGTTGGTCGTGCTTCCGGGCAGCAGGACGACGATTGTCGTCACGATGCTGTCGCAGCCGGAGGCGGCGGGGAATGTTTCGGTAAAGGAACCTGCCTGGGTGGGGTCGCAGGTGAAGGCAGGGATGGTATCCAGGATCGGAGGCAGGTAAGTGACGGTGGTGATGACGAGGCTGTCGCAACCTTGCGGGGTGGTGTAAAGGTCGGCATAAATGCCTGCTTCCGAAGGCTGGCAGGTATGGAGGGCGACGAATTGGGTATCCGTCTCCGTATAGGAAATTTCCAGGAAAACCGTACTGTCGCAGCCGTATTGGTTGGGCAGGACGACAACGGTCAAACCGGTCTGGGAGGGGTCGCAGCTGGCATCGGTCAGGTAGGTGGTATCGACGGGTAGGACCGTCAGTTGGATGGTGGAGATGCTGTCGCAGCCCTGGAAGGTGGCCAAGGTGTCGGAATAAATGCCCGGAGCGGACAGCCAGTTGCCGTTCACCGGCAGACTGTCACCCTGGCAGATGGAAACAGCCTGCTGGGAAGCGGCCGGCTGCCAAACGGTAAGGGTGGCGGAGGCGTCGGGAATGCCTTCGCAGGCCGGCAGGTTGTTGTCCGTGACCGACAGCACCTGGTAGCTTGCCGTGCCGACGGCAGTCAGGGCGAGGCCATGACCGTCCAGGATGTTCAGGAGGGAGAATACCTGGTTGCCGTCGGTGTAGGTCAGGTCGAACGGAGCGGTTCCGGACAGGTTGAAGGTAAGCGTCACCGGCTTGCCGGCGCAAAGGGCCGTATCCGGGGCGAGGTGCACGGTCGGCAGGGCGCGGAACAGCACGGGGGTGCCGAAAGCGACCGAAAGGCAGGGGTCGGTGAGGTCGACCAGGCCGTTTCCGTCCGGATTCCCGGCAATGGCGGAGATGTAGTAGGTGGTGCCGGTGACCAAGGGAGGCAGGAACTGGAAAACGGGCGTGTGGTTCCAGGAGAGGATGGTTCCGGCATTGTTGCCGGCGGCGGTATGCAGGATGAAGAGCAAGGTGTCGTCCGTATCCAGGACCTCATCGCCGAGGTGGACGGCCGTGACGGACTCCCCGGCGCAGGCCGTCACCGGCTGGCTGCCCATGCTGCCGGCATCGGTGCTGCACAGGCAGGAGAAACTGCCGGATACCTGTTGCGGGAGGCATTGGTTGGCATCGTCAAGCAGGAAATCGTAGGGATTGCCGGCGGGAATGGGGTCACTGACAAAAGAAAAGGGAGACCCGCCGGATAAGGTGCCGCTCGAGCCCGTCACCGAATAGCTGCCGGGATCGCCGCCGACGATGTCGAAACTGACGGTATAGAGGGTGTTGGTACCGTCGCAGGTGATGTCGAAATTGGAGATTTGGGGGGCCTCGGCCACGGTCAGCAGGACCGAATCGGTTCCGGGACTCAGGCAACCATTGGCATCGGTGACCGATAGCAAGGTATAGGTGCCACCCAGGTTGACGGGCAGTATGGTGGTGCCGGCACCGACCAGGAGGGGCGGCTGTGGTACCTGGTCGATCGAATACTCGATTTGGAGCGGTGGAACGCCGTTGACGGTGAAGGTCAGCGGCAGGGAAGCGCCGGTGTTTGCGCACAAGGTCCCACCGCCGGACATCGAGGCGGAAGGGGGCGCGTAAACGGTGACCAGGGCGGATCCGAGCCCGGGGCATTGTCCGGTGGCCGGCACTTCGTAGGTCACCAGGTGTTGTCCGGGGCCGAGGACGGCTGGATCCAGGGTGCCGTTCACACCCGCACTGCCACCCCAGCTGCCGCCCGGCGGATCGGCGCTAAGGGTCTGAAGACCTGCCTGTGGACAAAAAGGGCCGGTATTGCCGAGGGTGACGGTGGTCGCGGGCAGGATATCGATATCGACGAATTGTGTATCCGCGCAGCCGGGGCCGCTGGAGACAAAATAACTGACCTGGAAAGTGCCGGTGCCCAGGCTGGCAGGGACCAGGATGCCGGCGCTGTTCGCTGCGCCCCCCCAGCTGCCGCCCGGCGGGGAGGCGTTCAGGCTGATTGGCGGGTCTTCGCTGCATAAGGGTCCCGTCGGTTGTATATTGGCCATGGGAAGGGGTATCACCGTCAGTTCCAACTCGTCCGTATCCGTACAACCGTTCGCATCGGTGTAGGTGTAACTCACCGGAAACTGTCCCGGTCCGACCAGGGAGGGGTCGAACAGGCCTTGTGGAGACGCGGCCCCCCCCCAGCTGCCACCGGAAGGGATCCCTTCCAGTACAAGCGGTGGGGCGGATTCACAGAGGGGTTGGACGGGAGGAATGATGATGGCCACCGGTGCAGGCAACACTTGCACGTCGGTACTGGCGGTGGCGGTACAACCTTGGGCATCGGTGACCGTCACGGTATAGGTCCCGCCATTGATCAGGTCCGCCTGGGGCAAGGTGGGCTGTTGCTGGTTGGAGCTGAAAAAGAGCGGCCCGGACCAGCTGTAACCCACGCCGCCGGTGGCGGTAAGGACCAGGTCTTCCCCTGCGCAAAGGGGGCCGTTGTTCCCGGCGGCGGCAGGTGGCGGCGGCAATAGGTTCACCGTCACATCATCCGTCAGGGTGGCATTACAGGCGTAGGTGATGGTGACCTGGTAGGCGGTGGTCGCCAGCGGACTGGCCGTCGGGTTGGCGGAGTTCAGGGATGAAAGGGTAGGATTGGGGGCCCATTGCCAGGCTTGTCCGTTCGGGTCCGCCTGCAAAGGCGTCGATTGACCGGGGCAAATGCTGACATCGTCCATCGGCTGGAGTTGCGGCGGGCCCAGGCAAACGGTGTGGGCGTTAGACAGCGAACCCGTCCCGGAGGAGAATCCGTAGTATACGTTGCTGGTCCCACCGAGCAGATTCAGGATGTTGCCGGTGTAGGAGATGAGGTTGCCGTCCAATTTGGCGGTCAGCTGTTGGGTCTGCGGGTTCCAATTGACGGAGAAGCAATGGTCGTTGCAATCCTCGATGTTGGCGATGGGAATCGGGCCCGCCAGGTTGGAGGCCGCATTGTGGTCGACGGAGCCCTGGGAATAAATGGCCATGTGGTCGGAAGCCGGGTCTCCGAAGTTGCCGTTCTGGTAATCGTCCATCTCGATGGCGACGGAGGGGCTGATCCCCTGGTAGCCCATTTGGCCGCCGCCCGTTCCGACCGCTGTATTCGTCGTCGCGAAAATGAAGACGATGCCATCCGCTCCGTCGCTGTCCTTGCAGCCGAAGTTCAATCGGGCATCCAGGTTGAACGGCTGGCTCAGGTTGACGGTCGTCGTCGAAAAGATGGTTCCGGCCTGCCCGGATGAATTGGGCGTCAATTGGTAACACCCGTTCCCCAGATTGGAGGCAGATCCGTTGGTGTTGAAGCTTTGGGCGCCCAGCCCACCGGCGGGCAACAACAGCAACAGCCAAAGTTTTCTTTGGAGAAGTTGCCGGTAGTCGTGACGCTGCTTTGTTTGCATGTTTGTTGTTTTACCGCCGTAAGATAGCTGTTTTTCTTACTCGCTGACCCTGAATCCGGCATTTGTACTAAGGAGCAGGATTCGTTCGGAAAAAGACGGTGCCGCATGCTTTGTTTAGATGCGGAAGTTTCCTAATATTGCATCCGTTCCGGTATTTTTTCAGACTTCACTAGCCGGAACTTCCGTGACCGACCCGTTTATCCGGTCAATTCTCCAGACAATTTCCAGCACAAAATAAGAAAACCGCCGGTATCGGACGGTAAGGCTTTTTTTCCGGCGCCATGTGCCGGGCATGTAGCCACGAGCCGATATCCTGGTAGTTTGTATACATGCATTTTTTCTTTTCATTTTACTCATACGGTAAACTTTTTCTACTTTTGAAGGTGAGTAAGGAAGGCCATGCACATCCGTGCATGTGCCTTTCTTATCGTAGCGTGCCCGCAGTGACGTCCGGACCAATGACGTCGGAAAATGGGAAGCCGTCAATCCTTCAATCATTTCCAACGGGAAACCCGAACAAAATTAACAGATATGGCAAATTTTGAAGTCGAAGGAAGACTCATCAGAAAATACGATACCGAACAGAAGACCCCCTCTTTTCAGTCCAGGGAATTCGTCATCGAAGTGCCGGATGGCAATTATCCACAGTTTGTGAAGTTCCAACTGGTACAGGACCGATGTGCTTTGCTGGACCCCTTCAACGAGTCGGATATGATAAAGGTGAGTTTCGACCTACGTGGTCGCGAATGGCAAGGTAGGTATTTTACCAATCTCAATGCCTGGCGATTGGAAAAGGTGTCGGATGGCGGGGTGCCTACTGTCACGAATCCCGCTTCGGACACGTCCGGCTTTCCGAAGGCCGATGCGGCACCTGCGACGCCGCCCACGCCGCTGGATGACCTGCCTTTCTGACCGGTGCGTCTGTAGGTTTTCAACGGATTTCTTAATTTCTTCGCCGCGTTGTGGATTCGGATCCTTCCTGGGGGGGGATTCCGGTTCTTGCATTCAGTCGAAAAGGATGGAGACCTCGAAGGCCTTTCCGCAAGCCGGTACCAATCGCCGAGTGTACGGAGGTGCCTGTGTACGGCCCGGGACTTGGCAAGACGACGGCCGTCGTCTTATCCCGTATGTAAAATTCGGCAGGCTATCGCGTCCGTCTGCCCGGGCGCTTCGGCTGCTACCGAGCGTCAAGGGCATTAAATGGTCCGGAGGAGGTCCCACCGGATGACCTTTGCCTTGTTCCGACCTGCAAATCCCGAATTGTCAGGGCAGATGCCGACCGGTGAGGTCCAGCGTACGGATTCCCCGCCGAACCCTACTCCGGTGCCTCCGCCGCCCTTGGCTTACGAACCCAGCGGATCGGGCGTGGTCCGCAGATAGGGTTTGATGGATGTGTGCCCTTTGGGAAATTTCTCCGGGATCGCCTCGTCCGGTACGGACGGAAGAATGACGACATCCTGCCCGGATTCCCAGTCCGCCGGTGTGGCCACACTATGGTAGGCGGTCAGTTGCAGGCTGTCGATGACACGGAGGATTTCCAGGAAATTGCGGCCGGTGGAGGGCGGATAGGTGAGGGTCAGCTTGATTTTCTTGTCGGGCCCGATGATGAACACGGACCGTACCGTGACCTTTTCCGTGGCGTTGGGATGAATCATGTCGTACAAGGTGGCAATCTGCCGGTCCTCATCCGCAATGATGGGGAAATTCATGGAAACATGCTGGGTTTCCTCAATATCCTTGATCCAAACCAGATGGGAATCGAGGGAATCTACGCTCAAGGCCATGACCTTGACGTTCCGCTGGTCGAATGCTGCTTTCAGGGCAGCTGTCCGACCGAGTTCGGTCGTACAGACCGGGGTGAAATCGGCCGGGTGGGAAAACAACACACCCCAGCTGTCACCCAACCATTGGTGAAATCGGATGATCCCTTCCGTCGTCCTGGCGGTGAAGTCCGGTGCCGTGTCTCCTAATCTCAGTGATGCCATGTGAATTTCTTTTTAAGGTGATCGGAGCTCAAATCTCCAAAAAAATATTAATTATATCAAATTAGTATGATTAAATTCAGCAAGGATGATGCCAGTACTCCCTGCGGAGGGACTTGGGCATAGGGTGTGGTCGGGGCCACCGGGCGGAGGCCGGCGTAGGCAGGCGAGGACAGCCCTTTTGCAACCGGGAATGCTAGATACAATCAGCTGATTAGCGGACCTTAGGCTGTGCATGGGATGCCGATACCGGCAATCCCGGCATGGACCTAACAAGAAAACTGCGGTGCCTTGGGACCACCATCGACCAGGCCTGATCGGATTTCAGGTACCCGGTAATCCGTCTGGTATTAACTTTGCCGGAACAGGGGCCGGTCGCATCCGTCCCGTTTACCAACCAATCACGGGAAGATGGTCAATCTAACCAAACACACGCTGCAGAAACTGGAGGTCCTCCTGGGGGAACTCGGCTACGTCATCCGATATGAGAAAGGCAATTTCAATTCCGGCTATTGTATCGTGGAGCAGCGGAACATCATCGTCATCAACAAGTTCTTCGAGACGGAGGCCAGGGCTTCCATCTTGATGGACATCCTGGGGACCATCCGGTTCGATCCGGCTATCCTGGGGGAGAAATCCGCTAAATTCTATGATAAGATCCGGGAGGGGAAAACACCGACATCGGCACAGGAGGAAGGCACCCCTGTCGAAGGCGGCAGTTAGCGGGTTGTGCCGTCCAACAGCCGGTCGATGATTTCCACGGCTTGTCGGAAGCGAGCTTCGAAATCACCGGAGATGACGGAATAGGGTAGTCGTCTGCTGTCGAGTTCATCCCTGATCCGTTGGAAGTGGCTGGCCCTTACATCACCGTAGCTGCGGATACCGTCGGAAACCCAATGGATATCGGGTGCAAGGAGCAGGAAATGGTCATACCGGCGGGCATGGTTAGCCTCGATGATCCAGGCAGGGCACTGCCGCAGGTAGATTTCCCCCCAGACTTCGGTGACGATCAGGTCCGTATCGCAGAGCAAAAGCCGGTTGGACAATTGGGCGGCCTCATCTTCGAGCAGGATTTGACCGCCGGCGATATGGGCGAAGTCCATGGGGCCGAGCTGTTGCCCGAACCGTTCGGTGTACGTCCTTCCGTATTCCGGGACCCAGTTGGTCTGGTAATGTTCGGCCAGTTGTTTGGCAAGGGTGGTCTTGCCGACGGATTCCGGACCTGTCAGGACCACTTTCCGCACGAAGTGTCCCTTTGCCGCCGGCAACACCTGCTGCCGGTAGTTGTCCGGTGCGGCGAGGATATCCCGGCTGCGGAGCATACCGGAAAGGCTGTGGCGGGGCAGTTGGTGCAGGCTAACGGTTTCCGGGAGGGTAGGGAAGGTCGGGAGCGGTCGCTCATGGGCATGGAGCCAGGTCCGGAATCCCGCTTCGACAAGTTGGCGGACGAAAGGGTGTTGCGGGAGCATCGCCAGCAGGTTGGGAAAATCCGGTGATATACCGGGCATGACCAGATGGATGACCCGGTGCGTCGGAAAGCTGGCTTTCATCCAGGCATACCGCAAGGCCCCGGGGACAGGGTCGGCCTCCGAGCTGCAGACCAAAAGGGTGAGCTCCGATACCTGCCTACCGGCTGCTTCCACCAAGTGCAGATGACCGGCATGCGGCACCATGAACTTACCGGGCAACAGCCCTTGGATTGATGTCATCGTGCCTTTTGTTTTGGCCGTATATGGGAAGAATCCATAACTGATCTGAATATTTCCGGCCATGCGGAAGCATCGCCTTCCGCATGGCCGGCTGGGCTGCCCGTTTGCCGAAGTGGCAATCCCTCGCTGTACAGACAGCGGCTACCCTGGCGTTCATCATCCTTGTCATGGAATTGGTCATGCCGCTGCCGGAGTGGGTGGGCACCAGGTAGACGGGGACAGTTCCGCAGGTTATCCGAATACATGTTCTACCGGCGTAAACCGTCCGACAAATCTAATGACTGCCGCCGGAATTAAGGCACCATTGTACGACCGGTTTTTCGATTTTATTTTCGGATGGGGCGTATGGACCAAAGACGGTAGCTTCCGACCAAGCGATTACAAGTGCCGCCTTGTACCAAGCGCGTCGGTCGCACCTGCCGAATCATTCCCGACGGGCAGTTTTATTTCATCCCCTCCGGTCCGGGTCGCTCAGGCATCAGCCCTTCTCAATTCAAGGACGGTGATTTCCGGCCAGATTCCCACCCTGCCGTGGAAACCGAGGTAGCCGAACCCCCGGTTGATATACAGGAAACGCCCGGCCTCCTCATACAGGCCGGCCCATTTCGGGTACCTGTACTTGACAGGACTCCACCGGAATCCCGGGATTTCCACACCGACCTGCATGCCATGGGTATGGCCGGACAAGGTAAGGTGGATGGGGTTGGGTTCCGCTTTGACTTGTTGGTCCCAGTGTGTGGGGTCGTGGGAAAGCAGGACTTTGAAACGATCCTCCGGCAAGCCCTGCAAGGCTTTTTGAAGGTCGCCACGCTGGCCGAAACCCAAGCCCCAGTTCTCTACACCGAGTAAGGCGATTTGCGCGCCGTCCTTTTCCAACAGGATGTGCTCATCCTGCAGCAGGCGGAAGCCGATGGCCGCATGGTGTGCTTTCAATGCTTCGAAGTTATGCTTCTTGTCCGCGTCGGTCTCCCATTGGTGGTAATCCCCGTAATCGTGGTTGCCAAGGATGGAGTAAGCGCCGAAGGGAGCCCTTATTTGTCCGAAGTAGGAAATCCAAGGTTCGATTTCGGAGGCCAGGCTGTTGACCAAATCGCCGGTGAAGACAAAAAGGTCGGATCCTTGCTCGTTGACCAGCTCGATGCCGCGACGGACGGCATCGGGATCCCGGAAGCTGCCGGAATGGATGTCGGAGACCTGCGTGATCGTGAATCCGTCGAAAGCGGGGGGGAGGTCCCGGAAGTGGACGGTATGGCGATGGATCTTGTAATTATGCTTCCCCCGGGTGATGCCGTAGAGGAAGGAGGTGAAGGGAATGGTCGCGATGCCGAGTGCCACCTGACTGACGAACTGCCTCCTTTGCGGCAGGAAGCCATTGGCATCCCTTCCGTTGCCGGTGACCCACTGTACCCCGCCTTCCGTCACCCGCCAAATGTCTTCTCCCATCAGGACGACCACGAAGACGATTTTTGTCACCAACATCGTCAGGAACAAGCTGCCGGCCATGGTAGCGTAATTGTTCGTACGCCCCCAAACCAGGAAAGCCGCCAGCATGAAGACCGGAAGCCCGATGCTGATCACCCAGTGTCCCCACCGGACGGCCTGGCGCATCAGCTGGTTGGGAAGTGGAGCCGTCAATGCCTTGACACCCTGGTAGACATACAGGTCCAGCGCGAGTACCAGCAGCAGGAGCAACAATGCGAGAATAAGAAAACCGGGCCTTGTCATGGACTTTGTGTTGAATGGAAAAAAAGCTTTCCTTTTCCAACAACCGGTATCAGATTTTGGTTCAGCGCTTCGTCCGGTGCTGCGTTGCGGAAGGCCGGCAGTTTTTATTCGACAGGCGTAGGGTCGGATATGCTTACCGCTCAAATATTCCGTACATTGGGCCGTTGCGGGTCGGCATCCACCTGTCTGTTTCACCCGGCGGGGCAGTACGGAGGCGATGTCCGTCCGCGTCGGAACAGGATGTCTTGATTTTTATGACGAAGGAAAGAACATGGATTTGGTAATCGGATTGGATTTCGGAACGGATTCCGTCCGGGCCGTGCTGGTCGACACCGCGGATGGTGCGGAACTGGCGTCGAGTGTGCATCGGTATGCCCGCTGGATGGATGGGTACTATTGCGATCCGGTATGGAATCAATACCGACAGCATCCGTTGGACCACCTGGAGGGCATGGAACGGACTATCCGGGAAGTGATCGGCCTCGCCGGGATTCCCGGTACGGCGGTCCGGGGCATTTGTGTGGATACGACAGGCAGCTCTCCGGTTGCGGTCAATCGGGAAGCGGTTCCATTGTCCTTGTTGCCTGCTTTTTCGGAGGATCCGGATGCCATGGTGGTGTTATGGAAAGACCATTCCGCCGTATGGGAGGCGGAAGCCATCAACCGGGAGGCCCGCAGCTGGGGTGGGGAGGATTTTACCCGTTATGTGGGGGGAATATATTCGTCCGAATGGTTTTGGGCCAAGATATGGCATATCCTCCGAAAGGACGGTGCCGTCCGACGCGAAGCCTACTCCTGGGTGGAGCATTGCGACCTGATGACGGCCATACTGACGGGGTGCCGGGACATCCGCACCCTGCGATGCAGTCGTTGTGCAGCTGGACACAAGGCCATGTGGCATCCGGATTGGGACGGACTGCCGGCCGGTGATTTCCTCGGCCGGTTGCATCCCGACCTGGCTGTCCTTCGGGAACGGCTGTACCGACAAACGTTTACCTCCGACCACCCGGCCGGAACCCTTTGTGCGGAATGGGCGGACCGTTTGGGTTTGTCCATGGAAACGGTCATCGCCGTCGGCACCTTCGATGCACATGCCGGTGCCGTCGGGGTGCAGGTGGAGCAGGGAACGCTGGTCAAGGTGATGGGCACGTCGACCTGCGACATGATGGTCGCCTCGCAGGATGCAGTCGGTGGACACACGATCCGGGGTATTTGCGGTCAGGTCGACGGCTCCATCCTGCCCGGCATGGTCGGGCTGGAAGCCGGGCAATCCGCTTTTGGTGATGTACTGGCCTGGTTCCGGTCCCTGCTGCTCTGGCCGATTGCGCAGCTGGTGGCCAAGGATACCTCCCTTCCTGCGGAATATCGGAAAGCCTTGGTTGCCGGCCTGGAGGAACGGCTGCTCGACGACCTGGCCCGAGAAGCCGCCGCATTACCCGTCTCAGCGGATATGCCGGTTTCACTGGATTGGATAAACGGCCGTCGGACACCCGACGCCAACCAGACCCTGTCCGCTGCCATGGCAGGACTCACCCTCGCCACGGATGCACCCCGCCTCCTGCAATCGCTTGTACATGCGGTTTGCCTGGGCTCCCGGAAGATCGTCGAACGGTTCGAATCGGAAGGTATCGCAATCGGCAAGGTCGTCGGCATCGGCGGAGTAGCCCGGAAATCCCCATATATCATGCAGACCCTGGCCAATGTCCTGCGCCGGCCGGTGGCGGTGGCCTCAACCGATTATGCACCGGCCCTGGGTGCGGCCATCTATGCGGCCGTGGCTGCCGGACTGTATCCGGACGTGGCCACCGCCGCACAGGTCATGGCCAGCCGTCCCGAGGCACATTACCAGCCGCAGCCGGAACAAGCCGAAGTCATTGACCGCCTCCTGGCGCGTTACGATGCCCTCGGTAATTTCATGGAATTCCAGCACCAAGGCCGTTGACCGGGAAAGTTCCGATGGCCGGCTAAAAACCTGTATTTGAAATGGAGAAATTCGCGGAATTGCAAAGCGAATGCCTGCATGCCAACCGAAAGCTCGGCCAAACAGGCTTGGTTCGTTTTACATTCGGAAATGCCAGTGTGGCGGATCCCAACGCCGGCGTCTTCGCCATCAAACCCAGCGGGGTTGCATATGACAAGCTGAAATCCTCGGATATGGTCGTCGTGGATTTCGAGGGAAAGGCGGTGATGGGCTCCCTCCGTCCTTCCTCCGACACCGCCACCCATGCCTGGCTATATCGCCGGTGGGGAGGTATCCGCTCCATTGTCCATACGCACGCCACATATTCCGTGGCCTGGGCACAAGCGCAACGGGATATCCCGGTACTCGGTACCACCCATGCGGACTACCTGGCTTGCGACGTCCCTTGTACGCCGCCCATGCCGGATGAATGGGTGGCCGGAGCGTATGAGCACCGGACGGGTGTTCACATCACGGAATATTTCCACCGGCACAACCTGACACCCGAACAGGTACCGATGGTCCTTGTGGGCAACCACGGGCCCTTTACCTGGGGGAAAAACCAGGAAATGGCCATTCACCATGCGGAAGTGTTGGAGGAAATCGCCCGGATGGCTTTCCTGACCCTTCAAATCAACCCGCTCGCCCCTCGGCTACAACCTGCACTTATTCGGAAACACCACTCGCGCAAACATGGGGAAGGCGCTTATTACGGCCAAGAAAAAAGTTGAACAGATGACCGATCATAGGACAAATCCTGCCGACTTGACGATTTGGTTCCTGACCGGTAGCCAACATCTCTACGGCCCCGAGGCCCTGGAAACGGTCGCCGCGCATGCCCAGGCTATTGTTCGGGATTTCCAGGCGGATCCGCAGCTCCCTGTGCAGCTCCGCTACTACCCGGTCGTCACTACGCCGGAAGCCATCCTCCAGGCTTGCCAGGCAGCCGACCAGGACCCGCACTGCATCGGTGTCGTGGCATGGATGCACACCTTTTCCCCGGCAAAGATGTGGGTCAACGGCTGGCGTTCCCTCCGCAAGCCGCTTTGCCACCTGCATACGCAGTTCAATGATGAAATCCCCTGGGAACGTATCGACATGGACTTCATGAACCTCAACCAGTCCGCACACGGTGACCGGGAGGCGGGATATCTGCTTTCCCGGATGCGCAGGAACCGGAAAGTGGTCGCGGGCCATTGGAAAAGTCCTTCCGTCCGTACCCACCTGGCGGATTGGTCCCGGGTCGCCCTCGCCTGGCATAGCTGGCAGAGCCTCCGGGTGGCCCGAATCGGTGACAACATGCGGGAGGTCGCGGTCACGGAAGGGGATAAGGTGGAGGCTGCCCTGCAGTTCGGCTTTTCCGTGAACGGCTACGACACCTCGGACGTGCTCCGCCACTTGCCGGCAGCATCCGATCCGATGGTCCGTACCCGCCTGGAGGAATACGGGGACCTGTATGACCTGGCCGCGCCGCTCAGGCCCGGAGGCAACCAACGGGATGCCTTGGTCGCGGCCGCCCGATTGGAAGAGGCCTTGCGCCGATTCCTGGAGCAGGGAGGCTTCGGTGCTTTCACCGATACGTTTGAGAATTTGGGGGCTTTCGAACAGTTGCCCGGTATCGCCGTACAACGCCTGATGCAGGAAGGTTATGGGTTCGGGGCGGAAGGTGACTGGAAAACGGCGGCGCTGCTGCGCGCGCTGAAAGTGATGGCGACCGGCACGGGAAAAGGGACGACCTTCATGGAGGATTATACATATCATCTCCGACCGGACAATTCCCTGGTCCTGGGAGCCCATATGTTGGAGATTTGTCCTTCCATTGCCGCCAGCCGCCCTTCCTGCGAAGTCCACCCACTGTCCATTGGTGGAAAAGCTGATCCCGTCCGCCTGGTGTTCGATGGAGCGGAAGGCCCTGCCGTCAATGTATGCATGTTGGATATGGGGGGTAGGTTCAGGTTGGTTGTCAATGAATTACAGAGTGTGCGACCCCCTCATCCTTTGCCGCGCCTTCCGGTTGCGCGCGTCCTTTGGAAACCGGAGCCGGACCTGGAAACAGCGGCGACGGCCTGGCTGCTGGCCGGCGGTGCCCATCATACGGTCTATTCGCAGGGTATCTCCGTGGAATGTCTCGAGGACTTTGCGGAAATGGCCGGAATCGAAATCCTGGTCATCGACCGGGAAACCAGGCTCCGGGCATTCAAGGAACTGATCCGCATGAACGAGGTGTATTACCACCTTTTCCGATTTCGCAGCTGATGGCGACCGGTTCCGGACCGCGCTCGGCATGTTGACAATCCGGGGCCGTCATTTCGGCTAGCGCGGTACCAATGTATTGCCGGACCTCACAATATCACCGGAAGACCAGGTTGCCGGCCGTGAAATTCAGTTTGCATACAGGCTGTAAATCCAACGTCATGCACCATACCCAGTTTTTTTCTCAAATTTCCACCGCCTGCCTGTTGGCCGGCACCATGCTTATGGCACAATGCAATTCGGAGCCGGCCGCATCCGGTACGTTTTCGGATGGGGCGGGCGGCCCCGCCATCTCGTCCGCCCCTTTCGATACGCTGCCCACCGGGGAACAGATAGAACGTTTCACCATCCGGAACAATCAAGGTATGGCCGTGGAGGTCATCACCTACGGCGGAATCATTACCCGTTGGACGGCACCGGACAAGGAAGGAAGGTATGACAATGTGGTGCTCGGATTTGACAACTTGCCGGACTATCGGGATCGAAACCCTTATTTCGGGGCCTTGGTCGGCCGATACGGGAACCGAATCGCCGATGCCCGTTTCACCTTGGATGGCAAAGTCCATTTGCTGGAGAAAAACGACGGCGCTAACCACCTGCACGGCGGAGCCATCGGCTTCGACAAGGTGGTCTGGGATGCCTCGCCGGTCCCCGTCGAACAAGGAGCGGCACTCCGGTTGACACATGTCAGCCCGGCCGGTGCAGGCGGCTATCCCGGTAACTTGTCCGTAGCGGTCACTTATCACCTGCTGCCGGACAACAGCCTGGATGTGCGGTATGAGGCCACCACCGACGCACCGACGGTGGTGAACCTGACTCAGCATTCCTATTTCAATCTGTCCGGTCGATTCGACCGCGATATCCTGGACCATGAACTGCAGATACAAGCGGATGCTTTCCTTCCGGTGGATACATCGCTGATACCCATCGGTGCCTTGCAGCCCGTGGCCGGCAGTCCCTTCGATTTCCGTGTGGCCAAGCCCATCGGCCGGGATATCGGCTCCGCCGACGAGCAGGTCCGACGGGGTAAGGGCTATGACCACTGTTGGGTGTTAAATGAGCCCGGGACCTATCGACAGGTCGCGGCCGTCGTACATCCCGGCAGTGGCAGGCGGCTGGAAGTATACACCGACGAACCCGGGCTGCAATTCTATTGCGGCAACTTCCTGGACGGTACCCTGCCTGTACCTGGAGGAGGTACCTATGGGCACCGCAGCGGATTTTGCCTTGAAAGCCAGCATTATCCCGATTCGCCCAACCAAGCGGTATTCCCGTCCGTGGTGTTACGCCCCGGGGAAACCTATACCAGCCGAACGACTTTCCATTTCACCACCGCTCAATAACGAAACATGACGACGGCATTGGCTCCCATCGATTGGATCATTATCCTGTTTTATTTCGCCCTGATCCTGGGGATTGCCTGGTGGGTGATCCGGCGGGAATCCGGTACGTCCGACGATTATTTCCTGGCGGGCCGAAACCTGGGTTGGTTCGTCGTCGGGGCATCCATCTTCGCTTCCAACATCGGTTCGGAGCATGTGGTCGGCTTGGCCGGCTCCGGTGCGACAGACGGCGTCGCCATGGCGCACTATGAGCTGCACGCCTGGTGCCTGTTGGTACTGGGTTGGGTGCTTGCACCTTTTTACCTCCGCGCAGGTATCTATACCATGCCGGAGTTCCTGGAAAAACGGTTCTCCCCGGCTTCGCGATATGTACTTTCCGGAATATCCCTGGTCGCTTATGTACTGACCAAGGTTGCCGTCGGTATCTTCGCCGGTGGAATTGTGTTTGGCGTCCTGCTGCCGGAAATGAATTTCATGGGGCTTGACAGTTTCTGGATTGGTTCCATCGGGATGATCTTGCTGACAGGACTCTACACCATCCTGGGAGGGCTGCGGGCGGTAGCTTACACGGAAGCCATACAGACGGTGATTCTCGTGGTCGGTTCGCTGTTGGTGACCCTATACGGTTTGGAGGCTTTGGGCGGCTGGGAGGCATTGAAAAGCATCGCCGGTTCGGAAATGTTCAACCTTTGGAAACCCTTGGTACCGGAAGGCATCGCGGGGACCTGGGCTCCCGTCAAATCTGCCACGGCGATGGCTTGGTATTTCAATGGGAACTACCCCTGGTTGGGTATGTTGGTCTGTGCGCCCATCATTGGGCTCTGGTATTGGTGTACGGACCAATACATTGTACAGCGTATGTTGGGAGCAGCCAGCCTTAAGGAAGCACGGCGTGGAACCATCGCCGCAGCTTTCCTGAAACTGTTGCCGGTCTTCATTTTCATCGTTCCCGGACTCATATGTTTTGCCTTGGCGAGTTCCGGCAAGATGCCTGCACTCGCTGCGGAACTGCTTGATGCGGAAGGCCGTATCATCCCGGCCCAGGCGCAACAGGTCTTCCCTTTGCTTGTGGCGGAGGTCCTCCCGGCCGGTATTCGCGGGGTGGTTGTCGCCGGTCTGCTGGCCGCCCTGATGAGTTCGTTGGCAGGCGTCTTCAATGCTTCGGCCACCTTGTTCACCATGGATATCTACCAACGTTTTCGCCCCGGCATATCGGAGAAGGAATTGGTGAAGGTCGGGCGTATGGCAACCGCCGCGATGGTGGTCATCGGCTTACTCTGGATTCCGGTCATCCAGGGCAGTCGGGGCTTGTACGATTACCTCCAGAGTGTCCAGGGGTACCTGGCGCCGCCCATTTTTGTGGTCTTCTTCTTCGGTATTTTCAGTAAACGGCTGACAGCCAAAGGGGCGCTTGCCGCGCTCCTGACAGGTTTCGCCTTGGGATTGTTCCGTTTGGCGGTCGATACGCCGGTCATGCTCCTGAAGGATTTCTCCTACCGGGAAGGTTCGTTCCTTTGGGTGGTCAACAATGTCTTTTTCCAATATTACAGCCTGCTGATCCTCCTGGTCTCCGCCGCTGTTATGGTCGGGGTCAGTTATGCCGGTTCGCCACCCACTGCGGCCCGACTTTCCGGCCTGACGGTTTCCACAGTCACCGGGGAGCAGAAGTTGGCGACCCGAAGCAGTTATACCCGGGGGGATGTCGCGGCTTCCGTGCTCGTGCTTATGCTGATACTGGCTGCTTATCTGTATTTCACCGGATGAATCCCGTTCGGAAGGTGCGGATCGGTTTGCGGATAGGGGGGGCTTGCCATACTAATCCATTTAACCAGTCAATACAGAGCGGGTTGGAAAAAAAATGATTGTACGGTTGGCGCCGTAGGTGGGGACAAACAGGTGACAAGAGGCGGATACATGGTACTTCCTCCTCAAAGAGGAAACCTTGTCTCAGGATACATGAAGGGCTAGGACGCCGATTATTGGAAGACAGCGGGTGTTGACATCCAATTTCCCCGAAATGGTTGATTGGCAGCGGTCTTGGATTTGTGAGGGGAAGTTTTCGGCGGTTAGGGTACCGAAGTTGTATGCTTCAGCTTGATGACTGGCGAAATCCCTGGTTTTCAGCTTATTTGAGGCCCGCATGGATGCCATTTACGGGCGAAAGCTCGACTTGGGACAGATTACAAGAAACCACGTCCATTCATGGAATTTTTCCTGTGTTCCGCTAGAAATCGACCGCATCGAAATACCGGTCCGTTTCCGCTTCCGACAGGCCGAAGGCCAACCAGGCTTTGCGGATAGCCAGGGCGGCATCGGCGGGGTCGTCCATTTGTCGGGCAAGTCGGGCGGCGTCGGACAACCGATCGGCTCCGACAGGGTCGAACAGCCGGTTGAAGGCCAGGATGAAATCCTGGGGCAGGCCGGAGATGTCGGCGGTGAATTCCGCATCGGCGCCTTTCTCCCGAAGCTTCCGCAGGACTAGGACTTTTTCCTCAAAACGAGAAGTGAGCCGGTTGACGGCCCGGCCTAATTCCATGCCCCTTTCCAATCCTTTTTCTAATCCTTTTTCCAATCCCCTTTCCATACCTTTCTCCAAGCCTTCCTGCCGTCCTTCCTTGATACCTTTGAGATACATTTCCTCGCCGAGGGAGCCGG
>CAZNLJ010000020.1:0-96471 GCA_964573725.1 uncultured Saprospiraceae bacterium
CCAGTAGCATGGCCAGCTCCGACCAGCTCAGCTCCAGGCTCTCCCCGGACACCCCTGTGGGCAGTCCGAATGTCCCTGACTCGAGTTGTTTGTAGTACAGGGCAAATTCATCCGCTATTACCACATACACGCTGTTATGATTTAGTTTTCATTGCTTTACGCAGCAATTTCTTTTGGATTTTCGCCCCATTTGTTAGTTCCTTGTTGACTGTCTGTCACGATTAAAACTAATAACCAAATTACTCCGACTAACGGTATTAGTACAATAAAGAACATCCATCCACTTTTTCCAACATCATGCAATCGTCTTACTGCAACCGCTAATCCTGGAATAAATAATGCAAGCGCATATAAACCATAAAACAATCCGTAACCCAATTCTGGACTTGCAGTTCCAACAACTTTGTCAATAATCATTGCAACAAATGCGAAAATCATATTGAATAGAACAAACATGAAATATTCCTTTCTTCTTGCTCTTCCGCTGAAGTCAGCGTACTGTTTTAAACATTTCAAATACCAATTCATAATTTTTCCTTTATTTAATGTTCCTACTCGTATGGCTTTTCGGATTCGCCCCGTTTTTTAGTGGTTTCTGGTCTCCACAATTCTTGTTAGTCCGTCACGAATAAATGTCAAGAACTATCAAAGTCGGTCTTTGGTGGTTCTCTTGTCTGTCCGCTATGTTTTCCAGCAATTCCCGCTTTGGCCTAAGTTGCTGATAATAAATGAGCTTTCGCAAGCTTGTTGAGCCAGTCGTCAAAAGATTTCAATTCCACGAATCGAAAAACAGCTCGGAATTCATCCCAAAATCGTTTTTTGGTTTTTGTCGCGCTTAGGATTGTGAGAAATAATTCATTATCGATTTCCTGAATTTGGTCGATTAAGAATACCAGCATCATGATTACAGCCAGCAGGTTTGAAAGATTTTTTTTACCGTGGCCGTAGTTATGTTCGAAATTATAGCCTTGATTCTTGAGTGTATTGAATGTCTCGTTTTCTATCTTCCATCGTGCCCGGCCACATGCTGCCATTTCGGCAACATTCCTTTTGTCTATACCTAGATTAGTTACCCAGGAAAACGTCTTCCTGGTCCCCTTGCCATCCAAAATTTGCAAGACCAGGAAGTTTACCCGGACATCCGCAGCGCTTCCGTTCAATGGTAGGTTATTGCACCACCAAAGCTGCCATCTTTCCTTTCCCAGGAGCACTTCATGCGTTTTATATGCCGTCTTTCGTTTGGTGTAATGTTCAAAAAGTGCGACATGACTATCAGGCTTCACATTCAACAAGAAATGCTGCCCAGCGCCGATTATCTCCCGGGCTATCGGCCCGTTTGCATAAAGCGCATCCCCAACATGCAACATTTTCAAGCCGTTATGTCGCGCCCACAGCCTCGCCAACAGCCGTTTGCCTGCATTGAGTTCGTGGTCGTTCTTGCTGTTTCCATCTTGCCTGGTGATGGGTTCGCAGCCTATCGGCAATACGGTTTTCAGCCCCGGTTTCACGACAACGGCCGCCAACATGGAGTGGGCAAAGCGATTCAGTCCTTCCTCCCCGCGACCTTTTCTCACCTGGCAGCATTCGCAATGCACTTTGGTCGAGGAGAAAAACTCCACTCCGTCCATAGCTGTCAATAGATAACCTCCCAATACGGAATACTTGTCCAAAACCCCATTGTCTTTCAGACGGTCTAATATCAATCCGAACAACGGGTCTACACTTTCGGGTGTCACCTCGTCCAGCGTCTCCCGCATGGCTGTATCCGAGGGAATTTTTCGAATGCCAAATACCTGCGGTAAGTTCTTATTCTCAGCCTTCGTTCTGCCCTTATCAAGGGCCAAGAGTGACGGATATTTCAATTGAAATATGGCCATTGCCGATAAAAAATAATCCGTCAACTTAATTGAGGCGTTCTTAGATCTTGGGTCTTCTAACTTCGAAAAAAATGACCTGCACAGCTTGTAGAGCGAATCAAATTCAAGGGTTCCCGACTTTGCCATCGTTTTTCTTCACAAAGCTAACAATTGATTCATTTTCATAGTATTAAAGGCCAAAGCGGGAATTGCTGTATGTTTTCTTAACTTGCCCATAACGTCTTGGCACTAGGCACAGTGGCGGATTTCGGGGCACAAAACTGTCAACACACCACAAAAGCTGATGGGAAGTAGATAGTCGAATTAACCAAGTCACCCGCTATTGAGCCAATCGCCTGTTAAGGTGCGTTTTTTTGTCCATTTATTGTCAATGTAAGTTCGTTTGGTTTTGGATAACTTGTGGGTAATAGGTCTATTTTGAATGGAAGTTCCATTTCTTTTAGTTCTTCAATTTTTTTGTCTAATAGTCCATTGTCATTGCAGTAATTGAAAGTTAGCTTCAAATACCTTCTAATTATCATTAACGGCAAAAATTGTCCACGATAGTTCATCCATTCCATTAAGTCCTTTTTTCCTTTTGAACTGTTACAAGTCCGACAAGCAAATATTAAGTTTTCTGCGTTATCCTGTCCACCGTATTTTTGAGGAAAGATATGGTCTAATGCTAATTTTTCTGTCGAGCCGCAATAGTTGCAAATTTGTCCTGTTTGAAGTTTAATTTTTTCATCGTCAAAGATTGTCCGCATATTCATTGTGCCGTCTTTCAGTCCTTTGAATAGTTTAGCTCTAATCATAAAATTGAAAGTCCCATATTTTTCTTGTTTCTTGTCAATAGCCGTATGAGCCATTGCCAAGTTTGCATAGGAATAGAAAATGAGTTCTCTGACCGTTTCAATTTTCTGTTTCGCCATTCTCGGCTGTCAATTGGTATTTGTCCTATTACGGTTTCTTCTAAAATACACCATAACGGACTGATGTGGTCGACCCTATTTGGACAGATTCAAATAAAGTTAAGGAAAATTTTATTTCTAATATAACTATTTTTATTATTTGCGTGAAGCAAAATATGTCATTCATACCGATTAGCGGGGTGAAGTACTCCCCAAACTCGGAACCAGCAAAGTCTGGTCGATAGTTGAATCGATTTTCAATGAGAGCATGTTGGAAAATTTAATCCTTAATTGACCCGATTCTGTTTAGTACGACGGAACAATTAGCAAGTAAAATCATCCCCTCATCAAGTTTTATTGTGTGCTCATAGCTTTCTCACAGCCGCCTGAAGAAATTAAACCGTCCGAAGGTCCTTTCGCTGACCCATCTCTTGGCAATGGGATCGAACCCTTTTTCAATAGGTGACCGAAATGGGACATCATCGCTGATGCCCAGTTCAGCTAACGCCGTTTCGACGAACCGGCCTTTGTATCCACCGTCGACCAATATCTTTTTCAGGTGCACCAATCGTTCTTTGACTTTTCCGAACAGTTCGCAGCCCATGACTGTATCAGAGAAATTGGCGGCATGAACAACGGAGTCCCATACAAGCCCCAACGTATCAACCATGACTTACCGTTTGCGTCCGCTCACCAATTTTCCTCCATCTTTACCCCGGTTTTACAAAATCATTGGCGCCAATTTAACTGATTGCCTATCTGTACATATCAGGCTGGGTGTTGGTTCTCTTTCTTGATTCTGGCGTTCGATTTCGTTCAGACCGACATTCATTCGTTCAAGGGTTCCCCATCCCTGGACCATTTGTAAAAATACCAGTGTACAGCTGTCCTTTTTGGGTACTTGCCTTCTAAGTTCCGCTATTGGCTACCTGTTCGGACAATCCACAGAATAGCATTTACAAAGAGGCGCAAATCAAGTTTGCGATTTCTTTTGACAGGCAAGAATCCTTTGATGACTTGCCACTGGGAGTCATTTAGGTCTTCAAATTTGGTGACCATAGCTTATGGATTTTGATGAGACCGAAAGCTATGATTGGCTCCTATTTTTAGGGTGTTAATTTCTCCAACATGCTATTATAATCTTCCGCCCATTGCTTTGTAATAATCCAATGCTCGTTTTATGTCTTTAATATGTTCCTTCGAAATTGTTTTTATCTTATAGTATTGTCGGCCAATTAATTTCATCTTTGCACTATTTGCGTTTGCTAATGCCTCTACCAATTCAATATCATTAGACCTAACTTGTTCATCTGACCATTCCCAAATTTTTCCTCCATTCCCTGAATCAGTTTCTGTTTCACTTGGAATATATTCATAGGCTTTATCATCGATTGAAAATTGTATCTTTCGGAAAAACAACCAATCATCAGCGTGATATTGAACTCTCAATCTAAAATTGGTTCTTGGTCATTTTTAGTGGGTATCGAAACTAAGCCCTCCCAGATGGAAGTAAATCATCCGGATGAAATTTTGAATGTTCCGGTACCCTTTAGCGGTTCTCTTGATTTCTTGGATCTTTAGGTTTACACGCTCGGCGTAGGCATTTGTGGCTATTTTTTTGAAGTAAGCTTCTACACCAAACCAGTGGTCATAGAGCATGTTAACAAACTTCCTGATGGGCTCAAGCCCGCTATTCCAGGCTTCGACGGTCCATTTGTTTAGGAGTTCTACACTACTGTTGCAAACTGCATCATTCATTACCTCTCTCAAGAGTTCCCTCAATCGATATGCTTTACCAATATTTGGGTAGGCCTCACTAAGCCTCTGGACTTGCTCCTGCTGCTCTTGGGAAAGTGAGTAGTTGTTCTTAAGCCACAGATAGCGAGACCCTTTAAGTTATTTGAATTTAACTAGTCAGGGCTTATTAATTTCATTTAATGAAAATCACCCTTCGTAACTACCCATTCCACTGTTTACAGCGCAAAAACAACTTGCCTGCCCGTGGTTCCATTGGGTAATCGGATACGTATGAACGCTGGCGCCGGCTCCTACTTTCGAATCCCTCCCGAGATCTTGGCACCCCTTTGCCTATTCAAAAGTCCCGTTCCTCCCAGCTGCCGTTGCGACAGGCATCCCGCAAAGCAAGCATACCAACGGACCAAGCGTACCTACCGCTACCCAGATCATCCCGCGGCAGCCCGGCAAAGCAAGTCCTGCACATGGGATTGGACCTCAATCAGAATTTTTCTACAATTTACAATCTTCCCTCCTCCCCTGCCCGTCCTTTTAAGAAACGGATACCATCATAGTGGGAACGGTAGCAAAACACGAGGAAACGGCGACGGCCGGAACATGTCGAATCCTGTGTCGACCAGTTCTTTCCGCCTATGCGCAAAGGTAAGGGCCATCGTCCTTGCTTCCCTTGGTTTGACAAGCTTGTCAAGCCAGGGGAGGCCTTGTTCCCGTTGGCGTGAAACGATGTCTCTTGTAGTTTTGGGGCCGTTTTTTCGTGGCTCCGCTTTCGGGTCCTTCCTGGTGGTGTTGGCTGTCACGATGATAACCGGATCATCCGCGGCTGGCAGCCGGAATCTGCCGTGAAATCGGGTTCAGGAAATTGATGGACGATTTGTTCCCGGCCTGACAGCGTTCCTGGCAAGGGAGCAAGGGAATGGCACAAGAGGTTATGATCCCCATTGGTTTAGGTCATTAAACCAGATGACTTTGCCTGAAACCAAAGTTCTTCGAAGATAAGCCGGCGCACTGTTGCCGGGAGCGGGTGACATGGCGGGGCACTTCTAGGACAACCGTTTGGACCGGTCCCCGGATGATCTCGCCATGAAGGGGGCGTGATTGCCATATTCACCAAGCCAAGCCGGCGCAGGTTCGGCATGTTGGTTAAGGACCTACCTTGTACCCCCTGTATACTGTCGCTAATACCGTTCCTGGTCAATACTATGGCGGTCCCGCAGTCCATGGAACGGGATTGCTATTTTGCTCCAGGCTAATGCCTGGATAACCGGCTTCTTAAACGGATGCAATCCAAGAAAAGTGGAATTGCCTGGAAATACAAAGCCCGGCATAGCGTCGAACAGGTCTCATAGTCCATCAAGGCCCACCCTATGTTGTGGCCCAAGCATGCTTCGTGCAATAAAAAACAGCTGGTGCAGGCGCTCCTGTTGGTCATGATTTCATACCCGCTGACCTATTCCGTTTTGGTATTTCGGCGCTGGAAAGGCTGGCTGGAAAACCACACAACAGTATCGGATAGAAAGTCAACAAACGGAAACACCGCCCGCCGGCTAGTTTTTCCCATGCGTTTCCGAAATGCACAAACCACCTTCTCTTGCCCGCTGGAAATGAACCCATCCTCCCTTTGAAAGATGTGAATCGAGCGGTCGAAACCCGGGTCTCATCCTGGATTTGTTCGTGGTTCTTGAAAAATGAGGTGCGGAAGATGCGTGTCAGGATCAGCACCGGGCCATTTCAAGAATTACTTTTTTCCTTATGTTTATTGTAAATCAATTGGCATACTTTGTCCACCGCTTTGAATAAGGAAGCGTCAAAATCGGGGTCACTTGAAAGGCTGGTCAGCAATTCAACGGCTTTATACAGATTGCCATTATCCTGACTTCCGATGCGTTCTATGAATATTACCTGCTTGCTTCCTTTGGGGGAATCCGAAACGATCACTTCTTCTGTGTGCGCATCTATTGCAAACAACATGTTCCTATTTTTTTGTTGTTTTATAAATCCTAATGCAAATGACATCGACCACTGGCATTGGTTGTCCTATTCTTACAACGTAGACCTTTCTTGGTTGTTCCTGTACATTGGGTGGCGGTGCCGGAAGTGCGCTTTGTGGTTGAAGGCGTCTTTGTAGGATGGACGACGCTCGCTTTTCCGTCACAGCAGTTGTTACCTACTTTTTTATTGTGCACCTTACAATGGCAACTGTTTGATTTACTCCTGTTACATTTTTGACATAACAACTGGATATTCCTCACGTCACTACTCCCCCCGCAAGAATAGGGGATGATATGGTCATATTCCAAGTTTTCATAACTGCCGCAGCATTGGCATTTGCCCCCGTCCCTTGTAAAAACGACCTTTTTTGTGGTTTCCGAAATATACCTGCTCTGCGAAAAACAAGGGATGCTGAACAAGAACAGGGACAGGATCAAGTACAATCTCTTCATGGCGATTTGGTTTGTGTCTATGTGAGTAATGCTATTATTTAATATCAGTAATTTTCGGTTTCATCAAATAAGGCCAGGCTATCGGCCCGACAGGGTAAATCTAATTAATTCCTTGTTATTCAACCTGTAAACCACATTTGTCGACTTACCGGGCACGGGCTTGAACGGATGTGAAACCTTTTCAAATCAATCCCTGTTGGGTCTCCCTACGCGGGTGCGCTACCCAACGTCGTACTTGTGTGCGGAGCCACCTGAAAGGTAAAACCCGGCAAGCAACCATCGGCCGGTACCGGTATATCATCCAAATCCCTTTCCAATTCATACCCGCTTGCCATCCCTACCCACCTTTTTTCAGGACCGGCTACCATCATAGCGGGAACGGTAATGAGATGCCAGGGAACGGTAGCTCCCGGCGTCGGCCGAAGCTTTCGCCGGCCATTTCTTGCCGCATACGCACAAAAGTAAGGACTATCGGCATTGCTTCCGCTGGTTTGGAAAGCTTGTCGAGCGCGATGTGGCTGATTCGGCCCGTTATCCTGTCCTGAGGATTCCCGCCTGGGTTGGTCCGAATTTTCGTGGCTCCGCTTTCGGACGGGTCTTGGTGATGTTTGGCTGGATGATGGTTATTTTGCCGAATCGAGCACCTGCCGGCGCAACCCGCCGACAGGTTGTTCGTCCGTTTTTTTCCAGTGTCATGTTCCTACCATCGAATCGGGCCTGTCTTCAACCAATTGTAGATCTCGTGTGCCAAATACCTGTATTTGGGACTTTCCTCGTCCGTCATGAACATTTCTGAAAATACCTGCCCCACCACCTCCTCCAGTTCCCATTCGGTGGTATCTTTATTGATTCGGTCAAGTATCTTTTCCACTTCATAACAGTACTCGTAGTTGGGGGCACCCAGGAATATCAGGCCCTCCGGGTCGTCATTTGCAATTATGGAATTGAGTTCCTCCCATATGTTTCTTTCCGGTGCCTTCAGTTCCCCGGAAAATTTATACTGTGCGCGCTTGTTTTCCATATGCATCGTTTTATGATAAGACCGGCCTTTGTATTGCGGCCTTTGTTCATGTAAATTTACTGCATACAAAGCTTCTTTCCGCATTTTGACAAGCTTGTCAGCATAAGGCTTGGTAAGACGTTTACCAACCTTTGCGGTTTCGTAAACGCCCCCCCCCGAAACGTGCGTTTCGAAATGGGTATCCCTTTTTACAAGGGATATTAGGCTCCCATACCCTCCCCCACCCCCACATATCCGCCGATCGACTCAATATATTCGAGCAGGCGGCCGAACACCGGCGAACTGCGGAGCACCGGTTCATGGCCCAGGATGACCAGGTTCTTACGGGCCCGGGTCAGTGCCACGTTCAGTTTGCGGTCCGTACCGGCGTCGTTGACGGATTGGATCTGCTGCAGCTGCACCCCGCTTTTGAGGGCGTAGGAGATCAGGATGATGTCCCGCTCGCTACCTTGGAAGCGTTCCACGGTATCCACGGTGATATTGCGGAGGTGTGGCGGCAGGTGCTGGCGGATGTTGGCGATTTGTGCCCGGAAGGGTGTGATGACGCCGATGGTCTCGTCGGCCGAGAAATCGGGGCCATACGATTCGGCGACCAGCTGGACGAGGTCGGCGACGAGCCGGGCTTCCTCGTCGTTGACTTTATTCCGTGGGTCGCGTCGGCTGGGGAGGAAGGTAATCCGGGCTTTCGACAGCGCCTGCCGCAGCGGATTGGTTTCCGGCTGCGGATCGGGTGGCAGGGCTTGCTCTTGTTCCGCCGTGCCGGGCAGCAGCCGGCCGTCGTAAAAATGGGTGCTGGAGAAGCGGGCGATATCGGCATGCATGCGGTACTGCAGGGTCAGCATGACATGGCAATGGTCCCAGCCGCGACGCTTGGCATTGTCCAACAGGCGGGCGAACAGGGGATTGCGGAAGTTCGTCAGCCCGATGGCCCGGAGTTCCGGATCCTGGCAGGCGGTCTCCGGCTCGCTTTGCAGGACGATTGGCGGCAGCTGGTTGTCGTCGCCGATCAGCACGAAGCGTTCGAAGTTCGGCAGGAGACCGACCAGCTGGGGCTCCGACAGCTGGGAGGCCTCGTCGACGATCAGGGTCCGGAATTTCTTGATGTTCAAAAAGTCCAGGCTATTGGCCAGGGTGGCTTGGGTGGACAGGAAGATGCGGGTCCGGGCCACCTTTTCGTGGAGTTCCTGGAGGTGGCCCGCTTTCGACAGCTCGGACCAGTAATAGGGGGCATCCCCACGGCCCAGGCGGATGAAGGAAAGGCCCATCTCGGTGAGTCGCTCGCAGATTTCGTCCACCGCCCGGTTGGTGAAGGCCATGACCAGTTGGTTTTCTTCCAGCCGGTCGAGTTCACGGACCAGTCCGCAAAGCACACCCGAGGTCTTGCCGGTGCCCGGCGGCCCTTGGATGAGGAAGTAATCGCGGGCGGCCAGGGCACCCCGGACGGCCTGTTCCTGGTGTTCGTTGAGGTTACCGGAGAGTGGATGGGTCGGCCACGGATCGAACCGGGGTTCCTGCCGTCCCAACAACTTTTCGCGTACATACGGGCCGCTGGTGGCGAACTGGTAGTTGAGCTGCAGCATTTTCCTGTGTTGGCTCTCCCGGAAGTCCTTTTCGATGGCCCACAGCCGATGCTGCTCGAAATAGCGCTTGTCCACCTGCTTGTTGACCAGGCTGACCGTTACGGATCCGGGGCCGACGGCCAGCACATTGCATTTCAGGACCTGGCTGCCGAGGGGATTCAGCCGGATCTCCTCCCCTTCCCGCTGGGGGGTCGGATAGAGGAGGACCATTTCCCCTTCCCGCAGGCTGGAGACATTGCCGGCGGGCAGTTCCTCCTCCATCCGGAGGGAGATGTGGAAATCATCGTTGATATCGGCGATTTCCAGGTGGGAGAGGACATCGTAGTTCTCCATTTTCTCGGCCTTGGAGGCCAGCCAGAGGGCGGCGAATCCACTGCGGGCTTCCAGGTTGCGCCGGTTGCCGATCTTGGCGGTCAGCAATTCCCCGTAAATGAAGCGCAGGAAGCCCAGGAAATAGGCGCGGTCCAGGGGCGGAAGCCCTTGCAGGGTCTGGTGGAGGCCGCCCAGCGCATCCCGATGGTAGGTCGGCATGGTCGGGGGCGGCGGTGCCTGCAAGGCCTCGATCGGGGAGAAATCGCCGGCGGCGATCTTCAGTTCGTTGGCCACCACCCGGTTGCGCAGCATCAGCAGCTCCTGCTGCGGCAGGGGTCCGTTGCCGGGCACCTGCCGCAGGGGGGTCTGCTCCGGCGGGGCCGCCGAATAGAGGAGGAAAGCGTTGCCGATCCGGCTCGGGTAAGTGGACTGGAGGAGGAGGTCGTAACAGATGGTCTGGGCCCTGTCCGCCGGGTGCAGGCCTTCGTTCCGTGGCAAGACCGGGGGGTTGCCGGATTTGAGTTCCAGGATATCCATCCGGTCCGGCTGGCCGGCATCGATCGCCAGCAGGTCGAGGCGGCCCTGGAGGCCGAATTTGGCGGAGAGGAAGGACGGCTCGATGCGGAGCTGCCGGCCGGCGAACGTTTCCAGTGCCCGCCGGATGGCCGGTTCGTGGGGACGACTGCTCTCGAAGATTTGCCGCAGCTGGGTGTTGTCATAGTTACCGTTCGCGCTGGTCAGGGTCAGCATGGCCAGGGACTGGTCGCGCAGGATGCGGGTGAAGCTGGCCTGATGGTCGTCGAAGGTGCCGGTGGCGATTTCGTCGAGCATGTGGCCGACGACATTTCCCTTCATCATGGGGATTGCTATCGGGCCGGAGACCATCCGCCGGAGCAGGTAGAGGAGGGGGCTGCTTTCGCGGTCATGATATTGGCACTGGGCCAGCTCCTTGGCTTCCACCAGGAAATCCGGTTCCAGGACCACCAGGCTGCGTTCGGTGGCGTAGTATTCCCCGTCCTGGTTCGGGTAGGGTTTGACCTCGGTCACATAGATGGTATCGTAGGGGCGAACCAGCTCCGCGATGCCGGTGAGGTCGCTGCCGGTGCCGTCCGCCTTCCGGTTGTTCCAGAACTTGATGTTTATCAGGCCCAGCTCGTCGGTTTCACAGCAGAGGATGCAGAATTTGTCGGCGGCTTCCCCCGGCGGTACATGGATATCCTTGACGACGGCCTTGCAAGCGTAGGATGGCAGCGGGGGGCGGTGCGACTTTCTCTGGGCATCCTGGTCGGGCTGGTAATGGGCGTAGGATTTGTGGAGGAAGGCCGGAACATCCACCCGGGAGAAGTGGTGGATATTGGTACACAGCTGGTACAGGCAACGGGCATCGTCCAGGGCCGACACCTCCTGCTGTTCCTCGTGCACCACCCTGTTGGCGAAGCGGCGGAGCTGGTTGGCGGCATCGGCGACCGGTTTGGGAACCTCGCTGTTGTCGAAGACGAAGGCGCTGCGGGCGCTGAGGTTGCTGAAATGCCGTGGGACATCTTCCGTCAGGGCCTTGAAGAGTTCCTCCAGTACCGTCCGGTAGCGGGGAATACGTTCCTGGGGGCTTAGCCCTTCCCGGTTCAGGATTTCCGTGACCCGCTCGAAGAGCAGCGAACCGACTTCCGTTTGGACGATTTTCATGTGTTGTTGTTTTGGATGAAAAACCGTTCGATTCCCCAAGCAATGCCTCGGGAGGATGAGCGGCGCGGTTATTTTTTTTTCATCAGCAGCAGGGCGGCGCCGATGCTGAGGTTGGTGGAGGCCAGGGACAGGTCTGGAAAGTCCGAGTCGGGGAGGACCTTTTCCCCGACCGAGGGGAGCAGCAGGTTACCGGGAATATGGTCGGCCCGCAGGAAAAACCAGATACGCGGGTAATTGAGGTCGATGACCGGATTGAAGAGGAGTCCGTCGATGACATCGAACAGGTAGCGGGCATCCGGGTCCTTGGCCAACCACCATTCGAAGCCGGCGGAGAAAGTCCATCCCCGGGCGTAGCGCTGGGTGCGGGGGACGCGTTGCCGGTCGAGGCCGTCGAGCCGGCGCAAGGCGAGGGGTACGGTATAGAAAGTGCCGACCCGCAGGAAGAACTTCGAGGGTTGGTGGACCGGTCCGAAGCGAAAGCGCAGCGCTGCCGGCAGCATCAGCCGGTGGTCGCGGACCGCATAGGACTGGGTGGGCCGGAGCTGCGGGCGGTAACTGATCGAAAAGGCTTGCCGGTTGTATTCGATGCTGGCATCGAAAGCCAGGCGGGCATTGGGCGAGAACCAGTCCGTCGAAAGTCCGCCGGAGAAATAGGGCACCATGGTGTTGTCGTATTCCAAGGTGCTGCTTTCCGGCAGGTTATGGCGGATATTGGCATAGAACCGGGTGGGTGAATTATCCCGGTTGCGGTCGCCGAACCGCAAGTAATTACCATGGGCGGCCCAGCCGACGGACCATCGGCCGTTCCGCAGGGTGAACAGTTTGGGTTTGAGCTGGGTCTGCAGCAGGCTTTCCTGGGCCTGCAGCGCACCTGCCCCGGCCAGGAGGGCCAGGACCAGCCCGGTGTAGGTCAGTGCAGGCATGTCCTGGATTTTTGGTTGAAATGGGCTTCCCACAGGTATCGGAAATCCTGGGAGAAAGCCCCCTTGTTTTTCGCTTCGATCATGAACTGCCGGGTGAGGATGCAGCAATCGATGTTCGAGAGGTCGAATTTCCGCTTGATGCGGGCCGGCTGCAGGTCGAGGATTTGGGCCATGTAGAACAGCTCCCGGGTGCCGAGCAGGCCGGTCTCCCGGTGCCGCAGCAGGATTTCGAAACCTTTGGCCAGGTCGCCCATTTCGATGAGTCGGTTCCCTTCTTTGATGAGGGCGCGGATCTTCGTTTCCGTCAGCCAGGCGGCCTGCCGTTCGCAGTCGGCCAGCTGCGCGGCCAGGTCGGGGTCGTCCGGAAAGAGGGCCTGTGCCTCCCGGTACAGGGGCAACGCCATGGTGAAGGCACGGGCGGAGACATAGGCCTCCGCATCGGCGAGGAGTTGGCGGCGCTGCAACCACCGGGTAGCGGCGACGATCTGGGAGCGGACGTTTTCCAAGGCTGCGGAGTCGAGCAGGGCGCTTCCGTTTTCCAGGATGGACTGGTAGATGGACAGGGCCATCCCATGGTCGTGCATCCGGCTGTATTGGTCGGCATCCGCCAGCAGCTCCGGCAGGTTGACCAGGGTCCGGAGTTCCTTTACTTTCAGCAGGACGTAGGCCGAATCGCCCGTGCAGTCGAGCGCATCCTCATACAATGGCAGGGCCTTGCGAAAATCCTGGCGCCCGTATTCCTTTTCCGCCAGGGCCAGTACCCCGCAGCCTTGCAGGTCAGGACCAGCGGCATCACCGAGGGCCCCGCAGTAGAAGTCCGGCAGGTTATAGAAAAGGGAGGAGACGATGGTGCGGATCCGCCAGTTGCCGTTCCCCAGGTCGACCAGGTCCACCACTTCCGTGAATTTGTCCTTGAGTCCGTTCCGGTAATGCAGCTTCTTGTGCAGCAGGCAGAGGGTGTACGCCGTGCCGCGGATCGTGCAGGCGCGGATTTCGAAATCGGAGCGGTACTCCACCTTCACCCCTTGTTTCTTGAGGTCGACGAAATAGAAATTCGCCTGGATGTCGCGGTCCTCCAGTCCGGAGATATCGTTGCCGATGCGGATGTTGGGGTCCGCCAAGAGTTGGTTTTCGATGTGGAAGCGGTGGGAGGCATCGTATTTCTTGCAATAGAGGTAGAGGGATTCGATGTAGTTCTCCACGACGATGCGCGGCTCCGTGCGCCGCAGGGCGTCGGTAGCCGTCGGACCGGACCGCCCGTCGGCCGGTATCAGCAGCCACAGGAACACCATCCGGGCCGCCATGCGGAATGTCATCAGATAAGCCGGCATAAGCTTAGGGGGTCAGAATACCCGGAGCACTTCGATGGAAGCGATTTTGGTGACCCAGAACTTGCCGGTGATGCTCTCCTGCAGGGTCAGTTCGAATTTCACTTCCTTCTCGGTGGTGTCGGAATATTGGCAGTTGACGGCGGGGTCGGCCGCTACCGGTTCTTGGAACTCCCCGGGTTCCTTCAGCACGCAGTAGTATTGGCGGAAGACCATCTTTCCGAAATAGGAGACGGAGCCGTCCTTGTTCTTTTTCATGGTCATCTTATCGGGGGTCAGGTCGTCGATGATTTCGAAATCGATGAGTACGGGGGCTTGTTCCGAGCGTTTGGTGAGCACGGCGAGGTAGTCTTCCGGTTTCCAGGTATTTGTCCTTTCGGAAAACTTGTTTTTTTCCTGGATAAAGGCTTTGGCGGCGAACAGTTTGAGGGTGGTGCGGGCGGCGGCTTCCCGGAACTCCTTCGGTTTGAGGCCGCTGGCGATTTCGGGTACGTTTTCGAGGAAAACGGTGATGAGGTTCTTGGCGCGGTCGGCATAGTCCTGGAGTTCCTCCGCCGTCAGTTGCGGCTGGGCGGCGGCGGGGAATGCCATGGCGAGGAGGCAGCAGCCGGTCCAGATTGATATCCTGCTATACATGGGCTGTCATGCTTATTGGTGTAGGTGGGAATGGCGTTCCTTGAGCCGGATTTCCCAATAGCGGCCTTCCTCGTTCTGCAGGGCTTCGACGACATAGATTTTCTCGAGGGAGCGGTAGAGGGCGATTTTTTCCAGGTATTCCACGAGGGGCACGGGTTCGGAGACCGTGCCGGCCTCCCCGACTTCCTTGACATAGGCATTGGGGGCGAACAGGTCGAGGTTTTGGCGCAGCAGGTCCAGCCGTTTTTCGGGATCGACCTCCTTGTCGCCGACCTGGTTGAAGAACGCTTCGATGCCGGCGGAGGGGATGGGGCCGCCGTCGCCGATGGTGGGGAGGGCGGTACGGTTGGCTTGCGGGTTTCGGTACAGGATGTTGTAGTGGGTGTGGGCGGCGGAGCAGCAGGAATCCCGGAGGGCGGCGAGGAGTCCGTCGAAGTCGCCGACGACCCGGAATTCCGGTGCGGTCCGTTTACCTTGTTCGTCGCAGCAGAGGAAGGTGAATCCGGGCGTCGGCAGGGTGCCGATCCCTTCGAGGCCGGTGCCGCCCTTCGTGTCCGGCGCGGGCATCGACAGGATGGGCTGGTTCGGGAAGGATGCGGCGTTGCGGTCGTATTCCGCCTTGCGGTGTTCGAAGGCCAGCAGGTCCAGGCTTTTCCGCAGCTGATTGGCCCCTTGCAGGGGGATGCCCAGCGTTTCGGTGCGGGGCGGGTCGTAGTCGTGGCGGTAGACGGTGATGGTCACGAAGGCGTTGGGGCCGTCCGGACACTCCAGGGGGCGGAGCAGTTGCAGGACTTCCCGGGGCAGCCCTCCGTCGTTCGGCCCGGAGAGTGGAGCCTCGATGTGCAGGTCGAGCCGGATTTCGCGGGCACCTTTCGATTGGCAGCCGGCGAATTGCACCCCCCAGGCGGCGATAAGCAGGAGAGGCAGGGTCGTTTTCATCATAGCGTCTTAGCTGTGGACGTTATCTTTAATTCGGATAGAAGGCACCCTGTTCGAGCAGGTTGTTGTATTGTGCCTGATTGTATTGAATGAGCTGCAGTTTCAGGAATTCGTTGGTGATGGTGGTGATTTGGTCGGTCCGCAGCCCGTTCTGTTGGATGAACTCGTCGATGTCACGGTCCATGAGGATGCCTTGACTGACGATTTCATAAGCATGGGGCTCCTTGGAGCCTTGCTTGGGGTTCACCCGTTTGATTTTGTGCCGGGTGCGCGCGCCCAGTTCTTGCGCTTGTCCGGCGCCATCGAACAGGTCGACGTTGCTTTCGAAATAGTGTCGGAAATGATTCCCGGGTTTGACGGCGAATGCCTCCTCTCCCCGGTTGAGCTTACCCAGCTGCCGCCGGAATGTCCGGTTCGTGAAATAGCCGTAGATGGCATAGCCGGTGTGTACGAAGTGTACGTACACGATGAAGCCGAACATGATGAACAGCGCCACATAGAGGGCGACATGGTCGAAGGTGCCCAGCAGGACGATACCGCCTATTTTGACCAGGGCGATGGTGATGATGCCGCCCCGGATCAGGAGGTCCAGGCCCCAACCCTTTTTCAAATCGTCCCGGATGACCGCCATGGTGCGGGGGTTCCGGACAATACGCAGCTGGAAGCGGCCCAGGCATTTGAGGTGGTGGTTCCGGTGCAGCCAATAGGCCAGCAGGACATCGACGACGGCCAGGGCGATCGAGCCGAGGATGGCGATGGTGGCGAACAGGCTGTCGCCCAGCAACATGCCGTTGACAATGAACAGCAGCACCCCGGTGAGTTCCATGACGAGGGCGGCGATGGTGAAGCCCAGGTCCTTGGGATAATTGAAGGTGAAGAAGAAGCCGGGGGGACTCTCCATCCCGTACAGCTTGTCTGCCTTCCGGGTGTACAACCAGGTGTTGAGGGCATTCCTGTCCGGCAAATACCGGTTTGGTTCTGGAATCTCTGGCATAGATCGTCAATTGGTAGACCGGCACCTGACCCGAGGCCAGGACGCCGCCCACTTGGATGGGAAGGAAATGGTCGATTGAAAGTCGAAAAGTAATTCGAGCGCCGCTTTCCGCCGAATAAAAACACCGGATTTCGGTTGTAAACTGGTTTAAACGGATTATTGGCGGTGATTGGGGGTATGCATACGGGGGATTGATGCCGGGCGCGGAGGCCGGGACCAGAATCGAAGGGTATCCGCGAATCCTACCCGATCGGTTCGGGTTGCCGGATGTCCGTGCTTAGAGCAGGGATGTCAGCAGGTTGCCGGAGCCGATTTTCTTACCGGTGTGGTCGTGGGTGGAGTTGGTATCGGAGCGGTACTCGCCCAGTTTCTTACCGGTGTGGTCGTGTATGGATTTCCGGCTGCCGCTTTCGCGGATTTCCGCAATTTTCTTTCCGGTGTGGTCTCTTAAAATTTCCGTGGCCATGATTATTAGATTTAAGTCAGTAGGCAGCCCATCATCCCCGGGGTGTCCGACGGAGCGCCGGCCCTTCATCGACAGGTAGGGCCCTATCGACGGCAGCCGGCGGATCCGGGAAACCCGGCAGGTGGGCCAGGTATATTTTACATGCGTCACATACAAAGGGGCGGCAATACGGTGGCGGCAGGCAGGAGGGCCTGCCGGCGGCATCCATGGGGGGTCACCACCAGCTTCTGTAATTGTAAACCGCACTTTTAGGCTGGTTTTTTCCATACGCGACCCCGATTGCTTCCGCCGCAGCGATGGAAGCCCTTCTGGCATCGACCGCATCCTGTTGTTGTTTGAGTTTGAAATCCCATTCCCTTTGGTCGAGCTCCCGGATGCGGCGGCCGATTTCGGCGGACAATTGCTGCGCCTCGGCATAGCACTTGGCATGCGGGTCGACCTGCCCCAGGAATTCGCCGGCCTTGCGGGCGGCATCGGTGTCCAGGCCTTCCTGCCAAGCGTTTCGGGCATCCGCCAACTGCCGGGTGCATTCGTAGTCGATCTGCTTTTGATAGACCGTCGCCACCGTTTCCATCGCCTTGTCGTAGCAGTCCTTACACACTTCCGGAATGCCGACCAGCTTATAGATGGCGGCATCGAATTCGTTCCTGGACACGAGCATGTCGGCTTCCTTGAGCAGGAAGTCGCACCGGGTGTTGTAGTAGGTGACGATCTTGTTCTTTCCTGCCTCGAGGAGCGACTTGAAAGCCGGGTCCGCCGTCTCGATCTGGTTCAACGCGGCCTTGTAAGCCTTGGTGGTCGTTTCGCCGACACCTTTGAAGGTCCTGGCGGTGGCGGCGAACAAGGTGCCGTCGATCCCGTCGCCCACAAAGAAGCCCACCTCGAGGGTGTAGGCATGCATCGGGGGAGCGGTAGGGGTGATATCCTGGGAGACCACCTGCACGTGGGCGGTGATGATGAAGCGGTCGTTCAGGGCGGAACTACCCATGCCGTACCGGGTCGTGATTTGGTCGAGCTTATGCTGCAGCAGGGACTGCGTGGCGGGATTCAGGCCGAGGAGGTCGTCGGCGACGACGGATGCCAGCGCGATGCGGCCCACGTCGTCCAACTTACCTTGGTCATTTTGTCCGGAGAGGCGGGCACACATCAACAAGGCCCACAGGAAAATCAGCGTCTTCATAAAATACCGATTTATTTGCCACCGAGCACCAGTTGGGCCTGTCCCAGGCCTTTCATCATGAGCTTGGATTCGATTTGAAAATTGTCCTTGAGGTAGTCTTTCAGTCCGTCCGCCCATCTGCGGGCATCCATGGCCCGTTGCTGTCCATTCCTTTCGTAGAACAGGGGAATGCGCACCTGTTCGAACAAGATCATGTTTTCGGTGGCAGTGGTGGTTGAAAACCTATTCTTGACGGTATTGCTGCCGACCCAGTCCTCGATCAGCAAACCCAGTTCATCGTCGCCGAATTCGTCCGATTCCAGATCGTATTCCCAAGTGTTCCAGGTCATGATCCGCAGGACGACCTCGCGACCGTTGGCGAACATATCCTCGAAATGACCCTGCAGCTGGGCATTGAAATTGTCCAGGTGCGCCAGCACCGCCTCCGCCAGCAATACCGGCAGTTCGGCGGTAAAGGAGGGTTCGCCCGTACCGGAGGCACCTGCGACCTGCTTGTCGGTATACGCATCCAAACCTTGCAGATTGAAGGTGACGGACTTCTTGGGTCCCACCGTATTGACGCTCCAGGTCACCTGGAGCCAGATGTCCGCTTTGGCCACCTTTTTCAATTTGTCGATGGGACTCTCATTGAGTTCGCCTCCATCCCTGCCCGTCAGCATGGCATCCTCGGCCGCATCGTTTTCCAGGGATTTCAGGGACGACTCCAGGTTCTTCAGCGGAAATCCCCGATCCGCCATCAACTCGTTTATCTTGCTGATGACCAGCAGCAGGTTCGCATTTTCCTGCAAGGCCTTCTTGTAATCGGGCACCTTGACGGTCTTCCCCTCGTTGTCGAAGGTGAGCATGTAACCGTTGGTGAGGCACCAATTATCGCTCGGGACGACCATGATGGTCGGCTTCTTGGCCTGCCCGAACAAGCTCGATACCGATATGGCCACGGCAAGTGTTCCTAAGGACCAGCTTTTCATATTCATCCTATTTTTTTTCAAACCTTCTGATTCGCGGCCCCCCATTCCCGCGCAACAGGAAGAAAAAATTCCACGAATTCGCCAAATCGTCTGATTCGCGGACCAAGCCCTGCGAAGCAGGAAAGCCACCCCACCCGACCGGCACAAACCGCATATCGGAATCAAAACCCGCTACCCAAGCCCCGGACGACGCCTGCCGCTTCCAGTTCCTTCCGAATCCCCGCGGCATTGACGGAAACAACGACCCCGACCTTGTACTCCCTTTTGCTGAGCTTGATCCGTTCACCCGGTGCGATGACACCGTTGTTGGCCAGGAACACGTATTTCTGGAACTTACCCCCATCCGCGAAAAAATCCTTGAAGAACGCCTCATGAGCCAATTCCGCATCCGGATCCCGGGCCAGCGGTTTCTGTCCCTGGACCCTCCCGTTTCCCGGAAACCCTTTGAAAATGACGGCATGGACCGCATTCTTCTTGGCCTGATCCACGGCGGTCAGGGGATTGACGGAATAGGTCCACACTTTCAACTGGTACGTACCTTCGGTACCGATGCCAGCCGCCTCGACTTCATACCGCCACTCGACGGTTTCGGCGTCCGCTTTTTTTTGGCCCCGTTGTGCCCAGGCGGCCGGTGTGAGGAGGCCGGTGCCCAGGAGTGCCAGGAGTAAGGTTTTCACATTGATTACCTGTGACATAGATAATTGGGTTGAAACATACGATTGTCCATCGGTCTGGAGGGATCCACGCAAGACGGCGCGGCGGTGCGGGGAGCGGCCGGTCGGACCGGGTGACCCGAGCAGGCGCAATTACCCGGGGCATAGCCTTGCCGTCTTGCGTGGAATCGACCGGTCGATCACTTGATCAGTTTGATTAACATGCCCGGTTGCGCCTTATCGGAACCCGTCAGGGTCGTGCCTGTCACGGCCTTGCCATCGGCACCGGTTTGGGGTTCGACGGCTTCGCCGGCGTTGTAGCGATTATCCCAGATGGGTTGCTTACCGTCCACCTTACATTTACCGATTTTGGTCCAGGACGTTTTCCCAGCCTTACTATCCCAGACCATTTCCAGGATTTCAAATTCGGAATCGGCGGTGATGCTCTCCTTTTCGCCGATTTGTGCGACGATCGGGTTGACGGAGACAATCGGCATTTTCGGCTTGAACACATCATTGTCCTTTTGCAGCTCTGCAAAAGCGTTGTCGAGATTCCGGACAAGGGCCAGGTCGATGATCTGCTCCTGTGTCCTTTTTTCGCCGATTTTGAAAGTGACGAGGCTTTGGTTGTATTGGACACCCACGAATTCGAGCCGGAAGAGATCCGAATTTTGCAAGGCCGCCGGATTGTTCCAGTAATCATTGTAAAAGACGGCGGCGGTGGAGTCGTTCCAATTCAACTTATACAGCCAGGTTTTCGACCACAGGGAGTAACCCTCCTTGGCTTCCTCGTAGGTGGCTTCCGCCGCCTTGATGGCACTGGCTTTCATCATGGCGGGTCTTTTTTTCATTTTCTCTTCGATTTCCTTGATGGAAGCTTCGAGGGCGAGTCTGGCGGCCGGTTCATTTTCCACGAAATCCAGCTTGGTAAAAGTGACGAAGGTGTTCCTGATCAGTTCCTCGCCGGCATCCCCCAGGGAGGCCATGTCGCGGGCCTGTCCTTTGGCGATGCTCGCCTCCAGTTCGGTTGCGTTGTAAAAACCCCTTTCCTGGACCAGGGACATATCGAACTTGCCGTCGGTGCCGAGGTTGAACCAGGACGCCACCAGTTGGTTGGCCAATTTCTTATCCTTGATGACCTTGTCAATCTTAAGCTGATATTCCTTCCGTTCGGTCGGCAGGACCACGGCGACGGTATTGTCGGCGTTCAGGAACCGCAAGGGCTTCAGGGCGGCCTCGGCCTTCTTGATTTCCAGCAGGCTGGTCAGCGTATCCTGGAGATACCCGGCCTGTAGCAGTTCCTCGTCGCTCAATTGGATGGCGTTGATCGGGAAGGACCGGGTGGAAATATCGTGTTGGTTGTACTTATCCGGAAAAGGATAACTGCTCCAGGAAGCCATGACGGCCTCCTTGTTGGGGAAGGCTTCCGATTCGATCAGGATCATGGCCAGGGAACTTCTGCGATACTTGAAGTCCTGGTCTTGTGCGTGGACGGTGCCGATGGAAATACCCAGGAAAGCGACCGCCAAGGCGGAAATCAATGTGTTTTTCATAAATGTCATCTTTTTTTAAATAAATAGGAGGGCATGTTTCCGCGGGCGCCCCGAATGAAAAATCCTGCGGGCCGCTTGACATACCGATTGGAAAAGACGGCACGGGCACCGCATATTTCGGTACCTGCCCGTTTGGAATACCATAGCTTTTACCGGCCGGATTTAGGCGGGGCCCACCGCTTCCCGGCGGCAGCCCCAGGTGATTATGTCTTCCGCCCTGCCCATTTTACAACAGCTTGACTCAGCGAGACAAAGGCAGGGGAATCCGGGGAGGGGGTCATGCAATCGGGAGCAGCTACCGAACCGGCTGTTTTTAGTCCTGGGCCGCGCAAGGGCACCACCGGTCGTCATGTCGACAGATTGTTACATAGCCCGGTGCCGGAACCTTACGGCCCGTCGGACTTCCATCCGCCGGCTGCGGCTGGCAGGTTTCCTTCAATTCGACACACTGACCGGTTTTCGTTCGGCCGGGACACTTCACCCGGCCGGGTCGTATATGCCTCCTAAATTTTGACTTCCGAAAAATAATCCAAGCACCTTGTTTCGACCAAAAATACCGGTTTAATCAGGTTTTAAACTGGTTTAAACCGATTTCCAGGCAACCGAAGCTTCGTATAAACGTTTGATTTACATAACACAATACAAATCCTCATGCCATCGGTTCGCCGACCGGCATACCAAACATTCCATCATGAAATTCGGATTCCGCGTACCCAACCTCAACAAACGCATCGCCGCCCGCACCTCCTTGAAACGGGTGGTCCGGCACCAAATGGGCATGAAGGCCCCGAAAGGCGCCGGCTGGCTGACGGACCCGAAGAAAGCTGCCTACAACCGGGTCTACAACAAGACTTCGCGCGGATGCTTGCTCCTCTTCCTGCTGATGGCCGGGCTGCCCCTCCTCGCGGCCGTCTCCCGGCTGTGGTGACCCTACCCTTTCCTTCCTCCTTGGCCGTCAGGCTAATCACATGGCCGGGAACGCGCCCCCTTCCATCCATGGGTCATTTCCTTCCCCCAAAAACCAGGGGCCCGGCCTTCCCCCCCACAACAGGAAGAAAAAATTCCACGAATTCGCCAAATCATCTAATTCGCGGACCAAAGCCCTGCGAAGCAGGCCAGTCCAATAAAATTCCACGAATCCGCCAAATCGTCCAATTCGCGGACCAAGCCCCGCGAACCAACCACTTACCCTGCTGTTTCCTTGTACACCCATACCCGCGCACATGAGACCCGGCCAGTCCATCCTACCCATCCTACCCATCCTACCCATCCTGATCATCCTTGGCAGTACCCTACCGGCAAATGCCCAAGAGCGGACCGTCGTCCTTGTCACCCTGGAAGGAGTCCCTTTGCCCGACGCCACGGTCAGCATCGGCGGGCATAGGCAAGCCACGGACCAGGCCGGCAAAGCCGTGTACCACCTGTTGACACCGGACAGCCTCACCATCGAGCACCCCTCCATCCGGCGGGTGGAGGGCGACATCCGGCCCGGCGACAGTTTGACGATACACACCGAATGGGGCTTGTATAAGGATTTGGAGCAGGTGGTGGTGACGGCCACCCGTTCCCACCTCGACCGGCGCGAATCGCCGATTGCCGTGGCGGTGTTGGGGCAGGAACTGCTGGAGGCGACCCAAAGCATGACCGTCGCGGAGGGGTTATCCTTCCGGCCCGGCTTGCGGATGGAGTACAACTGCCAGAACTGCGGCTTTTCGCAAGTCCGGCTCAACGGACTGGACGGGCCCTATTCCCAGGTGCTCATTGACGGCCGGCCGATGGTCAGTGCCCTGGCCGGCGTCTACGGACTGGAGCAGATACCGGTCGCGATGATCGAGCGGGTGGAGGTCGTCCGCGGCGGCGGATCGAGTCTATATGGTGCCAATGCGATTGCCGGCACCATCAACCTCATCACGCGCGAGGCGGATGCGGACGAGGCCTCCTGGAAGTGGCAGACCACCTGGAACGGCGGCCGGGCGCCGGACCACCTGCTGCAGGGCTACGCCGCCCGTTTGCTGTCCGACACCTCCGGCGTTTCCGCCTGGCTCTCCGGCCGATACCGGGCACCATACAATGCCGGGCAGGACCTGTACGACCGGGACGGTGACGGCGTCCCGGAAACCCGGGATGATTTTTCGGAAATCACGCGCCTGCGCTCCGCCGCCATGGGATTCCGGTATTGGAAGCGACCGGCCCGAAACCGGCGGTGGCAATGGGAAGGAAGGGGCGGCTATGAGCACCGCCGGGGAGGCAACCGGTTCGAGCGCCCCCCGGAGGAAGCCGATATTGCCGAGCAGCTCATCCACCGGACCGGTGCGTTGCATGGACAGTACGAATGGACCGGCGACGAGGGCCGCCGCCGCTTCGGCCTGTATGGTGCCGCGATGCTGACCGACCGTTCCAGCTATTACGGTGCCGGCGGCAACCATCCCGATCCGGTCGTCCGGGAACGGGCGGCCCTCTTCTTCGGCGAGACCGGCGATGCCGTCGCCAACCTGGGTGCCCAATTTGCCTGGCAGCCCGGCGAGCGCCACACCTGGCTGGCCGGCCTCGATTTCCTCTACAATACCGTCGACGACCGGCTGCCGGGCTACCGCCGCATCATCGACCAATCGGTGGCGACACCGGCGGCCTATGCCCAATACAGGTGGCTGCCGACCGAGCGGTGGACCATCCTGGCGGGTGCCCGCTACGACCGCCCCTTCGTGCGCAGCCGCTACCTGGTCGGCGAGGACCCCGCCTTCGGAAACCGCCATGCCTACGGCAGCTTCAACCCCCGGCTCAGCCTACTCTACAAGGCGAATTCGCGGCTGCGCTTCCGAACCGGCTACGCCACCGGCTTCCGGCCACCGCAGGCCTTCGACGAAGACCTGCACCTCTCCCTGCTGGGGGGAGCCGCCCGGATCGTCCGCCTGTCCCCCGACCTGACGGTCGAACGGTCCGGCAGTTTCCACGCAGGCATCGAACGGGACCACCGCAAGGGGAAATGGCAGGGCCGGTCCGCCGTCGACCTGTTCCATACCCGCCTCAATAACCCTTTCGTCGACCAACCCTTCACCGGCGCCTACACCGTGGCCGGCGATACCGTCGCCTTGTTCGACACCAAGGTCAACGATCCGGCCGGCGCCTTCGTCGCCGGCCTCTCCGGGGAAACGCAATGGTCCCATCCCCGATGGATCTTGCAGGCCGGGTGGACCTGGCAGCAGGCCCGGTACGGCCAGCCCCGGGAATGGTATCCCGGTACTTTCTCCGACCGCATCCTGCGGGCGCCCCGCCATTACGGCTACGGCCTGCTGGCCTACCTGCCGAGCCCCGTTTGGCGGACAGACCTGAGCGCAGCCTTCACTGGCGCCCTGCTCACCCCCAACGAACGGCTCGGAACCTTGGTCCGGACTCCTTTTTTCGCCGACCTCAACCTTTCCCTCCAACGGGTTTTCCCCTTCGCGGACCGCGCACTCACCGTGGAAGCAGGCGTCTACAATCTCCTCGATGCCTACCAAAGTGACATCGAAGTGGGCTGGGAACGCGATGCCGGCTACTTCTACGGCCCCTTCCGACCCCGTAGCTGGTTCCTGGCCGTGACGCTGGGGCGGGGTTGAGTCCACAGCTGTCCGGAAAGTACCCCTTTCCACCCCCGATTTCCTCACCCACCGCGTACCTCCTCCTCCCGCCGGCAGCCCCCGGTACCCTTCCCCCGCACAACAGCAAGAAAAAAATTCACGAATTCGCCAAATCATCTGATTCGCGGACCAAGCCCTGCGAAGCAGGCCAGTCCCGGGAAAGGGTATCCCGGCACGCTCTCCGACCCCATCCGCATCCCGCTCCACCGCACAGCCAGGCCTTTCCATTCACAATCATACCACCAATCCGCTTTATCATACCACCGGGAATGCCGACGACTGCTGACATTTGCTCTGGTAACCATCCCAACCCAGGCGATATGCAGCGAACAACAACCATCCTGGCCATCCTGGCCATCGTCCGGAGCTTGGCCGCACAACCTGGCCAGCTGTCCATTCCCCGCGTGGACCTCATGCCCAACCTACCGGTCCCCTACGACCTGCGCAACTGGAAAACAGCCGCCACAGACTACGATGCCTTCGTCTTCAACAACCAATTGACCGGAACCTACCTTCCCCTGGTCGGATTCGCTCCCGCCGGAGTGAACTATCCGGCGAACGAAAGCTTCCGGCTGCACACCTATGTCGGCACCAACAGTCCCCTGGGCAACGAAGCCATCAACGTCCTGCCCGCCCTGGTCGGCGCCACCCTGGTCGGCATCGACAAGAGCGACCAGTACGGGAAGAACTGGCTGCTCATGGCACAGGATTTCTACAACAAAGCCAATGGGGAAAACCTGTACCTCAACAATCCCGGCGCCAGCAGCGGCCAGGACTGGTGGTACGACATGATGCCCAACGTCTTTTTTTACCAACTCTACGACCTGCACAGTGACCTCGGCGGGGAAGCCGATGCACAATTCACCGCCATCGCCGACCTTTTCGCACAGGCCGTCCGCGCCATGGGTGGCCATGACGCTCCCTGGCAACCCGCCTACATGAACTATCGGGCCTGGAAATTCAAGACCATGGAGCCGAATCCCAACGGCGTACCGGAACCGGAGGCTGCCGGCGCTTTCGCCTGGGTCCTATACAATGCCTGGAAAAAGACCGGCCAGGATGAATACCGTAAGGCCGCGGAGTGGTCGCTCGAATTCCTGGACAACTGGCCTTCGAACCCCTCCTATGAACTGATGCTGCCGTATGGTACCCTTACGGCCGCCCGCATGAACGCCGAACTCGGTACGGATTACCAGCTCGACAAATTCCTCAACTGGTCTTTCGAAAAAGGTCCCCTCCGCAACTGGGGTACCATCGTCGGCACCTGGGGCGGTATGGACGTCTCCGGCCTGGTGGGTGAAGCCAATGATGCCGGCAACGATTATGCTTTCCAAATGAACGGCATGCAGCAGGCCGCCGCCCTCGTCCCCCTCGTTCGCTACGACAAACGGTATGCCCGCGCCATTGGGAAATGGATGCTCAACCTCGCCAATGCCTCCCGCCTCTTTTTTCCGCAATTCCTCCCCGACCAACTGCAGGACAGCGAAACCTGGTCCTCCGCCTACGACCCCGACGGGTCCATCGGCTACGAAGCCTTGCGGCAAACCTACCAGGGATACGCACCCTTCGCAACCGGCGATGCCATCAACGGCGGCTGGGCCGCCACCAACCTCGCCCTCTATGGCACCGCCTCCATCGGCTACCTCGGCGCGCTCGTCGAAAAGACCGGTATCGACAAAATACTGAAAATAAATGTTTTGGCAACGGATTTCTTTAACAGCGGCGCCTATCCGACCTTCCTCTTCTACAACGCCCATCCCGCCCCCAAGACCATCCAGTTCGATGCCGGAAACGCCCCTGCCGACCTGTACGATGCCATCTCGGAATCTTTCCTCCTACAGGATGTCAGCGGCCTGGTCTATCTTACCATCCCGGCAGACCAGGCCATCCTGGTGACGGTCTGCCCCGCCGGTGGCACCATCTCATACGACCGCAACCGGATGCTCGTCAATGATATTCCGGTGGATTTCCGCCAGAGCCAGCAGGCTTTCGACCTACCCCCCCGCTTCAAGGCCTTCGCGGCCGCGGAAGACACCCTGGAAATCGGCACGGCGACCTCCCTCTTCGCTACCGTCGCCGCTTCGGACCCCACCCTGCTCAGCTACCAATGGACCAGTACGGCCGGCCTCATCGAAGGAAATGGCAGCCAGGTCGAATTCACCGCCCCCCTCTCCCCGGGCCCTGTGCAAGTCCGCTGCATTGCCACCGATCCCGCCGGTCCGGCCGACACCGCCACCCTCACCCTGACCGTGTTGCTCGAAATCAACGAAGCCCCGCAGATTTCCGCCCTGCAGGTCTCCGCCCCGTATACCGGCCCCAACGGAACCGTCCAACTCACTTGCCTCGCCACCGACCCCGACCTAGACCCCCTGACCTTCTCCTGGTCGGCCTCCGGCGGCTCCCTCGACGGCATCGGCCCGACCGTGCAGTGGACGGCACCAGCCTCCGAAGGCAACTTTCAACTGTCCGTATCGGTCACCGACGCCGCCGGCTGGTCCGACCAGGCCGGCACCACCTTCCTCGTGAAATCCTTCAGCCCCACCCCCGGCGACCTGGTCGCCGATTATCCCTTCGACGGGGATGCCGATGATATCAGCGGAAATCTCCTCCACGGGTCGGCCAATGGCGCCGTGCTCACCAACGACCGGCTCGGCATCCCCCAACAAGCCTATTATTTCAATGGCGGCAGCCAACATGTCGCCGTCGCCAACAATCCCCTCCTCAACTTCCAGGACGGTATCTCCGTCAGCTGTTGGTTCCGCGCAGCTACCCTCCCCGACAAGGAAACCTTCCTGCTCTCACACGGAAGCTGGCAAAACCGATGGAAAATTTCCATCACCCCGGACAAGAAACTCCGCTGGACCGTCAACACCCTCTCCGCCATCGGCGACCTGGATGCACCCGTCCCCATCGTCCCCGACAGCTTCTACCACCTCACCGCCACCTATTCCGACGGGTTCATGGCCCTCTACCTGAACGGAGAACTGGCCAGCCACCGCCCCCTCTCCGGCCTCCTCCGCACCACCTCCGCCCCCTTCCTCATGGGCCAGATGCTGCCCGGGGAAACCGCCTACAATTTCAAAGGGACCCTCGATGCGGTCAAACTATTCGACCACGCCCTGATCCCGACGGAAGTCACCACAAACTACCAGCAGGACCTGACCGGGCTGCGTGAACCCCGGCCCATCGCCACCGGCATCCTGACCCTCTGCCCGAACCCCGCCCGGACCTGGGTCCGCGTCGTTTCCCCGGTACCGCTCGACTTCATCCGGGTCTACGATCCGGCCGGCCGGATGGTCTTGGAGCAGGCCGGCTCCCCGGTACTCGACATCGGCACCTGGCCTCCCGGCATGTATGTCGTGGTCGGCCACAACGGAGGGCGGATTTACACGCAAAAACTTCTCAGATGAAAAAAGGAGTCCTCCGGAAATGGGCATGCAGATGCCATTCCCGGATATCCTCCTTCCTATATCCTCTTTTCTCTAAATCGTTATACAATGAAACGACAACTACCCATCCTGACGCTGCTGATCGGCTGCCTGTCCGCCGCAACCGGTTTGTCGGCACAAACCCCGGTGGCCTATTACGGCTTCTCCGGAACCGCAAAGGACGTTACCGCCTTCGCCAACCATGCTTCCGTCCAGGGGGCTTCCCTCACCCAGGACCGGTTCGGCTGGGCGAACAGTGCCATGTTCTTCGACGGAACCCAAGGGGCGCTCACGGCTCCCCACGGCGCACAGCTCAATTCCGGCAGCATCACCATCGGCTTCTGGATCAATCCTTCCGCTTTCCCCGCCCAGGGCGAGGTCTATCTCCTCTCCCACGGCGGCTGGCAGGAGCGCTGGAAGATCTCGCTGCCCAGCCATGGCAAGCCGGTCTTCACCACCCATGCCAACGGTGCCTGCTGCAGCGACATGGATGCCGGCACCCCGCTCCCGCTCGACACCTGGACCCACGTGACCATGGTACACGACGGCACCAAGGACCGCATCTATTACAACGGTGTCCAGGTCAATGAGAAGGATGTGACCGGCGACCTCGACCCGACCACCTTCCCGCTCGGTATCGGCTGGAATCCCATCGACGGCAACGCTTGGTTCCATGGTTCCCTCGATGAGGTGGCCATTGTGGACGGGGCTTTGTCCGCGCTCCAGATCGCCGCCCTCTATGCGGCGCAGTCAACCGCCCCACCCGCCCCGAACAGCATCGTGGCCCGCTATTCCTTCGACGGCAACGGCGAGGACGGCTCCGGCTTCGGCAACCATGCCGTCTCCGTCGGTACCGCCCAGGCCACCGACCGCTTCGGATACGGGCATGCCGCCTTCCATTTCGACGGCGCCGGCGCCGAAGTCACCGCTCCCGGCAGTGCCTACCTCAACTCCGCCCACACGACCATCCGCTTTTGGGTGAAACCCAACAGCTTCCCGGCTTCCGGCGAAGTATACCTGCTTTCCCACGGCGGATGGCAGGAACGCTGGAAGATTTCCCTGCCCAACCACGGCAAACCTGTCTTCACCACCCACGCCGCCGGCGCCTGCTGCAGCGATATGGATGCCGGCACCCCGCTCCCCACCGATGCCTGGACCCAAGTCGTCATGGTCCATGACGGCACCAAGGACCGGATCTATTACAACGGGTCGCAAGTCAATGAGAAGGATGTGACCGGCGACCTCGACCCGACCGGCTTCCCACTCGGTATCGGCTACAACCCGATCGATGGCGGCGGCTGGTTTGACGGATCCATCGACGAGGTGGAAATATTCGACTATGCCCTGTCCGCCACCGATATCGCCGACCAATACGCACTTGCCGCCACCTTCCCCGGCAACACCACCAACCGCGTAGCGGCCTACGAACTCGATGGCAACGGAACCGATGCGTCCCAATTCGCCAACCACGCCGACCTGACCGGCGGCGGCACGGCCGTCCCCAACCGCCACGGCTGGGGCGGCAACGCCTACCAGGGTGCCGCCGTCGCCGCCAACTCGGCCGCCTTGCAGTCCGACCACACCACCATCAGCTGCTGGGTCAAACCGAACAGCTTCCCCGCCTCCGGCGAAGTCTTCCTACTCTCCAACGGCGGCTGGCAGGAACGCTGGAAAATCTCGCTCCCCAACCATGGCAAACCGGTCTTTACCACCCATGCCGGCGGTGCCTGCTGCAGCGATATGGATGCCGGTACTCCCCTGCCCTTGGATACCTGGTCGCACCTCGCCTTCGTCCATGACGGCACCAAGGACCGCATCTACCTCAACGGGGTCCAGGTCAATGAAAAGGACGCCCCCGGCGCCCTGGACAAAACCCGCCATCCGCTCGGCATCGGCTTCGATCCCATCGATGGCAGCGGCTTCTTCGACGGCGCCCTGGATGATGTCCTGGTCTTCAACGAAGCCCTCGGCGCCACCGAGATCGCCGCCCTCTTTGCCGAACAGGACGCCACCCCGGCCGCCATCGGCCCCCTGGTCGCCCACTATGCCTTCAGCGGCAACAGCCTGGACGGAACCGGATACCGCAACAACGCCTCCCCCGCCCCGCTCCGGAAGGACCGCTTCGGCAAGGCGAACAAGGCGGCCGCCTTCAACGGCAACACCGAGGTGACCGCCGCCAACTCCCCCCAACTCAATTCCCCCCACACCAGCGTCAGCTTCTGGGTCAAACCCAACAGCCTCCCCGGGAACGGCGAAGTCTTCCTCCTCTCCTTCGGCGGCTGGCAGGAACGCTGGAAAATCTCCCTGCCCGGCCACGGCAAACCGGTATGGACCACCAACCATACCAATGGCATCTCCGATATGGACAGCGGCGACGGCAACGCCTTGCCCCTGGATGCCTGGACCCATGTGGTCATGGTCCACGACGGAGCCAAGAACATCATCTACTTCAACGGCAATCCCGTCGCGGAAAAGGATGTGGTCGGCGACCTCGACAACACCTCCTTCCCGCTCGGTATCGGCTACAATCCCATCGATGGGGGCAATTGGTTCGACGGCTACCTCGATGAGGTGCAGGTCTACAACCAGGCACTCTCCGCCGCCGATGTCGCCGCCCTCCATGCCGAACAAGCCCAGGCTCCCGCCGGCGGTGACGACGAGGCGCCTTGCGCCCCCCTCAACCTGAACGCCGAGGTCGTCTTCAACCACGTATCCCTCTCCTGGCTGCCCGCCACCGACAACGTCGGCGTCACCGCCTACAATGTCTGGCAGGACGGCATCCCCGTCGCCACCACCACCGCCACCCATGCCGACTTCCCCGGCCTGGCCCCGCTGACCGACTTCGTCTTCGCCGTCTCCGCCGTGGATGCCGATGGTAACGAATCCCTGCCGACCTCCCTGCTCGTCACCACCGGCCCCGACCAAAGTCCGGACCTCACCCCGCCGACCATCCCCGGCAATCTCCAGGGACAACCCGGCTTCAACTCGGTCCTCCTCAGCTGGGACGCCTCCACCGATGACACCCAGGTCGCCGGTTATATCGTTTGGGTGGACGGTACCTACTTCGACAGCCTGCCGGCCAATACCCTGAGCGTCCTCGTCACCGGCCTGGAACCCGAAACAGCCTACAGCTTCGAAGTGGCAGCCTTCGACCTCGCCGGCAATACCTCCGACAAAGCGGAACTGACCCTCGAAACCACCGAACCGCTCGATACCGGCGAACCGGGACTGGTCGCCCACTATCCCTTCGACGGCAATGCCGACGATGCCACCCCCTACCAAAATCACGGGGTCATCGGTGGAAATCCCGTCTTCGAGAACGTCTCCCACCCGAACGGCAGCGGCCAGGCCATCCGGTTCGACGGGGACCAGGACAGCGTCCTGGCGGCCAATGCCGTCCAGCTGCTCTCCGATTACACCACCGTCAGCTTCTGGATCCGCGTCGACAATGTCAATACCCAGGACGCCGAGGCCTATGTCATGGATTTCGGCCATTGGGACCAACGCTGGAAAATCTCGCTGCCCCAGCACCGGAAACCTGTCTGGACAACCAACAGCAACAATATCCAATTCCCCAACTTCATCTCGGATATGGATTCCGGCGACGGCAACGAACTCGTCATCGGCCTCTGGTCCTATATCACCATGGTGCACGACGGCACGAACGACCTGATCTACAAGGACGGGGTCCTGGCCAACCAGAAACCGGCGGCGGGCAAACTCAACACCACCGCCCGGCCGCTCTGCTTCGGCAACAACCCGATCGAAGGGGGGCAGTACTTCCCCGGCGCCCTGGACGACGTCAAGATCTACAACCGCGCCGTCACGGCCGAGGAAGCGGCCCAACTCTACCAGACGGGTGCCCTCACCTCGACCGATGAGCCTGCCCTGGCGGCCGTTTACGTCGACCAGGTCTTCCCGAACCCGGCCCGCCACGAGGTGACCATCCGGCACCGGCTGCCGGCCGGCGAGGAGCTCCTCGTCCGCGTCTTCGACACACAGGGTCGGCAACTCGATGCCCTCCGCCTCGCCGCCGCCGATGTCGCCACCGGCAGTTTCTCCCTGCCGGTAGGCCATTATCCCGCCGGCTTGTATACCCTCAACCTGGTACTGGGCGGCAAGAATCTCGGCGCCGTCCGCTTCAGCAGACAGTGATGCCCGCCACGGGGGGCTGACGACCGCAGCAGGTCCCATTGATGAATGGACGCCCATTTTTTCGATCTTTTTTCAAAGCATCAAGAAAATGGGCGTTCATTGATTTTTTTTTGCAGCGCAAGCCGCCGGCCGGCTTTTTACACCCCGCTGCCGCCACGGCGCCGAGACCGATGCCGGTCCCGCCGGCGAATCCCGACCAATTTCATCCTTTATTTCACCGCCGTTTTCTTTTATGGTTCAGCGTTTTGAAAAAAATCCCATCCTGACAACCCGGGATATCCGCCCGAGCCGGCCCGGTTGGGTGGTCGAATGCGTCCTCAATCCCGGCGTCTTCCGGTTCGACGGAAAAATCTGGCTGCTGCTGCGGGTCGCGGAACGCCCCGAACAGGTGGCCGGGAAAGTATCCTTTCCGGTCATGCGGGCGGACGGCCGCATCCGGATCATCGAATTCGACCGCCAAGACCCGAACCTGCGGCTCACAGACCCCCGGATCGTCGGCTACAACGGAACCAGCTACCTCTCGACCTATTCCCACCTGCGACTGGTTTGCAGCGAGGACGGCATCCATTTTTACGAACCGGAGGAGCTTCCCTCCCAAATTTTTGGACAAGGTGCCCTGGAAACGTTCGGCATAGAGGACTGCCGGGTGAGCCGCATCGACGGTGTCTATCACCTGACCTACACGCAGGTTTCGGAAAATGGGGTCGGTGTCGGCCTGATGCAGACCACCGACTGGCGGGACTTCCGTCGCAATGGGATGATCTTCCCGCCGACCAACAAGGATTGCGCCCTCTTCGAGGAAAAAATCGATGGGAAATACTTTTGCTTGCACCGGCCATCCGGCAACGGGCTGGGTGGCAATTTCATCTGGATCTCCTCCTCCAACGACTTGCTCCATTGGGGGATGCACCACTGTATCCTGCGCACCCGGGAACATTGGTGGGACAGCGCCCGCGTCGGCGCCGGCGCCGCCCCCATCCGGACCCCAGAAGGATGGCTGGAGATCTACCATGGCGCCGACCACCATAACCGGTATTGCCTCGGCGCCCTTCTCCTCGACCTGCAGGATCCCTACCGCGTCCTGGCACGCTCGCGCGACCCCCTGCTCGAGCCGCATACCGATTACGAACGACGCGGTTTTTTCGGCAATGTGGTCTTCACCAACGGACACCTCGTCGACGGCGATGCCGTAACCGTCTACTACGGCGCCTCCGATGAGGTCATCTGCGGAGCGACCTTCTCCGTACGGGAAGTGTTGGACAGCCTCCTGAAGGGACACTGATCCCCTTCCGGAGCCCGCCGGCTACCGCAGGGCTTCCCCTGTTTCATCGAACCAGCGGGCGTTCCGGATGTCCAGCTGCAGCATGACCTGTGCCCCCGTCCCCACCGCCACCTGGGGTGGCAGCCGGGCCGTCAGCCGCTGGGCGCCCAGCCGGGCGAAGACAAAGCTCTCATGCCCCAACCGTTCCACCAGCTGCACATCGGCCGACAAGGCGACAAAGGCGGCCGGATCGTTTTCCCCGCCCGGCCGAACCTGCAGGTGCTCCGGCCGGATGCCGAGGGTCATGCGACGGCCGGCGGCAACGGCCTGGTCGGGCAGTTCTCGCAGCGGAACGACCAAGCGCCGGGAGTCATCCGTAAAAACAGGACCACCGGCCGGCCGTTCGACCTGCCCATCGATGAAATTCATCGGGGGCGCCCCGATGAATCCTGCCACGAACTTGTTCTTCGGATGGTCATACAAGCTTTGCGGCGTATCGACCTGCTGGATTTTCCCTTCGTTCACAACCGCGATCCGGTCGCCGAGGGTCATGGCTTCCACCTGGTCATGGGTCACATACACCATGGTGGTGGGCAGTTGTTGGTGCAGCCGGGCGATTTCCTGCCGCATCTGCCCCCGCAGCTTGGCATCGAGGTTGCTCAGCGGCTCGTCGAAGAGGAATACCTTCGGCTCCCGGACAATGGCCCGACCGATGGCGACCCGTTGCCGTTGCCCACCCGACATCGCCGCCGGCTTCCGCCCCAGCAAAGGCTCGATGTCGAGGATACGGGCCGCCGCCAGGACCTTGCCATGGATTTCCTTTTTACCCAATCCTCTTATCTTCAACCCGAAAGCCAGGTTCTCATACGCGCTCATGTGTGGGTACAAGGCGTAATGCTGGAATACCACGGCGATATCCCGGTCCTTGGGCGGCACCTCGTTCACCCGCTTCCCATCCAACAGGAGATTCCCTTCGCTGATGTCCTCCAACCCGGCGATCATCCGCAACAGGGTGGATTTTCCACAACCCGAAGGGCCGACCAGGACCATGAACTCCCGGTCTTCGACCGTCAGGTCGACCCCCGCTACCGCCGTGAATTTGCCGTAACGCTTGGTTACCGATTCAAATTGAATACTTGCCATTGCCGATCTGTGTTGATGGGTTATCAATCCCGCCGCCTCATTCCGCCAGCCCCTGCAGGGCCTGCAGCGCCAGCAGGGCTTCGATGGTGGATTCCGCACCGGCGTTGCGGTTCACTTGCGTCGGTCCGGTGATGCCGTCGAAGCAGCGGCCCGTGGCAGGGTCGTACATCGCCGCGCCGGCGGGATTCTCCCCCCCGAACCAGGCCGCCAGCCGCAGCGCCGTCTCCCGGAATTCCGGCTCTCCCGTGGCCCGGTAGGCCTCGACCGAAGCCAGTACCATCGGACTGATGTCATAGGCGATCTGGGGGAACGAGCTGGAATCCTGCAGGGACAAGCTGCCGCCTTCCCCGACCAGCCGAAACGCATGCAACAGGCCTTTTTCCAGCAGGAAAGGATAAAAATGCCGCACTTCCGCCAATCCCGCTTCCACGAAAGGACGGTGCCGCAGGGCCCTGCCGGCTCCGATCATCGCATAGGCCTGGGTATTGCCCCAGGCATGCCAATGGTTCCGCCAGCTCAGGAAGGCATGGTAGGGCGGTGTCCGGGCATCCCCGAACTGCCCCCGCAACAAGAGATTGCCGAGGTCCACCATCCGTGCCGCCACCCGCTCGGAATCCGTTCGGCGATACAGGTTGGTCAATCCCAGGAGGATGATTCCCGCCTGGTCGGCCCCGAGCTCGGCCAGACAGGCCGGCACCGTGATTCCGTCGAAGACAGCGGTATCGGCAGGAGCAGGACATAGGTCCGGCAGGCGGCCTGCCAATTGCGTCACCACCGGCAGGACGCTGTCCTGCAACGGGACCAGGGTTTCGTCCGGCACAAGCAACAGCTCGGAAAAGGCCCAAAATGCACGCCAGGTCCAAAATCCCGGAATCGCCACACTGTTCCGATGGGTGGTGTTGACCTGCCCGCCGGGCAGGAGGAAGTTGTAGGAATAGCCGTTCTCCGCTTGCAAGTGGAATAGGAACGCCGCCAGGGAACGGATCCGCGCCGCCCCTGCCGCGGATGGCTCCGCCTGTTGCCGCCGGCAATGGAAAACCAAGGCCCGCGCCACATCGTCCACACAGGTGTAGCCTTCGTCCTCGTCCCCGACATAATGATAATCCGGAGCCTCGGCATAAATCCAGACCGTACCGAGCGGCCGGCCGTCGACCGTGGTTTCCTCGGTCAGGTAATCGAGGTGGGCAGCGTTGGGCCACAGGGACGACGGCGGTGGCGGCACCGAGGGGGAACAGGCAGCCAACCAAAAGGCCGACCCGAATATCATTTGCTTTTTCATCGCATCGAATGGGTGAGTTCTTCCAATACTGCCGCCAGCCCCACCGTCGCAAAACCGATGGCACTATCGGACATCGCATAGGGGATGATGAGCCGCCCCCGGTGGTGCAACATCCCGCAGGTGTAGAGGACATTGGGTACGTATCCTTCCCGTTCCGACTCGTCGGGGCTGAGCAAAGGCCGGTCGAGGCTGGCCAGCACCTTGCCGGGATCTTCCAGGTCGAGCAGGGAGAGGCTGAGCACATACCGGCGCATTGCCCCGACGGCATGCGTGAGCAGCAGCCATCCGGCCGGTGTACGCAGCGGACTGCCGCAGTTGCCCAGCTGCAGCAGCTCCCAATCCCGCATCGGCTGTTGCAGCGGCTGGTAGGTATCCCAATGCAAGAGGTCGTCGCTGTACATCAAGGACAGGCTTCGTCCGCCCTGGCGACCAATCATGGCATAGCGGCCGCCGATCTTTTCGGGAAACAACGCCATCCCCTTGTCGCTGGCGGCGGCACCCTGCAAGGGCCGGATCCGGAAATGGAGGAAATCCGCCGTTTCGATCAATTGCGGGAAAATGGTCCGGCCGTTGTAGGCGGTATAGGTGGCGAGGTATCGGGGCTGTCCGCCACCGTCGAACCGGACGAACCGGGCATCCTCCATCCCGTTGGACTCGTTGGGGCTATGCGGGAACAAGACCCGGCTGTCCAGGGGTATCTCCTCGGAAAAACGAAGGTCGTAGGCGTTATCCTGCGCGGGAGGTGCCAGGTGGTTGCCGGTGGACAGCTTGTCGACCGGTGGCTCCAACACGATGGTCCCGCGCTCCGAAAGGACCCCGGTCCGGAAGGCGACCGAGGAGATGTGCCCCTCACCGGTAGCCCGCAGCGAAAGCAGGAACCGGAGCGCACCTTCCGGCAGGTCCCGCTGGTCCGGATGCGGCACGATGGATGGGTTGAAAAGGGCGGCGGACTGGATGCTGTATTCATGGGTGAAATAGGCCCCGATCAGCAGCCGTTTTGTCCGGGAGGCCGACATACCCGGAACGTGGCGGACGACCCGCTCGAAATGCTTTGAAAAACACGACGGCAAGTCGAAATGCCGGTGGGCAAAATCCGCCAGGATGGCCGCCAGCTGCGCCCCGGCCGTCGCCTCGTCCAGGGCCAGCACCGCTTCCACCACCGGCCGGAAACGGGCCGGAGTGCCGAAATCAAGGAATTTCAGGATGACCTTCTTCGGGTCGGCCATCAGGCGTGTCGCTGTTCGGTTGACGGTTATCATGTTCGATTTGTTTGCTCGCCGCCTACGATTTCAAGCCCGAGGTGGCCATGCTTTGGATGAAGTGCCGCTGGAAAACGGCATATGCCAGGATGATGGGCAGCGCCAGCAAGACGGCGGCAGCCAGCTTCACCCCCAATTGCCCTTCCGCCCGCCCGCCTACGGCAAACAAGGCCACCAGCTGGGGCAGGGTCATCGTCTGGGTATCCCGAATGACAATCAACGGCCAAAGGACCTCGTTCCAACTGTTCAGGAAGGTCAGGATGCCGACCGTGACCAGGGTGGGCCTGATGTTAGGACAAAGCACCTGGAAAAGGATCCGCAACTCACCGCACCCGTCCACCCGGGCGGCATCGACCAATTCGTCGGGTATCGCCCGGAATGCCTGCCGGAACAACAGGATGGCAAAAGCACTGTTCAGGGCCGGTACCACCAGCGCCGTCAAGCTATCTACCCAACGCAGTTTCACCACCAGGATGTAATTGGGGATGAGCGTCACCTGGAAAGGCAAGGTCATGGTGAAAATGAGGATGAAAAACAACAGGTTCCGACCCCGGAAACGCCATTTGGCCAAGGCATAGCCCGTCATCGCCCCAAAGACCAACACACCGGTCGTCGTCAGCCCGGCCACCAACAGGCTGTTGAACAGCGACCGGCCGATGGGAATCTTCGCAAACAACTGCCGGTAGTTCGAAAGGGTCGGATGTACCGGAAACAACCCCATCCCTTCGATCTGTGCTTCCTCCGTCAGCGAGGCTGCGACCATCCAGTAGAACGGGTACAGGAACGCTGCAGCGAAGAGCAACAGCAACAGATGTCGGATAATGGACGTACGGGTCACTTTCTCTTTTTTTAGGACGGTGGTCACGGCGCAGGAAGAAAATCCGCTCGACATACGGATCCGCTCAATCCGTCCGCTCAATGTATGCCTTCTGGAACGCCACCACCCCCATGATGAGCAGTGCAAAACAAAGCCCCAAGGTCGCGGAATAACCCATGTGGTAATAGCCGAACGCCTGCCGGTAGATATAGAGCATGGCGGACAAGGTGCTGTTGAGCGGCCCCCCGTCCGTCATGATGTACGGCTCGATGAACAGGCTGAACCCGCCGATGGTCGAAAGCACCGATACCATGAAAACCGTAGGGTTGATGGCCGGCAAGGTGATGTACCGAAATTGCTGCCAGGCCGTGGCCCCCTCCACCTCCGCCGCCTCGTAGTAGGTCCGCGGAACGGTCTGCAACCCGACCAGGAACAGGATGACGTATAGCCCGACATTTTTCCAGGTAGCCATCAAGGCCAAGGAGAACATGGCGACACGGGGATCCGACAGCCAGGCCACCCTGCCTAATCCGATGCCCGTCAACAGCCGGTTGAGCAAGCCCGTCTCCAATCCGAACAGCTGCTGCCACAGGATGGTGACCACCACCCCGGAAACGACCACCGGCAGGAAAAACGCCGCCCGGAAAAAACCCTTCGCCCGGATCTTGCCGTTCAACAGATAGGCCAGTCCCAGGGCCAGCAGCACCTGCAAGGGTATGTGCACCACCAGAAACCGAAGGGTGTTCCAGATGGCTTTCCAAAACAGCCGGTCCTGCAGCAGGTGTTGGTAATTGCCTGCCCCGATGTACCGCATGGGGGAGATGATGTTCCATTGGTGAAAGGTCAATACCACGGAGAACACCACCGGAAACAGCACGAAGAGGGCCAGGTGCAGCAGGTAAGGCATGACCAACAGGTACGGTGGTAGTATGTGACGGCGTTTCGGCTTGTTCATACAACGGGAACAGGGCGGTTGTGCGGGCAAGGAACCTCATCGGTCGGCATCGGCCGCCAACAGGATGTTCACAGCCCGCTCGGCATCGGCGATGGCAGCTTCCGGTGTCTTGATGCCGTATAAGACACAGGCTTCGTATTCCTGCGAAAGGATATCGAGCACCTCGACCATCGATACGCAATTGTCCACACCCCGCACATACCGGGCCTGCTGCGCAAAGGCCTGCATCCGGGGGTTTTCCTCGAAAAAGGACCGGAAGGCCGGCAAGGTATCCAGCCCCTGCCGCCGGGGCAGCTGCCCGGCCAAGGCCAGCAACTGCCGGTCACCCTCCTCGTCGATCATGCTTCGGATGAATTCCCACGCCGCCTGCGGCCGGCGGCAAGTGTTGAAGATCACGATGTTCTTGGGGTCACAATAGGTGTAGACCGGCCCGGAGTGCCCCGCCGGAACCGGCATCGGCGCGAATTCGTATCTGAAACCCGGCCGCAGGAATTTCTCCAGGTACTCGATTTCCCAGGGTCCGGTCCATTTGCTCGCATATCTCCCGCCGATGAATAGGTCCTGCCCGGCCGATTCGTATTGTCTCGAAAAATAATTGCGGCGGTAGAGCTCCTGCAGGAAACGGAAGACCCCCACCCCGTAGGGATTGTTGAAGTGCGCCCGGCCGTCCCGGACCAAAGGCAGGCCGCCGGAGGCCGCGAGATAAAGCGGATAGAAATTGAACAGCCGTTGGTACCAGGCCAGCTTCACCGACGTGTTGCCGAACCAGCGGTCCACATACCCGTCGCCATCCGTGTCCGCCTGGAACCGCTCGGCAGCGGCCAGGAAGTCGGGATAGGTCGCAGGGAAAGTGTCCAGGCCGACGGATTGCAACAGCCGGACGTTGTAGATCGTCATGAACGGATTGATCTTCCAGGGCACCTGGTATATGTGCCCGTCGTCGGCGGTGACCTCCCGGATGGTCTCCTCATCGCATCGCTGCCGGAGGAAATCCAGGAATCCGTCGAGCGTGTCCAAGGGCACAAGCACCCCCGAACGACCGTAAAATTCCGCCAGCCCCTGCCAGAGGTTGGCGTAGATGTCGGGGGTCGTTCCGCCTACCACCGCCGCCAGGATGATTTCCTCGCTCGACTGTCCTTCCAGGACCGGCTGGTACTGGACGGGCCGGTCGGGATGGGTTCGGTTCCATCGGTCCACCGCCCACCTGGAAAAGGCGATCTCACCCCCGTTGTTGCTCGACCAGAACACGATGGACGTATCCGGGTCGGAGGGTCCGACCGATGTACAGGCCGCTGCCGACAGGAGGCAGGCCAGCCGGATGGACAGCAGGAAATGACGGCGCATCGGGATGTCGGATTGCTGTTTGGTTTGACCTGCTAAATGTAAGGAAGGATGGGGAATCGCCGGCAGCCTGTTGCAGGATAATACGGATTTTTCGCTTAAAAGTACACACCTGTACCCGAAAGGGCGGCGGAGTCCTTGCCTGCGGTCAGTGGTGTATCAGCCGGGTCGCATAGGTCGCCGGCTGTACGGCTCCCTGGGCATCCGTCTTGGTCGGGATGAACTGGCGCGGCGTCACTTGTTTCGTCCAATCGAAATCGTTCTTACGCAGGTAACGTCGCCGGTATTCCATGGGGGTGCAGGCGCGGTATTTCCGGAACAGGCGATTGAAGTTGGCGAGGTTGTTAAAGCCGGATTTCACACAGACCTGCGCCACGGTATCGTCGGTATCGAGCAAAAGCTTACAGGCATTGCCGACGCGCAGGTCGACCAGGAACTGGGTGAAACTGCGGAAAGCGTATTTTTGGAAGAAATGGCTGAATGCCGATTCGCTGAGGTTGACCTGCCCCGCCACATCCCCGATCTTGAGCCTGGGGTCGGTGAAATGTTTGAGGATGTAGGCGTATGCCACCTGGATACGGTTGCTCTCCGTCCGGAGGGCTTGGGGAGAGAAGGCTTCGCTGGCCAGGGGGGTCGCTTCGGTGGAACCGGACAGGAGGTCGAGGAGTTGGAAAAATGAGATGACGCTTCCGAAGCCCCTGTCTTCGGTCAAGTCGACCATCCGCCGCATGGCATCCTCGAGTGTGTTGCCGTGAAACTTGAGGCCGCGGCTGGCACCCCGCAACAGACGCCGGATGTTGATGAAACGGTCCTTTTGGAACAATTGCCCGCTGAAAAGGTCCATGGCGAACTGGATGGTGATGACCCGGTAGGGCTGTCCGCCGGCCTGCAGGACCCGGTCACCGTCCCATTTGTGGTAGAGGTACGGCCCCAACAACACCAGGTCGTAATCGGTGTACCGCTCGGTCGAATCCCCGACGATCCGGGTACCGGATATCCCCGCCACCAGGTTCAGCTCGTACTCCGGATGGTTGTGAATGGGATAGTCGAACCCGTTGCTGACAGAGTCGAGCACGACGAAGATGTCCTGCTGCTTGAGCGGTGTTATTTCTCGGAAGATGTTCATATGGCTTCGGATGGTGGTCGGAAGTCGGACATCCCGGGTGCCTGGCGCCCGGATTATCCGCCGGATTCACGAAAGTACTTTTCTTTTACCTAATCATACCAATAAAAAGGGGCCTTGTACCGGACATTTGTCCAAAGGCCGGCGTTGGAAAGCCGTTGCGGCAGTATGAGATACCGGTTTCATACGGCCGGGACGTATCTTGTACGGACCGGGGCCGGCTGCGGCAGGACATCGCCTTACGGGGCCGGTTGTTGCCGCTCCCGAAGTCCGACACACGAAAACATGATCCGAATGCGTCTGAGTACCGTCTTACTGCCCCTGTTGCTGGTCACCGCCCAAACGACCGGTGCACAATCCTTCCTGGTCCGCGGAACGGTATTGTCCGGGGAGGACAATCTTCCGATGATCGGCGCCAACGTGCTGGAAAAAGGTACGTTGAACGGAACGATTTCCGGGTTAGACGGTGGTTTCCAGCTTGAAGTGGCTTCTCCGGAGGCGGTGCTGGTCTTCAGTTATCTCGGTTTCGACGACCGGGAGGTGGGCGTACTGGGCCGGACGGACCTGTCCGTGGTACTTGCACCGGCATCGAACGTGATGCAGGAAGTGTTGGTGACCGGCTACCGGCGGGAGGTACGCAGCGATGTTTCCTCGTCCATCAGTTCGATACGGTCGAAAGACATCCGCCACCTGGTGGTCGTTGGCATCGACCAAGCCCTGCAAGGCCAGGCGGCCGGTGTATCCGTGACCCAGGTGACCGGGGCGCCGGGGGATGACATCGCCGTGCGTATCCGTGGCGCGGGCACCCTCGGCAACAACAATCCGCTCTATGTGATCGACGGGGTGCCGACCACCGGCGGCATCAACATGTTCTCCCCCGGCGACATCGCCGGCATCGAGGTACTCAAGGATGCGGCCGCCGCCGCCGTCTACGGGGCCAGGGCGGCGAACGGGGTCGTCCTCATCACCACGAAACGGGGTGCCGCCGGCCCTCCGTCCTTCCGCTTCGAAGCCTATGGCGGGGTGCAGCAGCCGGTCCGCCTCCCTGAACTCCTCCGGGCAGAGGAATACCTGCTGCTCCGCAACGAGGGGATCGCCAATGCCAACCTGAACCGAAACCCGGCCAACCAACTGCCGACCTATCCGATTTCCATCCTCGATACCCTGCCCGACAACGACTGGCTGGACCTGCTCTTCAATCCGGCTCAAATCCAGCACTACTCGCTCTCGGCCTCCGGCGGCAGCGAAAGCGGCAACTTCTACCTCTCCGGGGAATACCATACCCAGGACGGCATCTTCACGGGGCAATCGTTCGATAAGTATCAGGTCCGCTTCAACGGGGACATCGGGAATACCCGCTTCCGCGTGGGCAACAACTTCGTGTTTTCCCATACCGACCGCCGGGTCATCAACGGCTCCGGCGACGGCTTCGGCCCCGGCAACGAATTGAGCGGCATCCGCTACACCCTGATCGCCGCCCCGCTCTTCCCCGTCCGGTATCCCGACGGCCGGCTGATTCCCGTCACTTCCGAATTGGGCGACCCGACCCTCTTCGGCGATGGCAACGCCAACCCCCTGGCTTTCGTCCGGAATACCGACTGGACCATCCGCCGCTACCGGGTGTTCGGCAATGTCTTCGCCGAACTGTCGCCTACAGCGGGCCTCCGGTTGCGCAGCACCCTGGGCGGCGATTTCCAGTTCCAACGGGACAAGCTCTTCAAGGAACGGCTGAGCCCCGCCATCTATGACCCCACCTCGCTGAACGAGGGCAGCATCCTCGACCAGACCCTCGTCTGGAACAATACCGTCGATTTCCAACGCACGTTCGGCCACCATCGGCTCTCCGCCCTCGCCGGTATGGAGGCCATCCTCAACCACACGGATTACCTGGGCGCCTCCGCCAACAACTTCCGCCGTACGGACCCGCTCTTCCGCTATCTCGACGCCAGCGACCCCGTCGAACTCGACAACCTCGGCGTCTCCGGCATCGCTACGGAATGGGCCCTGCTCTCCTGGTTCGGCCAATTGTCCTACGCCTTCAAAGGTCGCTATATCGTCAGCGGCGCCTTCCGCCGGGACGGCTCGAGCCGCTTCGGCAAGAACAACCGCTGGGGCGGGTTCCCCTCCTTCTCCGCCGCCTGGAACCTGGCGGAAGAACCTTTCCTGCAATCGGTCGATTTCCTCTCCAGCCTGAAAATCCGCGGCAGCTGGGGCCGTCTCGGCAACCAGGAAATCGGCATATATCCCTACCGGTCCCTGGTGAGCACCGGCGATTATGTCTATACGTTCGGCCAAGAAATCGCCACCGGCGCCACCATCCTGGAAACCGGCAACGCCAATCTCCGCTGGGAAACCTCCACCCAGACCAACCTCGGACTCGACGCCAGCTTCCTCCTGGACCGCCTGACCCTGACCGCCGACCTGTTCCGCAAACGCACGGAGGATATCCTCGTCCGGGTTCCGGTGCCACAAGCGGGCGGCTCTGCCCGCCCGCCTTTCGTCAATGCCGCATCCGTGGAAAACAAAGGCTTGGAATTGAGCGCCTTGTTCAGGAATAAAATCGGCCGGTTCCAGTATAATCTCCAAGCCAACCTCGCCTTCGTCCGCAACCAGGTGCTGTCCCTCGCCGACAGCGAACCCATCCTCGGCGGCTTCGGCCTCTCGGACGGAGCACTGACCCGCACCGAACCGGGACAGCCTGTCGGCGCTTTCTTCCTCTACCGAATGGAAGGCCTCTTCCAATCTCCGGAGGAAATCGCCGCCAGCCCCTTCCAGTCCGCCTACACCCGCCCCGGAGATGTCCGCTTCACCGACCTCAACGACGATGGCAAGATCGATGACAAGGACCGGACGCATGTCGGCAATCCCTTCCCCGATTTCACCTATGGCCTGTCTGCCGGCTTCACCCACGGAAACCTAGATTTCTCCACCCTCCTGCAAGGGGTGCAAGGCAACGACGTCTATTTCCTCTATGGGAACTTCGCCTACGAAACCCAGCTGCGCGGCTTCAATTCCTATCGAACCCTGCTCAACCGCTGGACACCCGACCATACCGATACCGATATCCCGATCGTCAGCGTGGATGACCGCAACGGCAACCGCCGCGCCTCCACCCGCTTCCTCGAGGACGGCTCCTACCTCCGAATCCGGAATGTCACGCTGGGCTATGACCTCAAGGACCTCGTCGGCTGGCAAGGGATCTCCGGCCTCCGCCTCTACCTGACGGCCCAAAATGCCATCACCTGGACGAAGTACCCCGGTCTCGACCCGGAAATCCAGGCCAATGCCAATGATACCCGCGGACTGGGCCTGTCCTCCGACCTCGCCGTCGGTATCGACTGGGGAACCGTCCCCGCACCCCGAACCTGGATCGCCGGCCTGCAGGTCGGCTTCTGAGCACGGTCGACCAACCCGGAAACTACCTTTTCCTTTCACCAATATCTCCTGTCCCTATGACTTCCGGCTTCCTACCCCGCCTTCTCCTCCTCGCCTCCTCACTGGCCTGTTTCTCCTGCCAGGGTATCCTCGACCGGGAACCGATCGCCACCCTGGACGCCGGCTCCTTCTTCCAGACCCGTGACGATGCCGTCCAGGCATTGAACGCCGCTTACCGACCCCTGCTCTTCAACAACCGGAACAACAACTTCTACTGGGCCTTCGCCGTCCTCCCTTCCGATGAAGCCATCACCGGTGGCGATGGATCCCGACCCGGACTGGTCGAGCTGGATGCTTTCACCTATACCCCCCGGACAGAGGAATTCAATACTTTCTGGAAATTGCAATACGAGGGCATCACCCAATGTAACCTGGTCCTGGAGAACCTTTCACCTGTGGACATGGAGGAAGCCGACCGCCGGCAAATCACCGGCGAGGCGCTCTTCCTGCGTGCCCATTATCATTTCCTGCTGACCCAGGTCTTCGGCGATGTACCGCTGTTCACCCAACTGCTGCCGCCCGACCAACTCAAGGTCCCCCGCACACCCGCCGAACAAGTCCTGGCACAGGTCGCCGAAGACGGGGAACGCGCCGCCCAACTCCTGCCCGCCACTTATCCGCCCGACCAGACCGGCCGGGCCACAAGAGGCGCCGCCCTCGCCCTCGCCGCCAAAGCCTCCCTCTACCTCGAGCGCTGGGAACAGGTGCTGACCTATGTGGAACAGGTCAAATCGCTCGGCATCTACGACCTCATGCCCGATTACATGGATAACTTCCGGAAAGAAACCCAAAACAACATGGAAAGTGTCTGGGAAATCCAACATGCCAACCTCGAACTTGGTGTCGGCAATTTTCTCAACCAATGGTGGATGTCCAGGAAACTGCAGGGCTACGGTTTCGCCGAAGTGACTCAGGAATTCGTGGATGCCTTCGAGCCGGGCGACCCCCGCCGCCGCTTCACCGTCGCTGCAAAAGACGAGGAATACTTCGGCGCCATATACAAGAACTCCTATTCCTCCACGCGCTTCAGCCCCCGCAAATACCTCCAGGACACGTCGGCGGTCTCCCAACCCGCCGACGGGGATATCAATTACACCGCCATCCGGTTCGCTGAGGTGCTCCTTTGGGAAGCCGAAGCCCTGAACGAACTCGGCCGCACCACCGATGCCCAAGCCCCCCTGGAACGGGTCCGCGCCCGCGCCCGCGCCCAAGCCGATGATCCCGCCGGCTCCCTCCCACCGGTCACTACCTCCGATCCCGCCGCCATGCGCCTGGCCATTCGCCATGAAAGACATGTGGAACTGGGCTTCGAACTGCACCGCTTTTTCGATCTCGTCCGCTGGGGCCTCGCCGCCGAGCTGCTGCCGGATTTCCAAGCCGGTAAACACGAGGTGTTCCCGATCCCCCAGACGGAACTGGACCTCAACCCGGCCTTGTCCCAAAATCCCGGGTACTGAACCTCACCGTGCCACCTTCAACACCACGTCAAAATAGCCCCTGTTGTTCGAATAATCCCGATCGTTGACCGCCAGGGCCAGCAGCCCCGCCTGCGACACCCGAAACGAGCCGCCACGCCCCACCAAGCCCCAGGGCCCTTCCCCGATCCGGTACATCAGGGCGGCATGCAGGATGTGGGCGGCATCCGGATAATTGTAGGCCTGTACATACGGATCCGCATGGCCATCCGGACCACAGCGGTGCACGAATCCCGCCTGGAGCTCCCCACTCGCCGTCGCCGTCACCGTCGTCCCCGGTTCCAACCGGAGCTGGCTTTCGAAGCGGGAAGCCACCGTGCCGGCATATACATCGAGCCCTCCCTTGGACAGGATGAATTCCACGCCGTTGAGCTGCTCCTGCATCGGTGCCGTCCGACTCGACCCATATGCCGCCAGGACGGTATGGATGAAGGAGGCGGCGTAGTCCGTCCCGACATACCGGACCTCCCCCGTGGCGCCGCGGCCCTCGTTTGTCACCTGGTATTCCTCCACCCAAACGATATGGTCCATCATGGCCGCGAGGGGATGTACCGGTGTCGCCTGCTCGGCCCCCGACCCTTCGCCGCTCCCGGCGGCCCGGTTCGCCCAATACCTGGATTTGATGAGGTTGCGCTCCACGAGCTCGCCCTCGGCATAGATCGTGCCCAATAGCCGCATGGCGACCGGCTGTCCCCGCTCCGCCGCCTTCCGCAACCATTCGAAGCCCAACCGCTTGTCCACCCCACCGGCCAGGCTGCCCTCCAACCGAAGCAAGGCCAGGGTCAACATCGCCTCCCGGTCTTCCGCTTCGGCCGCCTTCGACAACCAGCGGACGGCCGTGTCCACTTGCCGCCCCTTTCCGCCCGTCCCGTCGAAATAATGCCTCGACAAACGCCGCATGGCTCCCGTATGCCCCGCCGCCGCCGCATCGGACAACCATCGGAGCACCGTCCCCGCATCAGGGGAACCCGCCGGACCGGATAGCAACCTGTCCGCCAGCAGGACCATGGCCGACGGGTCGCCGGCCGCCGCCGCCGCCCGGTACTGCGCGAGCGCAAACGCCGAATCCGGCGCCGGTCCCAGCTCCGCCACGATCCCCCGGTAGGTCAGGGCGCTCTTCAAACCCTGCCCGTATGCTTCCTGCAACAGGCTCCGGGCCGCATCATAAACCTGCCGCCCCGCGAGATACATCCCATAATCCAACAGGGCCGGCGCATAGCCCTGGTCGGCGGCATAGGCCACCAACTCCGCGGCAAATGCGCTTTCCTCCTTCGTACCCAAACCCAACCACCAGGCATTTCCCAGGAGGAACATGGCCTCCACCTCGCCCCGGAGCGCCGCCGCCTCCACGTCCGGCATGCTTTCCTGCAACAACCACCGGCCCAACTCCTCATCGCGCGGGAAACCACCCTGCCCCAGACTGGTCAGCATTCCTTCCCAGGCCCTCGCCATCGGGTCGGCGGCAGACAAGGCCCGAAGCGAACGGACACATTCCCCGATATCTCCTCCCGGCTGGCCGTAATGCCGGCGTATCGTCCGCTGCCGCTCATCGGTCGCCGCCGGCATTATCGGCCGGATCCCATCCAAAAATGTCACCGTCGGCACCGCCACCCGCATGCGCCGCCAGTCGCCGTCCATGGGGGTGCACAGCCGGAACCGGATGGAATCCCGCGGCAAGACCAGCCCTGCCGCCACCTCGAAGCTTACCTCGAACGGCTCGCCCGGTAAGATCTGTGCAACCGAATCGACGGACCGCCCGATCGTGATCCAATCCTGGTCCCGGTCGGCCGGTATCAGTTCGAAATGCTGCCGATACAACGGATAATTCCCATCGTTCCACAACCGGAAGACCAGGGTCGCCGAATCCCGGAACCTGATTCGGCCTTGGTCATCGGCCGACCGGACCGCCATCCGGTCGATCTTCAGGTCTACCCACCGCCGCCGCAACCGGACATTGTCGGCCGTCACCGTCACCCCCCGCCGGCCACTGACCAACATAAGCCCTTCCAGCGCTCCGAAACGCTCATGTCCCAAGGTCACATACCAGACGGAAGTCCCGTTGATGAAACACTGCAAGGTATTGCCCAACCGGTGCACGGCAAACCGGTTGTACCCGCTGGCCCGTAACGGTGCCGCCTTGAGCTGATTGCTCAGGTTCCGCTCCGATGGCCCGAACAGGCCGCCGGCCCGCAAGGCCAGGTAAGGCTTCCCTTTGTCCAAGCCGAAGACCAGCCCGCCGGATTCCTTGTCACTCAGATACATCCCCTGCAGCGCCATGGCCTGGTCGGCCTTGACCTCGAATTCCAACTCGAAGGAATAGAGGTCCGTCGCTTCCAACTTCAGACTGGGACCGCCCTTGGCCGTACCGCCCATCACGAATCGGATGGCTCCGTTCCGGATCTCGGCGTTGAATTGGTTCGTCGACAGCCGCCAGTTCCGCCGGTTGTCCTCGAACGTCTCCTCGAGCAGGATGCCGCCGGCATCCCCTTGACTTTCCGGTACCTGGCTACCGACCGGGCCGGCCAGCAGCAACAGGGCCAGCAGCCCGACCGGATAAATCGGTGGAATATTGGTTCTCATCCTTGATAATGTATTCGGGAACATGACTGCCGGCTACGTCCTTCGTATCGTTTTCCGCCACCGGCTATCACCCTCCCACCTGTAAATCAATGTATCTCGTCCAACCCATTGTCCCGGTATGTTTACCCGGCCATGCGCTCCCCCCCTTTCCTCCTCTGAAAAACTCAAGAAAAATCCGCTAATTCGCCAAATCGTCTAATTCGTAGACCCCTCCCTGCGAAGCAAGGAAAAAATAAAATCCACGCATTCGTCAAATCGTCTAATTCGTAGACCCCCCCCTGCGAAGCAGGGAAAAAATAAAATCCACGCATTCGCCAAATCGTCTAATTCGCAGACCCCTCCCTGCGAAGCAGGGAAAAAATAAATTCACCCCCCCTTACCAATAATGTTTTTCAATTTACGGATCTTGCCTTTCACCTTATCCAGCGATTCATCCAGCTGTTGTTCCACCGCATCGATGACCTGTTTGTCAAAGCCGGGGGAGGTACCGGATTCATTTCCCCGTTTGGAAGCGCGAGGCGAATCCTCGGTACCGACCGGTTCCAGCGCCCCATCTTCCTGTTCGGAAACGGCCGGGGAAGAATCCGATGCCGGCGGACTGACCGGTGATTGTCCGGAACGATCCGGTTTCGGCTCGCTGCTCTCGGTCAGGTGGCTGTAATCGGGTGCAACGACGAGGGTGCCCGCCCGTTCATACGGATGACCTTCGAGGGGTGTAAAGGAAAAATGGCCGTTCGACCGCTCCCGGAACACCTGCGCCGGGAGGCGGGCAAACCGGCAACCGGGCGGTCCGTAATGCTGGAGGACGAAGCCGTCGGGAACCGGCAGGAGGGTGCCGCTGGCCGGAGTCTCCCCACCCAATTGAAGGAAGCCGGAGGTAGTCCCGTCCACCGGATTGATCATGGCAATGAACAGGTCCTTCCCGCTCGTCCGCGGCCGCGGCTTGGCCGTACCGGCACCGCTGTACCAGCGGCTGCTCTTGAAGGCACCGACAGCCAGGAGCAGGGAGTCGGTCTGGCAGATGGTGCGGAGATAATCATGGCCGGGACCGCCGAAACGGGATTTCCAGGCCACCTGCCCTTCCGGCGTGACCTTGACGACGAAGCCGTCGGGAATCGTACCCGTATTGCCGGCCAGGTAGACCGACCCGTCCGTCTCCACCGTACCGGCTACGACGGAGGCATCCCCCTCAAACGGGAGGTCGGCCACCCATTCCACCGTTCCCTGGGCTGTCAGGCGGATGAGACCGACCCCTTCGTAGCCCGGATGGGGATTCGTCAAGCGTCGTCCGTCGGGCAGGACGATTGCGGAACTGCGGTATGTGAAGGCGAGGGTCGGGTATTGTGCATCGTCGAGCAGCACGGCACCATCATCCTGCGTACCGCCGAACTGACGGACCCAGGCCACTTTCCCCGACGGTTCCCGTTTGACCAACAGGACATCCGAGCCGCCGCCGGATTTCCAACGCGACCCGTCCTCCAACAACACCGGATCACCGGGGCGGACGCCGCGAACCGAGTAGGTACTTCCCGCCGGATCCCGGAGCGGCGCCACTTCCCGTTGGTCGGGATAGCGGACCAGGCTCCCGCTGCGGGCATCCAGCAGGACACCGTCCGGACTGTACACGGCGTAAAATCCGAAACTGTTACCATGCAAGGCGGTCCGCGTCTTCCGCGGGTCGAAATTGCCGAGGCGATGGTCTTCGTCGAACACGATGTGCTGGCCGGTGTAATGCCCGAATACCAGCAGGTTCCCATCGGATCCGACCAGGATTCGGCCGCCGGATTCGTTCGCCGGCCCGTAGGCCGTCCGCAACCACAGCGGACGGCCGTCCGCCAGACTCAGACAGCCCGTGATATAATCGCGGCCGCCGCTGTTCCGCCAGGCCATTTCCCCGAAGGACAGCTCTTCCCCGGCGTAATTACCGGTGAAATACAACCGCTCCCCATGCACGACGGTGGAGGCGATATGCAGGGAACCGGATGCCGGAACCCCCAGCCGGCATTCCCACTCGAAAGAAAGCGGCGCCTGGGCAATCGCCGCAGATAAACCGAAACGGACGATAAACGGAAAAACAAGGGTACGATACTTCATGGTCTTGTCGATTGGAAAAGGAAACAGGAACCGGCGCAGCCTGTGCGACCGGTCCGGGTCAATACCGGATGAATCGGGTGGTCCGGACGGACGACCCGCTGCGGACAACCAGCAGGTACAGGCCGGCCGGCCGGCCTTCCGCCCAGGGTATGCGGATATGGTTTTCCCCGGCGGACAGCTCCGCCGGCAGGGTGCCGATTTCCCGCCCGTACAGGTCGTACCATGCGATGCGGACCGGCTGCGGCCGCGCCGAATGCATGTCCAGGAATAGGTCCGCACGACCCGGATTGGGATACAGCCGCCGGAGGAGGAGGGACCGGTCGTCCCCGGGTATTTCGGCTGTCGGCGTGACCTCGAAATCCGCCGGGTCGTATACATGGATGAGCATCGGCAGGCTTTCCACCCCCCGGTAGGTCACCGTCAGCGTATCATACCCCGGCAAATCACCCCGCACCCTGTTCCGACCCTCCCGGCCGGCCTTGCCGGACCGGAAATGGTAGTCCACGCTGTCGACCTCCGACAAGGAACCGGTGAAGTCGGGAAATACCGCCAGGAAGCGAACCGGAATTTCCGCCCCCCATCCGACGGACACCCGGCCGCTGGCCGGATATATCGAGACCGGTACCTGGTCCGTACCGACCACAATCTGTGTGTGGACCAGTTGCACCGGGATATCGGCACCGTCGTAACCGGTCACCAGAATGTCGCGCGGCCCCAAGGGCAGGGCACCCGGCTGGTAGCCGGCGGACAGGACGTTGCCCTCCGCCGATACCGTGTGATAGCCGCCCGCTTCCTCGATATGGAGCTCGATACGGGCGATCTCCCCGTTTCCGGTGACCTCGAACTGGACGGGATTGCCCGCGGACAAATACTGGCCGGCGGGCGGGCTTTCGAGGCTGAGGGTGCCGGTAGCCGAATAGTTATCGCATAGCTCGGATGGGATGTAGTTCAGGGTATTTTGGGACAGGTCATAGCCGGACCTGGTGAAATCCGCCGAGTCGGGGTGTGCCGCCAGCAGTTCCCGCACCCGTCCGATCACCGTCGGATTCGCGGCGGCGCCCATGTGGAACTGCGCCGGTACCGAGGAGACCGATTCGCCCGACAGCCCACCCCGTTGGCTGGTGGCCGATACGACCAGGTCGTGGAAAGGGTCTTCGAACAGGTCCACCAGCCATTCGTCGACGTTTAGGGAGGCCAGGGCCGCCAATTGCAAGAGGGCGACCCGCCAACGGAGCGCGAATACGAACCCGGATAGGTTCGCGACCGTTTCGTTCGTCTCCACGGCATGCAGATACACGTCCGACATGGCCAGGTCGCCGAGGGTGGTGATGGCTGCCTGCGAGACCTGCAGGTCGTTGACAGCCCCGTTGAAGCAGCTGCCCACACCCGCCAGTTCCAGCCAAGCACACAAGCCCAGGCAGGAAATGCCCGGATCCAGCAGCAGGTTGGCCATCTGGGAGCCGAAATGCGGCGCATTGAGGGTAATAAGCTTGCGGATGTCATCCCGGTAGTTTTCTCCCGCCACATACATCCTGGCCAGCAAGCCACCCATGCTGTGACAGACCAGGTCGGCTTTCCCGACGGAAATACCCCGGGCGAGCAAGCCGGCTTTCAGGTTCCGGATACCTTCCCCGACAACCGCATCGTTGACCTGGAAACCGAAATCGTTGGTCGCTTCGTAATCCGCCGCCAGCAGCATCCCGCCGTCGTACAAACCCGATGCCGACAAACTGTCCTCCATGGTGGAAAAGGCCGCTTCCCCATTGGACCACAAGCCATGCACAAACAAGACCGGCGGCCGGTAGACATCCAGCTCAAAGGAGGTATAGACCGCTCCGCTGCCCTGGTCGAAAATCTCCACGGTCAGCACGCCGGAGAGGCCGTTCGATTCGACCTGCCGGGGGTGGCGGTACCGGAAGCGAAGGGTGGGGCCGTACCGGAAATCAAACGAGAAAGCACCGGACATGTCCGGCTGGAGCCCCATTGGGTCTGTGCCGATCCGCATGGAAATGGCGGCCAGCGCCACACCGCTCGTATCGGTGGGCCGGATATCGAAATACGAAACGTCCGCCCCGTCGGCACATAGCTCGGCGGATTCGGCAAAAAAACCGTCGGCCTCGAAAGTTCGGAGCGGATCGGACCGGAAGACCGAGAAATGCTTGACCGTGAACGGCTGTTCGATAGCCGGGACAGGTGTCACGTATCCGATTACCCAATCGGAGATCCGATGGATATCGCTTGCTTCCTGGTAGGTGGTGGAATCCAGGGTCTCCCGGTTGCCGCCATCCGGGTCGCTTCGGCAGAATATCCGTGTTTCCAGGTCATCGAACACATTGTTCCGGTATACGAAGAAGTACAGTTTTTCCGCTTTTGTATCGACAAAAGGGGCATCGGGCAGCCGGTCGCTGCCGAAGAGCGAACCCGGGGCCGCATACACCGTATCCAGGACGGCGCCCGAACTGTCGGTCCCCAGCATCCAACAACCGCCCGCAAGGGGCGATTCCGAGAGGAAGAAACCATGGGTGAGCGGATGGACGACGTAGTTCCCGGTCGAGAATACGATCGGTGGCGGCAGGAAGCCGAGCGGTGCCAGGCCGGTTCCGTCCGTTCGGATCCGGAACCTTTCCTGTCCGGTGCCCTGGGTGAAATAGAGCATCCCGTCGTCTTCGTCCAGACCGAGCTTGTAACAGGGCACCAGCCCGGAAGGGTTGTAGACGAGGCCATCCTCCCCGGTCGACAGGTCGAGATACCGGATGCCGACCGCGTCGACCGTTCCGCTGCTGACCGTGTAATAGAGCCGGTTTTCCCCATGGTGGTAAACCAGGGAGGTCGCCGCGAAGTGGTCCGACAGGACCGTCGGCTCGCCGCCGGCGACCGCTACCGCCATCAGCCGGTCCGCCTGAACGGTATGCAGGACAAAATAGATCCGCTGGTGCAGGGTATCGAAGCAGAGGATCGGAATGTCATTGTTGGCATCGAATGGGCCTGTTTCGAACAGCAGCTGTGCGGCACCGGTGGCCAGGTCCCGGGCATGGAGGCTGGCTCCGGGCTGCGACCAATACAGCGACTGGGCCGTAGCCTGGGGCAGGGCGGCGAACAGCAGGGGCCATCCGCAGGAAAACAGCAAACGGAGGTACTTCATCGTATCATTTTTTTGGTGGGGAGCGAGGCGGACAACCGGTGTCCGGTGTTCCCCTATCGGATTTTCACCCGGAAAGCGCCGTCCGTCACCGGCAAGGCGTTCCCTTGGTCATCGAGGACGATTCCGGAGAAAGTGCCTGCCGCGGAACCGCCGATCCGGAAGCCGATAGCCTCGAACCTCCCAGTGGCGGCAGCGGCGGTATAAGTCATGACCGAAGGCCCGTCATTCCGTCCGTAGACGGGCGTTCCGCAGCATTCATCCTGCAGGATATCGCAAGCGGAAGTGCCGGCGGATACGAAGGAAGGGTCGCCGGCGGGCAGGCTGTTGCCGGCGAGGGTTCGGAAAGTCATGGCCAACAGGATGGTCGTCGGGGCGACGAGAGAAAATATCCGGTTCATAGGCTGTTTTTTGACCGGTGAAAAGGAGGGGCGACGGGGCGGACAAGCGATTGCCACCCGGACCGCCGCCACGAGGCGGCCGCCGGTCGCAGGCCGGTTCAGGAGCGGCCCGGTCGCCGGGGAATCACCGGACGGCGGGCTTCGTCCGGAAGACCTCGAAGATGTTGAACAGTTTCTTGTATTCCGCCGCGCTCAGCTGGATTTTCCGGTCCCGGACCAGGATATAGTTCCCTTCCAGGAAAGCGCTGAAGTGGCGAAGGTTGACAATATGATTGCGCCCCACCTTGACAAAATCATCGGCGTCGACCTGTTGTTGGAAGACCGTCAGGGTCGAGGCAAAGGAATATTCGGCGTCCTCGGTAAAGATCCGGATGGCTCCGCCGACCGAATGGACGTACAGGATATCCAGGATGCTGACCCTGTGAAAGACATTTTTCTTTTTCAACAGGATGTAGCCCTCCTGGGCCGCAGACCTGTGCGGGAAGCCGCCGGGAACCGTGCCGCTGCGTTCCACCAGGTTGGCGATGGCCGTTTCGATGGAATACAGGAGGATACGTTCGTTGAAAGTCTTGGACAGGTAGCCGTGGGGGCGCGTGCCCAGGGCCCTTTCGATGATCAGTTCGTCGTCACTGGCCGTCATGAAGATGATCGGAATCTGCCGTTTATTGTTGAGATAACGGGCCACCTTGATACCCGCTTCCCTGTCCGCGGGTGTCATGATGTCGAGGATTGCGAAATCCGGGTCGGCTTCATCGATGGTCCGCAAGGCATGTTGCAGGTGGTGGGACAGGAAGATATCCTTGTAACCCAGCAGCAGGAGGTGCTGTTTCAAGGCCGTGGCGATGGCGTATTCGTCCTCGAAAATGAAAATCTTCATGGCACGGTCATTTAGCGCTGGCCTGGAGTGGTACACTGACCCGGAAGACCACTTGCCCGGACTCGTTTTGAAAGTGGAAAGGCCAGCCCAGGCTTTCGCAGATCCCTTTGACCCATTTCAGGCCGAAGGAATCCAAGGCATCGATCAGGAAGCCTTCGGGCAATGCGGGACCGTTGTTGGAAACCTGCAGCAGGAGTTCCTTTTCCCGGATATCCGCCTCGACCCGGATAACCGGTGAAGGATTGTTGGTACCGGTGTATTTGAAAGCGTTTGTCAGCACTTCGTTCAACAGTTTTCCGATTTCGATGGCCAGGTTGGTTTCGATCTGGTGTTCACGTCCGCGGACAACCTGATGGACCCGGATCTGACCATCGGAATGGTCGTTGAGGATGACCAGTTCCGAGAGCAGCTTCTCCAGGAACCGTTTGAGGCCGGTGTGGAGCGCGTTGCCGTCCCGATAGAACTGGGCGTGTATTTTCTCGGTGATGATGACGTTGTTCTGGATGAACCGGATTACCGACCTGGATTCCGCGTCCTTGACCTGTTCGCCCTTGATAGCGATAAGGCTGGCGATGGTTGCGAGGTTGTTGCGGATGCGGTGGTGCATCTCGGCGCTCATCTTGAGGACATCCTCCTTGCGTTGGCGCTGCAGGGCGGCGGTACGGGACCCTTGGTAGGCCAGGGCGGCGAGCAGGACCAAGCCGGCGAGGAGCCCCAGGGACAATCGATTCCTGTTGCGGAGTTGCTCCGCGTTCCGGCGAATCTTCAATTCCCGGATTTCCTTTTCATAGGACAGCAGCCGGGCTTGGGCGCGCTGATGATGAGCCGCCATGGAATCCTGTATGGCCAGTGCCTCCTGCAGGTAGCGGTTGCTGTGTTTGAAATCGCCCGCCTGGTCGTAGATATCGGCGACCTTGCGGAGGGTGCCGGCCTCCAGGGGGTTTTGGCCGTTCTTATCGAGCGCCTCCTGCAGCATGGCGGTGGCGGTGGCCGTCCGTCCTTGCCGGGCCATCCGCGCGGCCAGGTTGACCAGGGGCTTCACCTCAAGGGCGGCTTGGCCGAAAGCCCGTGCCGAATCGAGGGCCAGCCGGTAATACGTTTCGGCCCGATCGGGATCCTGCCCTTGGTTCTCATACAATTCCCCTACGTTGTTGAACAACTGGGCTTTCAGGACGGGTGCGGCATAGACCAGGGCGGAATCGAAGGCGGCGAGCGCCTTCTCCACCTCACCCTGCCGCTGGTAGCTGAGCTGCAGCCGCCCGTAGGTGGTGCCGATGAGGTCGCTTTTTCCGACCGCATATGCTTTTTCAAGGGCGGCGGTCAGGTAGGCTTCGGCACTGGCATATTGTCCCAACAGCTGGTAGATATCCCCGATGCTGCTCGCCGATTGGACGGCCGCCACCCTCGCACCGATGCTGTCGGCGAATGCATAGCCCCGCAGGGCATAGGACAAGGCCCTCGTGAAATCGTACCTTCCCTTGTACAGGGTACTGACGTTGCCCAGGTCCTCCGCATAATAGGCCCATTGGCCGGTCAGCGAATCCAGGATCATCGCCTGCACCGCAAAATCGACCGCCTCCTGGAGCCGGCCCTGTTTTTCACAGATGAGCGCCAGGTTCACATAGGATGCGGCAATGGCGGCGGTATCCTTCCTCTCCTCGTCGATGGCCAGGGAAGCCTTCATCAGGACGATGGCCGTGTCGATTTCCCCTAAAAAGTAAAACATCAACCCGAGGTCGTTCGTCACCGCCGATAATTTCCGCAGGTCGGCCAGGGAGTCGAACAATAGCCTGGCCCGATCATACGGGGCGATGGCCGCCTGATATGCCCCTTCGTAATAAGACACATTGCCCAAGGCGCGATACCCCGCCGCCGTACCGGCGGCATAATCGGCATGACGGGATTCGTCGATGGCTGCGTACGCCCGATCTGCCGCCGTCCCACTGTCCACCCCCTTGTACTCGTCGGATAACCGGACGAGCAGGTCCACCCGCTCCCGGCTATCCCGGCTGTTTCGAAGGACGGCCTCCAAGCTGTCGATAAGCCTGGTCTGGGCTGGTGCGACGTGGGTCAGCAGGAATACGGTGTAAAGGAACGGTGGCAGGACCTGGCGGTTCATCTTGGGTAATTGTGGGTTCAAAGGAAGGGACCTCCACGCGGAAGCACAACCTCTTTCCGGGGAGTGCCGTATTTCATCCTACAAGTTACGATTTTTTTCCGACAGGCCCCGGCGTCCTTTCCTCCGAATCTACCATCCCCTTCCAATCGGCCGATTCGGACGGCTTCCATGCCGGGCAATCAGTTGCACCGTACCGACCGCCTGGTCCTACCCACGACATCCACGAATTCGCCAAATCGTCTAATTCGTAGACCCCTCCCTGCGAAGCAGGGCAAGTCAATAAGATCCACGAATTCGCCAAATCGTCTAATTCGTAGACCCCTCCCTGCGAAGCAGGGCAAGTCAATAAAATCCACGAATTCGCCAAATCGTCTAATTCGTAGACCCCTCCCTGCGAAGCAGGGAAAAAATAAAATCCACGAATTCTCCGAATCGTCTAATTCGTAGCCCCGAACGCGCATTGCAGCGCCATCACCAGTTGGCGGCCGGCCGCCGCGATACCGGAGCTATAGGTACGGTACCGCCGGTCCGTCAGGTTTTCCAGGCCGGCCGTCAGCGTCCAGTCCTGTGCCACCCGGGTACTCGCCTTGAAATTGAGCGTATACCAGGCCGGCGACCAGGGCCGGCCTTCCGCATCCAGCGCATAGATCTCCGGCTTGCCCCGTTCCTCCTGGGCGAGTTGGGCGTAGCGGCGGGCACCGCTGTACGCGACATACCATTGGAAGCGCAGCGGGCCCCGGGAATAGCCCAGGCGGGTCGTCCCGAAGAGCGGCGGAGCATGGCGGGAGGGGCTGCGGGTACCGTCGTCCAGTTCCTCCTCGCCCTGTTGGATATTGAGGTCCGAGGAGAAGGAAATCCCGTTGTCCCAGGCGGCGGTGATGCCGACCTGGACGCCGAAGACTTCCGCATGGGCGGCATTCACGACAGCCTGGACCCGGCTCATGACCCCGTCATAGAGCAGGCTGTCGCGGCCGTCGAGGGAGAAATTGCGGCGGACCATGGCGTTGCGGAGGCGGGTATAATAGCCGGCCAGGTCGACCTGGACCGGCGGGGCCGGCCGCCAGGCCATGCCGAGCTCCGCCTGCCAGGCATATTCCGCCTGCAGGGAAGGATTCGGCACCGTGACGGCACCGGGTTCGGAGTCGAACACCTTGCCCATATCGTCCACGTTCGGTGCCCGGAAGGCGGTGGCCACCTGGCCGCGGAACAACCAGCGGTCCGAAGGGCGGAATGTGAGGCCCGTGCTGCCCGTCAGGGAGCCATTGTCCAAGGAAGCCGAGGTGAACGGGAAAGGGTAGAACCGGGTATCGAAGCGCGCATCGAGGGTATTGTGGCTGTACCGGAGGCCTGCCTGTCCGTGCCAGGGTCCGGCGGGGGCGTAGTGGTACGACAGGTAGGCCCCCAGGGAGGCCCAGTCGGCCTGCGGGTAGCGGGCCGGACCGGGTTGGGACGCACCGCTGAGGATGTCCTCGTCCGTACCGGTGGAGACGACCCGGTCCAGGACCGCTTCCAGCCCGTACAGCAGCTGGTGGCGGCCATGCCAAGCCTTGCGGAAATCCGCATTGGCGGACCAGGCCAGGACCTGTTCTTCCCGGATTTCCCGGATGGCGGCACCGATGTTGCGGCTGATGCGGCTCTCCCCGAAGGACTGGCGGGCCAGTCGGACCGTCGCCTCGTCATACCAGGCGTTCGGGGCCTGGTGTCGGACGGACAGCAGCGTCATCCCCCAGGATTGCGGGCCGTAGCGCCACTCCCCGTACCGGGGCTGTCCGTTGCGGTACCGGATATGGCGGTCGTACCGGTCGTAATCGGAGGTCTCCGAATGGTGGAGGGCCAGCTGCACATCCCAATCGGGGTGGGGTTGGTACCGCAGCTTCTGCATGATATTGAGCTGGCTGTATCCGGAGGGGCGCTGGACCAGCGGATCCGGATTGGCGACGGTCAGGTCCTGGCCGTCGATGCGGGAGACATAGAAAGGACGCAGGTATTCATCCGGCCCATGCCGCCCCATGCGCAGGTCGTCGAAGTCGAAGGCGCTCACGCTCGTGAGCAGCGCCCATTTCCGCCAGCCGGCCTGCACATCGAAATGGGCCGTCTGTTCGCGGTTGGCCGTGGCCGTCCGCCAGGCGGCATGGCCACGGACCAGGACGGGCTTCGTCGGCCCGGCCAGGGCGGGGGTCAGGGTCTCGAACCGCATGACCCCGCCGATGGCATCGGAGCCGTACATGACGGAGCCCGGGCCGAAGAGCACTTCCGTCCGTTCCAAGGAGAAGGGATCCAGGGAGATGACCTGTTGCAGGTTGCCGCTCCGGAAGATGGCGGTGTTCATGCGGACCCCGTCGACGGCATACAGCAGCCGGTTGGAGGAAAACCCGCGGACCATGGGGCTTCCGCCGCCTTGCTGGCTTTTCTGGATGAACACCTTGCCGGAAATGCCCAGCAGGTCGGCGGCGGTCTGGGGTTGCTGCAGTCGGATATCCGCCGAACGGATCCGGGTGACGGCTGCCGGGACTTCGGCCGCGGGTTGCTCCCATCGGGAAGCGGATACCACGACCTGTCCGAGGGGCAGGACGTCCGGCCGCAGGAACCAGGTGAAACCGGCGGCCTGCAGCTGGTCGTAGGGTACCGTGTCGGTCCGGTAGCCCAACATGCGGATGAGCAGGGTGTCGGCCGGTGTCAGGGCCGAACCGTCGACCTTGCCGCCGTTATCCGTCACCAGCATCAGGCGGTCCGCCGATTGCTGCAGGGTGACGCCCGGCAGCGGGGCGCCCGTCTCCTGGTCCGATATGGTGATGGTCTGTGCCGTCGCCCGATCCGGGAATAGGAACGGGAGAAAAAGCACCAGGAATATTGTCTTGTTCATGTCTCGATCGGATGGTTATGTCGGCAAGGCCCGGCGGCGGCACGCAGGACGAAGCCCCCCGCGTTCCGGCCGGACGGGTTGGAGCCGGAGCCCGCTCCGGGAAACGGACCGGCCGGAAGCTTGCCGCCACAGGATCGGGCGCGGATACCCGCATCCATGGGCGGTCCGTCCGCCGGGGCGGCGTGCCATCGCCGGGAAGCCTTGCGGGCCGCATCTCCGGACAACGGCGGCGCGGCGCAGGAAGGGGACGGCCGAAAGCGGCCGGCACCTGCGGGGCGGCGCCGTCGATCCAGGGACGGGCATGGGTTGATGCCGGGAAAATCAGGAAGGAAAGCGGACAGGCAAGCGGCGCGGCGGCGGAACGGCAGGCGGTCGGAAGGCCGCTCCGGCCAGGAGACGACAGGAGAAGCGGGCGGTCCCGGGAGGCACGGACAAATCCGCCGCCGGCCAGGAAAGCGGCGGACAGAATAAGGACCACCGGAAATCGAGCCACCGCTGTTGGTGTGCCCGTTGCAGGGGGTCTTTCCCCAGGGCGCGTGACAAGAGGTCGTGGAGCTGTCGGTTCAAGGCGGTCTCCGCATGGTCCCACCAACACCAGAAAGTCATGGAATCCGCCGATTCGGCCCGATACACCACATCGTAGAACTGCCCCCGGTAGGAAAATTCACCGGGGTGTTCCCATTCGGGCAAGGTGGCGGCCTGGTCTTTCCGGAAGGAGAGGCGGACCAGGTCTTCCCGGTCCAGGAGACCGACCAGTTGCCGCTTGATGGAACGGCGGACCTGGTCCCGCTGGCTGTGGAAGGCGAGCCAGGTGGCGATCGGCGGCAAGGCGACCAATGCGACCAGGAGAAGGACCGGAAACTGGGTTTTCAAGACACCACGAGATTGTCCGGTAAAAATAAGTTTTTCCTGTGGGAATCAACGTCCCGCCGCTCAGCCGCCACCGATTTGGTAGACGAACTGCCGGCCGTCCTTGTGGTCGCGGACGCGCTCGACCAGCTCCCGGCCAAAGGACGTCTTGCAGGCCAGGTTGATTTCCTTGATCAGGGTGGCCCGCCGGTATCGCTTGTTTTCGGCGGAACCGATGGATACGATGCCGAGCACCGTATCCAGTTCCTCCTGCGTCAGGGTTTGGCCCACCTTGGCCAACAAGGCGTCGAGGAGTTCGTTGTCGTCGTAATGGTCCGGCCAATCCGATGCCGGGACCGTCCGCTTCCGCCGGCGATACCAAATCAGGCCCGAGGCGACCAGCAACAGGGAGCCGGCCGACAAGGTCGCCAACCATACCCGCCGGTGGGGGGACGGCAAATCCAGGCTGGTGAAGAACGGAAACTCTTTCTCCATGGTGGTGGAAAAGACCGGTCTGCCGTCCGTGTCGTAGACAAACAGGCTGTTTCCGATGATGTGTTGGAGCAACAACTGCGAATCGTTGTCCTTCCCGAAATACCGCAAACGGTTTTGCAGGGTGGAATAGAGCTTCAGGGTGCGGTTGTCCGCCAAGATCCGGGGACTGGTGGCGGGCAGGTAGGTGTATTGGTCGAAGGGCAGCGTGAAGTAGTTGTTCAGGTTATCCGACAAGAGGAACAGGTCGCCCAGGTTGCGCGTGGTTCCTTCCCGGATGTCGATTTCGTAGTTGGGGGAACAGCCGAAGACGCGGATGCCGAAGTCGGTGACCTGGGCGATGCCGAGCGGAAGCCCGCTGGAGTACGGAATCAGCTCCCACTCCTTCGAATCGGGCATGAACTCGATCAGGTCGCCGTGGCTGCGCCAAAATCCATACCCGCCGTAGGAAAAGAGCCGGCCGTCGAAGACGAACTTCATCGAGCCGAAGTTGTAGCCGTGGCTGTGCCCGCGGTATTGGTTGACCCAACGGCCGCCCTGCCAGCGGAAGACGTCCAGCATGCCGTCCGCCAGCAGGTAGGTGGCCTCCCCGACCGTCAGGATGTCGTACCGGTTGACGTCGTGCCCCGCGTCAAGGTAGGAACGGTGTATGTCGAGCGCCTGCCGGTACTTGGCGAACACGGAATCCTTCGGCGCCAGCGGACCGGTATCCTTGTAGACGATGTGACCCGCCGTCGGTACGGTCGGCAGCAACAGGAGGAGCGCCAGCAGGCATTGGTTTATTGAAAAGGTCATGTATATGGTTGTTTGTGGTATGCGAACGGCAGGGCCGGCACAAAACCGGTTCCGAAGGCCTGGGTTGGCCGACCGGATCCCTCCCGTCGGCGATGGTGCTTCCTGTAAAAGGTGAAAATGCCCGAGCAGGAGCAGGACAGCCTGCCGGGCGGTGGGGGCCTGCCTGTACGCGACGGTCATCGCCCACCCTGCCGATTCACGGAGATAAATTTAGTTAAATTCTGTTTTCAACCGGTTGAATTTCTGTTTAAATCGGTTTGTTTTTGGTTGGAAGGCGATAATTATATTTTTGTTTTTTATTTATGAAATTGTTTGTCAGATTATTAATATATCAGCGACCGTTTGGTATTGGGGCAGCCAGGAAGTAATCCCGAACGCATGGCAAGCGGGGCATCCGCGCAGCAGGGACGGTGCCGCCAACCGGTTCACCGGGTATACCAACAGGTTTCCGACCCACCCGGTCCCTGTAACGGATCGCGATCCGGCAGCTTGTTGAACATAAACCCGCGATGTTGGTTTTCCTTGTACGGATGGGTAAATCCGACCGGCCAATGGGATGAAAGTCACCCAGGATAGCGTTGGAATTGCCTAATATTGCGGCTCGGTCCGACAGGACGGTTCCATCCGGAACAGCAAGCACAGCCATCAATTCATTCAATTACCAATCATAGAAAAATGGACAACAACAAACATTCCGGTACGACCGCCTACAACATGAACGGGGAATCCAAATGCCCGTTCTCCGGTACGGTCACGAAGCACAGCGCCGGCGGCGGTATGCGGAACCGCGACTGGTGGCCCAACCAACTCCAGCTCAACATCCTCCGCCAACATTCCTCGCTTTCCAACCCGATGGACCCCGGGTTCGATTACGCAAAGGCCTTCCAGTCGCTCGACCTGGCGGAATTGAAACGGGACATTTTCGCACTGATGACCACCTCGCAGGATTGGTGGCCGGCCGATTACGGCCATTACGGGCCGTTCTTCATCCGCATGGCCTGGCACAGCGCCGGCACCTACCGCGTGGCCGACGGCCGCGGCGGCGCCGGTTCCGGCACCCAACGCTTCGCCCCCCTGAACAGCTGGCCGGACAACGCCAACCTCGACAAGGCCCGCCTCCTCCTTTGGCCCGTCAAACAGAAATACGGCCGCCGGATCTCCTGGGCCGACCTCATGATCCTCGCCGGCAACTGCGCCCTCGAATCCATGGGCTTCAAAACCTTCGGTTTCGGCGGCGGCCGCGAAGACGTATGGGAACCGGAAGAGGACATCTACTGGGGTGCCGAAGGCGAATGGCTGGGCGACAAACGCTACTCCGGCCAACGCGACCTCGAAAACCCGCTCGCCGCCGTGCAGATGGGCCTGATCTACGTGAATCCCGAAGGCCCCAACGGCAAACCGGATCCCCTCGCCGCCGCCGTCGATATCCGCGAAACCTTCGGCCGCATGGCCATGAACGATGAGGAAACCGTCGCCCTGATCGCCGGCGGCCATACCTTCGGCAAAACCCACGGCGCCGGTGACCCCACCCAATATGTCGGCCCGGAACCCGCCGGCGCCTCCATCGAGGAGCAAAGCCTCGGCTGGAAAAACACCCTGGGTACCGGCAACGGCAAATTCACCATCACCAGCGGACTGGAAGGGGCCTGGACGACCACCCCGATCCAGTGGAGCAACAACTATTTCGAAAATCTCTTCGGCTACGAATGGGAACTGACCAAAAGCCCCGCCGGCGCCTACCAATGGAAACCGAAGGACAATGCCGGCGCCGGCCTCGTCCCGGATGCCCACGACCCCGCCGTCACACACGCCCCCTTCATGCTGACGACAGACCTCGCCCTGCGCTTCGACCCGGCCTACGAGAAGATCTCCCGCCGCTTCTATGAAAACCCCGACGAGTTCGCCGATGCCTTCGCCCGCGCCTGGTTCAAACTGACCCACCGCGACATGGGCCCCCGCAACCGCTACCTCGGCCCGGAAGTCCCCGCGGAAGTGCTGATCTGGCAAGATCCCGTCCCCGCCGTCGACCACCCGCTGGTCAACGACCAGGACGTCGCCGAACTGAAAGGTAAGATCCTCGCCTCCGGCCTCTCCGTCTCCGAACTGGTCTCCACCGCCTGGGCCTCGGCCTCCACGTTCCGCGGCTCCGACAAACGGGGCGGTGCCAACGGCGGCCGGATCCGCCTGGCTCCCCAAAAGGACTGGCAGGTCAACAATCCGGCCCAGCTCACCAAGGTCCTCCAAACCCTGGAAGGGATCCAACTGGCTTTCAACGACAGCCGGTCCGATGGCAAAAAGGTTTCCATCGCCGACCTGATTGTCCTCGGTGGCTGCGCCGCCGTCGAAAAAGCCGCCCAGGCCGCCGGGTTCCATGTCTCCGTCCCCTTCACGCCCGGCCGCACCGATGCGTCCCAGGCCCAGACGGATGTCGATTCCTTCGCCGTACTCGAACCGACCGCCGACGGCTTCCGCAACTACCGCAAGACCCTCTATACCACCTCCGCGGAGGAAATGCTCGTCGACAAGGCCCAGCTGCTGACGCTCTCCGCACCGGAGATGACCGCCCTCGTCGGCGGTATGCGCGTCCTCAACACCAACTTCGACCACGCCCGCCACGGTGTCTTCACCCACCGGCCGGAAGTCCTCTCCAACGACTTCTTCGTCCATCTCCTCGATATGGGAACCTCCTGGAAGGCTACCTCCGATGACAACGAATCGTTCGAAGGCCGCGACCGACTTTCCGGAAACCTGAAGTGGACCGCCACCCGCGTCGACCTCATCTTCGGTTCCAATACCGAACTGCGCGCCATCGCCGAAGTGTATGCCTGCCACGACGGGCAGGAAAAGTTCGTCCATGATTTCGTGGCCGCTTGGGCCAAGGTCATGAACCTCGACCGCTTCGACCTGGCTTGATATGACCGGACCTACCGGGACCGGACCCCGTCCGGTCCCGGCTGCCGGCTCCATCCCCGACGGATACGCCGGCTCCCTGTCAACGAAAAAGAGACTCCCCGCCGGAGCCTCTTTTTTTTTTTTTTCGATACCCCCTCTCGGCCGTTGGTCCGATACCCTCATCCCTTCATCCGGTTTCTCGGTCCCATCCCCCCATCCCAACTTATTTTTACCCGACTTTCCAAACAAATGAAACCGAAATGACCTACGCCGCTCCGTACCTCGCCGCATGGCTGGCCTTGTCCCTGCCGACACTCCTGACCGCCCAATCCGCTCCCCAACTTTACCTGGCCGACCTGCGGACGGCCACGGACCACACCCTCCTGGTCACCGTCCCCGTCGAAGACGAAACCGTCCGCCACTTCGGGGATACCATCCATTTCCACTTCGCCAAGACCATCCCGGGCACTTATGCGGAACTCGATTACGGCCGGTTCATCGACCGGTTCCAGGCTTTCGGCCCCCTCGGCCAATCCCTTCCGGTCCTACGGCCCGACCCGAACACCTTCCTGATCGTCGGCCACCCCGATACCCTCCGCTATACCGTCCGCGATACCTACCACCACCCCGTCAAGAAAAACAAGGTCTTCGAACCGGCCGGCTCCAATGTCCAGAAGGACCGCAACCTGGTCTTCAACAACGCCGCTTTCTTCGGCTTCTTCCGGGGCATGGAAATGCACCCGGTCGAACTGACCGTCGCCCATGCCGGCACCCTGACCGCCCTCAGCTCCATGGACTTTACCGCCCAGGGGGATTCCTACCGGTTCCGGGCCGCCAATTACCACGATTTCGTAGACAATCCCATCCTCCTCGGCGTCCCGGACACCACCTCTTTCCAAGTCGCCAACTGCCGCGTCACCATCGGTATCTTCAACGAAAGCGGCCGCCGCATCAGCACCGATATCCACCGCGAAATCGAAGCCTCCATGCTCGCCCTGGCCCGCTTCTTCGACCACCGACTTCCCGTCGATGAATATAATTTCCTCCTCTACCTGCGCGACTATACCGAACTCCAGCCCCTCCTCGACGGGGAAGATACCGGACTCTTCACCTTGCTGCGCGCTTTCCGCCGATTGAAAGGACAGGCCTTCGGTGCCCTCGAGCACGGTACTTCCTCCTTCTACTTCCTGCCGGACTTCGGCAACGACCTGGTCGTCGAATCCGTCAAGGATGTCGCCATCCATGAATTCCTCCATATCCTGACCCCGCTCAACCTCCATTCGGAACACATCGAACACTTCGACTTCGTGCGGCCCACCATGTGCCGACACCTCTGGCTCTATGAAGGGGTGACGGAGTATTTCGCCGGCCTGACCCAGGTGCAGGGCAAGGTCATCGGCACCCGCGAATACCTGCAATCGGTGCTGCGTGGAAAAATCAGGGCCGCATCGGATTTCCCGCACACCGCCATGTCCTTTACCGAAATGAGTGAAAATGTGTTCGCGGAACCCTACAAGTCCCAGTATATGCAGGTGTACCAACGCGGCGCCCTGCTCGGCGCCCTGCTGGATATCGAACTGGTCGCCCTGACGGAAGGACGCCTCAACCTCCGCGATGTCGTCTTCGAATTGAGCCGCCGCTACGGACCGGATGCCTTCTTCGATGCCGACCGCTTCCTGTCGGAATTCGTCGCCGCTTCCCACCCCGGCATCCAAGCCTTCTTCGACCGCTATGTGGACGGCCGCGAACCGCTCCCCGTCGCGGAGATCCTCGCCAAGGCCGGTGTTTTCTACGCCGCCGAATACGAGGGGGAAATCCCCGCATCCCCTTTCGAAGGGGTGGTCTTCAAGAAATTGGTCACCGGCAACCTCGCCACGGTCCGGAAAGTGAAAAAGGAAAATACGCTCGGCTTCCTGCCGGGCGACCGCGTGGACCGCGGCAAGGCCGCCGACTTGTACGGCATCCAGGAATTCGGCTTCCGCGCCGGTACGGCCGTAGACCTCCCGGTGCTGCGGAACGACCGGCCCATAACCGTTCCCTTCACGACCCGGCTGGTGCCCGGCAAGTCCTCCCATGTCCTGTATCGACTGCCCGATCCGACGCCTGCCCAGCAAAGGGTCTTCCGTCGATGGCTCGGAACGGATGCGGAATAAGTCCCGCGCCCCTCGTTTTTTTTCTCCCTACCCTGCCGAACCGGGACGGGGCATCCGTTTCCTCCGGCGCAAACCACCGGCACCTTCGGAACAGGATGGCCCGGTATGGATGCTTATCCCTGCCGGCATCCCGTCGACCGGGCAAAGGATTTCCAAAATCCTCCGCCATGTTTCGAATACATGTTGCTAATTTTGGCCTGTTCCGCACGGACCGGCAAGCGCAATAAGAAGGGTAGCGGACCGCCAAAAAACAGCCGGACCGGTACCGGAATCAACACGCTGCACGCCATCCACCTGCATGATCGTCAAATGGCCGGCCGCACAGGACCGGCCCCAGCCGTGGGAATGACCCGCAGCGCTCCGCTCCGATGAGGCATTCGGCGATGTACCGGAGCGGACAGGAGGGTGTCGGCATCCTGTCAAACCACGACCGGACAAACCGAAAGTGCCAAAATTTGGCAACGTTTTGGACCTACATACCCCGGATGAACCGGCCGGGAAGCTGTAGGAAGCGCAATTGGTGCTGCCGTACGCACAGGCAGATTTACCTGACCCCGATGCGCGGATCCGGAGCACGACATGGCTATCTTTTACATCCGGACCGAAACACCCGCCTACGTTCCCCCCGGCAATGCCGCCGAAGCGACCGATCGGCAAGAAAATATACCCGGATCGGCAAGTTAGAAAAAGTACCCACGCCAGGGAAGGATGCGCACCGACCCGACATCGCCTTTGAAGGGAATGACAGACAACCATCATGCTGTTCAACTCCATTGATTTTGCAATTTTCCTGCCCGTCGTCTTTTCACTCTATTGGTTGGCGACAAATAGGGACCGGAGACTACAAAACATCCTGATTGTCATCGCGAGCTACGTGTTTTACGGCTGGTGGGACCCGCGGTTCCTGGCGCTGATCCTATGCAGTACCCTTGTGGACTATTCCGTTGGGCTCGGGCTAAGGCGGTCGGAAAACCGGACAAAAAGAAAAATCCTGCTTCAGACAAGTATTTTGGTGAATATCGGACTGCTTGGCTTCTTCAAGTATTACAACTTTTTCCTGGACAACTTCATCGCCGCCTTCTCATTTTTCGGAACGGAGATCCGGGCCGATGCGCTGACCGTCATTTTACCGGTCGGAATCAGTTTTTACACATTTCAGACTTTGGGGTACAGCATCGACGTGTATAAGCGGAAGCTGGAACCGACGGAAGACTTTATCGCCTTTTCCGCATTTGTCTGCTTCTTTCCGCAATTGGTCGCAGGACCCATTGAAAGTGCCTCGCACTTGTTGCCCCAATTTTATGCAAAAAGGACTTTCGACTACGCCCGGTCAGTGGATGGCATGCGGCAGATCCTTTGGGGCTTGTTCAAGAAAATAGTGATTGCCGACAATTGTGCCGAATATGCGAACCTTATTTTCAATAATCCGGCGGACTATTCAGGCAGCACGCTTGTCCTGGGGGCCTTGTTTTTTACATTTCAGATTTATGGCGACTTTTCGGGCTATTCGGATATTGCAATCGGTACTTCCCGCCTGTTCGGCTTCGATTTGATGCAAAACTTCAACTTTCCCTACTTTTCAAGGGATATCGCGGAATTTTGGAGACGTTGGCATATATCCCTTTCCACCTGGTTCAGGAATTACCTCTACATCCCCTTGGGGGGCAGTCGGGGTGGTACATGGACGAAGGTTCGAAATACGTTCGTCATTTTCCTGGTAAGCGGCTTCTGGCACGGCGCAAATTGGACATTCGTTGTTTGGGGCTTGTTGAATGCCCTTTACTTCCTACCGCTCCTATTGACCCGTAGCAACCGGAAAAATTTTGAAATTGTTGCCAAAGGCAAGTTGTTCCCGAAAGCGAAGGAACTGCTCTCGATGTCGCTGACTTTCGCTTTGACCGTGTTTGCCTGGATATTCTTCCGGGCGGAAGATATCGGACACGCCATCCGCTACATCGCCGGGATCTTATCACCTTCGCTTTTCACCATACCGGCATTCGCCGGCGTGGAAAAAAGCTGGCCTGCCGCATGCCTGGTCCTTTTTTTCGTCCTGATGGAGTGGACGGGCAGGGAAGGACCTTATGCAATTTCACATTTTGCGCAAAAATGGTACAGGCCGATAAGATGGTCTTTCTATTCGCTGATAATTTTTTTGATCGGAATGTTCATGTCAACCGTTGAAACGCCCTTCATCTATTTCCAGTTCTAAGGGATCCATATGAAGAAGTTTATTGCCCATACAACCGTATTCCTCTTGTTCGCTTCGGTATCTTATGTTTTGTTCCTGAATGTTTGGTACCGATTCACTCCACCGGAATTGACGCCGAACATCAATTACGCCATCGGTGCATATGGTCATTTGTTTTCGAGAATATCCGAACTGGAAAATTACGGCGAGGTCGACATCTTGTTCTTGGGTTCCTCTCATACCTACCGGGGCTTCGATACCAGAATTTTCTTGAAAAATGGATACAAGACATTCAACCTGGGTTCAAGCGCCCAAACGCCGGTCCAAACCAAGGTATTGGTCGACAGGTACCTGGACAGGCTAAATCCCAAACTGGTCATTTATGAGGTTTTCCCCCCGACATTCATGTCCGATGGGGTTGAATCCTCCCTCGATGTTATCTCGAACGACGAGAACGATCTTCACACTTTGAGGATGGCTTTCGAAATAAACAATATAAAGACATACAACACACTTATTTACGGCCTGACCCGGGATTGGCTGGGGCTCAACGAATCATTCACCGAACCCTCGACCATAGGTGGCGACACGTATGTTTCCGGCGGTTTCGTAGAAAAGGAAATCGGCTATTTTCATCCCAAGAAATTCAGGAAAAGGAAAATCAACTTGCGGGATTATCAACTCGAAGCCTTTTCCGACATCGTGGAAACCGTGAAGGGCCAGGGTATTGAATTGATGCTGGTATACGCACCCATTACGAAGGTGAATTATGAAAGCTTTGTCAACACGGATGATTTTGACGAAATCATGAAAAGTTATTCCGGCTATTACAATTTTAATGAAATGATTTCCTTGGATGATTCGTCACATTTTTACAATGCCCACCATCTGAATCAGCTCGGTGTCGAGCTGTTCAATGAAAAACTCATCGGACTGTTGAAAGAAAAGGAGGCCCGCACACAAGACGGCGGGAACAGGGATTAAGTACTTCCGCGCCCCATCGGAGGTCCGTGCTTTCGACGGCAGCCTATCCCTTCCGGGAAAGCGAATGGCCAGCGGATTTTCCCGAAGCGAGGGGACGACCGGCGCATCCTCCCTGGCCAGAACCGGCCGAGGGTGTCCTTCGGTTATACCTGCCGATTCGGCCGCCGATGGCGGGCATCCTGCCATCGTGCCGGATTGCCCGGCCCGCCGGTCCGCCGCCAAAACACCCCTCAGTCACAACCCGCCATTTCCACCACCAAAACACCCCCCGGCCGAACCTCGAACCCAGGCAACAAAGATACCTCCACACCCGCCCGGAGGGTGACGGCCGTACCGGCGTAAATACTGCCCTGCGACTGGATTCCGCCGGAGACGCGGTACTCGTTCGGCACGAGCGGGGTATCGTCCAGCACCAGGTCGGCCCCCGCGCAAGGCTGGCCGCAGTCCGTACCGGAAGGCTCCAACGCGAAAGGTCGCCAGGAAGAAAAGGGGGTCCACAACCCTTGTACAAAGCTGCGCACCCGCACCTGCCAATCCGTTGTCGGTTCAAATGCCGCCGGCACCGTGTAATGGAAGGCGGTGTCCGACAGGGAGGATTCCCGGATGAGCGGTGCCGGCATTCCCACCCGACTCACCTCCAGTTCGTAGGCCGTGGCATCCGGACAGGAAGGCCAACGGAAGTACCATCGGGTGGAATCGACCGGGTCGGCACATCCGTTGTCCAGGACCGCCCCTGTCCCGGGACTTGACATAGCCAGCCCGGGGCAATCCACCGGCGGCCGCATCAAGGCATATTGTCCGAATCCGGCCGACCCGCCGCCCGTAAAGAGGACCGCCCCCTCCAGGGGCGCCGTCAACTGCACCGAAACCGCCGTATCGGCCGGTGTCCCCCAGGTCGGACCGAAGCCGTTGGCTTCCCGCCGGTACATCAGCAGCCGGGCCGGCGCCACCGCCCCCATCGGGGTGAGCGCCTCGAATGCCAGGCTGTCCGGTGCCGTGAATCCCGTCGATGTCCCGAAATGCCGGATTACCCAGTAACACCGGCCCGCCAGGGAATCGCCACCGGCGGGAAGCTGGTCCGGTGGTAACGACAACCGGTATGCCGCCAACTCCCCATCGGGATACGAGCCGCCCGCCGGGAAGGAAATCCGGACATCGGCTTCCGGAAAGGTGTATACCCCCGCACCCGGGATGCCCAGCCGGCCGCTCACACCGCCTCCCGCCGGCACGTCCGACCCGATCCGCTGGGCCGTATTTCCCGACAGGGTACCGTGCACCGGCGCCCCGACCCGGTTCAATACCTGCCCCGCAGGCTCGTTGAACTGGTAGTAAAGCCGAAGGTCCGGATCGCCGGCATCCGCCGCCAGGGTCAGGTGCATCCGCTCCCGGATTTCCGCCTGCGACAAAGCCCGGCTCCACATGGATACCTCCTCCAACTCCCCCCGCATGTTCCGGCTGTTCCAACCCCGGTAGTTGCCCAACTTGAGCCGGGTCAGGTCGACCGGAGCCGCCGAAAAAGTATGTTTACGGCCGATCCCGTTCAAGTACAGGGTGACACCCGTCGGCTCCGCCACCATGGCGACGTGGGACCACTCCCCGGGCGGAACCTCCAACCCGGAATCCCACCACCAGGCGCCGCCCGGGTAATGGTATCCCAAGGTATTGTTGCCCTCCCGGAAATTGAATCCGACGACATGGGATCCGTCGTTCATCGCAACGGCCGAATAATCGGGCTGGATCCCGTCGGGCTTGACCCAGGCGGTCAGGCTGAAGGCATTGGTCGAAAGGTTCAGGTCGCCGGTCTGTACCCAATCGCCCGCCTGCGCCAGGCGGACCGCCCGGCCCGGTATCGCTTCCACCCCGCAGCGGCTGTCGACGGTGACCATCCCGGTCACCTGCCGGGTATGGGTCTGGCCGCTGCCGTCCGTGACCGTCAGACCGACGGTATAGCTGCCGTCCGCACCGAACACCACCTGCGGGTTGCGCACGGTATCGGAACTGACGTACAGCGGTGCCGGATCGAAACTCCATTGCCAATCCGCCCCGGCTTGGTCCAGGATGGAATGACTGTCGAAATACGCGGTGTCCCGGCTACAGTACAGCGTATCCGCATAGGTGATCGGCTGGGCCAGGGGTGTCGAAACTTCCACCAGGGGGATTTCCCATATGCCTCTACCCCGCGTGGCCAGCCGCAGCTTGCTGTCGCGGTAGAATGGCTTGAATTGCAAGGGTCGGATGACCAGGGGAAGCCCCGTGCTGTAATCCGTCCAGTCCCCGGTCGCCGGGTCATGGTAAAAGACATGCTGCCGGGTGACCAGGTAGACGATACCGGCCGTACCGCCCTGAAAGAGAATATCCACGGGATGTTCCCCGTCCAGCACCGCCGTGGTCCGGTTGGTCCAGGTTTGGCCGGCGTCGGTGGACCGGAACACTTTCTGGCCGTTGGCGGCGTCGTTGGCACAAACCCAGATTTCGCCGGCATGTGCGGGATTGATTGTGATTTCCAGCTTGTTGCGGTTGTTGGCCGGTACATGGGGCAGCAGCAGCCAAGTGGTCCCGCCGTCGTCGCTCCGGTACAATTGGCGGACATTGGTTCCGTTCGGTTTGAAAACGACATACAGGGTATCCGGATGGAGATGGCCGACGGCGACTTCCAGCGTCCTGCCGCCGGCCCCGAAATCGTGGAGGACGGAGAAGGAATTTCCGCCGTCGGTCGAGTGCCAGAGACTGCTTCCCTCGCCGGCATAGACGCGGTCGGCGTACAGGGTCTGGAAGTAGATGCCGCTGGAGTTGGATTCCGTATAGGCTTCGTTCGGGAGAATCGGCATCGACGGAAGGTTCTCGAAACTGCCGCCCAGCTCCGCGGCCAGCCGCCGGACGGCGGTACCGCCCGACCACCATTGGCTGAACAAGGCCCGACGGGCTTCCATGGGGTGCACATAACCGGTGGATTCCTCCACCCCGCCGGCGACATGGCTGTTGAGCGGGCCGTAGGTCTGGTAATAGCCGTGGTTGCCGTTGTGGTAGCGGCCGCCGACGAGGACATCCTCGTTCCAACCGGCGCCGAAGCCCCAGAAGTCGGAACCGGTGATGCCCCGCTTGCGGGAGCTATGGCTCAACAACCCGTCGTCGGAATAGTTGATCCCGCCGTCGGAAGCCACCCAGATATCGGACCCGTTCACCTCGATGGCCTGGATATCGGCATGAACGTCGCTGAGACGCTGGCTTTCCGCCGCGCCGATGGCCTGGAAACTGAATGCGCCGTCCGAGGATTCCGTCAGCCGGATGGTGCCGATCCAGAGGGTGTTGGGATCCTGGTGGGACGCCTCCAGGTCGAAGTTGTAGAAACCCTGGTGATAGCCGTCGGAATAGGCGGCGACGTTCCAGGGCATGGTGTTGGCGGATTGGTAGGGGCCGCCGTCCTGACCGGCCGGATGGGTCCAGGTATCCCCGCGGTCATCGCTGCGGTACACACCGATCCAGCCGTTGTCGCCGGCCTTGCTGTCGCCGATCAGGCCGACATAGATCCGATCCGGCAGCCCCGGCGGGATGGCGATTTTTCCGCCGTGGGTGACGGCGGCGGCCGGGTCGGCCGGTTGGTACCACCCGTTGTCGAGCAGGGTCCAGATCAGCCCGCCGTCCGCGGAACGATACACTTCCGCCCGGACCTGGGTAGTACTTCTTTTCAGGAGGAATACCGTGTCGGGATTGGCCGGATGATGGTCCACATCCCAGGTTTCCTCCGAAAACAACTGCACCCAGGACGACCCGGCGTCGACGGAGCGGAAAAATCCCTTGGAGGTTGCGCACCACAAGGTATCGGGCCCGGCCGGATGGAACCGGACCTCATGGCCGGTACCGCCGTGGTACAGGACTTCCGACCAGGTCGCGCCCCCGTCGAGGGTCCGGTAGATTCTGCTGTTTCCGCTGATGAACACCACATCCGGCAAGGTCGGGTGGATCTCCGTCACGGTGATGCTGTTGGAAAATTCGGCCGGTGCGGACACCAGCGTCCAGTTCAGCCCCTTATCGGCGGTCCGGAAGACACCGCCGGCCTCGGTGCCGCAGAACAGGATGTCCGGATGGCTTGCCGATTGGTCCAGGGAATAGACATTCACCTGCGTGGAATACGGGGTGAGGGTTCCGTTCTTATAGGTTTCATGCGGCCCTAGGCAAATCCAGCCGCTACCGCCCGCCTTGGCGGCCGATGCCTGCCGGCGGTCTTTCCACCGCTGGAATGCGGCGTCCTCCTCCCCGCGGGACAGGGGACGGAAGTACCCCTGCGCGTCCAGGGCCTGATCGACCTGTCTGCGCCAGTGCTTGTAGTTCTGGGTATGTATATTTTTGACAAAAGGATGCTCGGCATAGTATGCCTGGTACAGTGAATCCACGGTCAAGACCGGTGGATCCTGGCCATACATGAGCATGGCCCAGGTGGGCGTACCGCTATCCAGTATCGGAATGGCCTTGAATAATTCCGGATAAGGCGTATTGGCATGGCTTCCGACCGCTGCAGAATGACTTTGCATCGTCGATTGGGCAAAACCCGCCAGAGGCACGCAAAGCAACAGGAATAAGGATACTCGCATCAGCTCAAGATTTTGGTGGCGAAAGGATTGTCTCGAAATAGTACCGGAAACGCCGGAACCGCCCCCCCTGCCCAATTTAACCCGGGTGGTATAAAAAAACAAAATCCTCACCTTTTTCCCCGACCCGCGGATAATCGACCCGTCAAATGGGCTCATAATCCTGACCACAGCTCCCGAAAACATCCCTTTCCAACAATTTACGAAACTTCCTCTCTTCGCCCCTACTTCTCTTCTTTCGAAAATTATAGTCCAAAACCGCCCCAAGCATCAAAATCAACCCCACTCGCCATCTCCCCCCGCCCATCCCAACACCCCCATCCGGAACAACACCCCCCCATCCGGAAGCAAGCCCCCCCATCACAGTAAATCCTTCAAATCATTCGGAAATCACTGTCCGGAGGGCCTCAAGATCCGTCTCCGGCCTCTCCAACCAGGGCCGTCGGGCGTCCCCAGCGAAGGAAAGAGGCGGTAAGTGCCGCACAGGCGGCCATCACCAAAGGCATTGCGGGCCACCCTGCCTGATTCAGCAGACTGACCGATGCAGAGGCCAGGGTCGCGATGGCCATCTGCAGCGCCCCCATCATCGCGGAGGCGTTGCCCGCCATCCTGCCGACCGGTCCCATGGCCAAGGCCGAGGAATTCGGCAGCAGGAAGCCGAGGAAAAAGAGGAATCCGAAAATCAGGAAGGTCGTCGCGGCCAGGTGATACCAACGGTGCCAGGCGGCAAACAAGAGGGCCGCCGCAAAAAAGGATTGTCCGGCCACCGCCCATTCGATCAGCCGCTCGCTGCTGTACCGCCGCAACAGGTAGGCATTGAGCTGGCTCGCACCGATCAGGCCGGCGGCAATCAGGGCGAAGAACAATCCGAACTGTTGCTCGCTGATGCCGAACACGGACAGGTACAGCTGGGATGCGCCGCTCAGGTAGCTGTATAAACCGGCACCCGCCACCCCGCCCAACAAGGCATAGTGCAAAAAAACCGGCTCCCGGAACAGGGCCCGGTATCCGGCCGAAACCGGCCCGATGCGCAGCGAAAAGGAAGGGTCCGGGTCCTTGCTCTCCGGCAGGAACCAGACGGCCGCCGCCAGGATGAGCGCACACAGGAAAACCAAGGCCAGGAACACGTACCGCCAGCCGAACCAGGCCGCGATGTAGCCGCCGGCCGTCGGCGCCAATATCGGGGAAACGGCCAGTATCATGATCAACAGGGAAAATACCCGGGCAATGTCCTTTCCCTCGAAAAGGTCGCGCACGATGGCCCGCGAGGCCACCAGTCCCGAACAACTGCCCAAGGCCTGGAAAAAACGGAGCGCGATGAGCTGCTCCACCGTCTCCACCCACATGCAGGCCAGGGTCGTCACCAGGTAAATGGCCATGCCGGCATACAGCGGCCGCTTGCGGCCGTACCGCTCCAACAACGGGCCGTATACCAGCTGCCCCGCCGCCAGGCCGATGAAGAAACTGGACAGGGACAGGGCCACCCGGTCCAGGTCGGTGTCCAGGGCTTCGGCAATCTGCCGGAAAGCAGGCAGGTACAGGTCGATGGAAAACGGCCCGATGGTCGTCAGCAGTCCCAGGGTGAGGATCACGCGGGACCGCTGCGGACGGGAAAGGTGCGTAGGCATAGGCTGTTCGTCGGATGGTTGGTCTGCCACAAATCTACCAAAATATCACCACCCGGCACACCTCATGCCTACGCTTCCCGATGGTTCCCCTCGTACAGGTTGTGTACCATAAGCATGAGCAATCCGAACAGCACCGCCCCGACGATCAGGATGTTGTTCAGGATGCCCTCCACCGAAAAGGATACCTTGATCAATATGGTGGAGATGACGAAACCAGAGTTGCGGATGATGGTGTGGAAGCGGTCGGAATAGTAAAAGGATGCCAGGAGCAACAGGACGTCGACGGTGATCAGGATGGTGAAGAATTCGTCGAAGAAGATGTTGTTCAGGTTACCGATGCCGCGGATGCCCTCCTGGTAGTGTCCGACTGCCTCCCCCACCCAGTCGGCCAGGGTGTAAACGGCCAATCCGAGCAGGATGGGGACCAGGCCCACGGCGATCGCCTTCTTCAGCTGGATGAAGGTCCGGACGTTCCGCTCCCGGTCCACGGGGGCCTTCCCGGCGACGGCCGGCTTCTTCCGCACCATCCGGTAGAAGAAATAGATCAGCAGGAACAACACCAGCGAGGTGAGCACGTCGAAGGTGAACTGCAGGTCGTCGCGGACCTGAAACCAGTCGGTGGTGAGCTCAATGCTGGCGATGTCCTTGAAAATGCGCCGGATGATGATGAGGGTAATGATTTCATACTGTTTGCCGATATAGACGGAACTCGATTGCGGCAGGAAGAAAATCAACAGGTACACCTCGTAGATGAGGATGAAGGAGAACGGGGTGTAGATGGCGGCTATCGGATTGCGCAGGAATTTCGCATCGAGGTCGATCCAGCCCAGGTTGACCAACCCGATCATCCCCAGGTGGACCAAGTAGCTCAGGATGGCGATGCTCAGGATCAGCCGCTCGCTCTTTTCCTTGACGGCGGGAGAGAGCAGCTTGTCGAATACGGGATGCAGGAACTTTTCCATGTCAAAGGGGGCTGCCAACATGAACGGCTTCCGGTGGGTGTCACGGACGCCTCCCGCCGGATCCGGATGGTCGCTTACCGCGCCGCTTGCGGACAGGGGCCGTCCGCACCTCGCTCTTTTTCCGTTGTCGCTACAAGATATGATTTACCGGGGACTAATTCGCTTGCGCAACCGGATATTTTCCGCCGGATGGGTAGGTTGACCGGCCGGGTTCGGCCGGAGACAGGTCGCCAAGGTCTCGTATAGGGTCGGCCCGTCGGCAGGCCGGGCAGTCTTTCGGAACAGGATGGGGCGGCGTTTCACCGGGTGGGCCAGCTCGCACCAGCCGCAATGGACGAACAGCGCCGCCAGGTGGCTGGCCAGCTGCGCTTCCGTCGTGTCCCATCCCAGGTCGTTGTACAGGAACCTGCCGAGCCCCTCGCCCTCTGTCCCGGTTCTCAGCCGGCTGACGTTGTTGGCCAGCCGCACCCAATCCGCCTGTCCACCCAGGTACCGGTCTATCGCCGACACCTGGGCCCAAGGGAGGGTCTTGTCAATTACCATGTTATCGAACTGCCGCCGGATCACCAGGGCCTTGCTCCCCTCGTCCAGCCAAACCCAAAACAGGTTGCCTTTTCCGAGGGTCCGGAATGGTGTAAACATTATCAGGTGTTTATTGGGTTGGTTAATGGGGGGGGTACCCGTTTTTAGGGTGTATCGCTTTGTTTATTTGTATTTTCCGAGGATTGCCTCTTTCCGTTTTTTCTTGTAAGCGGCACATAGTAGCTCGACCATTTCGTCGGTGGACATCTTCGGATATTTCAAGCGGAAACGTAACTTGGTTTGCCGGGGCGATTGCAGCTCAAAAACTTCACTATGGACAAACAGGGCAGCGATATGACTCGCCAGTTGCGCATCTGCTGTATTTCCCCAGCCGGTAAGTTCCTTGTACAGGAACGACCCCAACCCATCTATCTCGGTTCCTGCAGCGAGCTTTTGGACGTTATTGGCCAGGCATACCCAATCGTTGCGCTGCACCATGTAGGCACGGATGGCCTCCAGGTCAGAAAAGGTGATGGCCTTTTTGTGTTCTTGTCCATTCCGGAAAACCCGCCGGATAGTGACCGACCTTTCACAAGAATCCATGTCTACATGAAAACCAACACCATGTCCCAGCGTGCTAAAAATTACTTCAGCCATTTGCCAATGTGTTTCCGTGCATAGTATGTCCCGCAATTATCCTTGGTCCGGCTTTGGGGCCCCCTCCCCTCTCCCCGGCCATTGCGACAGGAAGGAAATCCTCCTGCGCAACAGCAACGGACTAGGGGTGTAGGTTGGGGTCAAATCCATTTTGTCCAACGGGATTCCATGGGGTGGAGGCGGCCGAAAACCGCAGCCCGTCCGGTACCACCGTTGGTTTAACAGAAAGCAATGCTACTTCATTCATACTTGAAAAACAAGCTGTTAGCACCTACAAATAGGTTTAAACCGATTTAAACCGATTTTGAAAAAAAGGAATCAGAAGATTGGTTAGCTTTAAGGTTGGACATTGCTAAGCCGCCCCCGCCGAGGGCGGAATCCGCAGGGGATTTGCCGGTTCGGCAGCCCCGCGGAATCCCATGTCCCGGCTACCCGACCCTTCCCGTCCGTCCCGCAGCCTCCCGGCCCGCTCCGCCGCCGCCGCCCCGTCCCGGTTGAACCAAACCCGTGCGGATGCATTATTAAAGGATACACATTGGCAAAAACATTACCTGGAACATCATGCTGGACCTCTCACATTGGGAAGACTGGGTGGAGCGCCTGCTACATGGCGCCGGGGTGGCGGAAGCCTGGCTGCCCTACCTGCGCCTGCTTATTTTCATCGCCGTCCTGGTCGTCCTGGCCGTGACCGGCTATTTCCTGACGAAAAGGATCCTGCTCCATTACCTGTACAAGATATTCCGAAAGTCCCCGATCCGCTGGGACGACCTGCTCGCCGAGCACCGCACCTTCGACAACCTGGCGCACATCGTGCCCGCCCTGCTGGTCCGGAGCCTGGCACCGGTCCTCTTCGCCGATTTCGCCGCCGGGATACCGCTCGTCATCAAGCTCACCGACAGCTACCTGCTCATCGTGGGGATGACCCTCGTGCTGGCGCTGCTCAAGGTGGGCGAACTATCCTTGGGCACCCTCGACAGCTTCCGCGACAAACCCCTGAGCAGCTATTTCCAGCTGGTGCGCATCATCCTCTACATCGTCACCCTGGTCCTCGTCCTGTCCATCCTGCTGGAAAAATCGCCGCTGTATTTCCTCAGCGCCTTCGGCGCCATGACCGCCATCCTGCTCCTGATTTTCAAGGATACCATCCTGGGACTGGTGGCCAGTGTCCAGATATCCGCCAACGACATGGTCCGCGTCGGCGATTGGGTCGAAATGCCGAAATTCCACGCCGACGGCGACGTCATCGCCATCAACCTCCACACCGTCAAGGTGCAGAACTGGGACAAGACCATCACCTCCATCCCGACCTACCATTTCATTACGGACAGCTTCAAGAACTGGCGCGGCATGGTCCAAAGCGGCGGCCGACGGATCAAGCGGTCCTTTTACATCCATACCCACTCCATCCGGTTCCTGTCCTCCGAACGGCGTGACACCTTCAAGTCCTACCAATTGATCCGGGACTTCCTCGAAAAACGCCAACAGGAAATCACCACCTACAACCAGGCACACGGCGTCGATACCTCCGTCCTGATCAACGGCCGCCGCATGACTAACCTCGGCGTCTTCCGGAAATATGTGGAAGCCTACCTGCGCCATCATCCCGCCATCCGCCAGGATATGACCGTCATGGTCCGCCAATTGGCCCCGGAAAGCCGCGGGATTCCCCTGGAGATCTATTGTTTCACCAACACCACCTCCTGGCTCGAGTACGAAACCATCCAGGCGGATATTTTCGACCACCTGTTCGCCGCCATCCCTTTTTTCGACCTGGATGTCTTTCAGGAAACCGGCGGCCGCGATGTCGCCGACCTGGTCCGCGCCCTGGGCAGCCGCTGAATGGGCCGGAACACCTGCCACGCCGCCTGCCTACGGACCGTCCGCGCCGAACAACCCGCCCTGCCGGGCATATGTCGCCGGATTCTCCCAGGCCAGCAGGTCCCTTTTCATGTCCAATCCATAGAAATATCCCTGCAGGTCGCCGGATTTGGCAAGACACCGGTGACAGGGCACGACGATGGCCATCGGATTGTGCGCATTCGCCTGCCCGACCGCCCGGACAGCTCCGGGATTGCCGAGCCGACGGGCTATCTCCGAATAGTTGGTGGCGCGCCCATACGGTACCTCCCGCAGCTGCTCCCAAACGGAACGGTAAAATGCCGGCGCATCCCCGTAATCCAGAAGCAGGTCGAATTCCTGCCGCTCCCGACGGAAATATTCCGACAACTGCCGCACCGCCTTCCGAAGCGCCGCCGGCACCGGCGCACCGGTCTCCCGCGCGGATGGCACCAGCCGCACCGAACGGAGCCCCCGCTCGCTACCCTCCAGGCTCCAACACCCGAAAGGGGATTCCAGATAGGTTCGACAAAACATCTTGTCAGGCTTGCTCCCGCCCGCGCCGGCCGACAACCATGCCGACCGCAGCACGAACCAACAGGTATTGTGCCGCCGTGTAGGTCAGCATGATCCAGATCCCGGCACCGGGAACCGACTGCCGGAACTTGTCGACCGCAATCAGGCTGTCGGATAGGATGAACAGTACCGCCCCCGCCACCAACATCCGGTATATATCCGCCGGCACCCTTTCCCGAAGGTTCAGCGCCGTAAGCCCCATGGCCGTGATGAACAGGCTGTACACCACCACCGGCCAACGGTACCCGCCGAGCGAAGACCACCACCAGGCCGTCAGCAGGACCAGGTACACGACCAAAGGTGCCGCCGCCCAGGGACGCCGCCGCAGCCAGCCCGGCCGACCGGCCGACCAGCCCGAAAAGGCAAGCATATAACTCCCGTGCGCCAATAGGAATCCGCCCAACCCGTACAGGAACCATGCCGGCCCCAAGGTCGGGACCATCATCAGCCACACATCCCCCAACCATGAAAACAACAAGGCCATCCGTATCCGATTCGAAAAAACCCCTCCCTCCCGACGGACCCCCACCTGGAACGCCCAGCCCAATACCGGCATCAACAACGGCTTGGTCAGCCAGACCGCCGTCCGCCATTCCGCCGCCTCCGCCAACAACTCCAACCCCGCCAAGACCATGTAAATCCGGAATACCACCGATTCGCTCATTTCCGATGACTATTTTGCCGCCTGCACCCCGCACATATGCCCATCCGCCGGTTTCCGCCGCCCTTACCCTCGGGCCGTTTCCCAGGCCCGGCGCACATCGCGGTAGACCGCTTCCGTCGGTCTTGTCCCCGTATTGTAGAACATACGCCGACCATCCTGCCAGATCAGCTCCAGGTAGCCGCCTTCCGCCCCTTGTACCACCAACTTGATCGTCTCCCCTTCCTCCGTCCGGAAAAAACCCTTCCGGACGGATCCCAGCGCAAATCCGTTCGACCGGTAGGATATGTCCGGCAGCCGGTCCGTCAAACGCACATCCCGGAGGTCCTGCCACCGGACGGATTCCCCGTACAAGCCCTCCACCTGCAATGATTCGGGAAGACACTGCAATGCGTCCTCCTTCATCCCCGTCACCAAAACCGACACCACGAACACCAATACCATCATCAGGAATATCTTCGTCACCGAGGCGTATTTCGCCGGTATCCCCGGCATCCCCTTGTTCGACCGCCATGCAAATACCAGGTAGGCGAGGACCGGATAAACCCCCAGGAAGATGCCGCCGGCATTCTCACCGGCCAAACGGACCAGCAGGAAGCCGAATACAAAAGTGGATATGCCGAGAAACAAGTGGAACCGGCGGAATACCGGCAGATAGGCCCGTATGTCGAACGCCTCCCGCTCTTCCGGCCGCATCGTGTTGTAGCCGGCCAACAGGTACCTGGCGTTCCGCTCCGTCACCAAAAAGCCGATTGAAACGAACAAGCCGGCCGTCAATAAAAGAACCCAAATCATTTGCTGTTTATTTGATGGTCAAAATCTTTGCTTACGCGTCAACGGCACCACCGGGATGCGGAAGTCCGGCAGACGACTGCCTACTTTCGCACAACCATCCCCGCGACCGGTTGTTTCCTAAGGGAGTGTCCGGTCTTGCCCCTGCGAAAATGCCACGGCGCATCGGAACCGCTCAAACTCCTCGATTATGCGCGAACAGCCTTTCCGGCGGATACTTCTTCACCTGCGTTTCCCCTTCGGTTTCTTCCTGTTGCCGGTCTCCCTGTTCGCCCTGTCCACCCTGCCGGCCGTCCGTCCGGAACAGACCCTGCTCCTGGCCGTGCTGCTCCACCTGCTGGTCTATCCGTCCAGCAACGGGTTCAACAGCCTGATGGATAAGGACGAGGGCAGCATCGGCGGCATCGAGCACCCGCCCCCGGTCCCTCTACAAATGTATAAAGTATCCTTGTATATGGATATCGCCGCCTTGTCGTTGGCTTTCCTTTGCCTGGAAAATATCGTCACTTTCCTCCTGGCGGGGTATATCCTGGCCTCCCGGGCGTATTCCCACCGGCGGATCCGGCTGAAGCGGCGGCCGGTCGTCGGTTTCCTGACGGTGACCTTGTTCCAGGGACCGGCGGTCTACGCCATGGTGGTCTGCACCAATTCATCCTGGGCGGCGGCGGACGGCTGGCTCCCCGGATTGGCGACCAGCTTTCTCCTGGTCGGTGCGGGATATCCCCTGACCCAGGTCTACCAGCACGAACAGGATGCCCGCGACGGGGTCATGACCCTGAGCCGGCTGCTGGGTATCCGGGGCACCTTCCTCTTTTCCGGCCTGCTATTCGCCGGACTCGGCCTCGCGCTGGGCTGGTACGCCTGGCAGCGGTCGGCCCAGCCGCCGGTGGCAACGGCGGCCATGCTGCTGACCTTGACGCCGGTATTGCTGTATTTCCTGCATTGGGCCGCCGCCGCCCGGCAACGGCCGGACCATGCCGACTTCCGGCGGACCATGCGGATGAACCTGCTCGGCAGCACGGCCCTGAATTTGCTGTTCCTCGTCTGGTCCCTTATCAACCACCTCCCGACCTATGTCCGTTAAGCTGAGTGCCATCGCCACCCGACCCGGCTCGTTCCGGGTTTCCCATGCCGAGATGACCGGCTTCCTCCGGGCACAACTGGACGACCCCGTGTCCGCCCGGAAATACGCCCTGTTGGCACGGGAAGGCAGCGTGTCGGAAAAACGTTCCGTCCTGCCTGACTTCGGCATGACCGAGCGGGAGGATGCCCGCTTGTATGTGCCGGGGAAACCGTTTCCGGATACGGCCCGCCGCATGGAAGTATACCGCGACGAAGCGGTGCCCCTGGCCATCGAGGTCGCCCGGGAGAGCCTGGAACGGTCGGACTGGCGGCCCGATATGGTCACCCACCTCATCACCGTCAGCTGTACGGGACTGACGGCACCGGGCCTGGAATGCCTGTTGCCGGAATCGCTCGGCCTGCCTCGGGAAATCGCCCGCCATACCGTCAATTTCATGGGCTGCTATGCGGCTTTCCACGGGCTCCGGCTCGCCCACCTCATATGCAGCCAGCACCCGGAGGCACGCGTATTGATGGTTTGTGTGGAACTTTGCTCCCTCCATTTCCAACGGAAACCCGACCACGACAACCTCCGCAGCATGTACCTGTTCAACGACGGGGCGGCCGCCTGTACCGTCTCCCGGACCCCCATGCCGGGCACAAAGGTGCTGGCCCTTCACGGCTTCGCTTCCGCCTTGCTGCCGGAGGGCGGCGGCGACATGGCGTGGAACGTGGCCGCCCACGGGTTCGAGATGGTCCTCAGCAAACGGGTGCCCGCCCTGCTCGAACCGAACATCGCAGACACCCTGGACCGCCTGCTGTCCGACCATTTCCTGAAAAGGGAGGATATACGACATTATGCCATCCATCCCGGCGGGCGGGATATCCTGCACAGTTTCCGGTCCGCCGTCGGTTTGCCTGCCGACAGCCTTTCCATTCCCTTCCAGGTCCTTCACGATTACGGCAACATGAGCTCGCCGACCATCCTCTTCGTCCTGGCCGCCCTGCTGGAACACCAGCCGCCCCCGCAAGGCCCCGAACTGGTCTACGCCGCCGCCTTCGGCCCCGGCCTGACCATCGAAAGCGCCCTGCTGTGGCTCGAGACCAACCACCCCGCCGAACCTGCATCCAAAAAATATCCGGCCACCGGTCCTTTCCCGCCGCCGACTCACGTCCGCTAACTGCCGCCGCCATGGTTTTTCCGGATTTCTCCCGCCGCAGCACCCTGCCCGAATTGATGGACCAACCCATCACCGACCGGGAGGTCTTTTTCCGTAACCTCCGGGAACTGGAAGCCATCAACCGGCTCACCGGAGGCCCCCGCCTCGGCTTCCAGGCCATCCGCCGCCTGCTGCAGCCCGTCCGCCGCGAAGTCCATATCGTCGACGTCGGTTTCGGTGCCGGTGACATGCTGGCCTTCCTCCTGCAACATGCCCACCGGCTGCCCTGCCCCGTCCGGCTCACCGGAGTCGATGTCCTGCCGGAAACATTGGATTATGTCACGACCTATCATCCGACTTTGCCGGACCGGGTATCCCTGCAGGTCTGCGACTACCGCGAGTGGTTCGACCGGGGCGGCACGGCCGATATCATCCATGCCGGCCTCTTTTGCCACCACCTCGACGACGATTCCCTCGTCGCCTTCTTCCGCCGTTGCCGGCAGGCCCGCATCGGCACCGTCGTCAACGACCTGGTCCGGGCACCCCTCCCCTATTTCTTTATCCGGGCCGCTACCGCCTGTTTCGCCGGTTCGCCCTTCACCCGGCACGACGCCCCCCTTTCCGTCCTCCGCGCCTTCCGCCGGCACGAACTGGTGTCCCTGCTGCATGCCGCCGGTATCGACCGGTACTCCCTGCAGTGGAAATGGGCCTACCGGTATTTGCTGACCCTCCATCCTTCCAAGGTATGAGCGCCTCCACATCCCCCTCCCCGGACCACGAGCCCGCCGTCACCATCGTCGGCGGCGGCCTCGCCGGGCTCTCCCTCGCCATCCTGCTCGGTCGCGAAGGGGTTCCCACCACCGTCCTGGAACAGGCGGATTACCCCCGCCATAAGGTCTGCGGCGAATATGTGAGCCGCGAAAGCCTGCCCTTCCTGGAACGGCTCGGCATTCCCCTGGCCGACCATGCCCTGCCACAGATAGACCGCTTTACCCTGACCACCCCCTATGGCTGGCGTTCCTCCTGCCGACTCCGGCCCGGTGGCTTCGGCATCAGCAGGTTCCTCCTCGACGACCTGCTCGCCCGGCAAGCCCGCGCCTGCGGCGTCCGCCTCCTGACCGATACCCGCGTCCGGCATATCCGCCAGGATACCGACGCAGGCCCGTTCCTGCTCCAAACCGCCCGCGGGGATGTGCTGACCAGCCGCCTCGTCGTCGGTGCCTTCGGCCGACTGTCCGGCCTGACCGGCCCCACCCGGCCCGATGCCGCCAAATTCTTCGGGGTGAAATACCATATCCTCGACGGCCCCGCCGCCGATCAGATCGAAATCCACCACTTCCCCGGCGGATACTGCGGCATCTCCCGCGTCGAGGCGGACCGGTACTGCCTCTGCTACCTCGCCGCCGCCGACCGACTCCGCCCTTTCCGCGGCGATATCGCCGCCTTCGAAGCCTCCGTCCTCACCGCCAATCCCTTCCTCCGCCGATGGCTCGATGCTCCCCGGGCCATGGACGGTGTCCGGACCGCCCAGCTCCGCTTCGGTGTCCCAAACCCTGCCCTTACCCCCTATCCCGTCCTCGGCGATGCCGCCGGATTCATCCCCCCGCTCACCGGCAACGGCATGAGCCTGGCCTTCCGCTCCGCCCACGCCTTGTTCCCCGCCCTGATGAAAGCCCTCGAACATCCCGCATCCCCCCGCCTGGCCCTGTCGACGAACCACGCCTATATCCGACACTACCTGGACCGCCGCATCCGGCGCGGCATCTTCCTCCAGCAGCTCCTGCTCCTGTCCCACCCACCCGTCAACCGGCTGCTCTCCTATGCACTGACCCACCTCCCCATCCTCCCCCTGCTGGCCAGACAGGCCGTCGGCGCTTCCTTCCGCTGATCCGGCTGGCGGAAAACCAGGATCCCTTCCGCTTTTCAGCTTATCTTTGCAGTCGGCCCGATACCCGGCAAGACGACCGGCCCCGACCGGTCGTCCTCCTCGGTTACCGCCGGTCCCAACCCTTTCGTATGCAACGCAGGTCATTTCTCTCCGCGCTCTCCTTACTTCCGCTCACCCGTATCCCTATGCTTGGAAATCCCTTCCGCCATGGGGCGGTGCCACTCCGCCCGTCCCCGCTGATGCCCGTCCTCTTCCTCGGTCATGGCAGCCCGATGAACGCCATCGAGGACAACCAGTTCGTCGACGGCTTCCGACAGGTCGCCGCATCCCTGCCCCGGCCGCAGGCCATCCTCTGCATCTCCGCACATTGGGAGACCGACGGCACCTTCCTGACCGCCATGGAAAACCCGCGGACCATCCACGACTTCCACGGCTTCCCGCCGGCGCTCCATGCCGTCCGGTATCCCGCCCCCGGCAGCCCCGGCCTGGCCCTCGAAACCTGCGCCCTGCTGGAAGCGGACCACGCAGCCCCCGACCATTCCCTGTGGGGGCTCGACCACGGTGCCTGGAGCGTCTTGCTGCACTTGTTCCCGGATGCCGACATCCCGGTTGTCCAGATGAGCCTCGACCGTCGGAAAGACCCTGCCTACCATTACGCCTTGGCCCGGAAATTGGCCCCCCTGCGCCGCCAGGGTGTCCTCATCATCGGCAGCGGCAACATGGTCCATAACCTCGGCCGCGTCGATTGGAAAAACCTCGACACCCCCGGCTATGCATACGACTGGGCAGCGGAAGCGCACCAGCGGATGTGCCGCTTCATCCTGGACCGGCAACACCGGCCGCTGGTCGATTACGACAGCCAGGGCGCCGCCTTCCGACTGGCCATCCCTACCCCGGAACATTACCTGCCCCTGCTCTATACCCTCGGACTCCAGGAAAAGCAGGATGATGTCGAACTGTTCAACGACCAGCCCATCGGTGGCTCCCTGACCATGACCTCCGTCCGACTCAGGCCCGGCTGAACGCCCGTCCGATTCACAAAACGCTTCATGACCATGCACCCTGCGCTCCGCTTCCTCGCCTGCTATCTGTCCCTGGCCCTGGCTTCCGCCTGCGAACCCGCCCCGCTACCCGATTCCACCGGTCCTGCGGAGCCGGCCCCGACGGCGCTTCCCCTCGTCAAGGCCCTCGACCTCTCCGGCTACCCGGAAATCGTGGACGGCGCGACCTGGACTTTCCGCGACGCAGCCGGACAAGCGGCGGAGCTGCCGTCCCTCGTCCGGGACAGCGGGGTCAATACCATCCGACTCAAACTATGGGTCGCCCCCGAGGACCCCTATGCCGGTCTTGCGGCCGTCACGGCGTTCAGCCAATCCCTCCGGCTCCTCGGTTTCGATATCTGGCTGACCCTCCATTATTCCGATACCTGGGCCGACCCCGGCCAACAGCACAGCCCCTCCGCCTGGCAAGACCTCGCCTTCCCTGCCCTGCTGGACAGCGTCCGACACCATACCCGGCAGGTGATGCAGGCCATCCGGCCGGATATCATCCAGCTCGGCAACGAAATCAACAACGGCCTCCTCCATCCCGCCGGCCACTTGGCCGACCATCCCGAACAGTTCGTCGCCCTGCTCGAATCCGCCGCCCAGACCGTCCGCCAGGAAGCCGACAGCACCCGCATCCTCCTCCATTTCGCCGGTATCCAAGGGGCGGAATGGTTCTTCCAACAGGTCCGCTCCATCGATTACGACCTCATCGGCCTCTCCTACTATCCCCGTTGGCACGGAACCGATACCGATGCCCTGGCCCTCACCATCCGCCGATTGGGCGAAACCCACCGGCGGCCGGTCCTCATCGCCGAGACCGCCTATCCCTTTACCCTCCAATGGAACGATTGGACCCATAATGTCGTCGGACTCGAGGAGCAGCTCATCCTGCCCGATTTTCCGGCCAGCCCCGCCGGCCAGCGGGCTTTCCTGCAACGCATCCGGCATATCGTCGAAACTACCCCCGCCGCCGCCGGCTGGTGCTATTGGGGTGCCGCCCTCGTCGCCTGGAAAGGAACACAGGCCACCAACGGCTCCCCCTGGGAAAACCAGGCCCTTTTCGATTTCGACGGACATGCCTTACCCGCCCTCGGGGTGTTCCGTTGAATCGAGGCGTCCGGCCCGCACCGCCCAGGCCGTATCCTCATTTCTTGAAAATGAAATAGACGGCCAGGACCAGACAGGCCATGCCCCATAAATGGTTGAGCCGGAAGGTCTCGGACTTGAAGACGACCAGGGAGAACAGCACGAATACGCACAGGGTCACCACTTCCTGGATCACTTTCAACTCCAGCAGCGTGAACGGCCCGCCGTAGCCCTTGTAGCCGATCCGGTTGGCCGGCACCATCAGGCAGTACTCGAAAAAGGCGATGCCCCAACTGAGGAGGATCACCGCAACCAGACCGAGGTGTTCGGTGAGCCGCATCTCCCGGAACCGGAGATGCCCGTACCAGGCGAACGTCATGAAGGTGTTGGATAATACCAGCAGCAGAACGGTGTACAGACCTTTCATCGTGCGATGCGATAGCTTGGCGGGCGTTCCTCCGGTCCGGACCTGCCGGCCGGAACGCCGTTCTTTTTCGGCCCCGCCGACCGGATAAGCACCCTCCCGACAGAACCTATGCAAAGATTCGGCGTTTGATTGTTATCCGTCACTACAATCCGTACATCCTTGTCGACACCCTCCTACTCCTGGATGCTGAAAATGGCCTGGCGGGACAGCCGGCGCCACCGCGGCCGACTCCTGTTGTTCGTCACCTCCATCATCGTCGGCATCGCCGCCCTGGTAGCCATCCAATCCTTCAGTGAGAACCTGCAGCGCGACATCGCCCGGGAAGCCCGCACCCTGCTGGGGGCCGACCTCCTGGTGCAGGGCGGACAACCCGCCGCAGACTCCGTCCGGCAACTGTTCCGACAGCTGCCCGCCAGCGAGCGGGCCGAAACCTGGAGCCTCGCCTCCATGGCTTATTTCCCCAAGAACGGAGGCAGCCGCCTGGCACAGGTCCGCGCCCAAGCCGGCACCTTCCCCTTCTATGGCAAGTTTGCCACCCGGCCCGCCGCCGCCGCGGACACTTTCCTCGCCGCCGCCGCGGATACCTCGAGGCCGGTGGCCGCCGCCCTGGTGGAAAAAACCCTCCTGCTGCAGTTCGACCTCCGGGTCGGGGATACCATCCGGATCGGGAACACCCCGTTCCCGATCGTCGGCGAGCTCCTGTCCGCACCCGGCCGCGCCGGTATCGCCGGCTCCGTCGCCCCTGTCGTGTACATCCCCTTGGCGACCCTGCCCGGAACCGGCCTGTTACAGCGGGGCAGCCTCGTCTGGTATCAGTACTTCTTCCGGCTGGCGGACGGTACCGACAGCCAGTCGATTGCCCGGGAGGATCTCGAGCCCGCCCTGGAAAACACCCCCCTGGAAGTGGAAACCGCCGCCGACCGCCAACAACAACTCGGCGAAGCCCTCGGCAATATGCGGACCTTCCTCCAACTGGTGGCCTTCTTTGCCCTGCTGCTGGGCAGCATCGGTGTCGCCAGTGCCGTCCATATCTACCTGCGCGACAAAATGGCGCGCATCGCCGTGCTCCGCTGCCTCGGTCTGCGGGCCGGCCAGGCCTTCCGCATCTATTTCTTCCAGGTCGCAGCCCTCGGCCTCGCCGGCGGCATGGCCGGCGCACTGCTCGGCAGCGCCCTCCAGCTGCTGCTGCCCCCCCTGCTGGCGGCTTTCCTCCCCGTCGGTAAAATCAGCACCGATGTCTCCGTCCCGGCCATCCTGGTCGGTATCGGAACCGGACTGGCCGTCACCATCCTGTTTTCCCTCCTGCCCCTGCTGACCATCCGCAGGGTATCTCCCCTGGCCACCCTGCGGGCCTCCCTGGAACCCGATGTGTCCGCCCGGGACCCCCTCCGGTGGGGCGTCTATGCCCTGATCCTTGTCTTCCTGGGCGGATTGACCTACTGGCAGACCGGCTCCCTCGCTTTCCCCGCCGGTATATTGCTCGCTTTCCTCATCCTCGCCGGTATCGCCCAGGCGCTCGTCCTCACCGTCCGGCGGTTCTTCCCGACCACGTGGAGCTACACCTGGCGGCAAAGCCTGGCCAATCTCTACCGACCCAACAACCAGACCCTGGTCCTCGTGGTCACCATCGGCCTCGGCGCCGCCCTGCTGTCGACCTTGTTCCTCATCCAGGACCTGCTCCTCCGACAAATCGCCTACACCGGCTCCGACGACCTCCCCAACATGATCATCTTCGATATCCAAACCCCTCAAAAGGAGGAAGTGGCCCGACTCACCACCGAACAAGGTCTCCCCCTGCGACAGCTGGTCCCGATCGTCACCATGCGCCTGTCAACCATCGACGGCGTCGACCAGGCGACCAATCGACGCGATACGCTCGACCCGGACCGGGAACGCCGCCGGAACTGGGTCTATGACCGGGAATACCGCGTCACCTACCGCGACTCCCTGATCGAAACCGAAACCCTCGTCGAAGGCACCTGGCACGGTACCGTCGCCGAAAACGGCACCATCTATGTCTCCATCGCGGAAAATATCGCCGACGACATGAAGGCCGGCATCGGCTCCAGGCTGGTGTTCAACGTCCAGGGCAGCCCCCTGGAAACCGTCGTGGGGAGTATCCGGAAGGTGGACTTCAGACGGGTCCAGACCAATTTCCTGGTCGTCTTCCCCACCGGGGTGCTGGAAAAGGCTCCCCAGTTCCATGTCATCGTCTCCCGGACCGAATCGGAGGCACAATCCGCCCGCTTCCAGCAGGCCCTCGTCCGCCGATTCCCCAATGTGTCGGTCATCGACCTCACCCAAATCCTCCGCTCGGCCAAGACGGTACTCGACAAGGTTTCCTTTGTCATCCGGTTCATGGCCCTGTTCAGCATCCTGACAGGCCTGATTGTCCTGGTCAGTTCCGTCGTCCTGAGCAAGTTCCAACGGATCCGCGAAAGCGTCCTGCTCCGGACGCTCGGTGCCCATCGCGGACAAATCATCCGCATCAACCTGCAGGAATATTTCCTCCTGGGGATGCTCGCCTCCCTGACCGGTGTCGGCTTGTCCCTGGCCGGCAGCTTCGCCCTGGCCAAATGGTCGCTGGATATCCCCTTCGAACCGGACCTCCGCCCGCCCTTGCTTGTTTTCCTATCAATTACCGGATTGACCGTCCTCATCGGGTCTTTGCATACCCGACGCATCGTCCGGCAACCACCCCTGGAAGTGCTCCGGAAGGAGGACGGATGACCGGAATGGGCGGCGCCCGGGCTGCCGACCGGTCGGCAGCCCGGGTGTCCCTTGATTTCCTGTCGCAGGTCGATACCGTCCGCTACAGGTCGGCACCGTCCGCCGCCGCCCGGACAATCACCTGCTCCGCCACCGCCCGGCCGCTTTCCAGCCCCGCCTCACTGTCGAACCGGAAATGTATGCCGCCATAGATCCTGGATTCGGCCGCCTCCCGGGCCCAGGCGTCCGCCTGCGCCCGCTCCGCCGGGAAGATATGGGACAGTACCGCTGCGGCGGCGGCGGAGAAGGAACTGTGCCCGGATGTGTAGGCCGGAAAGTTCGGCGTGCCCAGGATGGTCTTGAACCCGTCGATGACCTGGATGGGCCGCGGATAATAGTAGTAGTACTTGGCATCCCAGCAGCTTACACCCGCATCGTGGATGGCCGTGTTCAGGTAGGCGTATACCCGGGCGGCCCGCAAGGGATTGTACTTGTATCGGAGGATCAGGTCGGAGGCGAACCGGTTCCAATGGCCGGGCGGCGTATAGGTGCTCAATCCGTCCGACCACCAATTGGCGATGCGGCGCTGCTCGGTGGTGAGGTTCTCCGCCACCTGCTTCAATTCGGCCACCGCCTCCTCGAATGCCGGTGTGCCCGGGGCCGGCGGTACCGGCGCCCGGACCGCCGCCACATCCGTCAGGAACCAGGTCTTCACCCGGCCGAAAAAGGGTGTCACCCCGACCGGCCGCTGCGGAACCTCCATGTTCTCCCACTTCCAACCGAACCGGTCGAAGGCGGCCTGCGCCAACGAATCCGATACCGCCGGCGATACCTGCGCCGCCGACATGCCGTCTTCCGCCGCCCGCGCCAAAAAGATGCGTGCCACCCCGCGCCCCAATGAGTCGCCGGCGGCCAGGTCGCTCGCCACATGGATTCCGGCCACTTGCAGCGCCCGCTTCATCTCTTCCGCCTTGTCCGCCAAATACGCCTTCTCCAATGGGAATAGCCGGGTCAGGATTTCCCGCGATACCGCCGCCACCACCGCACCATCGGATGGATAGGAGGGCAGGTCGTTGGTGGCAAACGCCGGTTCCAGGCTGTTGTCCACCAGGTGCAGGGCGGGCCGGCCGTACTTGTACTTGTAATGCCAGGCCGCGATGAGGGCATCGAACTGTGCCGCCGACAAATAGGAAAGGGCACGGCAGGTGTAGGTCGGATGGGAATAGGGGAACAATGGATATTGGTCGGGCCGGGTGGGATCGGGAGCCGGGTAGGTACCGTCCGCCGCCGGGGCAGGCGTCAGGTTGTACTTCGCCACCAGGTCCCTGGCTATCTCGTTCCACCGGATGATCGGATTGTTCGTCCAGTATGCCATGGCTTCCCGGTCCCGCTTGTCCGGCCGCTCGGACAGCGCCCGAACCTCCGCCAATTCCTGCCGGTAGGATTCCGTACCGATTCCGGCCGGGGCATCCAGCTGCACGTCCTCCGGATCCGATAGCAAAACGGGCGTCCAGCTGCCTCCCGATTCGTCGAGCCCGGCATAGGTGTAGGAATCGTAGGACAAACGGGTGGGCAGCTCTTTCCGGCAGGAGGAGGTACCCCACAGGGTCATGAGGAGAATGCCTGCAAAGGCGATGCGTATGATGGATTTCATGTGTTTCGATTTATTGGTTGTTGTTGTTGCGTTCGGATAAGGGCATGGCTTCCGCCTTCGCCTGCCTGGCCTTCCGGAGGCGGAACTGCCAGGTGACGGCACCCGATAGTACCGTGGACCGGCCGACGTTCCTGCCGTCAAGGACCCCTTGGTATCCCGCCAGGAAGCTGAATCCCTGCCATCCGGCCGGAAAATAGCGAAGCCGGGCCACCAGTCCGGTCATGTCCGCCTTGTTGGTCGGCTGGGGCGCGTTCTGCCGCCGGATGTCGTCCCCGGACAGGGAGGTTTGCCGGATCCCGCCGACCTCCGCCTGGACGCTGCGCCGGAACAGCCAGCTGCCGACCACCCACTCCGCCTGCAGGGCATCCGGTACGTCCATGGTCCTGCTGTAGATACCCCGGTCGGTATAGTAGTAGTCCCGCTCCGCCGTGGTGGTGCCCCGGTGCAGGTAAGCGTAGCCCACCCGTCCGTAGCTGCCGCGGGGAAGCTCGTATTTGACCACACCCCGGACCGTCAATTCCAGGGTTCCCAAGCCCAGGTTCATGGGCATGTAATCGGATAGGTAGGAGCCGACCGGCGTGCTGCCGCCCCCGACCAGGAAGGCTTGCAGTTCTCCCCGGCCCGCACGGCGCGCCAGCAGCTTGTATTTGGCATACAGGCCGAGGTCCTGCCAACCGGATGCCCCCGCCATCTGGCCGCCGGATGGCTCGGTCGTCACGTGGTGCACCATCGCGAACAGGTTGAGCCGGGAACCCCACCCGAATGCCGACAGCTGGGTGGCCGTCCGACGTGTCAAGGTCCCGATGTTCGCATTGTCCCGCAACCGGGTCCCTTCCCAATAGCGGTCCCAGGTGTCCTGCTGGTATTGTACGGCGATACAGACCTCCCCATCCCCCATCATCAGGGCATCGGTGGGTGTCTGCGCACCATGCGGAAGCGTCCACCCCATCTGAATCGACAGGATGATGATTATATATTTTTTTTTCATTTTTATCAGGAATTGAATTGGCCGGCAGGCATGCTGTCCTGCATGCCTCCTCCGGCATGGGTACGACTTTCGAAGCTCCGAACCGATGTCCGGCGTATCCCGAACGGGCGGCGCCGAAACGGACTCGATGGACCTGCCCCGGGCCTTTCCGGTACGGGAGACTGCCCATCCGGTCGGATCGACACGGTGGCCGTTCCGACAGACCAGACATCAGTCGTGATTTTTCTTGGCGATGGAAAAAAAGGTCAAACCCGATCCGGCGGCGGGCTGGGCCGGGCGGCCCAATGCTGTTGGCGGAGGGTATGGACGGTGAAGTGGGCCGCTCCCGGTAAGGGGTCGCCCGAGATCATCGGCCATTCGAATTGCGTGACGGTGAAGTCCCGGAACAAATGCTCCAGCAGGAAGGCCCAATCCGGGTCCGTCGCCCCCGGCGCAGCCGGGGCATGGTGAACATATGCGTATTCCTCCGTATCGTCGGGCACAAGCCGGTAATAAACCTGCCCGCCGCCGTCCGTCCCATGGAACGCAAAGAAGTCGCTGTAGATGTAGCCGCGGGGCGTGAGCTGTTCCTCCAGGAGGATTTGGATGGCGGATTCGATACCGGCTTCCTCCTTCAACCCGGCGGAAATGGCGCTCTCCTCCGCATTCATCTGGTAGCCCGTCCCTACGATTTGCCATACCCCCACACCGACATGGGAAGCCACGCCTTGCAGGATAATAATGGCCAATAGGAAGGGTGCAAAAAAATTTCTCATTCCGGGAAGCGGTATCAATAGACGAAAATAGGACACCCTTTGCAAAACAGCAAATTTTTAGCAACCTCAAACCGAAATCCCCTCCCCGGGCGGCGGATAGGTAAGTAAATCCGAAACTTATCGACAATTCGGGCTGCTTCCTACGATGCCGATTTTCAATGTATTCGTGCAGGCGTCCTGCAAACTTACCGGACTCACATCCGTCGAGCCGACCACCAATCCCACAAGAACGGGTGTATTCCAAATTTCGGCTTTCCTATCACAGCTAACAATCATGGTTATACATCAACCATTCCAGGTCGGTTATTCCTACCGCGTTTTTCCAACATCACGAGATATGCACCGAAAGTTTGAATTGCGCCCATAAAACTCACCTTCCGCACCTCAACCCTACAAAATAACTAACCACAAAACATTGATTTTCTGTTTTTTTTATTATTCAGACTCGCTGATGTGCTACAGCCTGCACCAAAAGGGCGCGGGGCGGCGCCCCGCGCCCAAAAAACTTTTTTCAGGACGGCCGGCGGCGCGAAAAGAGCGCCGCCGGCCGGCCAGTACAAAGG
>CAZNLJ010000021.1:0-90028 GCA_964573725.1 uncultured Saprospiraceae bacterium
GTCCTAAAAGCGGGAAGCGCCATAAAGACCTTTTGCTCAGGCGTAGCTTACGATCTTATGCAATCATGCGGACCTTGCCATCAAAATATTCGATTTGGTTCTTGAGGGGCGAAAGATGAGAGGTAACCGGCGCTGACCGCCTCCTGGAAAGGTCGGCCGCGGGCTCCACCCGCCCTTACGCAGGGAAGGGCTTTTTAGGGCGCGTGGCTGCGTCCCGCGCCCTTTTCAATGCAGGTTGTGGCTCCTGGCAACTCCTAACACAAGCAAAACTGTGGAAAATCAAAAGGTCCTTATTCCTGATTTTGCAGGATTGAGATGCGGAAGATGGGCTTGTCTCGTCAGGAAGGAAGACAGGACCAAGGTCTGGGAGCGCTCGCGGGAATCTTAGGGGAGCGGATGAGGGATATACCTTGTCGGCTTTTGCCGCCGAGGTATATCCCGGAGGTACATTTATGTTTTTTTACCCTCCCTAAAAAAAGTCAAAAGGGTTTGGTCCAAGGACCGGAAACCGTGGAACGGATGCGCAAAGGAGACTACTTGAGGCGACGAGACCAGGGGGCGGGCCGGGGCATTGGTTGCACCGGCGTTTCGATTCGACCCGCTGTTTTTGCACCCTGCAAACGGAATACCGACCGCTTGCGGAGCACCTTTCCCACGGTTCAAACGGAGCCACCGAACGGTTTCAATCGAACAATTCCTTCAATTTGGCTTCCAACTGAGCGCCCCGGAGATTGCGGGCGATGATCTTGCCCTCCCGGTCCACCAGCACCGTATGGGGAATCGAACTGACCCCGTACAAGCGGGCCGCCTCGTTGCCCCATCCTTTGAGGTCGGATACGTGGGTCCAGGTCAGCCCGTCTTTTTCAATGGCTGCCAACCAGGGATCCCGGGTTCTGTCGAGGCTCACACCCAGGATATCGAATCCTTTCGGCTGGTATTGTTGGTACATTCGGACGACATTGGGGTTTTCCCGGCGACACGGCCCGCACCAGCTCGCCCAGAAATCGACCAGGACGACCTTGCCCCGGAAATCCGATAGACTGACCGGTTGTCCTTCCGGATCGTTCATGCGGAAGTCCGGCGCATCCCCCCCGGTGACGAAGCTTGCCGATACCCGGAGCAATTGCCCCAACTGGGCCGCTGCCACCGGTTCGGCCGTCTTGTACTTGTTGACGAAGAGGCTGGCATAATTCCCCAGCAGGTTGTTTTTCTTGGCTTCCAGGCCGGAAATGATGCCGCCCAGGGCCAACATATGGGTGCGGGAATCGGTCGGAATCCGCTGCAGCAGCCCGTCCAAGGCCGCCTTCAGCTGCGATTCCGGGAGTCCCAGGGATGCCACCGTCTGGGTGTACCCCTTGATGCCCTCATGGACCCAGGACATGTGTTGGTAATCCTTGTCCGTCCAGTCGACCAATTGAAAATAGTTCCGGACGAAGTATTCGACTTCCGTCTGGTCGCCCGAGCCGTGGTTCTGGTAGCTGAGGTAGGTATTGAGGGCCGCTACCTTTGCGAGGTAGGGATACCTGCTGCGGAGGTCCTCCAACAAGGCCATGCGCCGCTTGTCCAGCTCTCCGAGGCGGATCACGATCGTATTCGCCTGGTCGATTTGCTGCTGGGCATAAGCTGCCTGCAGCTGTTGCAACAGCTGTCCCAGCTCGTTGTTGTGCTGGTTCATCGTCACTTTCAGCCTTTCATATTCGATATTTATCTCGGAACCCGGCAACTGCGCCGACTGGAACTGGCTGCAGTTCCCGTTGAGGGTCAGCGACGCTTCCGCCCCCAGGATGAGGGGCCGCATGTTGTTGGGGTCCCGACCGACGTAATAGAAGCGCGGGGAACTGACCGGAACCCTGAACTGATAGGTCTGCCAATCCGCCGTGGCGGCGGCAAGGACCTTGTTGAAGTTCACCCCGTTGAATTCGTAGAGGTACAGGGAATCGACCTTGTCGCAGGCGTTCAGCTTACAGGTCAACTCCACCCGTTCCGGCGGGGTGGACCCGACGGATCCGACGGCGACGAAGCTGGAAAAAAGCGATATCCAAATGGGAAGAAACTTCATACGGCTGTGTTTATGGCTATGATGGTGAGACGGACCGACGGAAACCGCCGGATACTTTACGGGAACGGAGGCCCTATAACGGCGCCGACCGAGGCCGGCACAGGGACGGGCAGGGAATGCACGCGCCTTGTCAGCCTTCCTCAACAAAGTTACAAAAACTATACGATTCGGAGGCCGGTCGGGTGGGTCCGGACGAAAACGGGAGGCCTACCCGGAAGAATATCATTCCGGCACGACCTTGCCGCCTTTCAGCCGGAGGATATGCCCGGTCCTGGCCGCCAGCTCCAGGTCATGGGTAACCAGGACCAAGGTGGTCCCGGCGGCGGCATTCAGGTCGAAGAGGAGCTGTTCCACCACATCGTGGGTCTCCGGGTCCAGGTTGCCAGTGGGTTCGTCGGCGAAAAGAATCTTGGGATCATTGGAGAAAGCCCTGGCGAGCGCCACCCGTTGTTGTTCGCCACCGGACAACTGGGCCGGGTAATGGTGCGACCGGTCGGCCAGCCCCACCCTGTCCAACAGCGATACCGCCTTCTGCGCCGCCCCGCTGCGACCTTGCAATTCCATAGGCACCATGACGTTCTCCAGGGCGGTCAGGGTGGGAATCAACTGGAAGTTCTGGAAAACGAAACCGACATACCGGCTCCTGACGGCCGCCCGCTCGTCTTCCGACAAATCGTCGAGCCGGATGCCGTTCAGGACGACCGATCCGGCGCTGGCCCGGTCCAAGCCCGCACATAGCCCCAGCAAGGTCGTCTTCCCACTGCCCGAAGGGCCGACAATCGCGAAGGAATCTCCGGCCGCGACGGTGAAACTGACATCCTCCAGTACGGTCAAGGACCGGTTGCCGGAGGTATAAACCTTGGTCAGGTGTGATACTGTCAACATGTCGAAGGTCTTTGTTCCGTTTGGAGACACATCGCCCGGCGTTCGGGAGCGGGCCTTGCCGATCCGTCAGAATTCCGCACTGCCCGCGGCACGCGGGAAGGGGATGACGTCCCGGATATTGCCCATGCCGGTGATGAACTGGACCATCCGCTCGAAACCCAGGCCGAAACCGGCATGCGGACAGCCCCCGAACTTGCGCAAGGCCAGGTACCACCACAATTCCGTTTCCGGGATGCCTTGCTCCCGGATACGTGCGAGCAGCCGGTCGTGCCGCTCCTCCCGCTGCGAACCCCCGACCACCTCCCCGATGTACGGGAACAGGATGTCCATGGCTGCCACGGTTTCCCGTCCGGGTTCGGCACCTTCGTTTTCCCGCATATAGAAAGCCTTGATGGACTTCGGATAGTCACGTACGATGACGGGCTTGCGGAAATGCTTCTCCACCAGGTAGCGCTCATGTTCGGCCTGCAGGTCTTTCCCCCACTCGACCGGAAACTGGAATTTGCCTTTCTTGTAGGGATTCGAATTGCGCAGGATATCGACCGCCTCCGTGTACGTGATCCGCTCGAAATCGTTGTCCACCACGAATCGCAGCATCTCGGTCAGCCCCATAGGCCGGCGGTCCTCCTGCTTGAGGTTCTTCTCGGCATCCGTTATCCGTTTGTCCAGGAACCGGAGGTCTTCCGGATATTGGTCGAGGATGGTCCGGATGAGGTGTTTGACGAAATCCTCCGCCAGGTCCATGTTGTCATGGATGTCAAAGAAGGCGACCTCCGGTTCGATCATCCAGAATTCCGCCAGGTGACGGGGTGTAAAGGATTTTTCCGCGCGGAAAGTCGGGCCGAAGGTGTAGATCCTGCCCAGGGCCAGGGCCGCGATTTCCCCCTGCAATTGGCCGCTGACGGTCAGGTTGGTGGGTTTCCCGAAAAAGTCCTCCTTCCAGTCGACCTCCCCATTTTCCGTCAGGGGTGGGGCGAGGGGGTCCAGGGTGGACACCCGGAACATCTCCCCGGCGCCCTCCGCATCACTCCCCGTGATGATGGGGGTATGGATGTAATAATAGCCGTTGTCGTGAAAATACTGGTGCACCGCATAGGCGACGGCATGCCGGATCCGGAAGACCGCACTGAACGTCTGGGTCCGCATCCGGAAGTGGGCTTTCTCCCGCAGGTATTCCAGGGTCATGTGCTTGGGTTGCAGGTCGTAGCTGTCGGCACTGCATTCCCCCAGGAGGGTCAGCTCCCCGGCCTGCAGCTCCACCGCCTGGCCCGCCCCTTGGGACGCCACCAGCCGGCCGGTCACCTCGATACAGGAATGGAACTGGATGCGCTTCAGGAAGTCTTCCTCGTACTGCTCGAAATCGACCACCACCTGAAGCGTACCGAAAGTGGAGCCGTCGTACAAGGCGATGAACCGGTTGGCCCGGAAGGACCGGACCCAGCCCGACACCTTGACGGTCATGCCGGTCTCCGTTCCGGCCAGAATGTCCTTGATGGCTGTTCTTCTCATTGGATGGTATTGTTTGTTGGTGCTCCCGCAATGGTGCCCGCCCTCCTGCCCGGAGCAGGCCTTTTTCCCGCAACCGGGCCGCCTCGGGGGCGCGCCCGATCCCGCCGGACCGGAATCGGGAGGTCCGCCGGCGGGCTGCCGGCATCCGGGAGGACGCAGACAAAAGTACGTCAAATGGGTACTTATGTTTTACGTCGGTCGCGTTTTTAAAGTCTCCGGCAAAATATGTCTCCCCCCGACCGGATGAGCGGATGCGGACAGGCCACCGTTTTGTTTCCTGTTAAACCCTCGTTAAATTTGCCGGCACGGAGAAAAAAAAACGCGAAAAGGCGTTTATCCTTCCGATATCAGCGGGATGATGGGCGATTCGGCTCGCCGCCCGCCGCGGTAGGAAAAGCCGATGGCCGTGCTTGCCGCTCCGTACCGTTTCATTCCTTCAAATCATCTGCATCATGACAAAACGAACCATCTTCCTGTTCCTCCTCGGGCTTGCCTCCTACCTCCCCCTCCAGGCCCAACGCATTGCCTACGTAGATGTCAAGGTCATCCTGGAAACCATCGAGGAATACCAGACCGCCCAACAGGAACTCGACCGGATCGCCGCCGCCTGGCGGCAGGAAATCGCCCAGGAATACGACAAGATCAAAGGCCAATACAACCGTTACCAGGCGGAACAAGTACTGCTGAGCGACGATGCCCGCCGCCAGAAGGAAGAGGAAATCATGGATATGGAAAAGCAGGTCCGGGAGATGCAAAAGGAAAAATTCGGACCGGAAGGAGCCCTGTTCCAGAAACGGAAGGAACTCGTCCAACCGATCCAGGAAAGGGTCTACGCCACCATCGAGGAGTACGCCGGTGACAAGGGATATGATTTCATTTTCGACCGCGGCTCCGCCGCAGGCATGCTCTTCGCCAACCCCGCTTACGACAAGACCAATGAAGTGCTAGACCGCCTGCGCAGAAATTGAGCCCGATCCACCTGGACATTTTATAATGGTCCTCGCCACGATTTCCTCCGGCCGATGCAATCCGCATCGGCCAACCCCGCCGCCGTCAACCCCTTGCGGTGATTACGGGCTCGTGCGAACCAACTTTTTTTTATTTTTACCGCTCCTTTTCCTGCATTTCCGTTCCCCCCGACCGGATGTGCGCTGATTCACTCTCTTAAATCACAGACACAAATTATGAAGACTATCATCAAGACGGGTTTGTTGGCGGCCGCGCTGTTGTGTACCACCCTCATGGCCCAAGCCCAAAAGTTCGGCTATCTCAATTCTGCCCTGATCCTTAAGGATATGCCGGAAATGCGGGAGCTGCGCTCCAGCCTGGAGGCCCGCCAAAACATCCTCAAGAAGGATGGGGAAGCCAAGATCGCCCAGCTCCAACAAAAGGCGCAGACCGCCGAACAAAAAAAGGCGCGGGGGGAAATGACTCCCAAGGAAGAGGAACAGGTCACGGCGGAACTCCAGCAGATGCAGGAGGAAATCTACAGCTACAGCCAAAAGGCGGAACAGGAAATTTCGGAAAAACAAGCGGAAGGCATGGAACCGATCCTCCAAAAGGTCAACGACGCCATCCAGGCGGTGGCCCAAGAGGGTGGCTTCCAGTATATTTTCGATGCACAGTCCGGTATCATCCTCTACGCCGACGAGTCCTCCGATATCACCGACCAGGTACGCGCCAAGCTCGGTATCGAATAAGCCCCGGACCAGCGAAACTCGGAACTGGTCCGGATTCCCACAGGACGGATGCATGTCAGCCGGTTTTCCTCCCGAAATCCGGCGTGCATATGCATCCGTCCATCTCATCCCACCCTGCCGGCAATTGCCGGCTCCCCCGCCTGCCCGGACGCAATCCGCTTCCCTCCCCGATACCGGTCCCCCCTCACCCCGAGACTACCTGCCCCACTCCCGGATTCTCCGCCCCCTCGTGCAACCCTCCTCCCGATAGCCTGTCCTTAAGACGGAACTACACCAGGAAACTTGGAAGACATCAACACCACCCACCGGGATATCATACGACGCTGTGTAAACGGTGACAGGTCGGCTCAATTCCAGCTGTACCACCTTTATGCCAAGGCGATGTACAACGTCTGCCGGCGAATGGTCGGCAACGACCCCGATGCGGAGGACTTGTTGCAACAATCCTTCCTGGATGTTTTTCTGAAACTGCACACCTTTCGCGGGGATTCAAGCCCGGGGGCCTGGATCAAAAGGATTGTCATCAACAATTGCATCAATTTCCTCAAGAAACGAAACCTGCACCTGGAAAACCTGGATGACAAGCTCCGGCAATTGCCGGCCGGACCGGATTCCCCCGTGGAGAAGAAGCTGGACGTGACGGCCATCCAGCAGGCCATGGCCGCGCTGCCGGACGGCTTCCGCGTCGTCTTTACCCTGTACCTGTTCGAAGGCTATGACCACCAGGAAATCGCCGCCATCCTTAACATCACGGAAACCACCTCCAAATCCCAACTCAGCAGGGCCCGGCAACGGATGCGGGAACTGTTGCACGGAAAGGAACTCTGGTCCTGACCTCAATGCAATCGCTATGGATCCATTGGAAGATTTCATTCAAAAAAACAGGACGGCCTTTGACGATGCCAGTCCCCCGGCACACCTGTGGCACTCCTTGGAAGGTCGGCTGGACCGGCACCGTTCCGAAAAAAACAGGTCGCACCTCCGGTGGTACCGGATCCGGCAAGCCGCCGCTGCCGCCGCCCTCATCCTGCTGGGCGCCACCGCGGGCCGGTATTATGCCGAGCTCGCATCCCGGCCGGATTCCCTGGGCGAGGTCTCCCCGGAATACGCGGAACTGGAAAGATTCTATCGGAAGGAAATCGAGCGCCGAACCCGCGTACTGGCTGCCGCCCACCAGGACCGGCATATCCAGACGGACCTTTCCGAACTGGAAATACTGTACGAGGAACTTCGCCGCGAATTGCCCGTCACCACACCCGAGGAAGCCGAACGCATCATCCAGGCCATGATCGTCAATTACCAAACCCGTATCGACCTGTTGGAAATGGTATTGGAGAAAATCCAGCTTCCAACGGATTCCACACAAAAAAAACAATACGATGAAATCTCCCTTTGATTACTTCGCTATGGTACTCCCCACCTTGGCAGGGTGCCTGCTGGCCTTGCTATGTGCGACCTTACCCATACCGGCATTCGGAAGCCATCCCGACGATGCCCGGCCTGCTTACCCGGCGGCACAGGAATTCACCAAATCCATCCAACGGGAGTTCCCCATCCGGCCGGACGGGACGGTCAGCCTCCACAACCGGCACGGGAAGACGGACATACGGACCTGGTCCAAACCGGTGGTCCGCATCGAGGTCACCATCCGGGTGGAAGCCCGCTCCGCCACCGACGCAGAGGATGTTTTTGACCGGATCGACATCGAATTCTCCGATAACCCCGCATCGGTCCGTGCCGAAACCGTCATCCAAAGCAGTTACACCTGGTTCTCCTGGGGCGGAAACAACGACAAGTACCAGATCGACTACCTGGTCCATCTGCCCGCCACCGTCGATCTCGAACTGGGACACCAGTACGGGGATGTGTTTGCGGAGCCTTTGCAAAGGAATGCGGATGTATCGGTTAAATACGGCAACATCCGGCTGGAAGGGGTCGGACAGGAGCTCCGCCTGCAGCTGAGTTACGGCAGCGGCACCGTCGTCAGCGCCGGCTACGTGTATGCGGACCTCGCCTACGGCAAGCTGTACCTGAACCAGGTGGATCGGACCAACCTCCTCACCCGGTACTCGAAGATATTCATCGACCGGGCCATGGAAGTCCGCCTCGACTCCCGGTACGACCAATTTGAGATCGGTCCCATCGAAACCCTGGATTGCAATGCCCGGTACGGCAACCTGGAGCTGGAATCCGTCGCCACCGTCCGCTGCAAAGCCAACTACACGGATATGGTCCTGAAGAAACTGACGGCATCGGGAGATTTCGACATGGAATACGGGGGGCTGCGCATCCTGCGGCTGGCCGACCGCTTTTCCGAGTTGCTCCTGGACGGCCGGTATACCGACTTCCGGGTGGCGGTCGATGCCGATGCCGCTTATGCCTTGACCGCCGCCTGCAACTTTGCGGACCTCCGGTATCCTTCCGACCTGCACCTTACCCTGGACCAAAGAAGGAACACCTCGAGGGAGGTGAAAGGATATAGCAGGAACCAACATGCCGGGAGCCGGATAAAGGCGACCGTATCCTATGGGGGGCTGCGGCTGACCGTTGCCGACCGGTAGGGTGCGCATCCGTATCGACGGACCGCTTAATTGTCCGAACGAACGAACAATTTCCCACGCTGTCACCTTATGCACTTGGGGAGGACGGGGCCTTGGACGGATCCCGAGCTGGATTCCGGACTTCCCGCTCAGACAAAATACCACAGCGCCATGCCCCCTGATCAGGAAATGTTCGACCACGAAAAGCCGGCCGCTCCAAATCGCAAGCTATTGCCCTGGATCTGGTTTCCGGCCCTCTTGCTGGTGGCCGTCGCGGTGTGGTATGCCTACAAGAGTTCCCACACGACCCGTATCCTGGCGCAAAAGGTTGCGGAGCTGGAAGAATCCGAACAGCTTCGGATGGATTTGCAACGGGAATACAACGAGGCCCTGGCGGAACTCGAGAGCCTCCGCTCGGAGTACTCGGAGGCCAACCTGCTGATCGACCAATACAAGACGGAACTTGAACAACAGCGCAACCAGATCTCCAACCTCCTGCGGAACAAGCGTAAACTGGAGGAGGCAAGGGAGGAAATCAAGCAACTCAAATCGAACATTACCGGTTATCTGACGGAAATCGAACAACTGCGACAGGAACAGGAGGCCCTCGCCGCCGCCAACGCCGCCCTGCAGTCCGATAACGACAGCCTGCAGGCCGCCTTGCAGGAAAAGACGGCGGAGAACCAGGCACTCAGTGACAACCGCCAGCTGCTGTTGGAAGAAAAGGAGGAACTCACCAAGGCCGTCGCCATCGGATCCGTCATCCAGGTGAAGGACATTGCGGTGACCGGGCTCCAAATGAAGAAAAGCGGCAAGGCTGCGGAAAAAAGCAGCGCCCGGCGGGTCAATCAACTGAAGGTATGCTTTACCACCCTCCCCAATGAAGTGGTCAAGGCCGGGACGGAACAATTCTTTATCCGCATCGTCAACCCCCGGGGAGAAACCCTGGCGATCGAAGACCTGGGCACCAGCACGCTCGTCAACCGAAAGACGGGGGAAAAAGTCCTTTACACCCAAGTCAAGGAATACGATTACGCCAACAAGGAGGCCCGGCTCTGCTTTGTCTGGGCGCCCTCCCTGGCATTCCAACCGGGTACCTACGACGTGGAAATCTACAACAAAGGCTATCTCGCCGGCACCGGCGCTTTCGAACTCAAGTGACGGCCGGCAAGCCGGAGCTCACCCGCTGGTCAGGCCAGCGGGCGGACCAGGAAAAATCCGTCACTGCCTTGCGGCTGGTACAGCGGCATGAGCACCAGGCCGTCGAAGGGCGCCTTTACCGGGCCGTTCCGATCCGAGGCCAGCCATTCCCCTTTTCCCACCGGCTGGAAATTGCGGTATCCGGGTCGCATGACGAACGCATCCTCGGGCGCTATCCGATGGGAATAGGCCAACTCCGCCACCTGGGGGAGGTGGTGCGCGTAGCGCTGCAGGAGTTCGTCGTGCCGTGTTTCCACATCCTCGGGCCGCACACTGCCGATGGAACGCATGCAGTTGATGACGGCGGAGATGGTGCGGTTGACGGAAAGCGGGTCGTCGTGCTGACCGGCTTCAAAGGCGGCGCTGGCCATGGGCCGACCGAATCTCCGGCTGCTGAAAAAATGCAGCGTCGTACCACTTAGCCCGCGCAACATACCGGTGATGACCGGTACATGGAGCCCCTTCGCGATACGGAGGCTCTCCGGGTCATCCGTGGCGACGGCAAAGATGCCCCCCGATGCGGATGTGGTGTGCAAATCCAGCAGCACCACCGGCGCCTCCGGCATCGCGGCCATTTCCGCTTCTATGTCCGACAGCAAGGCGAGCAGTTCCGCATCCTCCGGCTCCAGGGGGGTATGGGCCGGCCAAGCCCGCAATGCCTCCACGTGCACGGGGTCCCACTGCCGGTTCAGGTCTTTTCCGATATACCGGACACCGTGCCGGCAAGCGGACAAGTTGCCGACCAGGCCGACCAAGCGGCCTCGGTAGCGGAAATCCGGTCGGATCGCCTGCTCCCGCTCCAACAGTTCGAAAACCGTCTCCAGGGCACGGATACCGGCGTGTTCGTTTCCGTGCATGCCTGCCGTACAGATGAACAAGGGCCCCGACCTGTCCCCTCCGTAACTTCCGATGATTCTTCCCTTGCCATTCATATGCTGTGTGTGTGCTTTTCAATCGATCGGTTCCCGGTTACCGCCCGCAGGCCACCGGACCGCGCAGTAGATATTCAGGCATTTTGCGAAATCCGGGCGATGAACTCCCCTTGGCCGGAAACATAAGCGAATGCCATCCGCGGCGTATTGTGAGCAACCCCGTACCGCCCGGCTCGGTCGATGGCGATGATACCGCCCAATCCGTTCACTTTCCGGGCCAGTTCCGCGATGGCGAAGGAGGCGGCGGCGGCGGCATCCGATACATCCATGCGGTCACAGGCGGTCTTGGTCAACAGCACCTTCATGATCGATTCCCCCCAACCTGTCGCGGAGGCGGCTCCGCAGGTGTTGTCCGCATAGGCTCCGGCACCCGGCAGCGGACAATCCCCTACCCGCCCCTGCAACTTGCGGGCGGTACCGCCCGTCGAGGTTGCGGCGGCGAGATTGCCGAACCGGTCCATCGCCACGGCACCCACCGTGTCCATCGGCATCGCCTCGAACGGATGCCGCGAACGATAGGCTGGATCCTGGCGAAGCTGCTCGAAATACGCACGCTCCCGCTCCGTGAGCAAGTCCGCCGCCGGTACCAGCGGAAAACCTTCCCGTACGGCGAAGGCCTGTGCCCCCTTGCCCACGAGGAGACAATGCTCGGTGGATTCCATGACCCGCCTGGCCACCTGCACGGGATGCAGGATTTGCTGAAGCGCCGCCACCGCACCCAGGCCCAGGGTACGGCCGTCCATGATCATGGCATCGAGCTCCACCTCCCCGCACTCGTTCAGGAACGCCCCCCTGCCCGCATCGAAGGTGGGGTCTTCCTCCAGGACGGATACCGCCGCCTCCACCGCATCCAGGGCGGAAACTCCGGAAAGCAGCTGCGGGAAGACGGCCGACAAGGCCTTTTCCACGCCCCGGATATGGTCCGGGACATATTCCGACGGGATGTTCCAGGCGCCGCCGTGTACGATCAATCTCGGTTGTATCATGCGGATGGTTGCTGGTAGGCATCGAAAGGGCCGAAGGCAGGACGGGATGTACATCCTCGGGACTACAGCCCCATAACTGATACATAACAGCGGAGGAGGGGCGAAGGTTGCCGGGACGGCCGCATCCGGAATATTCACCGGATTCCTTACCGGCGGCCCGTGTCCCGGAGGGGCCGGAACAGGTGGCCGGGCCGGCACGCGGGCCGCACCGATATCATTCCGACGGGAAACGGGTCGGCCGGAACGAAAGGCAGGAGGAATGGTCGACAATTGGAACCGGTGTCTTTGCGAAACAAAGGAGGCTGTCCCGAACAATGCCGGGACAGCCTCCGTTCCGCCGTACCGTCGGCGGATTATTATCCGGATGAACGATCGGGGAAGGTCCGGCGTCGCCAGGCCTTCCGCAGACATGGTGCCAATCAGTCCTCCGTTTTGTCTGTCGAGGACGGGTCGGCATCCGGTGCCGGCGCATCTGCGGACGCTTCCTCCCCGGCGGGTGCTGCGGACGCCTCGGTATCCGGTGCCGTTTCCGTCGGCGCGGGCGAATCCTCCGGCTGGTCGGCAGCAGGTTCCTCCGGGTCGGTGGGCATCTCCGCCTCCGGCTGTCCGGACGGCTCATCCGGGGCGGCTTCCTGCCGGGTTTCGGCGGCGGGAGGTGCTTCCGTCGTCACCTGTTCCATGACGGAGAGGGCTTTTTCCCGGAATTCCTCCATTTTTTCCTCCACCTTTTCACCGACGACATTGGCGACCGCCTTGACCGTATCCACCATATCCGCGAGGGAATCCCCGAGGGTGGCGTCCAGGGCATCGAGCAAGGACTCCTTGGCGGCGGCGGAATCTTGAGCGGTACCTGTATCCGCGTCCGTTTCGGGCGCGGGTTCCGCGGCGGCATGATCGGCCGTATCCCTGGCTTCCGCCGCGGCCTTGATATCATCGGCGATTTTCTCCTTGGCGGCATCCCGGGCGGCGCGGCGGTTCTCTTTCTCCTGCATGGAAGCCAAGCGCTTTTCCAGCTCCACCTTTGTCGAGTTCATCTCGTTCAGTTTCTCCTCCTTCGAACGGATTCGCTCCTGGATCATGATGATCTTGGCCTGGCGGATTTGGGCCTCCAGTTGTCCGGCGGAAACACTGATCTTGTGTTCCTGGAAGTGAAGGTCGTCCCGGTCACGCCGGATGGAGCTATCCATTTTTTCAATGGCGGAAATCAAGCCTTCGTAGCGGCTCTTCAGGCGTTGCAGGGCGGAATCGGATTCGGAACCGGAGCGGCCGCCGCCGCCGAATTTTTTTTCCTTCACATACTTGAAGGTGGCGTCGAGCTTTTCCCAGACCTTATTGCGGTGGTCTCGGGTCATCTTCGCATCCCGATATTGCTGCTGCAGTTTTTTCAGTTCGTCGAAAAGCGCATTGGCGCGGGTTCCGCCGTCGACCTTTTTCTCCACGGCTTCCAGCAGCTGCATGAATTGTTCGTAAGTATCCTTGGACAGGCGCTCGAACTCGTGGTCCAGTTTGGTGCGCAGTTCCTTCATCGATCCGAAGAGCGCATTGGCCTGGTCACGCAGTTTGTTGGCATGGTCTCGCAGGAGATTCTTTTCCTTCACCTGGTCCTGGACCTTGTCCCAGAATTCCTTCAGTTCGTTCCAGACCTGTTGGTCGAACTTTCCGAGGGTATCGATTTTCGCTTTCAGTTCCTCCAGCCGGCTTTCGTAGGCTTGGTGGAGTTTGCCGGACAAGACGATGAACTGCCATTCCGTTTGTGCGCGGCTGAGGACATCCTCGCGTTCCACGCGATAACCTTCCGGAAGCATGCTTTCCGTCAGGGAGAGTTCCTTTTCGAATTTATCCGAGGGTTCGGGGAGTTCCATACCGTTGCCGTCCCGCCATTCCCTGATCATCTGCTGGTAGAAATCCTCTGTCGCCGTAGCTTCCGGGAAAACCAACCCCTCGACCCGGCTGGTCTCCGGTTGGAGGGCAATGGCGACCAATACTTTTTCATCCTGGGCATTGCTGCCCCAAAGCACGATTTTCGACTTCATGATGCGATTTGTGTTTGAAATTCGATTAAGGTCATTGGCCGGAAGTCGGGGCTCCCGTCCGTGCCGTCCGGTGGGAAGCCACCTTCGGAGGGGGCGTCCCGAAACTGCGGGGGAAGCACACAGGGGAACCGGGAACCAACCGGGCCGGTATTGAACAACGGTACCTGACTTTCGGATACCGGGTGCGGGCCCCGGCCGAAAGCACTTGTAATCCAGTGACGTTCCGACGCGATTGCCGCCGGGGGAACGGTCCTGCCCGGCGGTCGTCGGCGACCGGCCTGCCCGCCGATCCCGGAGGATGCCGGCCGGAGGGACTTATCGGGCAAGGACGGTATCGGATGAAGGAGACCTCCCCCGGGGGGGCGGCCTGGACAAGGCATCCGGTATCATGTACGGAAACCGGAGAAATAAGTTCTCCGCCCGACGTGGAATCGAAAGAAATAAACGTCAGCCCGCAGTCAGGGCGGCCGCCTGCAAAAGCGCGTCGAAGAGAACCCGTCCGTCGGTATTGCCCAAGGCCGATTCCGCCGCCCTTTCCGGATGGGGCATCATCCCGAAGACGTTCCTGCCTTCGTTACAGATACCGGCGATGTGGTTCAGCGAACCGTTCGGGTTGGCCTCCGGCGAGAATTCCCCGTCCGGCGTGCAATATCGGAAAAGGACCTGGTCGTTCGCTTCGAGCCGTTGCAGGGTTTCCTCGTTTGCATAGTAGCGGCCCTCCGCATGGGCGATGGGGATGCGCAGCGGCTTGGCGGGATCCGCCAGGGAGGTGATGGCGCTCCGGGTGGTCACCGGCCGGATGTGGACATTCCGGCAGATGAAGCGTTGCTGTTCATTGCGCAACAGCACGCCGGGCAGGAGTCCGGCTTCGCAAAGAATCTGGAAGCCGTTGCAAATGCCCCAGACCAGCCCGCCGTCGGCGGCGAAGCGGCCGACGGCCTCCATGATGGGCGACAGCCGGGCGATGGCTCCCGCCCGCAGGTAATCACCGTAGGAAAAACCACCCGGCAGCAGGATGCCGTCCAGCGCCGGCAGGTGGTGGTCCTTGTGCCATAAGGCCACCACCTCCTGCCCGTACACATCGCCGAGGACATGAAGCATGTCGTGGTCGCAATTGGATCCGGGAAAAATGACAACACCAAATTTCATAGTATGATCAGGAATAGGAAGTGATGGATGACATGGGACGCCCGCAAGATGGACATGGCGGGGGAAACCCGGCTGCCGCAGGGCTGGATCCCCGAAAGACCGGATGGCGTTTTCCATCCGGACGACTGACCGGCGATCGTTGCAAAGATGCTAAATTGGCACGAAAAACAAGTGGTTCGATGGCAGGAACCATAAAATGAGTCCGGCGGCCGCACCGGGCCGGCATCCATCGGGGCGGGAAATCCGGTCCGACCTTTTCATTTTAAGGAAGGCGTTCGCATCTTTGTGCAGCCGGCAGGCAGTCCTCTTCCCGATCCGGCCGGCCGAACGCACCAAAAAAACGATAATGGAACCAGGATTCACACATCTGGACAGCGACGGCAACCCTTCCATGGTCGACGTAGGCGGGAAGCCGGTCACGAAAAGAACGGCGGAAGCCCAGGCCCTGGTCGAACTTCCGGAGGCCGTCCTGGAACAACTCCGGGTCGAAGGCATGCAAACGCGGAAAGGGTCCATCCTACAGACGGCCATCCTGGCGGGAATCATGGGTGCCAAGCGGACGGGAACGCTCATCCCGCTGTGCCATCCGCTGGGATTGGACGATTGCCAGGTGACGGTGGTCCCCAGCGGGGAAGGCGAACTGACCGTCCGTTGCCGGGCCAGCACAACCGGAAGGACCGGCGTGGAGATGGAAGCCCTGACCGGCGCCAGCGTCGCCGCGCTGACCATCTATGACATGTGCAAGGCCTTGTCCCACGACATTGTCATCCGGGATATCCGGCTTCTCGAAAAAACCGGCGGGAAACGCGATTTCAAAAGGTGAGTCCCCCGTAAGTCCTCTGCTCATGCGCCATACAACCGACAGGCACGATGCCGTCCCCCGTCCGTCCCGGGGCAACTTCCACCACTGGGAATGGGCCTTCATCGGGGCTCCCTGCGGCACCATAGCGTCGCTTGCCGCCGCCGTCGCCGGCGTGTTGTCGGCACACTGGAAAATCGGCTATGTGGATGCGGAACACCAGGAAACACCCCTGGAGGCCCACCCACTCGAAAGCATGGGTTTGGCGGCCCGGTGGACGGACAAGATCGGGTTCCAGCGATTCGAACAGCTGGGCTCCGCCTCCCCGTGGCAGTGGCGGAACGCCTTCCTGTCCACCGATGCCGTACTTGTCAACGGCAACCATTTCACCGCCGCCCGCCAAATTGTGGTGGTGGATCCCGGCAAGGAGGATTCCCTGCGAAGGAAGCTGGACCGACTGACCGATGTGCGGCTGGTGTTGTTGCGGGAAGGGGTCGGGGAATTGCCCGGCTTCCTCCGGGAGCACCTGGCTTCCAGCCGATCGGCTCCGCGGGTGCTTGCCTGGGCCGACCGCCTGGAGGTCGCCGCCGTGCTGCATGCGGAACTGCAGGCTGCCGTGCCCCCTGTATTCGGACTGGTGCTCGCCGGTGGCCGTAGCCGCCGGATGGGGACGGACAAGCACACGCTCACTTACCAGGACCAGCCGCAACATATGCGGATGATGGAGCTTTTGCAGGCATGTTGCGCGGAAACTTACCTTTCCTGCCGTCCCGACCAGGCGGAAGCACAAGCATCCCGTTTTCCGGTCCTGGCGGACACCTTCCTCGGACTCGGCCCCCTGGGCGCCATCCTGTCCGCCCAACGGGAACATCCGGACCAAGCCTGGCTGGTCGTCGCCTGCGACTTGCCGCTGCTGGACCGGAGCCACCTGGAGCAGCTGCTGCACCATCGGAGGCCTTCCGCAACCGCCACCGCTTTCCAGAGCCCGATAAACGGCTTCCCGGAGCCGCTCGTGGCCATCTGGGAACCCCGCAGCTACCCCCTCCTGCTGCAGTTCCTGGCACAAGGCCACACCTGCCCCAGGAAAGCCCTGATCCAAACGGATACCCAGCTTGTCCTGCCCCGGGATCCGGATGCCCTGCTCAACGCCAATACCCCCGAGGAAGCCGCGCGCGCGCGGCAATTGCTAGCCGCACGAAAGGGCTCCCTCGACCCGTAGGCCCGTTTTTCGAAGCCGACGGCGGGGACAGGCCTTCTTTTTCGAAAAGGAATCGGTTTGCCGACGGTTTTTTATTGGCGCATTGACTAAATAAAATTACCTTTGCCGTCCCTTTCCAAAAAGGTACAGGACAAAGCAACTGTTAAAATAGTCACGACAATGAAAAGGACTTACCAACCTTCCAAGAGAAAAAGAGTGAACAAGCATGGTTTCCGGGAGCGCATGAGCACCAAGAACGGCCGCAAAGTCCTTTCCCGCCGTCGGGCCAAAGGCCGCTGGGCGCTCACGGTCTCCGACGAGAAACACGTCAAGTAATCCGGCGTATTCCATCGCGACTTCCGACCCCCTAAAGAGGTCCCTCCACCGTGGCCAAACCAAAGGTCGAAACACATTTCATCCGGTCCGCCACCCATAGCGTCCCTGCCCGCATCATCAGAGAGGCCAGGAAGAACGTCTCATTTTCCATCACCCGCACCGGCGCCATCCTACGGATGCCACGCAACTTACCTACGGGTCACCAAAACCTTCAGCTGGAAGAATTCCACCGATGGGTGTGGGCCAAGATATCGTCCATCCCGCATTATCACCGATACTTCCTGCAGGAACGTTACCGTACCGGGGATATCCTGACCATACGCGGCGAAACTTTCCGGCTGCACCTGCAATACAACAGCGGGAAAACTTCGCACCGGGCAAGTCGGCAAGGCGACTGCATCCTGCTGTCGCTCGCCGGAGGTCCGGAGGCCCCCGACAATACCGGTGCCATCCGGCAACTGCTCAGCAGGGTGCTGGCCAAACGGTTCCTTCCGGAAATCACCCGACGGGTCCAGGAAATCAACCAGCAGCACTTCCGGCAGGCCGTCCATCAGGTTCGCCTGAAATACAACCGGTCCAACTGGGGCAGTTGCTCCTCCAAAAGAACCATCAACCTATCCACCTGTCTGCTCTTCGCCCCTCCCTTCGCCATCGATTACGTCATCCTGCACGAGCTGGCCCACCTGCTGGAGATGAGCCACAACAACCGCTTTTGGGAACTGGTCGGCCGGGCGATGCCCGACTATCCGGTCGCGGAAAAATGGCTCCGGGACAACTGGAGCAGCTGCGATTTCTGATTCCGTTCGGATGGATAACACCGGCCCGCCGGGGTCGAGGCGAAACCTTCCTCCGCCCGCGCCGTACTTTACGGATGATAATAGGTGTTCCCGCTACCCGAACAAATCGGGATTCCACCCGATCCGTCGAAATTTCAAACCGTGCCGGCGACCGGCCGGCGAACAATATCGGCACGTCACAACGCCCGCTTCGGACCCATCCTTCCCCGCCGCCCGGCATCTCATTGAATAAACATGTATTTTTATTACTTAAATATATTTAAGCTGTTAAATACTAAATAGTTATAATTAACCTGCCGTATTCTCACAAAAGCCGACCGTACCATAGACGAAACGACACATTGGAAAATAACTGGAAATAATATCGTTAACTTTAGGAGTTGAAAGGCGAAAACCCCGTTACCTGCCCTGTAGGAAGTCCCGGTCGGAATGTAGAACGGGTACGAGCGGACACACGGGGCGGCTACGGCTCATTTGGTTTGGCAACAAGGAACAATCGACTATTACACGCACAACACAGTCATTATGGGACTGAAAAATAACAAGCACGAACAGGAAATCTTTGAACTCATCTCCCGGTACGACGACATGCTGGACGCGGGAAGGGTTCATTTCGACGACCTGGAAGCCTATCATCACCTGGTGGCCTATTTCGAGCGGGAATGCCTGCTGGACAAGGCGGTGGAAGCTTGCGACCACGCGCTGCAGCAAGGGGGCAACAGCCTGGAATTCCTGCTGCGGAAGGCTGCGCTCCTGTTGGAGAAGAAAGAAGCGGGAAAAGCCATGGTGGTACTGGACCAGGCGCAGGCCCTGGTGCCGTCCCACATGGAGACCTCCCTGCTTCGGGTGGAGTGTTACGCCGCATTGGGCATGCACGGCGAGGGGTTTGCCTTGCTGGAGCAGCTCAAGACCGGGGCTTCTTCCTCCCAGTTGATGAGCGACATATATGTATGCGAGGCGCAGGTCCGGGAGGACATGAAAGACCACGAGCAGGCCTTTTACCTGTTGAAGGCGGCCCTGGAGGAGCATCCCGGTAATACGGAAGCGTTGTCCCGGATGTGGTTTTGCGTGGAAAACGCCCGCAAGCACCAGAAGAGTGTGGTCTTGCACGAGCGGATCATCGACAAGGACCCGTACAATCCGATGGCATGGTACAACCTCGGGGCGGCCCATCATTACCTGTGTCAGTATGAAAAAGCGATCGAGGCTTACGAATACGCTTTCCTGACGAAAGAGGACTTCGAATTTGCGTATCGCGATTGTGCGGAAGTCTGCCTCTACGTGGAGAACTACGGAAAGGCCCTGCAGTGTTACCAGGAGGTACTGGACCGTTTCGAGCCGGACACGGATTTGTTGCTGCACATCGGCATTTGCCATCGCCAACTGGGCAACTACATAGTGGCGAAGTCCTTTTTCCAACAGGCGATAGACATGGATTATTATTCCCCGGACGCCCATTTCCAGTTGGGGGAGTGCCTGGCGGCGCAGGGTGAGTACTACAAGGCGATCAACGCCTATCAGAAAGCCGTCCGGATGGACGACCGGAACGAGGCGCATTACGGACAGATGGCCGTTGCATACGACCGGGTCGGCAACTATCGCAAAGCCGAAACCTATTACCGGTTGGCAGCCGACACCGGACCTGAAAACCCGGTTTATTGGATGCAGCTGGTCCGTTTCCTATTGGCCAGGGGCCAAAAGGAGGAAGCCCTGGAAGTACTGGAGGAAGCGGAGGAATACTCCTATAGTCCGGAACTGCTTTATTGCCGGAGTGCCTGCCTGTTCGAGTTGGGTTTGAAGAAGGATGCCCTGCTGGCATTGGAGGAGGCGCTGTACGAAAATTACGAGGCGCACAACGAGCTCTTCCGCTTCAACCCTGTCCTTGAAAATGATACCGAAGTACGGGCGGTCATCGCCGTTTTCCAACCGGAGAAGGAAGCCTGAACCGGTCGCGGACAGCGGCCCGGCGGCGACTGATCAGGGAGCCAGCCGGACGACCGTCCAGCCGCCGTCGGCCGACAGCCGGTAGCACAGCCTGTCGTGCATCCTGCCGGCCTGCCCCTGCCAGAATTCCACCGAATGGGGGCTGACCAGGTAGCCGCCCCAATGCGGCGGGGTCGGCAACACTTCCCGGCCCTCGAACTCCCGTTCGACGGCCTGCATCCGCTCCAGCAGGAACTGGCGGTCCGGGACTACCTGGCTCTGCGGGGATGCCCAGGCGCCCAGCTGGCTGCCTCTCGGCCGGCGCTGGAAATACCGGACCGACTCCTCCCGCGGAAGCATCCCGACAGATCCCTCTATCCTTACCTGACGCTGGAGCTTCGCCCAAAAAAATACCAGGGCCGCCCGGGCGTTCTCCCGGAGCACCTCTCCCTTGCCGCTGTCGTAATTGGTGAAGAACGTAAATCCCTCCGGACGGTAATCCTTCAGCAGTACCACCCTGGCGGATGGGTATCCGCCTGTGGTGGCAGTGGCCAGTGTCATCGCATTCGGCTCCTCCACCTCCGCCTGGACCGCTTCCCGGAACCAACGGTCGAACTGGTCCAGGGGATGGTCGGCAAGGTCCGCCCGGTCAAATGCCGCTTTCCCGTACTCTACCCGCATATCTTGCAACATACGCTTTCGTTTTGGTTGGTTTATATCCGGTTGCCGACCCGAAGGCCCGGCGTTCCGTTCCGGCACCAAAAATAGGGCACTGCCGGGTGATTTACCAATCCGTTCCCCATGACCTCCTCTTCCGCACCGCAATCCTACATAATAATTAATCACAATACATTGATTTTCCGTTGTTCATAGTCGTCAAACCCGCTAATGTGCTAAACCCCGCACGAAAAAGGGCTGGGGCGGCGCCCTACGCCCAAAAAAAATTTTTAAGACGGCCGGCGGCGCGCTTGGGCGCACCACCGGCCGTCCTGTCCAAAAGGCGGGAAGTGCCATAAAGACGCTTTGGTTATGAGTAGCTTACGTTCTTATACAATCATGCGAACCTTGCCATCAAAATATTCGATTAGCTTATTAAGGTGCGAAAGATGAGGTGATGCCGACGCGAACGGGCTTCCATCCCGGCTTCCCAGGTGTCCTGCCCGGCCATGGCCCCTCCCGACAAAAAAAAACCCTGTCAAGGGTATTTGACAGGGACAAAACAAAAAACAAACACTATGAACAAACACTACTCTTTGGCAAAGGGGCTGCCGGAAAACCCGACTTGAAAAGAAAAAAAGTCCCCCGTTGGCCGGGGGCTACATAAAAAACAAAAACTATGAACAAACACTCACCCTATTTTACGTGGGCTTGGGATTTTTACGCATTTCAGGAACACCTGTTTCGTTTCAAATATTTTTTTTATTTATACGATTCGAGGTCTCTGCAACCCCGTATCCGACAAGTGGTGAATATTTTATCCTTTTTTAAATTTGTCAAGAAGTATGCCAAGTTCCGGACATATCTGCCGCATCAACCTCCCCTTCCGACCCCCATCCGCGAACAGCCGGGACACGACACGAGGGGGTGTTGTGACACCGGATTTCCGGGCCCGCACGGCGGCGGCCGACTGCCTGACCGGGCTTCGGCCGGCCGATAACCTAACCGTCGCACGCCCATGCGCCGCCGACTCCGGATTCCTGGCCGGGCAGGGACGCCCTGGATGGCGGCCTGCCGGGGACGCTTCTCCCCGCAACACGGGGCAGGGGCGACGGAGGGGGATACACAGGATTGACATGGGCCGTGATTAGCATACCGCAAATGGTCTTCAACCCTTCGGTCCGCCACGCGCAGGTCCGGCTGCCGGCAAGCCGAATCCGCCCGCCCCCACCCTTGTCTGTCAACATCCGTTTGTGACAGGACAAATCCAGGCACCGCCCAAATAATCATCATATGTACGCTTGTCGGCCCATCAGATGGGGAGAGGTCTTCCGTGTACCGGCCGCCGGGCCGCCTTTTGCGACAATCCCGCTGCCGGCAGCTAACTTTTCGGCCTTTTTCCCGTTTATTTAAATAGGCAATCGACAATCCTTTGTCCGGATTGGACCGACGGGTGTGCGCGACGGCCCGTCCGGCCGCCCCGCCCACCCGCCGAACAAATAAAAACACATACCTAAACCACCGGTCGATATGAAAAAAGTGCTCCTGCCCCTGGCTTTGCTACTTGCCATCTTTATCTTTCCCTTGCTGTCTTTCCGTCCGCTACCTCCCCAGGCGACTGGATTGCAACCCGGCGACACCGCTCCCGACTTTTCCCTTCGGAACGTGGACGGCCGCATGGTCTCGCTGTCGGAACTCTCCGCCCAAGATCCCGCTACCAAAGGATTCATCGTGGTATTCACCTGCAATACCTGTCCTTATGCGGTCATGTACGAAGACCGGCTCATCGCCCTGCACGAAACCTATGCCCCCAAAGGTTGGCCGGTTGTCGCCATACAGCCCAACGACCCCGGCCTGAAGCCGGGCGACAGCCTGGAGGAGATGAAGATCCGGGCCAAGGAAAAAGGGTTTCCCTTCGTTTACCTGTTTGATGAGGGGCAGCAGGTCTTCCCTGCATACGGTGCTACCCGTACGCCGACCGTCTACCTGCTGGATGCGAACCGGAAAGTGCGCTATATCGGTGCCATCGACAACAACCCGCAGGAGGCGGAGGCCGTCTCCCAACGGTATGTGGAAGCCGCCATCCTGGCGACGGAAAGCGGCCGGACACCTGACCCGGCCACGACCAAGGCCATCGGTTGCGGAATCAAACGCAAATCGTAAAATCGGCGGTGCGTATGAGAATTTCGGCCCGTCGGGGAGACAGGTCACCTGCTAAATCCCTATCTTGTGCGTTTCGACGGCCGGATTCCCGTCCGGAATCGCGGCCGTAGGACAAGTCACAAATTTTTAAAAAAACATCGTCATGCGAATCACTTGGAGCGCCCTCCTGTCCGCAATCCTCCTGCTTTTGGCCGTCGCCTGCGGAGAAACGCACCAACCTGCCACCGAAGCCGCCGGAACGGAAGCTGCCGAACAAGGTCCGGAATATACGTCCGCCTACATCTGTCCGATGCATTGTACGGGAAGCGGTAGCGACCAAGCGGGTGTCTGCCCGGTTTGCGGCATGGATTACGTCGCGAACGCAGCGGATGCACCCTCCGACGAAACGGAGGAAGACCACCATCACCACGAAGGGGACGAGCACGACCACTGATGGCGGTCGGAACATCCGCACCGGATCGGACAAGGTTTCTCCTGCCGATCCTGGTCCTCTTCACGGCTCCCGTCGTTTGCCCGGCGCAAGCTACCGGGGAAACCGGCCCTCATGTGCAGCCTAAGACGCGTACCTGGGTCGAAAGGGAGCAACACCGGTTCCTGGCGATGACGCGACGGGATACCGCCTCCTTGCGGAAACTTCTCGACCCGGACCTCTGTTACATTCATTCGAACGGCTTGGTGGAGAGCAAGGACGAACACCTGGCCAATATTGCGGACGGGGCAATTGTATATGCCGGCATGGAACCTTCCGGCATCACGGTCGTGCGGAAAGGCCGGACCGCCGTGCTGCGCGGCCAGGTCATGGTCCACGGCCAATACCGGGGGACGGAATTCTCCCTGCTCCTCCGGTACCTGGATGTCTACGTCCGGCGAAGGGGAAAGTGGCGGTTGCTCGCCTGGCAATCCCAATCGGTGAAATGAGCTTGTCCGGCCGGATTTCGACGCCGGGAACCGGCGACATCCGCATCCGCTCCCGCCATCATTCCTGTCCGCCGGAATCCGTTTCCCCAAGCGGATTCCCGCCCGACCGCCGGTGCGCCTTTCCGCCCGAAGGCGCCTGGGAACGGACCGGAAGCGGGGTACATGGGCCACGAAAAAAAGTATCCGGATTTTTTTTCATTTTCAGCGCTGAATTTCAGACATTTGACATTCAAGGGTGGCCATACGTTCCGCAAGTCGAATTTACAACTGCCGATAACCGGCGATTCCGCACGATTCCTACTTGAACATACCGGGGAAAACCGATACACCACTGCACAGACCGACCGGCCGATCAAGAACCCGCCGCTGAAAAAACCGACGTCGTCACATCCTTCCGGCTGTGCCGTCGTGTGAAGCAGTCGCTGGTCCTGGCTCCTGGCTTCTGTCCCTGCCCCGGGCGGCAACCGGAGACCTGGTCGGTACCGACGCACCTACATCGGAAAAAAAGGGCTGCCCGGCCGCCCTTCACCCCATCCCGACCAAGCCATTTTGAATCCGAATTGCCCGACCTAAGTTCCTGGCGGAGCTTTGTCGGGCCGACATCCAGAGCCCCCGTCCCCTTTACCGGCACGCCGGGATAAATGGGGAACCGCCGCAAACGACGGCTTGTCCCGACCGGACCGACTTCCGTCCCAGCGGCGAAAAACATGGGTTGCGCCTCCTTACATCCGGATACCGGTAATGGACAGGAAGCACGACCACGCTGACAGGCGCCCTTTTCAGATCGCGCTGGAGCATGGAGAAGCAGTCAGGAAGTGATTACATACAGCAGCGATATGAGTACCATCTTTAAGACCATTTTTTCCGGCAGCCTGGAGTTCGGCACCCAACGCAGTTACGAACAGGTGCTGAAACTCTATCAACACCGGATGGAGAATTATTATCGGAACGACATCCTCCTCAAGGCGGAAGAAGTCTTCCGGGAGGAATCCTTTGCCCTGGTGATTCCCCGTTTCATCAAGGATTGTCCGGAAAAAAGCTGGAAGAATACAATCAACCTTTTCGAATACCTGGCCGGTTACGCCATTGCCGGCGACCTGCGGGCGTGGGTCATCCGGGAGGGTTCCCTGGTTCTCCAACGGGTGATCGAACCGCAAGGGGACAAGACGGCCACCCAGGCCTTCCTGGCAGGCCGCAAACTCGTCAAATTGGAAGGCATGGAAACGGAAGCCATGCAGTCCCTCAATCGCGCCATCGAGAAATTCGAGCGCCACGCCCTCGCCTACGAGCGCCGCGGATATGTCAATTTCCGGCTCCGGAACTTTGACGATGCGCTGTATGATTTCAGCAAGAGCATAGATATCAACCCCAATATGCCAGATCCCTATTGGGGACGGGCCAACACCCGCCTCAAGAAGGACGATATCCCCGGCGCGCTGGCCGACCTGGACCAGGCCATCGCCAAGTCCATTCCGCATCAACCCATCTATTGGAGCGCCAGACGACTGAAAGGCGAGCTGCTCCTGCAGACCGGTGCGTTCCAACAGGCCATCTTCGAACTGAAGCTGGTCACGGACCGGCGTTTCGACGAACAGGATCCCAACTACAAGTGGCTCAAGACCGCCTTGTACAATTACGGCAGGGCATTGTTCGAAACCGGGCAATACACGGAGGCCGTGAGGATATTCAACCGGATGTTCGCCATCGAGAATTCCCGGATCGAGGTTCCGTCCAAGGCGGAACAGCTGCTGAGCAGGGGGCTGGCCCGGAAAATGGCCGGGGAGAGCGGCTTTGTCACCGATATCCGGGAAGCTGCGGACCTCGGCTCGGAAAAGGCGGCCGCCTTGCTGGCCAAGCAGGTGCCCGGCTGACACAAGCCTTGCCTGCGGCTTTCCTTTCCGGATGTACCTGCCGCAAGGACCCGGAATCCACCTGGAAAGATACGATCGGGGCCGGCATGTATCATCCGGTCCACCGTGCGGACAAACGGCATTCTGCCGACGGCACTCCCGCTGACTAATCGCTTGCCTCATGCCTTGGTTGACACTTTTTCTCGCCTGCTGCTTCCTGTGTACCGAGCTGTCCGGACAGACCTACACGACCATCCGGACCGCCGAAGGCAAAGCCCTCAAACTGTTTCGTTCGGCACAGGAACTGGCCCGCACCGGTAGCCTGGAGGAATCGGCCAGGACTTTCGACCGGGTGCTCTCCCTGGATCCCACTTTCATCGATGCGCACATGGAAAAGGGAAACATCCGGAACCAGCAAGGCCGGTTCGGGGAAGCGGAAGCGGCCTATGAAGCTGCCATTGCCATCGATTCCGGTTACGAACCGGCCCTGTTCTACAGCCTGGGCATCGTGGAGTTCGACCAACAGAAGTTCGACGAGGCCGGCCTTCACCTGCAACAGTACCTGGATTTGCCGGGTAATAAGCACGAACGCCGGATTTCCAACGCCCGGAAATACCTCGCCAATGCCCGTTTCGCCGCAGCGGCCATCATGCATCCCGTGCCTTTCCAGCCGTATTCCCTCGGCCCGCTCATCAATACGCCGGAATCGGAATACCTGCCCATCCTCTCGGCGGACGGCGCGTCCTTGATCTACACCGCCGTCCGGAACGGCCAGGAGGACTTTTACCGGAGCACAAAAGCGGCGGGCATTTGGCAGGCCGGCATCCCGATGGAGGGTATCAATACGCCCGACAACGAAGGGGCGCACAGCATCCGGGCCGACGGGCAATCGATGGTCTTCACGGCTTGCCACCGGAAGGACGGCCTGGGCGGGTGCGACCTGTATGTGTCGACCCGGCAAGGGGACCGATGGTCGACCCCCATCAACCTCGGTCCCCCCGTCAATACCGCGGATTGGGAATCACAACCCTCCCTTTCGGCGGATGGGAACACCCTGTTCTTCACCCAGGAGCGGCGGGGCAGCGGACAAGGGAAAGACATCATGGTCACCCACCGGCTGGCGGATGGTCGCTGGGCGCCGCCCCGGGCGCTCCCGCCGCCCGTGAACACCAGCGGCGACGAACAGGCACCTTTCCTGCATGCGGACGGACAAACGCTGTATTTCATGTCCAACGGCTTACCCGGCATGGGAGGGTTCGACCTCTTTCTGACCCGGCTGCAACCGGACGGCGCCTGGGGCGAACCGACGAACCTGGGGTACCCGATCAACACGGAAGGCAACGAAGGTGCCTTGTCGGTCAGCCTTGACGGAAAAACGGCCTTTTTCGCCACCGATATCGCCAATATCCGAACGGGCGACGCCGCCGTGACCGGCAATCCGCAGGCCAAAGGCACCACCGACCTGTACGCTTTCGAACTGGCACCCCACCTGCGGCCCCAGCCTGTCACCTATGTGAAGGCATTGACCCGCCGGGCCGTCGACCGGCTCCCGGTGAGCGCGGACATCACGCTATCCGCACTTCCCGCCGGCACCATCCTTTCCTCCACCTCCACCGACGCAGACGGCGTCTTCCTCGTCGTACTGCCGACCGGTCGGGATTATGCCCTGACGGTGGAGAAACCGGGCTTCCTGTTCCATTCCGAAAATTTCGCCCTGGCGGAACTCGCTGCACCGCCGGACCAACCTTATCTGTTGGAGATCGACCTTTGGCCCGTACCGGACACCCTTACCCGCACAGCTTCCCCGCCTGTCGTCCTGCGCAATGTATTCTTTGCCTCCGGCTCCGCAGCCTTGTTGCCGGAGAGCTTTCCCGAACTCGACCGCCTGGTCCGGCTCCTGAACGACAATACCGGCCTGCGCATCCGAATCGCCGGCCACACCGACGATATCGGACGGGCGGAAGACAACCTGCAGCTTTCGGAGCTCCGGGCCAAAACGGTCCATGATTACCTGCTCGCCCAAGCCATCCCCGCCGAGCGCCTGTCCTACATCGGGTACGGGGAAACCAAACCCCTGGGGCCCAACGATTCCGAGGAGGGGCGCCGCCGCAACAGGAGAACCGAGTTCATACCCTATTGAGCGAAGGCCGCATCCTCCCGGTCCGCCCCCCCCGCCCCTCTGCCGAGCGGGACGCGGACCCGGTAAGGCCTCCTGGCGTACGCCGGCTACCACCCTGCCGGCTCCTTGTGCACCGGCGCCGGCTGCGGAGGCTCGGCATGCACCCGTCCGGCTCGGGCCGGAGAATTCCTCCTGTTCACCTCCTTTCTCATCCTTCGCTCCTCAAAAACCAGATCGAATATTTTGGTTGCATGGTTCCCATGCTTGTATAAGAACGTGAGCTACGCCTATCCAAAGGGTCTTTGTTGTGCCTCTCGCCTTTCGGACAGGGCGGCCGGCGGCCACCCTGAACAATTACTTCGGCGCGGGGCATTGCACATCAGCAAGTTGAACAACTAAAAACAACAGCATACCAATTTTTGCAATTGATCATCTTGTAGGGTTGCGGTGCAGGAGATACGTCTTTTCTTCAAGAATCCGTTTTCGGCCGGGGCGTACACACCCCTGGGAAATCAATTCGGAGGACGCCGAAACCAGGTCGGTCTTCGGTCGGCAAGGACGGTAACCCGACCGGTTGTCGCCGGACCGGTCGACCACGCCTCAACCCTTTCATGCAGGCGAAGTGGAAAAAGTGCCCGTTTGCAACTCCTCGCAAGTAGGCATCGCGTGGGGAGCGGATCAACCGCCGGACTTGACGAAACGGCGGACGGCGGAGAAGCGGTCGTTCCGAATCTCCAGTTGGTAAGTGCCGGCGGGCCAGGAAGCCGTTTCGAAATACCGTTCGTACAAACCGAAGGATACGCTCCGTTGCTCCTGGTGCAGGATGCGGCCGGCAGCGTCCGAGATGGTCAGGCGGACGGTATCGTCCACCGGTACGGAAAAGTTGACCGTCAGTTTGTCCTGCAGTGGATTGGGGAAAAGCGACAGGCCGAAATACTGTTCCCCGCCGATACGGTCGGCTTCGGTACCGGACGTCTTGGACAGTTTGAGCTCGAACAAACGGGCGGAGGCGACACTCAGGTCATCCCCGTTCAGGAAGAAAACATTGGGCAGGGAGCTTTCGATACCGCCGACCAGGTGGCCGAGGACCTGTCCGTCGGCCAGGGCATCGAGATCGATGATACCGTCGAAAAGCAGCGGCAGCCCGGGAGCCGGCAGGAAGGCGGCACTGGCCCCCAGCAGTCCCGGCAGGTCCCCCAGCTTATATTCGAGCAGGCTGTTGTCCGCTCCGCGGGTCACCAGACTGATGGTCCGTACGAAAGGCACTTCGGGATCATCGGTCAACACCCCTTCCGGATTGATGAAATATTGGGAGATCCCCCCCAGGAAGACGGTATGCATCTCATTGGCGGCCGCGCTGAAGAGGGGAAGGTGGGCACAATGGTAATGACTGAGGAACTGTTGGAAATCGGCCCGCAGGGTATGCCCGGCAGGTGTGATGTCGACGGGATGTAACCAAGGCAGGTCCGCATCATACCGGAACACCCCGCTGAAGACGGTGAACCCCTGGGTGCCGTCCGGAAAAACCTGCGGAACGACATTGAGGTCCCTCCGGTGCAGGTGGGCGGTATCCACGACCTCGTTGTAATTGGCGAGGGAAAGGGCCTGTCCGTCGTCCGCCACCTGGAACTTACGGATGGCATTGGTATAGGCCTGGAAAAAACCGGGGCCATGGTTCGGTCCCATCGGATTGTAACGGCCTTCGAAATGCTGCCCCCCCACCAGGTAGAACTCGCCGTCCAACCAGCCCAGGTAGCCGCCGGTCACCTGCAGCCGCTCGTCCGTCAGCATCCGGAAATGAGGCGCCAGGTCCGTACCCTGTATGACGGCTTGCGCCAACCCGGGCAAATCCACCGCCAATAGCTGCGGATGGGTGACCCACTCCGCCTCCTGCGGACTGTATCCGTAACCGCCCACCAGGTACAAGGTTTCCTCCCGTTGCAGGAATTGCATGTTGCTGGATTGCAACTGGGCGGTCACCGCCGCGGGCAATCCCGTCAGGGGGGCGGACCAGGACTGTCCGCCAGCGAGGTCGACGACATAGATCCGGTCGTTGTTGAAATCGGGATCGAAAGCGGCGAAAGGTTGCCGGCGGTGCAAACCGTCCGTCCTCCCACCAAGCAGGACCCACTGGTCATCGACCCGGCCCTGTGCGAAAGATTGCAGGCCCGGCCAGCCCGGCAAAGTGGTTTCCGTCACCGTCAATTGGAATCCGGGGCCCTGGGCCGACAGGGAGGATAATCCGGCCGACAGGAGCAGCCAAATGAAATTTTTCATAACCGGTCGCATTTCTTGTGTCCGCACCGGGCTTGGGTGCCATGTTCCCCGACGGTTTGTGCCGCCCGGGCACACCCGTTTGGCACATACCTAAGCTGTGTCCCTGCCGGGGACAGCGGAGAACGCTTCACACAATCCCGACAGCCCAAAGGTAATGCGAACCCTCACACTTGAAAAAGGACATTTGTCACCGATCCGATTTTTCGGCGGCCTACCGGTCGCCCCGAAGCGTCATCCGCACAGAATGCCAGCGCTGCGGCGGCTCAAGCCAGTGCCGGCTGCCGGCCCAATTCCCGCAACAAGCGGAAATGGGAGGCGACCGCTTCCCGGGTCGAGGTGAACTCGTGGTACGGCAGGCCGAATTCCCGGGCCGTCTCCTTGACGATGGCGGAAATCCGGGGGTAGTGGATATGGCTGATATTCGGAAAGATATGGTGTTCGATCTGGTAATTCAACCCGCCGACGAACCAGGACACCAGTTTGTTGCGGGGTGCGAAGTTGGCGGTGGTGAAAAGCTGGTGGATAGCCCAGGTGTTCTCCATGTTCCCGCAGTCGTCCGGCGCCGGGGTATCGGTATCCTCCACGATGTGTGCCAGCTGGAAGACGATGCTGAGGATCAGGCCTGCCGTGTAGTGCATCACAAAGAAACCGACCAGCACTTTCCACCAGGCGATATCCAGGAGGAGGACCGGAAGTACGATCCAGATCGTCAGGTACAGGACCTTGGTCAGGATCAGGATGGACCATTCCTTGGCAGGATTGACCTGTTGGCCGAAGCTGAACCCTCTGGCGATGTATTCGCGCATTTGCCGATAATCCTTGCGGATGGCCCAGTTGATGGTCAGCAAGCCGTACAGCAGGACCCCGTAATAATGCTGGAAGCGGTGGAACTTGCGCCAGTCGGCCTGCCGGTGCAACCGGATCAGGCCGTCCGTTTCCATATCCTCATCGTGACCGGCGATGTTGGTATACGTATGGTGGAGGACGTTGTGCTGCACCTTCCAGTTGTAGACATTCCCGGCCAGGATATAGATGGAACTGCCCATCAGATTGTTGACCCAGCGCCGGCGGGAATAGGAGCCATGGTTCCCGTCGTGCATGACGCACATGCCGACGAAGGACATCCCGGCGCCGATCACGATGGTCAGCAACAACATCACCCACTCGTTGAAGATGTTCGAAACGATGAGGAAATAGGGGGTCAGGAAAATGGCGAAGACGACGAGGGACTTGAGATACAATTTCCAATTCCCGTACCTGGAGACACGGTTGGATTCGAAATATTGGTTCACCCGGCTGTTGAGGGTCCGGAAGAAGTCCGCCTTGTCGAGTTTGGAAAATCGGATGGCTGCGTTATTCATTTATTGGTAGTTTAAACTGGATTTACCGGCGTAACTGTCTTCGGTCGGCGTGCGCATATCCTTTCCATGGATTTTTCCCGCCGCGGGAGCGACGGCAGGAGGGCTGGGTCGGACGAGCCGGGGGAGGCCACACGCGATGGAAATGCCAAGAAAGTTACCCGGGGAAACATTCCGGGGGAAATCGGAAAACCGCGGCACCAAGGATTCGCCGGATGGGTGGCGGTTCCCGAGGCACGGACTCCGAAATTTCCGCAAGGTAAAGATAAAGAGTCACCCGTCAAGGCAGCGCGCCATAAAAAGTGAATATTACAATGCGCAAGGCCGATTTTCCGGGCCGTCGGACCGATTCCGGGACAGTACCGGATCCCGGCGGGGAAAGAACCGGGCACCGACGTGGAAAGTTCCCGGAGGACGGCCGGTCTTGGCAGGAATCGGGTATATTTGTCCGGCGGCCGAACGCAGGACTTCCTGCGAACGGGCCACCGGGTCCCGCCCCGGCATATCGGCGGGGGGGGATAGCCTGTCACGACAGCAGGAAGAACGCATGGAAGGCAAGCATTACGACATCACCATCGAAGGAAAGGTGCAGGGCGTCTGGTACCGAGCCTCCGCCCGGCGGGAAGCCTTGCGGCTGGGGTTGACCGGATTCGTCCGCAACCTGGCGGACGGCCGCGTCTATGCGGAGGCGGAAGGGCCGGAGGCGGCCTTGGAAGCGTTTGTCCGTTGGTGTGAAAAAGGCCCGCCGATGGCCACCGTCACGGCGGTAAAGGTCGCCACGGCGGCGGTAAGGGGGTTCGACGGCTTCGAGGTCTTACGGGGCGACTGAAGGCCTGGCGGCGACCGGCCCGAAGGCATCCGGAAGACTTCCGTTTTTTTTTCCAAATTTGCCAAGCGGAAAAAACGCCACGCTGCTGGACATGGTCCCGTATACCCGTCCTCCGGACCGCCGGCCGACCATCATCATCATCGGCGGAACCAGCGCCCGGGCATGTTGTCATCGCCGGTGGCAGGCCGCCATTATTTCACCGCCACAGGGTGGGCTCCGGTTCCGTCGGAAAGGCAACCAGAGAGCCGATCCGGACAAAGGACGGCGCGCGCATGGCATTCGAAATATCGGAACAGGAAGGGATAGGAAGGAGTCGTAGGGAGCCTACGGATTTATCTTCCCCCCGGTTCGGGGCGCGGGTGCGGGAGAGTCGGATGTTCGGACCCGGCCTGACCGGATGGGGCGCTGTTTAGGCCCGGAAAAACAAACAAAATGAAGGACATGAAGCAATTGACAGGAATGCTCGTGGGCCTGTTGTGCTGGCAGGCAATCGAAGCGGGTGGACAATGCGCCATTGCGTTGGACACGCTCGATGATTTCGACACGACCCGAATTGTTGCGGCGGAACCGGTCAACCTGGGGTTCCTCGTGCCGACCGGCAACGTGGAGGAAGAGCTGGGAGGGCGGCAGGAGGTGGAGGAAGCCAAGGCCATCGTCAGTTTTGCCGACGAACAGCGTATCCAATCCTTCTTCCTGACCTTGGGGGTCGTGGAGCGCCGGTTCTACCTGACCGAACCGGAATACACCGTGTGGTTGCTGTTCGAAGACGGCAACATCATGAAACTGTTCAACGTACCGGACCAACCTGAATTCGACCGGGACCTCCTGATGTGGAAGTACGTGTACACCTGTGTCGTCCCCCAGGAAATATTCCGGATGCTCAAGCACACGGCCGTCGAGAAAATCCGCATCCTGTACAAGGATTACAAGCAGACGATCGTCCTGGAGCCCCCCCAACGGACGGCGCTGCAGGAAGCGGTCCGATGCGTGGAGGAGCGGGTGCTCGCCGGAATGACCGTCCGGCCTTGAGCCGGTGGCGCACCGCAGGAATAAAACGTTTCCAACAGTTGGGAATTCGTTTAAAAATGTTAGTTTTGCACCACATTGGTGAAACCGGAGGAGAGGGAACTTTTTGTTCCCTCTTTTACTTTAATGCAATTGGAATCATTTTTCATCGAGGAACAGATACGGGGCCTGTTGGCCCAGCAATTTGAGGAACAGGCCTTCCAGGACTGTTTCCTGGTGGAACTCCATCTTCATCCGGGCAACAAGTTGGCGGTGTTTGTGGATAGCGACAGTGGCATGACCCTGGAGAAGTGCCGCCGCATCAACCGGTTCCTGGAGTCCCGGCTGGACGAAAACGGCTGGCTGGGCACGGAATACGGCCTGGAGGTATCCTCCCCGGGATTGGACCGGCCGCTGACCCTCCACCGGCAGTACGTGAAGAACATCGGTCGGGAGCTCTCCCTCGCGCTACAGGATGGACAGCAGCTTTCCGGAAAACTGGAGGGGGTCGGCGAGAACTCGATCACCCTATCCAGGCAGGTTGTCGTCAAGGAAGGCAAACGAAACCGGAAAACAGTGGAGACGATGGAGATTCCCCTTGAATCGATACTCAAAGCCTTGGTCACCATCAGTTTCAACGGATAATCTGCGCACAGGTCCCCTGTGGCGGCACAGCAATAAAACCGTTCACGCATCACCTTATTTTCGAGATGATTAATCTAGTCGATACTTTTTCGGATTTCAAATCCAGCAAGAACATTGACCGCCCCACCATGGTGCGGGTCCTGGAGGATGTCTTCCGCACCCTGATCAAGAAGAAATTCGGCTCCGACGACAACTTCAACGTCATTGTCAACACCCAACAGGGCGACCTTGAACTGTGGCGGGTCCGGCAGATTGTGCCGGACGGGGAGGTGACGGACGACCGCAGCCAGATCTCCATATCGGAGGCCATCTCGATAGACGACAGCTACGAAATCGGGGAGGAGTGCTACGAACAGCTTTTCCTGGAGGATTTCGGTCGCCGCGCCATCCAGGCGGCCCGCCAGACGCTCGTCTCCAGGATCATGGAGCTGGAGAAGGACGACATCTACAAGAAATACATGGAGCGCATCGGCGACATGGTGGTCGGGGAAGTGAGCCAGATCATCAAGAAGGAATTCCTGATCGTCGATGACGCCACCGGCCACGAGCTGCTGCTCCCCAAGATGGAAGTGATCCGCGGGGATTATTTCCGGAAAGGGGACATGGTGCGCGGAATCATCAAGCGGGTGGAGATGAAGAACAACACCCCGGTGGTGGTGGTATCGAGGACGGACAACGTGTTTCTTGAAAAACTCCTGGAGCAGGAGGTTCCGGAAATCGAGGACGGCATCATCGCCGTCAAACGGATCGTGCGGCTGCCCGGTGAGCGTGCCAAAGTGGCGGTGGAATCCTACGACGACCGTGTCGACCCGGTCGGCGCCTGCGTAGGCATGAAGGGATCCCGTATCCATGGGATCGTTCGGGAGTTGCGCAACGAAAACATTGACATCATCAATTTCACCAACAACGACAGCCTTTTCATCCAGCGTTCGCTCACCCCGGCCAAAGTCTCCAACATCGAATTGGATGTGGCGGCGAAACGGGCCTCGGTCTACCTGGATCCGGACCAGGTATCGCTGGCCATCGGAAAGAACGGGACCAATATCAAACTGGCCAGTAAACTCACCGGCTACGAAATAGATGTCTACCGAAACACGGACGGCCACGAGATCGATGATGTCGACCTGGACGAATTTGCAGACGAAATCGATGCCTGGATCATCGACGAACTGAAGCGGATCGGTTGCGACACGGCCCGGAGTGTCCTGGAGCTCAGCAAGCTGGAACTGGTGCGGCGGACAGAGCTGGAGGAGGAGACGGTCGAGGAGGTCGTCCGCATCCTGCAGGAGGAATTGGAGGACTGAGACCCGGGGGGGCCAGCCGATAAGGCATCCCGGAAGCCAGACATACGCACGGCATCGTATGCAGGACAGACCGCCCGCCCGGACAGCGGGCGCCGCAACGGTGCCGGTCATATACTTCACCATAGGTTCTTTGCCATGGCAAGCACCCGTTTCCGACGGATGCCTGCATGGTGTGCCCCTGTTCGGATCGGGCACCTTGGTATCTTGGCTTCCGGCCGCTTCCGACCTCCCGGCGGAACCGGCCCACAAAACCGGAAAGAACAAATTTTTTATTGAATCTTAATGGAGAAACGTTTAGTCAAGGTTGCTAAAGAACTTAATGTAGGGACTTCCACCATCGTGGATTTCCTGCAAGGAAAAGGGTTTCAAATCGAAAACAAACCGACCTCGAAAATTACCGAGGAGATGGAAGGCCTGTTGATGAAGGAATTCCAAAAAGATATGGCGGTCAAGGAAAAGGCCGACCAGCTGACCATCGGCGTACGCACCACCATTCCCAAGAAAGAGGAAAAGAAGCCGGAACTGGTCATCCCCTTGTTCCAGACGCCCCCGCCCGCCCCGCCCCTCCGCCAATCGGCCATCGCCGAACAGCCCGCCCCGGAGGCGCCCGTGGCACCACCACCCGTGGCACCACCACCGGTGGAGGAACCTGTAATCCCCGCCCCGTCGGAACCGGCTCCCCCCGCACCGGCGGAAGAGTCTCCCGTGCAGGAAAAGCCGACCATCGGCCTGACCATCAAGGGCAAGATCGAACTGGACAGCCGCGGCATGCCCCTGCGGGAACGAAAACCGGAACCGCCACCGGTACATCCGGAACCGACCCCCGAGCCGGAACAACCCGCCGCCGCCTCCGATGAAGCGCCGGCCGTCAGCATTTCGGCGCCGCCACCGCCTTCCGCCGAGGAACGCGCCCCCGTTCCGACCGCACCGGCGGAGAAACCCGCTGCTGACGGTGATATGGTACGGATCGAAACCCCCGAATTGAGAGGGCTCAAGATCCTTGGCAAGATCAATGTCGACAAGCACAAGGAGGACGCCAAGGCAAAAAAGAAGAAAAAAGCGGACAAGGAGGCCGAAAAAGGCAGGCCGGATAAGGATGCCGGACCCGCTGCCAGTCCCGCCACCACCGAGGCCGAAAGTGCGGACAGCAAGAAACGCAAACGCAAACGCAAAAAAATCATCACCAGCACCGCCTCCCCGGACGCCAGACCAGGCGCCACAGGTGTCGGTCGCAGGCCCCGGACCCAGGAGGAACAGGATGCCTCCACCCGCGAAGCGGAGGAACAGATCCGCAAGACGATGGCCAGCCTTTCCGGTGCCGGGAAGAAGAAACGGCAGAAGCTACGGCGGGAAACCCGGGAACGGCAACGCGAAAAGCAGGAGCTCCGTGATATGGACGGCATGAGTGACAAACTGGAAGTCACCGAGTTCGTCACCGTGCAGGAACTGGCCAACCTCATGAATACCTCCGCCACGCAGGTCATCACCACCTGCATGAGCCTGGGGGTCTTCGTCTCCATCAACCAACGCCTGGATGCGGAGGTCATCGAACTGGTCGCCAGTGAGTTCGGACACGAGGTCGCCTTCATCAGCGTGGAAGAGCAAACGGAAACCATCGAGGAGGAGGAAGATGCACCGGACGACCTGCTCCCCCGCGCCCCGGTCGTCACGGTCATGGGGCACGTAGACCACGGTAAGACTTCCTTGCTGGACCATATCCGGAAGGCAAACGTGGTGGAAGGGGAAGCGGGCGGCATCACCCAGCACATCGGCGCCTATGAGGTGAAACTCGCTGACCGGACCATCACCTTCCTCGATACGCCGGGTCACGAAGCCTTCACCGCCATGCGGGCCCGGGGTACGAAGGTCACGGATATCGCCATCATCGTCATCGCTGCGGATGACAATGTCATGCCGCAGACGCGGGAAGCCATCAGCCACGCGCAAGCCGCCGGGGTCACCATGGTCTTCGCCATCAATAAGATAGATAAACCGGGCGCAGATCCCGGCAGGATCAAACAGGAACTCGCCAGCATGAATATCCTCGTCGAGGACTGGGGCGGAACCTTCCAATCCCAGGACATCTCGGCCAAGAACGGAACCGGTATCGAGGAACTGCTGGAAAAGGTTCTCCTCGCTGCCGATATCGCCGACCTGAAGGCCAATCCCAACCGCCGCGCAATCGGGACGATCCTGGAAGCCTCCCTCGACAAAGGGAAAGGCTACGTCGCCAAAGTACTCGTCCAGACCGGTACCCTCCATATCGGGGATCCCGTCGTAGCCGGTGAGTTCTCCGGTAAGGTCAAGGCCATGTTCAATGAACGTGGGAAAAAAGTCAAGGAGGCAGGCCCCTCCACCCCGGTCCTCGTGCTGGGACTGAGCGGCGCCCCCCAAGCCGGAGAACGGTTCAAATGCATGGAAGGGGAATCGGAAGCGAAACAACTCGCCAACTCCCGCGCCCGCATCAACCGGGAACAATCCACCCGCGCCACCAAGCGCATCAGCCTCGATGAAATCGGACGCCGCTTGGCGCTCGGCACATTCCGCGAACTCAACCTCATCGTCAAAGGGGATGTGGACGGCTCCGTGGAAGCGCTCTCCGATTCGCTCATCAAACTGTCGCTCGAAACGGTCCAGGTCAACGTCATCCACCGGGCCGTCGGACAAATCGTCGAATCGGATGTCCTCCTGGCCTCCGCTTCCGATGCCATCATCATCGGCTTCCAGGTCCGCCCCTCCCCCAGCGCCCGGAAACTGGCGGAACGGGAAGGTGTGGAAATCAAACTCTACTCCATCATCTACGAGGCCATCGAGGAAATCAAACTCGCCATCGAAGGCTTGCTGGAACCGACCAAGGAGGAAAAGATCGTCGCCAACGTGGAAATCCGCGAAGTCTACAAGATCAGCAAGGTGGGAACCGTCGCCGGTTGCTATGTCCTCGACGGCAAACTTATCCGCAACAACCATATCCGCCTGATCCGCGACGGTATCGTCATCTTCCCCACCCGGGAAGGTGCCAACGGCGAACTGGCCTCGCTGAAGCGTTTCAAGGAGGATGTCAAGGAGGTTCGCTCCGGCATGGAGTGCGGGCTCACCATCCGCAATTTCAACGATATGAAGGTCGGTGATATCGTGGAGGGCTATGAAGTCACGGAGGTCAAACAAAAATACGGCGGCTGATCCGGCCCTTACGGCCGACTTACCCCCCCCTTCGTCCCCTATCGCACCGGTACGCATACCGGCACCGACGCATCAGCTTCCGTCGGTGCCGGTTCGCGGCCGATATGCCTTCCGCACAACCGCATGAAAGGGCCGCCCCGCACGGCATCGTCCCGAACAGCCGGTCCGGCGCCCCCTCTTTCCCATTGACCCACCAAGCTTCCCGGCTGCCGACGCCAAGACGAATCCGGCCACGCCTCGATGTACCTTGCGATGTACCCTGTCACCGACGGACGGACACCGGTATCGCGACGGGACCCTGCCTCCACTACCCCATCCCCGCGTCCGTGAAACACCCGCAGGCTTCGGGAACCCTTTTTCACCGGAAGTGTTTAGAGGGAGGAAGATCACCCATCGGCATGCGGCCGAAAGCTCCTTCCCCACCATTCATCCCGAAAGGCCCATACCAGGACAATAGGTAGAAACAACCAACCACCCATGCCGGAATATCCTTCTTTGCTTTCCAACGACCGCCCGTCTTCCCCGGAAGACATCCTTGAAGTCATCGGCGCCCGGGAACATAACCTCAAGAACCTACACCTCCGGATCCCGCGGAACAAGCTGGTCGTCATTACCGGAATCAGCGGCAGCGGTAAATCCTCCCTCGCCTTCGACACCATCTATGCGGAAGGACAGCGCCGCTACATGGAGACCTTCAACGCATATGCCCGGCAGTTCCTGGGAGAAATGGAACGGCCGGAGGTGGAAAAAATCACCGGCTTGAGCCCGGTAATTTCCATCGAACAGAAAACCACCGGCCGCAACCCCAGGTCCACCGTCGGTACCATCACCGAGGTGTACGATTTCCTGCGCCTCCTCTTCGCCCGCATCGGGGAAGCCTATTCCTACCAAACCGGCCGCAAAATGGTCCGGTACAATGAGGCGCAGATGCTGCAGGAAATCACGGAACGTTACGAAGGGCGCAGACTCATCCTCCTGGCCCCCCTGGTCCGCGGTCGGAAAGGCCATTACCGCGAGCTCTTCGAGCAGATGCGCAAACAAGGATACCTCAGCGTCCGGGTGGACGGTGACTTCGTCGACCTGAAACCGGACCTTCAGGTCGACCGGTACAAAGTGCATGACATCGAACTGGTCGTCGACAAGCTGACCTGTACGGCCGGGCGGCTCAACCGCATCCAGGCCTCCCTCCAAACCGCCCTCAAGCTGGGCAACGGCCTTGTCATGGTACAGAACCTGGATACCGGCGAGGTCAACGCCTTCAGCAAACACCTCATGGATGCGGACAGCGGCCTGAGCTATGAGGAACCTTCCCCCAATTCCTTTTCCTTCAACTCCCCCTACGGCGCCTGCCCCGCCTGCAACGGCCTCGGTTCGATCCATGCGGTGGATATGGCCAAGGTCATTCCCGATCCCGCCAAAAGTATCCGGGACCAAGGTATCGTTCCTTTCGGAGAGGTCCGGGATAACCTCACCTTCAAACAGTTGCGCAGTATCGCCAAAAAATACAAGTTTTCCTTTTCCACCCCGGTCAAGGATATTCCGCCCGCAGCCCTCGAAGTCATCCTCCACGGTGGCGACGACACCCTTCCGGTCAAATTGCCTTATTCCGCAAACGAACTCAGTTACAACCTCGCCCGGGAAGGCCTCGTCACCATGTTGCAACGCTGGCACCAAGACACCGGCAGTGAGAAAATCCGCCAATGGGTCGAGGATTTCATGTCCGTGGACCTATGCCCGACCTGTAATGGACAACGCCTCAAGAAGGAAAGCCTCCATTTCAAAATCGATGCGCGGAACATCTCGGAACTTTCGGACATGGACCTCCAAACGCTTGCCGATTGGATGGACGGCCTCGACGACCGGCTCACGGAGCGCCAACGTACCATCGGCAAGGATGTCCTGAAGGAAATCCGCCTCCGCCTGGGCTTCCTGCTCCAGGTCGGCCTGGATTACCTTTCCCTCAACCGGCCGGCCAGGACCCTCTCCGGCGGCGAAAGCCAACGCATCCGACTGGCAACCCAAATCGGCTCCCAACTGACCGGCATCACCTACATCCTTGACGAACCCAGCATCGGCCTCCACCAACGTGACAACCAACGGCTCATCGAAGCTCTCCGCGAACTCGCCGACATCGGCAACTCCGTCCTCGTCGTGGAACACGACAAGGATATCATGGTCGCCGCGGATTACCTCATCGACCTCGGTCCCGGCGCCGGCAAACACGGCGGCGAAGTGGTGGCGGAGGGGATTCCGTCCGCCTTCGCCGAGGTACATTCCCTGACCGCGGACTACCTCCAGGGCAGACGCAAGATCACCGTTCCCGCCTCCCGGCGCTCCGGCAGCGGCAAGGCCCTCGAACTCCGGGGCGCCACCGGTCACAACCTCCGGGGCGTGGACCTGCGAATCCCGCTCGGCACCCTCACCTGCATCACCGGCGTCAGCGGCAGCGGAAAAAGCTCGCTGGTCAATGAAACGCTCTACCCCGTCCTGCGGCAACATTTCTACAAAAGTCTCCAACGGCCGCTCCCCCATGCCTCCGTACACGGACTGGAACATCTCGACAAGGTCATCGAGATCGACCAAACCCCCATCGGCCGGACCCCCCGTTCCAATCCGGCCACCTACACCAACCTGTTCACGGAAATCCGAAACTTGTTCGTCGGGCTGCCGGAAGCCAAGATCAGGGGGTACAAGGCCGGAAGGTTCAGCTTCAATGTCAAGGGCGGCCGTTGCGAAACCTGCCAGGGCAGCGGACAACGGGTCATCGAAATGAATTTCCTGCCGGATGTCTACGTCACCTGCGAGGCCTGCCTCGGCCGACGCTATAACCGCGAAACGCTGGAAATCCTCTACAAAGGCAAATCCATCAACGATGTGCTCAACATGTCCGTCGCCGAAGCGACCACCTTCTTCGAACCGGTGCCCAAGATCTACCGCAAACTGAAGACGCTGCTCGATGTCGGACTCGGATACATCACTCTCGGCCAACAGGCCACCACCTTGTCCGGCGGGGAAGCCCAACGTGTCAAACTCGCGGAGGAACTCTCCAAACGGGATACCGGAAATACCCTCTACATCCTCGACGAACCGACCACCGGCCTGCATTTCGAAGACATCCGGCATTTGCTGGCGGTCCTCGAGAAACTGGTGGACAAAGGGAATACCGTCCTCATCATCGAACACAACATGGATGTCATCAAGACGGCCGACTGGGTCGTCGACCTCGGGCCCGAGGGTGGGGTCCGTGGCGGACATATCGTCTGTGAAGGACCACCCGAGGCCGTCGCCGCAGTTCCGGAAAGTTTCACCGGTCAATTCCTGCGCCTGGAATTGGACTGACGCCCTCCCGTTCCTACCCTACACCCATATCCGGCAAGGCTCCCTGAAACGGCTTACCCACAAATAAATATTCCCGGTCGGCCAATATATTCATGGCTGTAACTTACCTTGTGGTTTGTCCGGCCGCCGACAAGCTTCCGTCTTATCCGAAATGGCGCCCTCCGTCCCGACCTAAGTGGTCCCTACCCCTCCGCTTTCCGGTATATCTACGTTAAACAAGCCTTTTCCCAAAACCACCCGGATTCCTTTCTCACCACTAATTTTTCCTATCATGAAAAAGATTGCATTGCTCGCCACACTTTGTTTCTCCATGTCCGCCGGGGCCTCCGCCGACCCATTGTCCGACCAGCCGCTGCCCCAGCACCAGACGTGGTCGCCCCAGGCCATGTCCTTCCGGATCCCTGCCCCCGACATGCCCAACCTGCGCTATTCCGTCCAGGTAATCGGAGCGGACGGGGAAATGATCGCAACGGAACCGGACGGAACCGGAGCCCACTACACCCTGTCGGCCGAGGTGGTATCCGGATGGCCGGACGGCCATTACCGGTTGTCCTTCGAACCTTACTATACCATCCCGGCCACCAACATGTCCGCCCTGCGCCGGCTCTCCGACCGGAAGGATTGGCCGGCACTCCGGGATGCCAGGGCAGCGGCGGGAATACCGGAATCCGCTGCCTTGTATTACTTCAACTTCCGGCTTACCGACGGATTGTTCGTAAATCCCTCCCTGGCGGAACCTTTGCCGCCCGGCCGCGGAGGGGATCCCGGGGCGGAACCCCTGGATTATTCCCTGACGGCATCCGTCGACCCAGCTTTTGCGGTATCGGCCATGGCTTCCTCCCGACTGGCATGGGGTGCCTTCTCCCCTTCGCTGGCGGAAGAGGACCAAGTTATCAATGATGACCTCATCGTCACCGGCAGCACTTGTATCGGATTTGACTGTATCCAGGATGAGAATTTCGGGTTTACCACGGTCAGGTTGAAGGAGAACAATCTCCGGATCGAATTTGACGACACCAGTGCCAGCGCAGGATTTCCCAACGTCGACTGGGAACTGATGGCAAACGAAAATTTGAACGGCGGCTTGAACCTGTTCACCATCCGGGACCGCACCAATGACCGGAACATCCTGACCACCGAGGCCAATGCCCCCAGTCACAGCTTTTACATCGCCAGTACCGGGAAAGTCGGCATGGGAACCAATGCGCCGGTGATGAAACTGCATGTAAAGACAGGGAATACACCGACATTTCGGCTGGACCAGGACGGGAGCGAGGGATGGACTCCCCAGGTATGGGATGTGGCCGGGAACGAAAGCAATTTCTTTATCCGGGATGTCACCAACGGCAGCATACTGCCGTTCAGAATCCGGCCCAATGCACCTTCGAACGCCATCGACATCAAAACGACGGCTGTGGAAATCAACCACGAGCTCATTGTCCTGGGCGGCTTGCTGGATCCCTCCGACGAGCGGCTGAAGACCAATATCCAACCCTTGGCCAGCGTATTGCCCGTTCTCCTGCAGCTGGTTCCGCAACAATATTACTTCCGGAAAGACGGGCTGGCAGCGGAACTCCAGTTACCTTCCCAGCGCCAGTACGGGTTGGTAGCCCAGGAAGTCGAACAAATCCTGCCGGAGCTTGTCCGGGAGAGCCTGACGGTAGACCGGCCCGATGCAGAACCGGTCAAGCTCAAGAGCATCCAGTACAATGCCTTGATTCCTTTTCTCCTCCGGGGCATCCAGGAACAGCAGGCCCAGCTGGCGGCACAACAGGCCGAGCTGGCGGCACAACAGGCCGAGCTGGCCGTCCTTCGGGAAACGGCGGCACGGGTGGACAGACTGGAACAGCAGCTGGCGGCGTTGGCGGCCATGGTCGGACAGCCGAAACAGGCCGGTTCGCAGGAATAACGCAGGAATAAGATTGGGAGCCGTACGTCGATGATGGGTCGCCGCCGGGATTCCCATACCGGCGGCAGGGCACTGCCGTCGGTATGGGAAAAAGGGAATACGATCGGTCAGAAGAGGCTTTGGATCACCTGTTCCTCGGTGATGCCCTCCGCTTCCGCCTTATAGTTCCGGACGATGCGGTGGCGCAGCACATAGTTGGCGATGGCACGGACGTCGTCGATGTCCGGGGAATATTTGCCGTGGATGGCGGCGTGGGTCTTGGCACCCAGCACCAGGTACTGGGAAGCCCGGGGTCCGGCGCCCCAGGAGATATAGTCGTTGACGAGCCGGGTGGCATAGGAGGTACCGGGGCGCGACTTGACCGCCAGCCCGACGGCATACTCCAGGACATTGTCGGCCACGGGGATTTTCCGGACGACCTGTTGGAAAGCCAGGATCTGGGTATCGTCGAGCATATGCTGCAGGGCCGCCTTCTGCGTGCCGGTCGTATTCCGGACCACATGGATTTCCTCTTCGTAGGAAGGATAATCCAAGGGAATATTGAACATGAACCGGTCCAGCTGCGCTTCGGGCAGGGGATAGGTACCTTCCTGTTCGATCGGGTTTTGGGTAGCCAGTACAAAGAAGGGGCTCGGGAGGTCATGCCGTTGTCCGGCGACGGTCACCGAGCGTTCCTGCATGGCTTCCAGCAGGGCGGCCTGGGTCTTGGGGGGTGTCCGGTTGATTTCGTCCGCCAGGACGATATTGGAGAAAAGCGGACCCCGGTTGAACTTGAAATGCCGGTCCTCATCCAGGATTTCGGAACCTGTGATGTCGGAGGGCATGAGGTCGGGGGTGAACTGTATCCGTTTGAAGCCCAGGTCCAGCACTTCGGCAATGGTACTGACGAGCAGGGTCTTTGCCAATCCCGGTACGCCGACCAGCAGGCTGTGGCCGTTGGAGAACAAGGAGATGATGACCGCCCGGACCACCTCGTCCTGGCCGACGATTACCTTTCCTATTTCCGCCTTGAGGTCCCCGTAGGTACGGGCCAGGGCATCCACCGCTTCCACATCGGACTTGAATGGAGTTTGAGACATGATAAATCAAGCGATTAATGAACAGTTAGTGCCTATTGCCGCGACCGGCCCAAGGGCAACGGGGTGACCCGCTTCGGCGCGGCTCCGCACCGGCCGGTGCAAAGGGAAAACGCCCGGACGGCGTTTTTGGTTCAGGGTGCCTGGCGGACCGGCCTTCATCCGCCGATGGTCCAGGTGGCGCCTTCCTTCCCGTCCTTGACCACGATATCCAGAGCCTTGAGTGCATCCCGGATGCGGTCCGAAGCGGGCCAGTCCTTCCTTTCGCGGGCGGCCTGCCGCATGTCGAGGATCAGGTTCATCAGGCCTTCGACGACGCCGTTGCCGGAGGTGTCGAAATCCTCCTGCCGCAATCCGAAAATATCGAAGACGAAGGCTTGGACGGCATGCCGCAGCCGTTCGAGGGTATCGGGCAGGATATCGGAGAGCGGACGTTGGCCCCCTTTCCAGCTATTGATATAGGAGACCAGTTCGAACAGGCTGGCCAGGGCCTTGGGCGTATTGAAATCATCGGACATATCCGCGAAAGCGAGGTCGATGAGGCTGTTGACCTGTTGGTCGTCGGCACCTTGTCCGTCCGAACCGGGATGTTTCAGGTCCGTGAGCACCTTGTAAGCCTCCATCAGCCGGCGGTAGCCTTTTTCGGCTGCCTGCAGGGCTTCGTCCGTCATATCCAGGGTACTGCGATAGTGCGTCTGCAGCATGAAGAACCGCACGACCATGGGGGAGTAAGGCTTGGAGATATGCGGGCTGTCGCCGGTGAACAATTGTCCGGGCATGATGGAGTTACCGTCGCTCTTGGCCATTTTCCGGCCATTGAGGAGCAGCATGTTTCCATGCAACCAGTAGTTGCAGGGCGCGTGGCCACAGGCGCCGTAATTTTGGGCGATCTCATTTTCATGGTGCGGGAACTTGAGGTCGTTGCCACCGCCATGGATGTCGAATTTTTCGCCCAGGTATTTGGTGCTCATGACGGAGCATTCCAGGTGCCAACCCGGAAAGCCGACCGACCAGGGCGCGTTCCAGCGCATGAGGTGTTCCGGTGCCGCCTTGATCCAGATGGCGAAGTCGGAGGGATGTTTCTTTTCACCCTGGTTCTTGAGGTTGTCCCGGCTCTCCGCCAGGAGGTCCTCGATCCGGCGGCCGGACAGTTGGCCGTAGACACCGTACTTTTCGGCGAATGCGAGCGTGTCGAAGTAGACGGAACCATTGCGTTCGTAGGCTAATCCGTTGTCGAGGATGGTCTGCACCATCTCGATCTGTTCGAGGACATGGCCGGTCGCCCGGGGTTCGATGTCGGGAGGCAGGACATGGAACACTTTCATCATGTCATGAAAGCCGTTCATGTAATGTTGTACGATTTCCATCGGTTCCAGCTGTTCCAGCCGGGCCCTCTTGGAGATCTTATCCTCCCTTCCGATATCCGCGTCTCCCTCCAGGTGACCGACGTCGGTAATATTCCGGACATAACGGACCTTGTACCCCAGGTAGCGGAGATAACGGTAGATGATATCGAAGCTGACGAAGGTGCGGCAATTGCCCATGTGTACGTCGCTGTAAACGGTGGGGCCGCAGACGTACATGCCCACACGGCCTTCGTGGATGGGCTCGAACACCTCTTTTTTTCCGCTGTAACTGTTGTAGACGAGCAATTTTTCCATAGGCTTGCAAAAGTAGGGAATTCGGTACGACTGTCTAACGCAAGCCCGACAAAAAGGGTACACCGGCCGATTGCGACCGGCACACAAATCGACTACCGGGACCTGACCATGACGAGGTTTGCATTCACCCGGCCGTCCGGTTCCACGGCGACCAGTCTGCCGTCCTGCCACATCCAGACGGCATCGTTGGAAATATGCATACCCTCCCGATCCACGTCCTCGATCACCAGTTGTCCTTTCCCGTTGATATGCCAGGAGATATCCTCTACGGAAGCGTCCTCGCCGGGCGGTTCGACGGACAGGCTCGCCTTGCCGCCCCGGTGGAAGGTGAAGCGGATATCGAGTTCCTCGAAGACGGCCTGCACCATTCCGGAAACGCCGGCGGCGACCAGTCGGGAAAAGGCATCGTCGGATTCCGTCGATTCGCGGATTTCCGCTTTCAGGTCGAACTGCAGCTGCCAGGTACCCCAGACATCCTTGGCGGATACCCGGTCCTGGGCCGAAGCGGACCAGGGAGCCAACAAACCACATAAGGCAAGCACGCAGACAAAGATTCTTAAGGATTTCATGGTTATTTTTTTTGATAAATGAAATCGAGGCGGCCGTGGCGGGACCCGGATGTCCGGGGGCGGGATGGACTTACACCTGCACATCCGGCAAGATAGCGGGGTTGCGGGGCATCCGGCGGCAACAATCGACCGGAACGGGTAGGAACCGGACGAAGCGCCCTATTTTCCCAACGGGTGCCGGTCCATCATCGGGTAATCCTGGCCCAGACGGGAAAATGGTCCGAAAAGGTCGTTTTCCGGAGCACCTGGTGGTCCAGGACCTCGAATTGGGGGTTGGCCAGGATATAATCGATGCGCAAGGCGGGCAAGCGGCCGTTGAAGGTAGCGCCGGTTCCGAACCCGCATTCGCGGAAAGTGTCCTTCCGGCCGGCGGCCAATTGGCGGTAGACATAGGAAACGGGCGGGTCGTTCAGGTCGCCGCACAACAGGGTACGATAGGGACAACCGGCCATATGGGCCGCGAGGATTTCAGCCTGCTTCGCCCGGACCGCCACCGCTCTCCGGTATTGGCGCATGACAAACCGGATATCGCGCCAGGTTTGCCGCTCACTCAGGTCTCCCCGGGTGGCGATCTTGTCGGCGGTATGGCTCAACGCATTGGATTCCAGGTGTGCGGCATAGACCCGAACGCGGCCGAGCGGAGTCAGCAGGTCTGCCCAGGCACAGGAGTTGGAGCTTCTTTCGAAGGGGACATGCCCTTTGTCCATCAGGGGGAAATCCGTCAGGATCATCGTCCCTTTGTATCGATGGGCATGTTTGTATCCGAACGCACGGGTGAGGATGAAGTGCACATCCGGATGGCTTCCTTCCTGTACGCAGAGGATATCCGGCCGGTCGTTCCGGTCGAGGAAAGCGCGGAACCCCGCCAGCAAGGCCGCCGGTTTGTCCGCCCGGCGTCCTTCCATCCTTTTGAGACCGGCGAGGTTGTAAGTCATCAGGGTCATCACCGCGGCATCCCCTGTCGGGTGGGTAGGCAACCGGAAGGCGAACAAATCCAGGCAATACTGGTAGCCGACCAACAGGCAAGCGGCGGAATAGAGGCCGTAGGAACGTTTGCGCAGGATCCAGAAGGCCAGGAACAGGCCATTTCCGACCAGCAATACCGGCAAGGCCAGGGCAAGGAAAGAAAAATGCCAGCTGTCCGCCGGGTCGACCATAGGCGCGGCATACGCCGCGAAGGTCAGCAGGACCAGCAGGATGTTCAGCAGGCGGAGGAGGCGATTCGGTCCGCCTCCCCGTCCGGAAGGAACAGGGGTGCTTTCATTTGTTGCTCGCATCGAACAAATACTGCTTTTCCGCGGCGGATAGGCTGTCGTAGCCGGATTGCTTGATCTTATCGAGGATGGCATCGAGCCGGTCCTGGTCCACCGGCTGCCGGCGGTCCGAAGGCCGGCGGGGCGCCGGATTGGCGCCGGCGGAGGCGCCGCGCCGGGGTTCGGTCTCCCGGCGGTAGACCACATAAGGCTTCCGGGGATTCCGTTTCGAGGTCGGGGTACGAAGTCCCTGCAGGAAGGCCATGACCTTATCCAGCCAATAGTTGACCGGGCGGGTGAGGTCGTTTCCGCGCTGCAGTTGGTCGGCGATGATATATCCCATGAGGGCACCGCCCAGGTGACCGAAGCTGCCGCCGGAGTTGTCATTCTGCGACAAGGCGACCACGTCCAGCAGGACCAGGACGGCAACCAGGTACTTGAGGCGGACGGTGCCGAACAACAGCAGGCTGATATTGTAATCGGGAGCCGTCTTGCCGGCCACCACCAGCACGGCCATCACGGCGGCGGAGGCTCCCAAGGCATAGGAACCGGTGGACCAGGGCGTCGGCAGGTTCGCCACGGCGAAGAATGCCAATCCGCCGGCCAGTCCGCCGAGCAAATAGATCGGAAGCATGCGGCGGTCGCCCAACAAGTCACCGGTTATGCGGCCGAACCAGTGCAGCATGAGCATGTTCCAGAGGATATGCCATACGTCCAGGTGCAGGAACATATGCGTCAGGAATACCCAGGGTTGGAAGAGGTTGTGCCGCCAGTCCGCCCCTATCTCGAGGTGGCGGACGACCTGTTGGAACGCCAGGCCGGAACCGTCGCCGAAAGGCAACATGAACAGGCGGACCAGGACGGCCAGCACGAATACCGCGAGATTGACCAATATGATCCGGGTCACCATATTGCCGTAGCTGAGCTGGCGCCGGATATCCTGCCAAATGGATTCAAACATGGGAACTGGATTTATAGGGATGGGAAATGGGGTCGTTCGTCAGTCCAGGCGCTCTCCCCGGTATCGCCAGTACATGATCAGCAGGAATCCGAAGAGGGCACCGCCAACGTGGGCGAAATGCGCCACACCGGTGCGGAAGTTCCCGATACCGAGGAAGATCTCCAGGCCGGCGTATATCAGCACGAAGTACTTCGCCCGCATGCGTACCGGCGGGATGATCAGTTGGATGATGCTGTCCGGGAATTGTAATCCGTAGGCTGCGAGGATACCGAAAACGGCACCGGAGGCCCCCATCATGGGATAATTGACCGATTGGACGTCCACACTGCCCTGACTGAGTTCGATGAACTGGACGGCGAATTGCAGGACAAGCGCCCCCAATCCGGTGAACAGGTAGAAGAACAGGAATTTACGGGGTCCCCAGGACATTTCCACCGGCGTCCCGAACATATACAGGGCGAACATATTGAAAAAAATATGCGCGAAATTGCCGTGCATGAACATGTAGGTGACGATTTGGTAGGGCTGGAAGTAATCGGAGGTCGGGAAGTAGACGCTCAACCGGAGCAGCCATTCCTCGCCGATGTCACCGGTCAGGTGGGTGGCAATGTACGCCACGATATTGAGCAGGAGGAGGTTTTTTACGACGTCGGAGATGTACATGTCATTGAGTTGTGGTGGCCGTGCCGGAGTAGCGCGAATCTTTGCCAAAGATAGGCAGTTACCGGGATTGTCGGGAGTAAAGGTAGGGCCAATCGGCGTCCGGTCGGCCGCCATCGTACCGGATGGGGGGACGCGGGGATTTTTTTGCGGCGACGGAGCCGGATTCAGTGGCTGCGGGTCCGGTACCAATCCTCGAAGACCGCCTCCACCTGGGGACTGTCCCATCGTTCGGCGATATCCGGCAGCGCGAGGATACGACGGCGCAGGGCATCCTGGGCGTCCACTTCCCGCAGGGCCTGCCGATAGGGAACATGGCTGAAACTGACCAGGCTGTAGACGGAACGGTAGCGGTCCGGGTAGCGGTCCTGCAGGAATTTTTCGATTTTTTTCCAAAGCAGGAATTGCGGATCGGCCACTTTGTCCCGCATTTCTATGAAATTTTCGAGGGCGAGGTCTGCGATGGCGTTGGCATCCGGCAGGCGTTGCCGGTTGAAATGCTCCAGGATGGCGGGCCAGTCCTCGGCATAGGTCTCCATCAATTCGGTCAGGATGGTACAATCCTCGAAGCCGGCGTTCATCCCTTGTCCGAAGAAAGGCACGATGGCATGGCTGGCATCCCCGAGCAGGAGGACTTTCCCGTTGAAATGCCAGGGGTTGCAGCGGATGGTCACGAGGCTGGCGGTGGGATTTCGCCGGAAATCGCGCACCAGGTCGGGAAGGAAGGGGGTCAGGTCGGGGAAACGGGATGCCAGGAAGGCCCGGACGGCCGCCTCATCCGGCAGGGAAGCGAAGGAGTCGTCCCCTTCGAAAGGCAGGAAGAGGGTGCAGGTGAAACTGCCGTCCGTATTCGGCAGGGCAATGAGCATGAAATTGCCGCGCGGCCAGATATGGAGGGCGTTCGGGTCCAGTTGGTGGCGGCCTGCCGGGTCCGGCGGCAGGTGCAGTTCCTTGTACCCGTAGTCGATGTAGGATTGGGCGTAGTTGAAGCCGGGGGTTCGCTGGAGGCTGCTGCGGACGGCGGAGAATGCGCCGTCGGTGGCGAACAGCAAGGGCGTTTCGATGGAATACCGCTGGTTGGTCTCCGCATCCTCGAAGTGGACCAATCCTTCCGCGGCATCCGCCCCATGGCACCGCTGGTTGAAATGGATACGAACCGAGTCGTGGGATTCCGCGATATCCACCAGGGCCGTGTTGAGCCCCGCCCGGGATACGGAATAGATCGCCTGCCCTTCCGAGCCGTAGCGCTGGAAGGACAGTTCGCCGTCCGCGTGGTGGATCATCCGGCCCGGCATCGGGATCGCCACCCGTTCCACGGCATCCCGGATGCCGGCGGTCTCCACCGCTTTCCATCCCCGCTCGCTGAGGGCCAGGTTGATGGAACGACCGCCCTGGTAACCTTCCTTCCGGAAATCCGGGCGTCGCTCGTAGACATCCACCGCATAGCCCTTCCGGGCCAATATTACGGACAGGAGGGCACCGACCATTCCGGACCCCACTATGACTGCTTTCTGCTGCATCGGTAAAATTCGGTTAGAATCAGGCATAAAACTAAGACAAAACAAGCTGAGGTGGGATGCGGTTTTCAAAAACCGGATGCCGCCGGACCACCGGACCGGATCGCCCCGCCGTGCCGGTGGGGATACCCCCGTCGTGTATCGACGCGATATTCCCACCTTTACCAAAAAAGACCGAACTTTACTCAACGACGTCGCAGCCGGCCGGCCGGGCCGCAGGTCGCTGCGTCGTCAGCCGTCCTTCATGGAGACCCTTACATTAACGCAATACGACATACACATCGGCCACCCGCCGGCGCAACTGGCGCGTTTCCTGGAAGCGCGCCGATACAGCCAGGTGGCCGTACTGGTGGATGAACACACCCGCAGGCATTGCCTTCCCCTGCTGGCCCCGGTGCTTCCCGTCCCGCATTTCATCGTGGAGATAAAGGCCGGGGAAACACAAAAGCGGCTCAGCACCTGCGAACAGGTATGGAACGAACTGCTCCGGCACGAAATGGACCGGCGGGGCGTCCTGCTTTGTGTGGGCGGGGGCGTCATCGGCGACTTGGGCGGGTTCTGTGCGGCGACTTACCTGCGGGGAATCGATTTCATACAAGTCCCCACCACCTTGCTTGCCATGACGGATTCCTCGATCGGCGGCAAGGTCGGCGTGGACCTGTCCTACGTCAAGAACATCATCGGGGCCTTTCGGGATCCCGCCGCGGTATTCCTCTTTCCCGCCATGTTGGCTACCCTCCCGCGGGAGGAGGTCCGGAGCGGGTTTGCGGAACTCATCAAGCATGCCCTGATTGCGGATGCCGCATCCTGGCAGTCCCTGCAGGACATATACCGGCTGGAGGATGCCGACTGGACCGCCTTGCTGCCCCCTTCCCTGGCGGTCAAACGGAAGGTGGTGGAAGCCGACCCACTCGAAATGGGGTGGCGTCAAATCCTCAATTTCGGACATACCATCGGCCATGCCGCCGAAACGATGGCCCTGCGGGCGAGCGGTGCGGCCGGACAGCCGCCGATTCCCTTGCGCCACGGGGAAGCCGTCGCCGTCGGCATGATCTGCGAAGCCTGGCTGTCCTGGAAATGCAACGGGATGCCCCACCAGGACCTCGTCGACATCACCGCCTTCCTCCAGCGTTTCTACTCCCACCATCCCTTGCCGGCCGAACAATTCCCCGAGCTGCTGGCCATCATGCGGAAAGACAAGAAAAACCGGTCCGGAAAAATCCATTTCTCACTGCTCCGCAGGATCGGGGATGCAGGAACCGACCACATCTGTTCGGAGGATGACATCCTGGAGAGCATCCGGTTCTACCATTCGGTCTATCATCCGCCGCTGCACGCCCCACGAAAACGGCCGGAAACGGGGCAGGTGCCCCCGATGACCAGTTTTTTACCGGGGGAAGGCACCTCCGATTGAAAAAATCTGCCTACCTTTCCTTTCGGTTTTCTTGTGGAGGGCCCGTCAGTAACGCCGCCAAGGCCCATCGTCGCCAGGCGGCGCCCGTCAAAAGACGGGGAAGGGACAAAGCTTGCCTTTTTGTACCTTTACCTGTGAAAAAACAAGCGGCCGCCACTTATCCGCCCTATTTTTGGCGAAGGCCACCCCCCGGGGAAAAGGTCGGCCCCGCCATCACCGGATGGAAACCCCGGCCGCAAGCGAGGCCGACCCCGGCAGTCTTCAACTAACCGCATGCTCCGAACCATGGATATCGCACTTACCTGTCAACCGGCGGAATCCGATATGATCAAGGCCTGCATCCGTCGGGAACGATGGGCGCAGAAATTGCTGTATGAGGAATATTATCCCAAGATGATGGGTGTTTGTCTCCGCTATGCCGGTCACCAGGACGAGGCACTGGACATCCTGCACGAAGGGTTCATCAAGGTCTTCAAGCATCTCCACCGATACGAACCCGGGACCGCCCTCTCCGCCTGGATCCGGCGCATCATGGTCAATACGGCCATCGACCATTACCGGAAAACGGTCCGTCGCCGGACGGACGACATCGACATCGCCCTGGACCAGTCCACGCTGGACCCGGACGCCCTCAGCCAGTTGTCCGAGCAGGAGATCCTGCGGGCGATCCAGGAGCTGACCCCGGCCTACCGGGCGGTGTTCAACCTGTACATCATCGAAGGATACTCCCACAAGGAAATAGCGGACCTCCTCCAGATCACGGAAAGCACCTCGCGCTCCAACCTGGTCAAGGCCCGCCTGAAGTTACAGGAGGTCCTGCGTCGGCAGGGCCTCGCGTCCGCCACCGTGCAACCAAGCCAGGACCGCCATGGAACATAAACAGTTCGACGAACATATGCGTCGAGTGTTGTCGGGTCTGGATGCCCGACCCGACCCTGCCCGTTGGGAACTGATGTCCCGGCGGCTCGACCTGGACGACGCGGAGCACCCGGACCCGGACGAAACGGCGGTGGACGCGTTGTTGCGTCGCAAGCTACAGGGACTGGAGGCATCTCCGTTCCCGCAGAGCGACTGGTCCGGCCTGGAGGCCCGGATTGCCGCCTCCGAACAAGCGGACGACCGGGAAGCGGACGAACTCCTGCGCGACCGGCTCCAACGCATGCTGGCCTCCTACCAGCCTTCCCACTGGCAGCTCATGACCCGGCGCATCGAGGAAGAGTTTTCCCTGTGGTACCGGTTCCGCCGGTATCGGGTCGCCGAGGCCACCCTGACCCTGCTGCTCCTGTTGACCTGCTTCCGCTTCGCGCCGTGGGGAAATTATCCCTGGAGCCTGCCTCATCTGCGGAATACCCTGGAATCGTTCGCGCAACATATCCTGTCCGCCGAACGTCAATCCCTCGCCTCCCTCCCGGCAGCTGCCGCGGTGACGACAGCAACGCCGGTTCCGGCGGCCCGCCCGACCGATGCGGGACCGGATACGGCCGGGCAGCCGATTCCGACCGCCGAGCCGGATATACGGTACATGGACCCTCCCGGGCCGACAGCGTCCGGGCACGGACCGGAACCGGTCGAACGGTTGGCGACCCTCCCGATTGCGGTTCGGCAGCCGAAGGAATCCCAGGCAAGGCTCCAAAGCCCCAACAGCCGGCCCTTCCCTGCCGGCAACGACCGCTCCGTCCCTCCCACGGCCCATCTTCCACTGATGCCGCAAAGATTTGCCGCCGCCCTGTTCGGCCCGAAGCAGGCCCCGCCCCTCCTCCCCCAACGCCGGCAGAAGCAAAGGCAAACCAGGTTCAGCCTCCTCACCTCATCGGATATCAGTTACGTATTTTCCCCGTCCAACCAACTCAACGTCTTTGATACGCTCGTGCCGACCCCTTCCGCCACCACCCTGGCCAGCGGATACGGCGGCGGCATCCTGGTCTCCTGGAAAATCGACCGGTGGGAGTTCCAAACGGGCGGGTTGTATTCTTTCAAACGGTATATCCCCAACACCCCCGTATTCTTTTTCGAAACCGTCAACTATTATATCCGGGAGGAATTCCGCGGTGTACAACTCGACTTGCTCCAGCTGCCCGTCAGTCTGCAATACCATGTCAAGAACGCGGGCAATTGGCGGTTCTACGGCGCTTTCGGTGCTTCCGGTTACCTGGTCACCTCCTCCGTCTATGAGATCGACCACCAAAGGACCCTGGCCGTCAAGGTGCCTACCGGCCCGCCGGCCGCCGAGGAAGCCCTGTTGGAGGACGACGCCAGCATCCGAACGGAACAAGACCTGCCGGACGGCTTGGTGGATGGCGGGCTGCTGCGCAACAATTTCTACCTGACCGCCAACCTGGGCATCGGTGTGGAAAGGTATGTCACCCCCCGTTGGACCCTCTTTGTACAACCGGAGTACCAACATTTCCTGCATGCGGAGGGCATCGGCGTCAACCGGGAAAGATTCTACACCCTTTCCTTCCGCATGGGTACCAAGGTCAGCCTGAAATAGGGCGCTCCGCAGGTTCCCGTCCGGCGGTCTCCACGAGGCTTGCCCGGACACCACGGGAAAAGCCACCAGCCTCCCGGAAGCTTCAACGGGGGACTTCCAGCCTGCGCAGGATATCCTCCAACACGTCCTTGGCCTCATAGCCTTCCATTTCCCTTTCCGGTGTCAGCAGGATCCGATGGTTGAGAACCGGCCAGGCGACCTGCCGGATATCGTCGGGCGTGACAAAATCACGGCCCCGAACCGCCGCCAGTGCCTTGGAAGCCTTCAGGATGGCGAGGGAAGCACGGGGGGAAGCCCCCAGGAAAAGGTCCGGATGCTCGCGGGTCAGATGGACCATCCCGGCGATGTAATCCACCAACTCCTCCCGGATTCCGACCTGTTCCACCAGGCGGCGGGCCTCCCGGAGGCGGTCCGCCGACAGGACCGGTTCCAGGACCGCCGTCCTGGCCCGCTCGAAATCCTGGCTGAACCGCCGCAGGATGGCTTTTTCCTCCTCCAGGGAAGGATAGGTCGCCACGATCTTGAAGAGGAAACGGTCGAGCTGCGCTTCCGGCAGTTTGTAGGTACCTTCCTGTTCGATGGGATTTTGGGTGGCGATGACGAAGAAGGGATCTCCCATCGGATGGGTGGTCCCGTCCACCGTCACCTGGTATTCCTCCATGACCTCGAACAGCGCCGATTGCGTCTTTGCCGGGGCCCGGTTGATTTCATCGACGAGGACGATATTGGAAAAGACGGGACCGGGATGGAACGAAAAATCCGTTTCCCGGGGATTGAATACCGATGTACCCACCACATCGCTGGGCATCAGGTCGGGGGTGAACTGCAATCGGGAGAACCTTACCGAAAGTGATTGCGCCAGCAGTTTCGCGGTCAGTGTCTTGGCGATTCCCGGCACGCCTTCGATCAGGACGTGGCCCTGGCAAAGGAGGGCGGTGAGCAACAGGTCCACGACGGTTTGTTGTCCGATGAGGACAGCACCGACGGACTCCCGGACGGCGGCAGCCGCCTGCAGCACCGGCGTGGTGTCCAGGCGTCGGGGTTGGTCATCCGCCGGGTATCCGTCGGAGGTCGGCGGGACAGGTTCATTGGTCATATGATGTAATTTAGTCAGCTGGAAACCGCCCAAAGATAGCGAGAACTGCGTAACTTGGGAACATCAAAGGCTTGCGGTCCCGTCCGGGGAGGAATGGGATGCGGCGGTCGGGAACTTTGCCGAAGGTATGGAAAAAAGGAATCGGTTCGAGGGAAAAACGGCCATCATCACGGGAGCGGGATCCGGTATCGGGCGGGCGGTGGCGGAGGCCTTGGCCGCGGAAGGAGGCCGGGTGGTCGTCAACGACCTGGATGCCGGACTGGCCGGGGCGTGTGCGGAGAAAATCCGGGAAGCAGGCGGACAGGCGGACAGTTGTCCGGGAGATGCGGCCGACCTGTCGGTCCTGGACCGGTTGGTCCGGTTCGCTGCGGAACGGTTCGACCGTTTGGATATTGCCATTGCCAACGCCGGCATCACCACTTATGGGGATTTCTTCCGGTACCAACCCGACCAGCTGCAGCAATTGTTGGCCGTCAACCTGCAAGGCAGCTTTTTCCTGGCCCAGTTTGCCGCCCGCAGGATGCGGGCGCAAGGACAGGGGGGGCGGATCCTGCTGATGTCCTCCGTAACCGGTCTGCAGGCGCACCGCTATCTCGCCGCCTACGGCATGACCAAGGGCGGCCTTCAGATGTTGGCCAAAGGGCTGGTTCCGGAGTTGTCGCCCTTCGGTATCACCATCAATGCGTTGGCGCCCGGTGCCACCCTTACGGAGCGGACCGGGCGCGAGAACCCCGACTACGTTTCCCAATGGGGGGCCATCACCCCTACCGGTCGTGTATCGAATACCGACGACATGGCCCGGGCCGCCCTCTTCCTGGTCGCCCCGGACGCCGGGCAGCTGACCGGCCAGACCTTGCTCGTCGACGGCGGTTGGGCCGCCGTAAGTCCGGAGCCGCCCCTGTGACCGACGGGGCGGGCCGAAGCGGCGGTCGGGCCTTGTGCCGCGGCCGGGGGCGACCGGTGGTTCATGCCCGGTCGAAAAAGAGAAAACATATGACCTACGAACAGATTGCGGAAGCGACGGCCCATATCAGGGGCCGGACAGATTTCCGGGCGGCAACGGGAATCATCCTGGGGACCGGCCTGGGCAGCCTGGCGCAGGAAATCGAGCCGGTGGCGGAGCTGGATTACGGAGACATCCCCCACTTCCCGTTGTCCACCGTGGAGAGCCACGCCGGAAGGCTTTTGTTCGGAAATTTATCGGGACAGCCGGTCATCGCCATGGCGGGCCGTTTCCATTATTACGAGGGGTACACCATGCAGCAGGTGACTTTTCCGGTACGGGTCCTGCGGGCCTTGGGTGTCCGGCAGCTGATCATCTCGAACGCGGCGGGCAGTACCCATCCCGAGATCGGGGCAGGCGACCTGGTATTCATCCGGGACCACATCAACCTGCATCCGGCACATCCCCTGCGTGGCCCCAACGACGAACGGTTGGGCGTCCGGTTTCCGGACATGCTGGACAGCTACGACCGGGAGCTGCTCGAGGCCGCCCTGGGCATCGCCCGGGCGCAGGGGGTCCGGGCACACACGGGGGTCTATGTCGGACTGCAGGGCCCCAACCTGGAGACGCCGGCGGAATACGAATTCCTGCACCGGATCGGGGGGGATGTGGTGGGGATGTCCACCATCCCCGAAGTCATCGTTGCCCGGCATGCCGGCATGCGGGTATTGGTGGTATCCGTCGTGTCGAACAAGAGCTATCCCATCGGACAGATCGCCAGGACCACCCTGGCGGATGTCCTCGCGGTCGTCCGGGCGGCCGAGCCGCAGCTCGCGCGGGTCGTGAAGGCCCTGTTAGGGCATCCCAGCCTGGCGGACCCGGCCTGAAGCCGGGGTCGGGCGGGCGGAAAAGTACGGGCGGCGGGAAGATTCATCGTCTTTTTCCGGCCATTGGCAGAAGGGAATCGCATCGGACGGGTACGAATGCCTACCTTGCGCGGTGGAACCGGTGGGGACGGGGCGGCGTGCCGCGCAAGCCAGCGACGATCGCCGGGACCGGACAAGCCGGACAAGCAAAACAAACAACAACAGCCATGCGAAACATTCCAATCATCACCGTCATCGTGGTCGGATTGCTGGCCGCGTTCTCCGGATGCAACAGCTACAACAGTTTTGTGGACAAGGAAACGGCCGTCGAACAGGCCTGGGGGAACGTCGAGAGTGCCTACCAGCGTCGGGCGGACCTCATTCCCAACCTGGTGAACACCGTCAAGGGGGTGGCGGATTTCGAAAAGAGCACCCTGACGCAAGTGGCGGACGCCCGCGCCCGGGCTACCAGCCTGCGTGTGGACCCGACGGACCTGACGCCGGAAAAACTGGCGGAATTCCAGGCGGCCCAGGGACAACTCTCCAATGCCATCGGCCGCCTGCTGATGGTGACGGAGAATTATCCGGAGTTGCGGGCCACCGCTTCGTTCCAGGAACTGCAGAGCCAGCTGGAGGGCACGGAGAACCGCATCAAGGTGGAGCGCGACAAATTCAACGAGACGGTCGGGACCTACAATAAGGCCGTCCGCCGTTTCCCCGGCAATGTCTGGGCGGGTTTGTTCGATTTCGAGCGGAAAGGCATGTTCGAAGCGGCGGAAGGTGCGGAAAAAGCGCCGACCGTCAACTTCTGACCGATTGGAACCACGCCGGCCCCTACGCACATACAACCACGAGACCCATGGTAGACTTCTTCTCGGAAAAAGACGAAAATCAGATCATTACGGCCATCCGGGAGGCGGAGCTACGGACCGCCGGGGAGATCCGCGTGCACTTGGAGCGGAAAGTGAAAGGCGACATCACGGAAGCGGCCCGGCAGACCTTTCACCGTTTGGGGATGGACCGGACCGAACAGCGAAACGGGGTGTTGATCTTTCTTGTCCCCGCCCAGCATGTCTTCGCCATCTGGGGGGATGTGGGCCTCCATCGGCTGGTGCCGGAACATTTCTGGGAGGACGTCCGGGATGTGATGCAGCAGCAATTCCGGCAGGGCCGGTTTGCGGAAGGTATTTGCCAGGGCATCAACCTGGCCGGGGAGAAGATGGCCGCCCATTTCCCCCCGGTCGAAGGGGACCGGAACGAATTGCCGGACGACCTATCCTTTGGCGACTGACAACCACTACCACATGAACTTATTGCCGACCATCCGACTGCTCTCCCTGTGCATGGCCCTGTCAGCCCCCCTGCTGGTCGTTGCGAAGGATCCGCCGCCGCCCCCGCAGCCGCCCCGGCTGGTGAACGACTTCACCGGGACGCTGACACCGGAGGAGCGGGCGGCCCTGGAACGTAAATTGACCGCCTACGACGACAGCACCTCCACGCAGATCGCCATCGTGCTGGAAAAAACCCTGGAAGGGGACGACCCCTTCGATTATTCCTATCGGTTGGCGGAAGCCTGGGGAATCGGGCGGCAGGGGAAAAACAACGGCATACTGATCTACATCGCCTTGGCGGATCGGGAACTGCGCATACAAACCGGTTACGGCGCCGAAGGTTTCCTGCCGGACGCCATGGCCAAGCGGATCATTTCCCAAATCATCGCACCCCGTTTCCGGGAGGGCAATTATTACGCTGGGCTGGATGAGGCGACGGATTTCATCATCGCCCTGGGCAACGGGGAATACGTCAATGAGGACCCGGGTCGCAAAGGCAAATTAGATTTTCTTCCCCGGTTGGTGTTCCTGCTGATATTTGTCATCGCCATCATCCTGTACATTGTCCGCAAGACCGGCGGCGGCGGCGGCGGCGGGGGCTACTACCGGGGCGGGCGGTACGACCGGCGCGGCGGAGGATGGAGTTGGTACGGAGGCGGGCACCATTGGGGCGGCGGCGGTTTCGGCGGCGGCGGCGGCGGTGGTTTCGGTGGGTTCGGCGGCGGCAGTTTCGGTGGTGGCGGTGCCGGCGGCAGTTGGTAGCAAGGTCCCACCCTGCTTTGGCAAACAAGCCAGGCTGCATAGGAACCGACTTCCCGCACCGGGGTCCCGACCCGGTTATCCGCCGGTTCGCGGCCATGTCGGACGGGACGGCGCGACCTGTCTGCCCCCTTCCCGTGGGAGGCGCCCTCGTCCATCGCCGCCCGCAGGGGCAGGACCGCAGTCCTTTCGGAATCCGGCGAACGATTCCTTGTATCTCACCTTCCGCACCTCAACGCTACGAGATATTCAATTGCAAAACATTGATTTTCTGTTGCATTTAGTGATTAAACCTGCTGCTTTGCCACACTCCGCATCGAAAAGTGCACGGGGCTGCGCCCTACGCCTAAAAAATTTTTCAGGGCGGCTGTCGGCGCGCCCAAGCGCAACGCCGGCCGCCTTGTCCAAAAGGCGAGAAGCGCGCTGAAGACCACTTGGTCAGGAGTAGCTTACGATTTTATACAATCATGCGAACCTTTGCCATCAGCATATTCGATTTGGTTCTTGAGGTGCGAAAGATGAGTTGGATTGCAAAAGGATAGGAAAGGAGGAAAGACGCGGGCCGGCGAAGGGTCGGCTTTCCCTGCCGGGCCGGAGGGAATCCGGGGGGGGCGGGGCACCTGTGCCTGTCTATTCATCTCCCGAACGACAATTTCGGAATCATTGCGAGCGGGCTGGGGGAAGCCGTCCACACACCCGGAACGAATCCCGGCGGATGGTCGGTTGCGCAGGTACATGGGCGAAGGCAGGCGCGGAACGTGCATGCCTTCGGGAAAAACGACCGGTTGCGAGGCACACCGATCAGTATGCGACGGCGAAGAGCACGCGTTGGGTCGAAGGATTGCCCGTCAGGATGCATTTTCCTTCCTCGAGCGGATTATCCAAGGGAATACAGCGGATGGTCGCCTTGGTCAGTTCCTTGATTTGTTGCTCCGTTTCCGGCGTACCGTCCCAGTGAGCCGAAACGAAGCCGCCTTTCTCCGCGAGGACTGCGCGGAATTCCTCGAGCGTATCGACGCGGGTGGTATGTGCTTCGCGGAAGCGGAGCGCGCGGTCGAACAGGTTCTGTTGGATTTCCTCCAGCAGGTTGGCGACATGATCGGCGATACCCTCCAAGGGTTGGGCGGATTTCTCCTTGGTATCCCTCCTGGCCACCTCCACCTGACCGGCGGCCAGGTCGCGGGCGCCGAGGCCGAGTCGGACGGGAACCCCGTGCATTTCATGTTCCGCGAACTTGAAACCCGGGCGATTTTTCATATCCGTATCATATTTCACCCGGATTCCTTTTTCCTTCAGGGATTTCATGATGCGGGCGGCAGCCTCGTCCAGTTCCGGAGCCGGTTTGGGGATCGGAATGATGACGACCTGGGTAGGGGCGAGCCGGGGCGGCAGCACCAACCCGTCATCATCGGAATGGGTCATGATGAGGCCGCCGATGAGGCGGGTGGAGACGCCCCAGGAGGTTGCCCAGACATATTCCTGTTCGTTATTTACGTTGAGGAATTTCACATCGAAGGCCTTGGCGAAATTTTGACCGAGGAAATGGGAGGTCCCCGCCTGCAGGGCCTTGCCGTCTTGCATGAGTGCCTCGATGCAGTAGGTGTCCACGGCGCCGGCGAACCGTTCGTTGGCGGTTTTCACCCCTTTGATGACCGGCATGGCCATCCATTCCTCCGCAAACTTGGCGTACACGTCCAGGATGGTGAGGGTTTCCTCGACGGCTTCCTCGCGGGTGGCATGCGCGGTGTGGCCTTCCTGCCAGAGGAACTCTGCGGTCCGGAGGAAAAGTCGGGTCCGCATTTCCCATCGGACCACGTTGGCCCACTGGTTGATCAGCAGGGGGAGGTCCCGGTAGCTGTTGATCCAGGTCCGGTAGGTATCCCAGATGATGGTTTCGGAAGTGGGGCGGACGATCAGCTCCTCCTCGAGTTTGGCATCGGGGTCGACGATGACACCGCCGCCGTTCGGGTCGTTCTTGAGGCGGTGGTGGGTGATGACGGCACATTCCTTGGCGAAGCCTTCCACATGCTGCGCCTCCCGGCTGAGGAAGCTCTTGGGGATGAAGAGCGGGAAATAGGCATTGACGTGTCCGGTGTCCTTGAACATCCGGTCGAGTTGGTCCCGCATATTTTCCCAGATGGCGAAGCCGTGGGGCTTGATGACCATGCAGCCGCGTACGGCGGAGTGGTCGGCCAGATTGGCTTTCTTGACAATGTCGACGTACCACTGGGAGTAGTCCTGTGATTGGGAGGTGATTTCCTTGGCCATGGCTGTGCTGCTGATTTAACGGTTTCCGTCTCGACATTCGCCGGGGCTGTCCGATGGTCGGTCGTTTTCCGGCGCGCCCGGTTCGATTCGGGAGCCGCATACCGACCGGGTAACGCGATTTCCGCCCGGATGTTCCGGGGACGGAGGCCGCCGGTTGCCCGGGCTTGGTTTACTTTAACAGGGTGAAACTGCGAATTTAGCACCCCGTTAACAAAATAAGTGGGGCAAAGCTAATAAATTCGTGCTTGTAAAACGGTTCGGTTCCGATAACTGCCCGAGGCAACCGAAAGGAGCCTTCCCATCCGCAAGAAACCATCGTTCCGGCCATGTTCACCGAATAAATCCTTTACACATGAAAAGCAACCATATCATGTCGGCCTTGTTCCTCGCGCTGGTTTTCGTCGGCGCGACGGCGACCCCGGCAGCCGCCCAGTACGACGACCTGTACTACAATCCCGATACGGATTCGGAGACCTTCTACACCGCCCCGTCCGGCCAAGATTACCAGGACAACGGGTATCAGGACGGGTATGACAACGAAGCGTACGAAGACGATCCCTACGACGATTACAACTACCATTACACCTCCCGGATCCGCCGCTTCCACCGTCCCTATTACGGCTTCAGTTATTTCGACCCCATCTATGTGGACATGGCCTACTACGACCCTTTCTGGTCGCCGGCACTGACCACCCTGCTCATCTATGACAATTATTGGTCGTTCCGGAGCTGGAACCGTTGGAACCGGTTCAACCGGTTCAATTCCTGGAACTCCTGGAATTCCTGGAACTACGGCTTCGGACCGTCCTTCGGCTCCCCTTGGCAAAACCGGTGGAACGACCCGTGGTTCGGCGGCGGCTTCGGCAACACCTATGTATTCAACAACTACGGATACGGCGGCGGCTTCGGCAACGGTTTCTACAATACGGCCGGATACGGGTCCTACTACTGCCCGCCCAGCTGGGGCAACGGATTGGCTTACAACGCCGGCAGCAATGTCAGCAACAACACCTACTACGGCGCCCGTCGGACCGGGCTGCGTCCGGAAAACCAGCCCGGCAGCCTCCGGCTCGGCACGGGCAACGGCAACCGCACGGAAAGTGCCGCCGGGGAATCCCGCCGGCTGGCCGCTCCCCGCTACGACAACGGCACCGCCCGGACCGCGGACGAACGGGAATCCATCCGTCGCGAGCTGAACGACGATTCCCGCGACAACCGGACGACCCGCCCTTCCGCCACGGACTCCCGAACCAACCGTTATGCCGCTCCGGCCGACGACAACCGGACCCGTGCCACCGAACGCAATTCCAACCCGCGCAGCAGCACCGGCACCAACCCCCGGTCCCGCTATCCGGACCGGAGTTCCACCAGCCCCTCCCGCAGCCGTGATTCCGGCAGTTTCAACAGCAACGGCAACAGCCGCAGCTCCAGCCCCAGCTGGAACAACAGCAGCCGCAGTTCCGGTGGCTTCAACAACGGCGGCAACAGCCGTAGCTCCAGCCCCAGCTGGAACAACAGCAGCCGCAGCTCCGGTGGCTTCAACAGCGGCGGCAACAGCCGCAGCTCCGGCGGCAGCATTTCCACGCCGCGCAGCAGCGGCGGCGGCTCCCGCGGCGGCGGAAGAGGCAACTGACGACCCGGACACCGACGACCTCCGATGAACAGGTCCTCCGGCATCCATTTCCGGACCGGCCTGTCCGCCTTCGTCGGCAGCCGGTACCCGGCAGGTGTACCGCCGGATAAAAAAGGGGGCAAATTTTCAGACGCACCGGGTCCATTCCTTCCGGACGACAAATCCGTCCCGTCAGAATGACCCCGATATGAAAATTTGCCCCCTTCCTCATTTCGACCACTGTGTCCGGAATCCGGCACACGCCCCAAGACCCGGGTGCGCCTCCCCGCCGCCCCTGCAGCCCGAAGGATTCGGCGCATTCCTGCCGCCGCACGGATTACCGAAGATGCGGACACGCCGACCTTGAACCTGAAACCAATCGATCGATCATGCGACCATTGACGATACTGGCTTTCCTGCTGCTGACATTCCGGCCGGAAGCGCAAACCATCCGGGATGTCGTCCGCTATTCCATGGTGGAACCCGGCGGTACCGCCCGTTTCATCGGGGTCGGTGGCGCCATGGGAGCCCTGGGGGCCGATTTTTCGGTACTGAGTACCAATCCGGCCGGTCTGGCCGCCTTCCGACGGTCGGAGTTCACCTTCACCCCCGCCCTCAGCCACGCCCGTGTCCGGGAAACCCTGTCGGGGGAAGGAAACAGGACGGTGGCGGATTCGAAAACGAATATGACCATCGCCAATGCCGGGATGGTCATCGCCTCGCGGCCGCTCAATGCCAATTGGACCAACAAGGCGTTCGGATTCGGCGTGAACCAGGCCGCCCATTTCCACCGGAACGCCAGTTTCGACGGCCGGTCGGCAGGATCGATCACGGACCGCTGGCTGGAACTCTCGCAAGGATTGTCCCCCCAAAACCTCGACCCCTTCGAAGGAGGGCCCGCTTACGATGCGGAAGCCATTTTCCGGCCGGATCCGGACAATTTCCCTTCGGATTATACCAGTGACTTCCCGATTGGGGCGGCCGTTCAAAAATCCCAGACCATCCGAAACTCGGGCTCCATATCTGAGCTCGTCTTTTCCTACGCCGGTAACTACCGGGAGCTGCTGATGGTCGGCATGACCCTGGGCGTGCCCTTCCTCAATTTCGAGGAAACCCGTACTTATCGGGAGACCGACGAGCGCGGCGAAATCGAATTTTTTGAGGACCTGACCTATACGGAACGGCTGCGGGTATCCGGGACCGGCATCAACCTGAAAGCGGGATTCATCGTCCGCGCCAGCCAGCTGGTCCGCTTGGGCGCCGCTTTCCATACGCCCACCTTGTATGGTCTCGACGAGGGTTTCTCCACCGAGACGAAGTACGACTACCTCCTGAACGGGATTGTCCAGAACGGGGAAGCCTTGTCGCCCGAAGGATCTTTCCAGTACCAGATCCGATCGCCTTGGCGGGTCATCGGCAGTGCCGGCTTCATTTTCGGACGCAACGGGTTTGTCAGTGCGGAAGTGGAATGGTTGGATTACAGCCGTTCGCAGTTCCGTTTCAACCAGACCACCAACGAGGCGGACCTGGCCTATGAGACCGAGCTGAACGACGAGATCGCCGGGCAATTACGCGCCGCCGTCAACCTACGCCTGGGCGGGGAATTCGCCTGGGAAAAGCACCGGATACGGGGAGGATATGCCTACTTGACGGACCCCTTCCTCACCGGGGAGGACCCCTCGCATCAACTCAGCCTGGGAGGCGGTATACGGGGGGAGTATTTCTTTCTGGACCTGGTCTTCCTGCACAGGATGCAATCCGTCCGTTACGAACCCTACCTGACGGCCGAGGCCCCGTTCTCCTCCGTCGCATCCGACCGTACCCAAAACCGACTGCTGGCGACCATCGGGGTGAAGTTCTGAGCGCCGGGGAATCGTCCTTTTCCACTTTGTCGCAAACCGAATCATCCTACGCGCAGGCTTACCTGGCCGGCCGCCGACCGGAAAGCCCCGGAAGCCGGTACGGCCGGACCATCCTTCGTTTCGCGGGAACGGAAAAAACTTTTCTCACCACCTCTCCCCTACCTGTTCAGTTTCGGGTGACAAGCTGCGATTTTTCGATCACTTCCTCGTAGTACGCCTCATATTCCTTGATGACATCCGAAATGTCGAATCGCTTCGCCTGCCGGAGCGCATTTTTTCGGAACTGTTGCAGCAGCTCCTCATTTCCCAGGAGTTGGACGGCGTGGGCTGCCATATCCTCGACATCCCCGATACGGCTTATGAACCCTGTCTCGCCATGAATATTGACCTCGGGCAATCCACCGGCATCGGAGGACAGGACGGGTACCTCGCACGCCATGGCTTCCAATGCCGCCAGGCCGAAACTTTCGTTCTCCGAGGGTATGAGGAACAGGTCGGAAATTCCGAGGATTTCCTCGACTGCATCCTGCTTTCCCAGGAAGCGTACCTCGGGACAGATGCCGAGTTGGCGGCAGCGGTCCTCCGCATGCCGACGCTCCGGCCCGTCGCCGATGAGCAGAAGCTTGCAAGGGAGTTTGTCATGGACCCGCCGGAAGACCTCCACGACGTCCTCCACCCGTTTCACTTTGCGGAAATTCGAGATGTGGGTGATTATCTTTTCCCCTTGCGGGGCGATCGCCTTCTTGAAATGATCCTTGTCAATCCGGCGAAAACGGCCGAAATCCACGAAATTATAGATGACGGCAATTTCCCGATCTATATTGAAATGCTGGTAGGTCTTGTCCCGCAGGAAATTGGAGACGGCCGTCACGCCGTCCGACTTGTTGATGGAAAACTCCACCACCGGTTTGAATGCGGGATTTTCCCCCACCAGGGTGATGTCCGTACCATGCAAGGTCGTAATGACCGGCACATACCGGCCGCCCTGCAGCAGGATCTTTTTGGTCATGTACGCTACGGCGGCATGCGGAATGGCGTAATGAACATGCAAGAGGTCGAGGTTCTCGAATTTGACCACCTCCACCATTTTGCTGGCCAAGGCGGTATCGTAAGGAGGATATTCGAAGAGGGGATAATCTTCTCCCGTCACTTCGTGGTAGAAGACATTTTCCTGGAAGGTGCTCAAGCGGGCCGGCCGGCGATAGGTGATGAAATGTACCTCGTGTCCTTTCTTGGCCAGGCCGATGCCGAGTTCCGTGGCCACGACCCCGCTTCCACCGAATGTGGGATAACATACGACTCCTATCTTCATGCTGCTCGCTTTTTTTAACCGGCCGGCCAATTCCCCATGCTTCCCATCGTCCTTGCCGAGGTGGTATGGGACGGGTCTTTCACCCGTCTTATCCCGGAAGGTTTTGCCAAAGCTTCCGACACGGCTCCTCACCCTGCGACCATCGGCCGATGGCGGGTGCTGATTCCGGACTCCGGCCTGGACCGGCCATTTTATCAATACAGCCGGGGAAACATTTTAGTTTAAAAAAAACGTGATTTTCCGTTCGGAACCACCGGAACGGCACGAATGGGAGGAGAAATGGTCCGACTGGAAAGCTGGGTGGAGCAGGGACCGTTCCCGGACCAAAATCGGGCATACATCGGATGCCCCCTATTACTTCGACGATGCGGCATTGGAGGAGGCTGTCCGGGCCTGGGCCTTTCCGTCTCGACCGTCTCGCCGGGCAAGCGGGGGGAAAGGGCATGGCCGGAAGCCAACCGGTATCCGCCGAACAGGGCGGATACCGGTTGGTGGGCGGAGGAAGGTCAGTGGGCGATGACGAGCCGTGCGTAGTGGGGCCGGCCATCCGAGACCACCTGTACGATATACATACCGGCGGCGAACAGGCTGACATCGATCTCCTCCACGAAATGGTCGACCTGTTCACGCTTGGATTCGAGAAGCAGGCTTCCCTGGGTATCGAACAGCCGGACGAGGACATCGCGGGATTCCGCCAGGTCCACTTCCAGGAAAGCGGCCGTCCTGGCAGGGTTGGGATACAAGCGGACCGTAGCGAGCGCCGGGACGGCAGCTTGGGTGGACACCAAGGTTCCGACATCGAAGGATTTCGAATCCTGGCAGCCGTTCCCGTCGGTCACATACACATAATAAGTACCGGTCGGCAGTCCGGTCGGGTCCTCCTCGGTGGATACCGTATCGCCCACCGCGTTGAGCCAGACCACCTGCAGGTCTCCCTGGGAAAGATAAGCCGTCAGGTTGACCCCCCCGGTGGAATCCCCTTCCAGGGAGTTGGTGACGGCACCGACAAGCTGGAGCGATTCCGGGCAGCCCGGCACATTGATGTTATCGATATCCAGCCAATAATCGCCGGCGCCCCAAACGGCATGGAAGCGGATATTGATTGCTTTCCCCACATAGTTTTCCAAGGATACGGCCTTGGTGGCCAGCATATTGGACACGACATGATTGGTATTGTCGACGATGTGGACCGTATCGTAGGTTTCCGTGCAATCATCCGACACCAGGACGAACAGCTTATCGTTTGCCCCGATGTTGGTAGCGATGGTACCGGCGGACCAATTGACATATCGGTAATCGAAGAACAAGCTGTCCCCTTCCACGATCGGTCCGAACCGGTAGGTATTGATGGTGAAGGTGGGGTTAAAGGAGTACAGGTTGGCCGCCGCCACATAGGACGGGTTGTTATGGGCGTTCGGCGCGTAGAGGAAGCCGGAATTGGTCCAACCGGCCGGGATGGCATTGTCCTCGAAATTTTCGACCAGCGGTTTGGGGAAGGCGGTGGTGATTTCCAGCCGGAAGGTATCGTTGTGGACATTGCTGTCCCCTTCCATTTGGGTCCAGGCTTCGATGAAGTAGAAGCCCGGCTGGGAGAAGTCCCAGGTTGTTTCGAAGGAAATGAATTGGGTGCTGTCGTTCCCGACCACGCCGGTGAAGAATCCGTCCTGCGGAACGGATACCGGGGCCGGTTGGCCGTTCACGGAGAAATAGAATTCGAACAAGGTCTGGGGCAGTTGTCCGAAGTTGGTCAGGCCGATGGTGACGACCTCATTGTCCGTGAGGTCGCAACTCACCGCCGGATCCGGCGCAATGATGGCCGACACACCGACATCCCCGAGCCAGATGGTGTGGAAGAAAAGGGGGCCGACCCATCGGCTGTACTCCGTTTCGCAATCCAGTTTTACATAGGCATTGTACCAGGAGTTCTCCATCAGTCCTGTCAGGAGCGCTGCGGTGCTGCCGCCCGGCAGGGTATCCGAAGCACCGGTTCCGAGGGTAAAGCCGATGGGCCCGTATTCGACAATATAGGTATGGGAGGGGTCGGCATCGGCGGCGGGCAGCCAGGACATGACGGCATTGGTGGCGTTGACGTCGCTCATCCAGGCATCCAACGGGCCGGGACAGGTCGGGCAGGCGATGGTGGTGAACACATCCCCGGTTTGGGGGAAGGGGCCGTCCGAGAAGATGACCGTACCGCTCGGGTCGATGATATCGTAGGAGGTTTCGTTGAGGAAAGCGCCTGGGGAGAAGGTGAAGGTGATGGGGAGGTTGCTGATGGCCTCGAAGGTATGGGTGATGGCGGAGCCTCCGGGCATGGTGTACGCGGTCGAGGTTCCGTTATGTGTCACGGTGAGGGAGGAGCCGTTCCAGCCGTCGCCGAAGGAATCATAGAACTCGAGGGTATAGGTGCAGGTATCCCCGGGGGCGGCGGGCGTACAGGCCGTCTCGAAGGTATAGGGGCCGATGTAGGAGCTGGTGCTGTCCACCCCGCAGTAGACCGCCAGGTAGACTTCATATTCCAGGCAGGGGTTGAGGCCTTCGAGGGTCACCTGGGAGGCGGTCATATCCAGCTGGAGACCATTGCCGAAAGGGAATCCGGCCGGGCCGTATTCGACGAGGTAGTGTTCGGCTTCGGGGACCGAGAGCCAGTTCACGAAAGCGGTCGAATCGGTGATTTGGCTGATGATGACCAAGTTGGGATTGGGGATGGGGCAATTCGGGCATATGCCCACCCCGTCGAAGACCACACCGGCCGGAATGGGATTTCCGACGGAAAGGATGACGGTACCGTCCGCATCCAGCAAGTTGAAGCTCGGTTCGAAGGCGAAGGATCCGGCCGTCCAGCTGATGAGGACGGGTTCCCCGTGGGTGACCTGGAACGTGGAGGTGCCGGAGGAGCCCGTGGGCAGGGTGTGTGTGGTGACCACGCCGGCGGAAGTCACCGTCAGCACCCCGCCGTTCCATCCGTCTCCGAACGAATCCAGCATCTGGATGGTGTAGGTGCAGGATTGCGCGGCGGCGTCGTTGCCCGGTACGCCGACAAGAGCCGTCAGGAAGAGACCTGCCAGCCAGGGGAGAACTTTCGGAAAAGGATGGGTACAAGTCGGTTTCATACGATAGCTGCTGTTAATGATGCTTCGGTTCCATGGAATTCCCGTTCCGGGCAAGGTATCGGCGCCGCGGGCATTCGGGTGGCTAAGTTAGGTAAAAATTCCATTCGGCAAGGGCCAACCTTCGGGGCTGTCGGCAGGATGCCCGTATTGGCGGGACAAACCGCCGGCCGGCCGGAGCGGCGTCACAAATATGGCCGCGGGAATAAACATTTTTGAGGCAGCCCTGTTTCAAACCCTTGAAATCTTGTGTAACATCATATTTGTTAGTTTTCGATCGATCGATAAAATAACTCAGCTGGCGGAAGTAACGACTTTGAACGGCGATGGCAATTTATTCAATCAGCGATTTAGAAAAGCTTTCAGGTATAAAAAGCCACACCATCCGGATGTGGGAACAGCGCTATGGTGTGCTCCGGCCCAAGCGTACCGAAACCAATATCCGATATTACGAGGATGCCGACCTGCAACTGCTCCTGAACATCGCCCTGCTCAACCGCCACGGCTTCAAGATATCCAAGATTGCGGCGATGACCAAGGAAGCGATCGCCGAAAAAGCCAGTACGGTCAGCGACATCCGGATCGGCCTGGATGCGGAGCTCGACGTCCTCACCCTCTCCGTCATCGAGATGGACGAGTACAAGTTTTCCCGGATCCTCGACAACCACATCGATCAGCTGGGGTTTGAGGAAACCATGCTGCAGGTGATATATCCGTTTATGGAAAAACTCAGCCTGCTCTGGCTGACCGGATCCATCAAGCCGATCCAGGAAAACTTCATCACCCTGCTCATCCGGAACAAGCTCGTCGCCGCCATCGAACAACTGCCCCTGGAAACCAACAAGAAGTCCCCGCGCTTTCTCCTGTACCTGCCCCGGGACGAACAACAGGAGCTCAGCCTCCTTTTCATGCAATTCCTCATCCGAAAGCGGGGATTCCAAGCCGTCAACCTGGGGCCCAACCTCGCCCTGGTCGACCTGCGTGATGCCTGCCAGATCCTACAGCCCCATTACGTCTTCACCATCCTTTCCGAAACGTTCAACCGGGAACCCGTCCAACGCTACCTGGAAAACCTGCAACAGGCGGCCCCCGGCAGCCACCTGCTGCTGACAGGCTACCTCGTCGCCGCCCATCCGGTCAAGGTTCCCGACGGGACGACCATCCTCCCCAGTCTTTTCGATGCCATCTCCTTTGTGGATGCCCTGCGTCCTTCCTGACCCGCAGCAACCCCTTCCGCTTTCTCCTCCCCCGACGATATTTACAGCGGCAAAAAGGTGTGCAAAGCAATTTTAATCCTCGTCTAATCCAAGTTCACGGACATATGCCGATATTTGTACCACCGAACGGATGAGGGCCGACCTGCATCCGCCCGTCCCGTCGTTTCCGTTCGGGGCGGCGCCCGCTTGTTCGGCCCAGGAAGTCATCTTATTCCTCCAGGCAAACCCCTGCATCATGCGACTGTCATACGACGCTTCCCGGTCCGGTTACGGACCGGAGCCCATCCATCGATGGATATCCACCCTAATCCTCCTGCTGGCCTTGGCCGGCCCTTCCGCCGGCCTCCTCGTCGCACAGGGCACCCAGGTCAAGAAAGTTGTCCTGCAGGGATTCTGGTGGGACTATTGGAACAACAACTACCCGCACGGCTGGGCCAACTACCTCGCCGACCTGGCGCCCCGGCTCCGCACGATGGGCGTGGATGCGGTCTGGATACCCCCCTCCGTCAAGAACAACGGACGGGTCGTCGGTTATGCGCCGTTCGACCATTACGACCTGGGGGACAAGTTTCAGAAAGGCAGTGACAGCACCCGCCTCGGGACGAAGGACGAGCTGCTCCGCATGGTCGCCGTGCTGCATGCGAACGGTATCGAGGTCATTCAGGACATCGTGCCCAACCACGTCATCGGTGCCGGCAGCGACGATGGCAGCGGCGGCCAGGACCCCGCCGCCCCGGTCGCGCCCTGCACGGACAACTGGAAAAATTTCAGGTACACTTCCTATGCGTCGCCTGCCACCGACCAATCGGCGGCCGATTACCTGTCCCGGACCGGCCGTTTCCCGAAGAACCATCCCAACTTCCACCCCAACCTGGCCCACAGCTGTTCCGCCGGGCTGTGCAACGCCGCCGCCGATGCCTGGTGCTGGCAGGCGTTCGGGCCGGATGTCTGCTACTACGACGATGCCTACGGGCCCAGCAGCAACGCCGCCTACAACCCCGACCAATCCGCCTACTCCCCTTATCAGAACGGGGGCATCGGCGCCCAAAACGGATACATGCGCAAGCATACCCGGGAATGGTTGGTCTGGTATAAGAAACAACTCGGCTTCGACGGCATCCGCATTGATGCCGTCAAGCATTTCCCACCCTACGTGTCGGAAGATTTCCTCTACAACCTGCAACAACAGGCCCAATGGGCGAACGGGGGGAACGAAATGTTTTCCGTCGGCGAATGGGTGGGCGGCACCTCGGAACTCGACGCCTGGTCGGCCGCCGTCCAGGGACGCTCCGGAACCTTTGACTTCAACCTCCGCGCCTTCGATGCCAACGGCGGAATCTACGGCATGATCCATGGGAACGGCGCCTACGACATGGGCAACCTGCCCGGTGCCCAGCAAGGGTTCCGGTATATCGACAGCAACAGCGTCCGGATCCATCGGACCGTCCCTTTCGTCAACAATCACGACACCTACCGGCCTACCACCGATTCCCTGGGCAACGTCAACGGCTGGAACAACAGCCAGGAACTCTCCCCCCATGTCGACATCCGGGAACCCCGGCTCGGCGCCGCCTATGCCGCCATATGCGCCATGGACGGCAATCCGCAGGTTTTTTTCGAGGACCTCTTCAACATCGCCAATACCGGTCGGCGCTGGACCCACCTGCCCGCCGACAGCACCCAGCTGCCGGTCCACCGGGATCTCGCCAATATCATGCGGTGCCATGGGGCCCTCGGCTTCAAGGCCGGGGATTACCGCGTCCCCAGCAACCTGCCGTCGCTCTGGAACAACGTGACCGCCAGCAATAACAACGACGATATACTCGTCATCGAACGCAGCGGCCGGGCCATCATCGGGATTACCGACAGCTGGACCACCGACCAGGATGTGTGGGTGGATACCGATTTCCCCATCGGCACCGTCCTGCGCGACCATTCCGGCGGATTCGCCGCCACCACCACCGTCCTCGGACCTTCCGGCGGCGGGACGGCCAACCGCGTCAACATCAAGGTCCGCGCGGTCGGTTACCCCTCCTTTGCCTATAGCGGCGACTACGCCGACCACGGTGCCCATTACCACGGCTATGCCATCTGGGGGCCCGACTCCGTCCAGGTGAACGCCCACCTCAATCCGCCCCTGCCCACCACCCAGGAGTGGGAGATGGAGGACGACCTCGGCGACAGTCATTGTGCTTCCCTGGGGCAGGGCGGACGGACACCCGGCTACTCCACCCACAGCCGGGTCGTCGGAAAGATTTTTCCCGAAGGCGGCTCGACCGTCTCCTATACCCTCTATCCGGGGTCGCCGGGCCATCCGCTCCTCCTTTCCTTCCACAACCGGCATGGTGAGATGCTCCATGCCGACACCTTGCTGCAGGATTCCCTCGCCGGTGCTTTCGTGCCGGCCGGCACCGGTTGGGTCACCATGAAAATCCGGAACCTGGGCAATGACACCCCGGGGCAAAAATGCTGGCTCAAGATGACCTATTCGGCACCCGCGCAATTGCCCGCCGCGCTACCGCCCGCCCGGAACCTTGTCCCGGTCTGGACCAGCAACGGGGGCTCGGCGGATTGGTCGGATTGCCGGAACTGGGAGGAGGGGCTGTTGCCCGCTTGCCTGGATTCCGTTTGGATTCCCCATCCGACGGATTACCTGCCCATACCGGACAGCTGTTTCGCCGGCGTCTTCCTGCCCGGCTATTGTGCACCGCCCCTGCCGGACAGCGTCACGGCCGTCCATCCTGCCTGTCAGCTCCCTGCGACCGGTAGCCTGACGGTGCAGGCCTCCTCCCTCTTCGACCTCGAGTACAGCATCGACAGCGGGTTGACTTGGCAGGCCGATCCGCATTTCGGCCAGCTCGGTGCGGGGACCTACCAGGTGGCCGTCCGCTTGGCGGCACGGCCGGACTGCCTGACTTTCTATGCCGGCAACCCGCTGCAACTGGACCTCCCCCTCGGCTGCTGCCTCTTGCCGGGCTACGAGCTGGCCTGCACCGACGGCCATTTCATAGACGGTTTCTCCCTCGCCGGCTATCAACAGCTGGAGAGCGGCTGCTCCCCCAACGGGCAGAATCATACCGCATACCCGGACGGCCCCGCTGTCCAGCTGGGAGAAACCTATCCCCTGCTTATCCGATCCGGCAGCCAGCCCCTGTATGTGGCGCTGTATATGGACCTGGACCGCAACGGCTCGTTCCTGGACCCGGGAGAGTTCTTCGAACTGGGGTACGTCCCCGGCCAGGATACCCTCACGTTCCCGTTCACCATCCCCGCGCATCCGGATACCGGAAGCTACACCATGCGGTTGCGCGGCAGCACCGTTCCCCTGACTGCCGCGGATGGCTGTCAAACCGTCCTGCCGGCCGGGGAAACGGAAGATTACCAGCTTAAAATCCATTGTGCCGAAACCCTCACCCTCTCCGCCGCCACCATCGACAGTGGCGTGTATGCGGCGAACGGCGAGATTTCGGCACAGGGAACCATCGGGGCGGAAGCGGTGGTCGAATTCCGGGCGGGATCTGTCGCTACGCTGCTGGAATCGTTCGAGGTGCTGCCCGGAGGGGTCCTGACCATCACCCTGGCCGGCTGTTTCCCCTGAAAAAGCCCGGCAAGGCGCTCATTTCACGACCATGGTCCCGTTGGTATTGGCCATTTTTTCGATGGTGCCGATGATGCGGCCCAGGGCTTCCGGATACTCGACATAGGCCTGTCGACGGTCGTCATCCCCGAAAATGGCCACGGTGACGACGTGCTTCCGCAAGCCGTAGGTGATGGACAAGCGCAGCGGTACCGGTGTCGGCGGTTCCGATTTCCGGTCCTCGCAGGCCGGGTCGCCGCAATCATACAGCCTATCCATGTCAAAGAACCCCTCCCGCAGGACGTAGGCCGCAAAAGCCTCCAGCTCGTCCCGGCCAATGTCCCGCCGGATGACCAGGAGGGGTTGGTGTTCGCTTTGAAATTCCCGTACCAACCGCCCGTCCGTCTTGATGCGGATGAAATTCCGGAAGACCGGGTCGATGCCGCCGTAATATCCGCCGCCGTTCAATTCGACCTGGATAAGGGGGGCGGGGGCGGCCGGGGGGCCGGGGCGGAGCCGGTCGCGCCTGCGCCAACGGCGCCAGGACCGGGTCAAAGGCTGGTCGGCCAACACGACTTCCTCCGTTTCCGCTTCTACCGTGACGGTGGGCAGCTCATTGGCCGGCCTCGAGAAAGGATTGTCGCCGGGAGCCACCCGGACAAAATGGTACTGGTAGACCCCCTGGCTGTTGCGCTGGGTGAATTCCAGCACCAACATCGTCTCATTCAACACGACCACCTCGAAGCGCTCGACGTGCTGGAACCGGTACGACAGGGTGCGGCCCTCCATGGACCAGTTTCCGCGCTCCTCCTCCCCTTGCAAGGATTCCCGATAGGTATGGTCGTACCGGAAATACAGAAAAAAGGCATAATCCCGATCCGCCCGGTGTAGTACGGTATTGGAAGTGGCATGCAAGGTATAGGCATAACGCCAGACGGATTCCATCAGCCTTTGTTCCAGTGGGTTGCCCTCCGGTTGTCCTGCCAGGTGAAACGGTAACACGGACAGGAAAACGGTCAGCAGCGGTAACAAGGGGCCGGCTGGGCGGAAGCGGGAATTTGCCATGGGGAGCTGTTTGTATTTTCCTGCCATGGGGAAAGATGGGTACCGGCCGGGCAAGGCGACGGCCTGCCAATTGCCGGGGGAAGGACCGGACCCAGCTGTTTCCCTACGGCAGGCTTTTTCCAAAGGTATGGCATTACCGTCGACAAAGCAAGGGCGACACGGCACGTGCGGAACCTGACGGCGAAGGCGCCGCTTTCGGGGAAGCCAGGCCGGTTCCTGCCGTTCGCTCAGTCGGTTTTCCGGTACTGCAGGATGGCCCAGGTGTGAATACCGGCCGCGAAAACGGCCATGACGACAAAATGCCGGCGGATATCGTCGAACGTGCTCCCCTTGACCACCACCAGGCGCATCACCTCGATGAAATAGGTGACCGGATTCAGCCGGGCCATCGTCTGCGCCCAGGCAGGCATGCTCTCCACCGGTGTGAACAGGCCGCTCATCAGGATGAAAATCATCGTGGAGAAAAAGGCGAGCGACATGGCCTGCTGCTGCGTATCCGAATAGGTGGAGATGAGGAGACCGATGCCGAGGACGGCCACCAGGTACAGCCCCAGGTAGGCATACAAGAGCAGCAGGCTTCCGGCCGGAACGATACCATATACGATGCGGGCCACCAGCCCCAACCCCAGGGTAAAGACAACAATACCGATGAGCCAGAAAGGCAGCAGTTTGCCGAGGATGAACTGGTACTTCCGGACCGGGCTGACATTGATCTGTTCGATGGTGCCGACTTCCTTCTCCTTGACGATGTTCAGGGCGCACATGTACACCCCGACCATGGTCACCAGGATGGCCAGGATGGCCGGCACCATGAAAATCCGGTAATTCATGAAATGGTTGTACCAGAAACGAACGGAAACCGAGATGCCCGTCCCTTGCCGCACCGGAGGGAACAGCCATTCCTCCCGGATTTCCCGGTTGAAAGCGGCCAGGATCCTGCCGAGATAGACACCGCCTACGGCGGCTTTCGCCCCGTTGACGGCATGGATGGAAACCGCCAGGGAAGCCCTTTGTTCCCGCACCATCGACCGCTCGAAACCCGCCGGGACCTCCAGCACCAGGTCCACCCCGTCCCGCTCCAGCAGCCGGAAGCCCTCCGCGTAGACCGGACCGACATGCACCGGTGTGAAATAACCGGAGGCGGCGACCTTGGTCAGGAGGGCATGGGAATAGTCCGACCCGTCCTGGTCGATGACAGCCAGCCGGATGTTCCGGACCTCGTAATCCGCCGCCAGCGGAAATACCAGCAGCTGGACGACCGGCATGAACAGGATCATCAGCAGGATGGCGGGGTTCCGGAATATCTGCCGGAACTCCTTTTGCAAAAGGTGACGCAAGGTGTTCATGCCAGACGAGTCTTGAAGTTGCGAATGCTCAGGGCCAGGAGGAAAACCGTCATGGCGGCCAGCACGGCCGTTTCCTTCCAAACGGCCGCAAAACCGAGGCCCTTGACCATGATGTCCTTCACAATGACATAGTACCACTTCGACGGGAGGAGATTGGAAACCACCTGCAGGGGTAGGGGCATGTTCTCCAAGGGGAACATGAACCCGGTCAGCAGGATAGTCGGCAGGAGCATGCCCATCAACGATATCAGCATCGCCGTCTGTTGGGAAGCGGTGAGGTTGGAAATCAACAGGCCGAGAGAGAGCGCGGTGAGGATCATCAGGGTGCTTTCGGCGACCAGGAGCAGGAGGCTGCCCCGCACCGGCAGGTCCAGCACCTGGATGCTCAGCAACAGGATGACACCGAGATTGACCAGCGACAGGGCGAGGTAGGGGACCGCCTTGGCCAGGATGACCCACACCGGATGGAAGGGGGAGACGAGGAGCACCTCCATGGTACCCTGCTCCTTTTCCCGGACGATGGAAACGGAAGTCATCAGCACGCAGACCAACAACAGCACCAGGGCCATCACCCCGGGGACGAAGTTCGTCACTCCCCGCAGGGACGGGTTGTACACCATGCGGGTTTCCAGGCGGACATCATAGGGCGGCCCGGTGCCGTCCCGTACCTCCCGCTGGAAATCCATGATGATGTGGGTAAGGTAATTGGCGAGGGTATTGGCGGTGTTCGGGTCGGCGGCATCGGCGATGAGCTGGAGGTCGGCCCTACCTTCCCGAAGCAGGGAGGTACCGAAACCGGGAGGAAAGACCAGGGCCAGTTTGGCTTCCCCCCGCCGGAAGCCACGCGCCGCTGCCGTCGGGTCCGTCCCGACGGAGACCAGGTCGAAATGGCTGCTGGCGGCGACCCGGTCGGTCAGGCGGCGGGACCAGGCATCGTGGGCGTGGTCCACCACTACCACCCCGGCATGCCGGATTTCATTCGTCAGGGCGAACCCGAAGAGGAGGATTTGCGCCACGGGAAGCCCGAACAGCAAGAGCAGGGTCTTCTTGTCCCGGAAGACGTGGATGAACTCCTTGTGGACGAAAAGCAGGAATTGCTGCATGATTCAATCGGCTTGTCTGGTGGCGCGTCGGGCCAGGGTGATGAAGACGGCTTCCATGTTGTCGGCATCAAAGCGTTGCTTCAGCTGCCGGGGCGTCCCCAGGGCCTCCACCTTCCCGTCGACCATGATGGAAACCCGATGGCAGTAGGCCGCCTCGTCCATGTAATGGGTGGTGAGGAATACGGTGATGCCCCGGTCGGCAGCGGCGTAGATGAGGTCCCAGAACTGTCGGCGGGTGATGGGGTCCACCCCGCCGGTCGGTTCGTCGAGGAAAACGATTTGGGGCTCATGGAAAATGGCCACCGAGAAGGCCAGTTTTTGTTTCCAGCCCAGGGGCAGGGAGCCGACCAGCTGGTCGGCGACCGGCTCGATGCCCAATTGACCGAGCAGGGTTTCTCCCCGTCGGCGGACCTGTGCCGCCGGCAATCCGTAGATACCACCGTAAAAGCGGATGTTTTCGCGGACGGTCAGGTCCTCGTAGAGGGAGAATTGCTGGCTCATGTAGCCGATTTTCCGTTTGATCGATTCGGTCTGCCGGTAAATGTCGAATCCGGCGATGGTGGCGGAGCCGGCGGTAGGTCGGGACAAGCCGCAGAGCATCCGCATGGCGGTCGTCTTGCCGGCACCGTTCGCGCCCAGGAACCCGAAGATTTCCCCGCGGCCGACATCGAAACTGATCCGGTCCACTGCGGTGAACCCGCCGAACCGTTTGGTCAGTGCCCGGACCGAAATGACTGGTTGTTCTTTCATTGCATCAATTGGATAAAACAATCCTCGATACCGGGTCGGATGGCGGTCAGGCCCACATTGGTATGGTCCCGCCGCAAGTCGGCCAGGAATGCCGACCGGGACGGCTCGTCCGCGCGATGGAAAGAGAGGTGGTGGGTCTCCCCGAAGGAAAAGCAGGTCGCCACCGAAGGATGCCGCCGCAGGTCGGCCAGCAGCCGGCTCATGTCATCCGCCCAAACGGCAAACAATTCCCGGGGATACGCGCGAATGATCCCCGCCGGCGTGTCCACCGCCAACAGGCGGCCTGACTGGACCAGGGCGATCCGGTCGCAACGGTCGGCCTCGTCCATATAGGGCGTCGATACCACGGTGGTCAGTCCGGATGCCTGCAAGCGATCCAGGGTATCCCAGAACTCCTTTCTGGAGACCACGTCCACCCCGGTCGTCGGTTCGTCGAGAAAAAGCACTTCCGGCCGGTGGACCAAGGCGCAGCAGAGCGCCAGTTTTTGTTTCATCCCACCCGACAACTTACCGGCCTGCCGGTGGCGGAACGGCTCCAGCGGGGCATAGACATCGCGGATCAGGTCGTAGGCATCCTCCGGCCGGGTCCGGAAGAGGGTGGCGAAAAACCGCAGGTTTTCCGCCACCGTGAGGTCTTTGTACAAGGAAAAACGGCCGGGCATATAGCCGACGGAAGCACGGATGCGCCGATAATCCCGGCGGATGTCGAAGCCGTTGACCGAGGCGGTCCCCCCGTCGGGCAAGAGCAAGGTGGTGAGCAGGCGGAACAAGGTGGTCTTGCCGGCGCCGTCCGGTCCGATCAGGCCGAAGCGTTCCCCGCGGCCTACCCGGAGGCTGATGCCATCCACGGCCTTTACCTTTCCGCCGTCGAAATGTTTGCGCAGGTCATCCAGGATCACCATGGTTTGTCGATTGGTCAGAACTGTACTTCCCCGTACATACCGGGCTTAAGCCTTCCGTCCGGATTGTCCACACGGATTTTCACCGCGTAGACGAGGTTGTTGCGTTCCGAGCGGGTCAGGATGGTCTTGGGGGTGAACTCCGCCTGGTCGCTGATCCAGGAGATGAGGCCCGGGACTTCGCGGAAGCCCTCGGCACCGTCGTCCGTCCGGACGACGACGGATTGTTTCAGGCGGACTTCCGGAAGTTGTCCCCCGTCGATATACGCGCGCAGGTAGAGGGTCGACAGGTCGGCGACCTTATACAGCGGCTTTCCCGGGGTTGCCATTTCATGGAGCCGGATATAGGAGGCGAGGACGGTGCCGGCCACCGGATTTACGATCCGGCATTGGGCGATTTGGTGGTCCAGGACGGCCACCTGGGCCAGGAGGGGCATCGGATCGGCGGACAGCCCTTTGCGTTGGGTCTGCAGGGCGGTCACCTGGGCGGCCTGTTGTTGGCGGATGACCTCCGCCTGCCGGGATACCTCCAGGATGGAGGCATCCAGGTCATCCAGTTGTTTTTGGGTGGCGGCATCGGCCCGGACCAGCAGGTCCAGCCGTTCCCTTTCCTGCCGGAGGTAATCGAGTTTAGCTTGGCTGACGGCGAGTTGCCGGTCATAAACGGCCGATTGGACCGCGATATCCGGCAGTCGGCTGCCGATGGCGCGGATTTGGGCGAAGAGTTGCTCCTTTTTCAGCGAGAGGGCCGTCGTATCGATGTAGCCCAGGACTTGTCCGGCCGAGAGGTGGTCTCCTTCCGAGAGGGACCATTGCCGGAGGACACCGCTGCACTCGGCGGAGATGATGGTCTCTTCGGTTTCGAACGCACCGGTTGCGTCGAAGGAGGGGGCCGGTTGGCCGCAGCCCAGCGCGAGCAGCAGCGGGAGCAGCAAAGGGATGCCTGTGGTATATTTCATGGATCGGTTGATGATTTAGCAAGGAGTCGTTCGGTCATTGCGGGTCGGTTCCGGCCACATGCGGCCGGAGTAGGCGGTCGGGATCAGTGCGCAGCGGGAGCCTCCGTTCCGCCGGCGGCGAAATGGAACAACCAGGCGGCTTGTCGCCGTTGGAGGTCGTGGAGCACGCGTTCCTGCCGGGCCAGGTCTGCCGCTTTCACCAGGGAAAGATATTCCAGGGAGGTGATGACACCCTGGCCGAGTTGTTCCCGGCCGGTTGCGATGATGTTTTCCCGAAGGGCCAGGATGGCATCGTCATTCCGGAGGAGGGCCTCGAGTCCTTCGATTTCGCCATGCAGGCGGAGCAGTTGCTGGTGGGTGTGGAACCGGAAGGTCTCCTGCCGGACATCCAGCGTGCGGCGCCGCACCGCCAGCAGTTCCTTGTCGTTGGCGAGCGTGTACAGCCGGGACAAGTTCCAGCCGACCCGGATTCCTCCCAAGCAGAACAGGTCAAAGCCATTGTCCAGCATATTGAGCCCGGGCCGGCCGTACCCCCCTTGCAGGAAAGCCTGTACCCTCGGCAGGCGGGTGGTTTCCAGCACCGCTTTTTCCGCATCCAGCTGTTGTCGTTGCAAATCCAGGAGGCGAAGTTCCGGCCGGGCGATGGCATCCGGGAGGTCCGGCACCGGTGGCAAGGCGAATCGGGTGCTGTCACCGAGGGGGCGGCCGACCCATGCCGACAACATGTCCGTCAGCGCCTGTCGGGCGGCCGTCCGGGAACGCTTGTGCTGGTCCAGGCTGAGCAACTCCGCCTGCAGCAGGTCCGCCTGGCTGCGCAAGGCCGTCCCGTTGTCGATGGCGGCCCGGATCCGGGCCAGTCCTTCCCGTAGGTCCTTTTCCAGGAAGTCGAGTTGCCGAAGGTAGGCATCCTGCAGGAGGATACCGAAATAAAGTCGGGCCACCTGTTCCCGCAAGCCGTAGAGACGGACCGACAGCTCCCCGGATTCGACGGCGGTACCGGCGCGGAGCAGCATGTCCTGCCGCCGGACCCGGAGTCCGTCCGTGAGTGGTTGGGCGACTTCCGCCACGAGCCGGTACTGGTCGCGATCCAAGGTCGGAATCACCATGCCGGGTAATTCCAGGGGGACGCGGGTGACATCCGACTGCCAGGAGGCTTGTCCGGTCAACTGGACCTGCGGCCACAAGGCCCGTCCGGTATTGGCGCGGAGCAGTTCGGCGGCCCGGTCGATCCACACTTGTTGGGCGGCCAGGGGATGTTGGTGCAGCACGGATGCCAGGCAGCTGTCCAGGGAGATGGCGGCCGCCATCCCGGGCTGGGCCGCCGGCTGCCGGCCGGCCAATCCTGCCAGGATCGCTCCGGCCGCCAGCAGGTTCCGGCACCGTCCGATTCGCATTTTCATTCGTCGCTAAATTTTTGATTAAAACAAATGATTAACTTTAAATAAAAAAAATTGCCGGAATCCGGCGGCGGACAAGCGGTCCTGTCCGGGCTATATGGACGCGCCTTCCTTTGGATCCGGCCGGTCCGTCGGTTCCGGTCGGATATCGTGGGCCGCAAAGATCCAGGCCGGGATCATATGCCGCCGCTCGCGGAGCAGGCCGTCGAGGGTCTCCTCCTCCAGGGCGGTGATGATTTGGACCATGGGTTTGGCGAGATAGGGAAAAACCGTCATTCCGACCAGGTTCAGCAGGAACTGCACAGGATGGATGTCCGGAAACCGGCCTTCCGCCACGGCCGTCCGGAACTGGCGGAAAAAACAGGAACGGGCCATCACACCGTGCAGGTCCAGTTGTTTTGCCAAGCTGTCCGGATGGTGGCGGATTTCGCTCAGGAGGAACATCGGCATCTCCGGCTCCCGGGCCAGCAAGTCGGCATAACAGCCCGGGATCGCCTCGATTTTCTGGTAAAACGTGGTCTGTTCGTCGTTCAGGACCGCCTGGATGGTCTGGAAAAAACGCTGGGCGCTCTCCAACATGATACGCTGGAACAAGCGTTCCTTGCTCCGGAAATAATAATTCAGCAACGCCAGGTTGATGCCGGCGGCCTCCGCAATATCGCGGGTTCGGGTTCCGGCATATCCCTTTCGTTGGAATATCGTCCGGGCCGCTTCCAGGATACGCTCCTCCGTGGTCGGATCCGGCCCCTCCTTACGCTGGCCTGTGTCCATTTTTTTTCGCTTTTCAGGTGCCAAATTAGGAATCGCTTCCGAACGGACAAATGATTTGATCAGATATTTTAATCAAATGATTAAAATTGTGGAAAAGCGTGCGCCGAAGGGGTAGCCACGGGGGGGACGACAGGGATTCCTTCACCTTGCTGCGCGGGGAGGATAAAAATGTGCCGGGGGACGTTAACGCTCCAGGACGGTCGGCATGTATCATCACGCATCTTTTGCACCTCAAGCAACGAATCGAATATTTTGAGGGAAGGTCCGCATAATCGAATAAGAACGCAACCTACTCATGCACAAAGGGTTTATACCTGCGCTACCCGCCTTGCGGACAGGGCGGCCGCGCACAAACTTTTTTAGGGCGCGGGACGGCGCCCCGCGCCATTTTCGATGCGGGTGGAGGCACCTAAGCACTTACAAGCTAAAATTCAGAAAATCATTGTTTTAAAATTAATTTCCCGCAGGGTCGAGGTGCGGGAGATGCGTTATCAGACAAACCCGGATTGCACCGCTGGTTCCGGAGCAAGGCGTATCAACCCTGCCTTTTTCGGGAAAAGAAACCATGTGCCACCGCCAATTGGCTGACGGCGACCAGGAAGACAAAATGGAGCCGTCGGAAAAAGGAATATTGCGGTTGCCGCAGGATAAAGGCGGCCATCTCCGCATAAAAGCGGAGCCGGGGCGTGCGGGTGGCGGGGATTGCCGACCGTCGCACGGCCTGTTGGTAATCGAAAGCGGCGCGGCCGTATTTGCGGTGCATGCGATAGAACGCGGAAAAATCGAACCGGTGGTGATGACGGACCCGGACATCCTCCCGGAAGACCAGCCGCAAGCCCTTATTCCGGGCCCGGACACAGAACTCACGGTCTTCCCCGGCGGAGGTCGGGAAGGAAGTGTCGAATCCGCCCAGGGCCAGGAAGTCCGTCCGCCGGAGGGCCAGGTTATTGGAGGTGAAGAATTGGTCGGGGGTATTTTCGAACGTGCGGTACAGGTAATCGATGAGGAGTTGGCCGGTTTCCGCATAGGGGTCTTCCCGGAGGTTATTGTGCACCTTACCACCGAGGAGGACAAGGGCGGAAGATGTCGCGACGATACGTTCCAGCCAATCCGGTTCCGGGGTACAATCGTCATCCGTAAAGGCGACGACTTGTCCACGGGCATAGTTTCCGCCGCGATTCCTGGCGCTGGCGGGACCGGCATTGGGCTGTACCAGGCAAGTGAGGGAAAAATCCGTCCGGAATGCCTCGACGACGGCACGGACATCCTGTCCGCCGTCATTGACGACCACCACTTCCCACTGCCCGGCCGGCAGGGTCTGGTATCGGAATGCCTCGAGGCATCGGCGCAGGCTTTCCGGCCTGTTGTACGTAGGAATGACGACGGAGACCTTCATAAGGATGGTTGACAGAAAAAGAGAGACCGTAACCGAGGAGCAAAAATCCTGCAAAAAGGGCGGAAGCGGCAAATTATTCCGGCGCGGCGGAATTGACATCGAAACCGGGGCGGGACAATTTGGTGGAGCGGGCGGAAGTCTGGCTCCATTCCCTTGCCGGCAGAACGCTTTCGCCTATCTTTGTGTGCTCCCTGGGATATTGTCACCCGCCAAATCACGGAAAGTATGATCTTGGAAAACCTGACGAGGGTCCTGGCGGCCCATGGCCTGGGGCTCTTGTCCGCCGGCTTCGTCATCGGCGGCCTATGGGCCTTGGGTTATCAGTCCATCCGTCGGTTCCGATGGGACCTGACGGGAGGGCATGCCAGCATCGGGCTGGGGTTCGCCATATTTTATCCGGTATACTTCCTGATGGCGGGACTGTTCCCCGGCAAGGCCCATTATTTTTTCTACGCGTGTTTTTCGGTTGCGCTGGGGCTGTCCTATCCGGAGCTCCGGACCTTGTTGCGGCGGACCGGCTTCCGGCATCTCCGTTTTGTGCCTTTGGTGGTTTTCATTTTCCTACCCTTCCTGTTCCGGCTGTGGAGTCCGCCGACGAACTTCGACGGAGTGAGTTTCTATGTGCCCTCGGCCCAGTGGATTTACCATTTCGGATTGGCATTCAACCCGTACCTACCCAACTACACGACCATGCCGCAGGGTGCGGAATATCTGTTTTCCCTATCGTACGGTTTGGCAGGCGTGCCGGGGATCCTGCAGACGGACGTACTGTTCACCATCCTGTTGCTGGACCTGTTCCTGAGTACGGCGCGCAGTCACCTTTCCTTCCGTTGGGCCATTTTGGTCGTATGCCTGGTCCTGCTGATTCCGGAGACCACCTTTTTTGTGTTTGGATCCGGCAAGGTGGACACCTTGGGTACCTACCTTTTCTTCCTGGGGTTCACGTTGGTGCTCCGGTACCGGGACAGCCGGCGGGCTACGGCGCCTTTGGCGGCGCTTTCGGCTGCGCTGGCCATCAAGTACACCAATTGGATTTTGCTTTTATTGCCCATGGCGGCACTTCCGATATACCTCGGATACCGGCGGCAGTATCGGGCGGCGGTTGTGGCCGGCCTGACCCCGCTGTTATTCATCCTGCCCACCCTACTTCGGAACCAGGTGGAAGTGAACAACCCGCTGGCGCCATTGTTCCTGACGGGCCAGGAAACGCGGTTCCTGCTCACCCATGGCAAATTGCCGGAAAAGGATGCGCCGGAGCCGGACCGGCAAGCTGCCCCATCCAAGCGTACCAATGCCTTTCGCTACCACCGGATGGTCCATGTGCTGAAGAGGTATCTTCCGCACCTCATTGCCGGCGTGTTGGTAATGGCCGGCATATTCCGGACCATCGGATGGTTGTCCATGCCGAATTTCTGGCCGTGGTACCTGTTCCTCGTGCTTTCCTTTGCCCCCTGGTATTACCGATTGGGCGGCACCCCGCAGCCGCTGCGCTTCCTATGGCCGTACCTATTGGTCATGGCCTTGTTCGGCGTACGGATCGCGGCCTGGTGGTTGCGGCCCCTTAGCCGGCCGGTGCGGGTATGGGGAGCCAGGCTGGCGGTAGCGGGGCTGCTGCTGCCGCTGACCGGCTACAGTTATTACCGCTACGGCGTGAGTATTCCGCAGTTCTACCGGTCCCTCACCATGCCTTTGCCGGCCTGGTACGCATCGGTCGGGCAGGACTACCTCGCCGCCAGTGCCACGATACGGGAACGGGGCTACCACCATGCCGCCATCTATTACCTGAACGATGTCGCCCTTTCCTTTTTCGATCCGCGGGACTACGGCAAGCTGCCTGGTCCGGAGACCTTGCTGCGGAACATCGAATCGGGTGGAGCCACCCGCTGCGACGAGCCCTGGTTGTTCGGCAACCTGGGGGAAGGCAGGCCGCCGGCCGTTCCCGACCGCCTGATTTTTCGGTATGGAGATTACTGTCTTGCCGAGCTGGCGCCATGAAACCGGCCTCCGGACCGACCTTCAGGCCCCGCCTGCGGTTTGCGGGCCTGAGGAAGGCGGTGGTCATTTCACTTCCTCGTGGTATTCCTCCTCGGAGTTGATGGCCCAGATTTCGTCCGTAGATTCGACCTGCTTCAGGTATACCTCCACCGCCTTGAAAGCCGTCAGCATGGAATGGTCCTGGTTGTTGTACTTGTGGAGTCCGTTCCGGCCCATGGGAAAGAGGTTCCCGATGGTTCCGAGGAAACTGCGGACGACCCCGATCTGCTGGTAGCTGCCGGTATAGGAAGGATAGGCCTTGTCACAGCGCACCACATGCCCGTCGAGGAAATCTTCCCGCCGGATGATTCCGATGGAATGCAGTTCCTCGACGGCCAAGCGGACCAGGTCCTCGTCCGAGCGGCCGGAGATCTCATCCCCTTGGTCGCAGAAATATTCCGCCCCGATCCAGGAACCTTCCCCGGACACCATGAAAGGGCTCCAATTATTGAAGATCTGGAGGCGGCCGACCTTGACATCCTTTTCCTGGATATAGAGCCAGTTGTCCTGAATGGATTCCCGTCGGTCCTCCTCGGTCAGGTGCAACGCGCGGAGCCGCAGCCCGACGATGATGAAGTCGCGGTATTCCAGGGCCGCGCCGACTTTCGCCACGGGATCCGGTACTTCGGACAAGGCGGCGACCAGGTCCTTGAGGGCCATGGTACTGAAGACCGCATCACAGGGGAGGGTCTTGTCCTCCCCATCCTGGCGGTAAACGACGGCGGAGATATGGCCACCCGCCAGGTTCAGGCCGCAGACCGAGGCACCCAATTCGAACTGCACCCCGAGTTTCTTGCATTCCCGATAGACCCTTTCCCACATCATACCGGGTCCTTTGGCCGGATACAGGAATTTTTCCGTCAGGGTACGGGCCTCGTTGCGCTGCCAATAGCGGAGCGGCTTGAACATCTTACCGAGGTGGTGCCAGACGATTTGGCGGATGCCCAGGCTCTTGACCCGTTGCCGGCCCCATTCGCTGCTGATTTCGGAACAGGGTTTTCCCCATACCTTATGGGTGTAATCCTTGAAGAACGTTTCGTACAACTTCTTGCCGAAGCGGTTGATGTAGAAATGTTCCAGGGTCAGTTCCGGCGCGATCGGGCGCAGCCGGGATAGCAGGATGTCGCGGAATACCTGGACAGACCAGGTGATGCCGAGTTTTTGGAACAGGGAGACGGAAATTTTCAGGGGGTAGTCGAACAAGTGACGCCGGAAATAGATCCGGGATTTGCGGGGCCGTACCAGCATGGAGGACCGGGCCTGCCGCATCATGATGTTTTCCATGCCCCTTGTCCGCTGGTGGTAAGTGATTTCCACCGCGGAGGTCGTATCGAGGATAGGCAGGAAATCCGCCCACCATTTCAGCACCTTATTGGACTTGGAGAAAAACCGGTGTCCACCGATGTCTATGAGGTTGCCTTTGTAGTTGACCGTCTTGCTGATGCCCCCCACCTGTCGGTCCTGTTCGAGGACGACGATACCTTGCCGACCGGATTTCGCCAGTTCGAATGCGGCCGTCAGGCCGGCCGGTCCTGCCCCAATGATGACAATCTTCGTTTCGGCAATCATTTCACCAAAGTTTGATTTTGCGTACGGATGCCTGTCCCAGCATATAGCCGGAAATGGCGGTCATGAAATACACGTGGTGCAGCAGGAATACGACCGGAAGTTGGCGCGGATCGAAGCGGGTGGCACCGAACCGGTAGAAGCTGCGCTGCAGCAACACAAAGAAGCCGAATGCCAAGCCTATTCCCAACCAATACCAGGGGGAGACGACGATACCCAGGGCCAGGCTGGTCCAAAGTACCAAGGTGGTCATTGCGGACAGTTTTTCCCGGTTGCTCAGGTTCAGCTGACCGATCGGCTGTCCCTCCCGGGTCAACAGCAATTCCGTCCAGGGTTTTGCCCGGAGGAAGAGGTCCGTGTAAATCATATTCCGCAGGGTCCAATGTTTCAAATGTTTCACCTGGATCGAGGGGTGCAGGCGAACCGTCATCCCCAGGTCCAGCATGCGGTACCCGAGTTCTATGTCCTCGATGCTCGCCTGCCGGTAGCGGCGGGCATCGAACCCGCCGGAGCGTAGATAGCGTTCCCGGCGGACCACACTGAAAGCGCCCCAAAACACGCCCACCGCCCCTTCGTTGCGTTGGTGGTGGAAATGGTGGAGCAGGTTCCGGAACCGGGAACAGACACTGCTGTTCGGCGGGTCGTCGTCATAGGACCCGACCAGTCCGTCCTCGCCGTTCCTGTCCAGGAGGGCCAGGGCACCCGACAAGGTTCCCGGCTTCACGAGAACATCCGAATCCAGGAAACAAATCCATTCCCCGCCGGCCATCAGGGCGCCCTGGTGCCGACAGGCGGAGGGACCGGCCTTGGGGTGCATGCCCTTGCGGAAGGGTTGGTGTCCCTTCCATACGATTTGGCCCTGGTCATCCCAGCCGTCCAGCATAAGGACGACCTCGAAGGCATCGTGATGGCTTTCGGCCAGTGCGTCCAGGCAAGCCTGGATGGTGTTGTCGAATGGCTTGACCGGAATGATCACGGTAAGCTCCGGGTGTGGTGTATTGTTCACAGTCTTATAATTCACAGTTTTGTCGCCCGTCCGTCCAACCTGACGGGATATCGGCCCAATCCGGGTCGTCTTTGTCCTGAATGCCTGCCAATTACCGCCTTACTGCCCGCTACCGGGAAAACTTGCGGCTGTATCATCGCCCCACCCGTCACCTTCACCGGTCCGGAGGGGGACGGCGTGCGGAAAATCACGAGACCCCTCGGATCACATGGGCTGATTGCATCGAAATGAGTACCTTGGGTTACATGCGTCCGGGTGTGTACGACCTGTGGATACGGTGTAGACATGAAAGGGTAAACCCGACAAGAAATAATTGTAGCGGGCTATCCCGGGGGAAAAATACCAGAGCAGTTGTTGTGGAGTAACCGGGTGCTTAGTTGGGAAGCAGTGGGTTTCTTTGAATGGGACCCGGTGTAATCGTTGGGAGGCAAAATCCTTGCCATTCAGTCGGCAACCAAGAACCTGCGCTTGTCAAGCAAGGATTGTGATAGCAAAAGTACGTTACAATGTGTAAATTTCAAAATATCTAACTGACCTTTCGCAGGTCAGAATTTTTGAAAGCTGAAAAATTATTCACATAGC
>CAZNLJ010000022.1:0-56588 GCA_964573725.1 uncultured Saprospiraceae bacterium
ACTTTTTGGAGCAAATATACACATATTGGCTATGCGACAATTTGGTTTGCGCCCCATCTGACTTAACGTTAATTAAGCCCTCCATTTCCATTTCAAAGGTGGTAAACTTAGACGAAAAAACCTACTCGTAACTCACTGACCATCATTACCATTATGTACCATTTTGTAACAAAGCTGGGTTGACTTTTTTGGGTTTCTAAAAAGTCAACCCGCTAAGCCACCCAACAGGGGTACATTTTGGTGCATTTTGGTACACCCGTTTGGGCAAAAAAAATGCCCAAAACGTTGGTTTTGAGCATTTTGGTACATTTTGGTACCCTAGGTATGCGGAGAGGGAGGGATTCGAACCCCCGGTACCTTGCGGTACGTCGGTTTTCAAGACCGATGCAATAAACCAGGCTCTGCCACCTCTCCGGAAAGGAACGGGCCTTGTCGCATCATAAGTAGGCCGCGAACGGCACAAAAGTACATGTCGGCGTCGAATTTTGGAAGCCCCTGCCGCAAATTCTGGAAGGGGGCCGTCCCGGTCGGGCGGGATTCCACAGGCATGACGAGACCGAAAAAGCCCCTCAGTGGGGCGGCGGGCCACCGTAGGGCGGTCGGCCGCCCTGCCAGCCGGGCATGCCGCCCGGTGCCGGTCCGTTGCCGCTTTGTCCCGATCCGAAATGGCGCAGGTTGTAGGTGAAGGTGAGCATGAAGTAGCGGGTCAGGGCGTTGGTACGGGTATCCTGGATATAGGTCTCCGTCACCGTCCGGCTGATGTTGCGGTTCTGGTTGAGCAGGTCGTTGACGGAAAGGGTGATTTCCCCGCGTTCATTGGCGAAGAGCTTCTTGCCCAGTCCGAGGCTCCACAACCAGAAATCCTGGTTGAAGTCATCGCCGGACAGGCCCGTGTAGCGTTGGTTGGCCAGGTCGGTGCGGAAGACAAAGCCGTCGATGATGATCCAATTGAACCGGAGGCTGGATTGCTGGCTGTAATAGGAAGTGTTGTTGCCGACCTGCAGGGAATTGCTCACCAGGCTGTAACTGGGCCGCAGGGACAAGGTGAAGTCGACCTGGGTGCTGATGTTGCTGCTCAGGGAGATACCGCCGCCGAAGGCATGGGAGCGGGCCACGTTGCGGGCCTCGTTGACCAGTCCCGGCGTGTGGTTCAGGTTATAGCTCAGTTCGAGGTTGAGGTTGGATTTGATTTTCCGGACCGGGAATCCGTAGGTCAGGAAGGAGCGGAGGCTGTTGTTGCCGTCGAGGTTGACCGGCCGGCTGAGGGAAGCGCCGCGGGGAGCCTCGATTTCATCAAAAATGGGGAACCCGGAATTGGGCAGGTAGGTCGATTTACCGATGTAGTCGCGGGTCAGGCTGCCGCCGATCATGGCGAAGAAGACCGTCGACCGCTGGGTATTGGTCGCCTGGTAGCGCCAGAAGAGGCTGTGCGCGTAGGACTGCCGCAGGTTCGGGTTGCCGATGCTCAGCTGGATGGGATTGCTGTTGTCCAGGACGTTCTGCAGCTGCTGGATGGCCGGCAGGTTGGTGTTCGTGCGGTAGAACAGCCGCATGTTTTTCGCCCGGCCGTCGATATCCCAGCGGATCATGGCGGAGGGCAGGAAATTTTGAAAATCCTGTCCGGTCCGCAAGCTGTAGGGATAGGTCTGGTCGTTGGCGAGGGTGGCGTACTGCCAGGCGGCACGGCCGGTCAGGGTCAGTTTCTCCTTGCGGTAATTGTAGCCGACCGAGGGCCGGTGGGTGAAATAATCGTTGGAGAAGACGTTGCTGAGTTGCTCGTTGAGCAGGTCATAGGCCTGGGTTCCCTCCAGGTAGTCGTAGGTGGTCTTGTCGGAACTTTCCTCTTGGTAGCTGTACTGGTATTCCAGCAGGACCTGGCTGTTTTCGCCGACCGGTTCCGTGTAGTTGAGGTTGGCGGAAGCGTTCCAGGTGCGGGCATCCAGCCGGGACAACTGGTCGAGGGTATCCGCGCGGCCCGGTGCAGGGAGCGCGAACTGATTGAGCGAACGGAGCGTGTTTTCGCCTTTCTTCGGAGCGTATCCGTTGTTGAGACTGAGGGAGGCCGTCCGGCCTTTCTTCCGGAACTTATGTCGCCAGAGCAGTTCGTTGCTGAAGTTGATACCGGTCTGGTCGGATTGGTAATCGCTGGTGCTGCGATTGAGGATGGCCTCTCGGAGGGCGGTCAAACCGTCGGTGACGACCTGGCCGTCGTTGGCCTGGAGGCTGAAGCGGGGGCGCAGCAGCAGGGAGTTGGAAGAGTCGACCTGGTATTCCAGCCGGAGGTTGGCCCGGTGGTTGGTGTTGTGGGCGACGGAGCGGGAGGACTCGTCATAGACCTGGGCGGGGCCCTCCACGGTGAAGTATTGCTGGCTGAGCCGTTCGAGGGCTTCGTTGCGGCTGTTGTTGAAAAAATAACTGCCGCTCACCTCTATCTTTTCACCCCATTTATCGGAATAGTTCAGGCCGAGGGCATGGGTGGTGACGATACCGCCGGAGGGGCTGACCAGGAAATCCCCGCCGCCGCCGAAACCGCCCCGGCCGCCGCGGCCGCCGCGCCGCGACCCGCCGCCGCCCATGACCCCGAGGAGGTCGTCCGCGGAGAAGTTCTGGATATTGATGTTGTTGGTCAATCCGATCAGGGACACGCGCCGGTTCCCGTCGAAATAATTGATGTTCCCCCCACCCTGCCATTTGTCGTCATACCCGTACCCGCCGTAGACCTTGCCGAATTGGCCGGCCCGCATATTGGGTCGGGTGACGATATTGATGGTCTTGGACGTGTTCCCGTCGTTGAAGCCGGTGAACTGGGCCTGGTCGCTCTGTTGGTCGTAGATCTGGATCTTGTCGATCACCTCCGCCGGCAGGTTTCGCAGGGCGGCCGTCGGGTCGTTGCCGAAGAACGGCTTGCCGTCCACCAAAATCTGTCTCACCTCTTCCCCTTGAGCCTGGACCTTGCCACCCTGCACGGAGACCGTGGGCATCTTGCCCACCAGGTCTTCCGCGCTGGCATCTTTCATAACTTTGAATGCATCGGCATTGAAGGAAGCGGTGTCGCCTTGTTGGGTGGCCGTCAATACCTGTTCTTTCACCTGGACTTCCGCCAACTGGGTCGTACCGGGCTGCAGGCGCAGCACGCCGAGGTCCGTCATCGGCCGGGTCAGGGTGACTTCCTGGAGGTAATCCTCATAACCCAGGAAGGATATCTTGAGTTTGTATCCGCCTTGTTCCAGGTCTTTCCACACGAAGCTGCCGTCCGTTTCCGTGGCGCCCTGGTAGGCATCTTCGCCCCAGGGGTACTGGAGCACGAGGTGGGCACCCGGCAGCGGGAGGTCCTTTTCATCGACAACCTTCCCTTTGAGTTGCCAGGTCTGCGCACCTGCCGGCAGCGCCAGGGCCGCCAGCAATCCTATTATCCAGATTTTTCGCATATGTCGATATCGATGCTTGAAAGCCGGCGGGGTATCCGCTCCAGCCGGTTCGGCGGGCGCCGTCGGGCCGCCGTTCGGTTACCTCATCCGCCCGATTCCTCGGAACGGGTCCCGCCGCCGGGCCGGCGGCCTTGCCCGCGCTGGTTGCGCATTTCCTGTTCCAGGGCTTCATATTGTTGGAACTGCTCGGTGGTCAGGACCTTTTTCAGTTCGCCGTTCTTCTCTTCCCGCAGGGCGACAATGGCCTCGCGGACCGCCTCCCGGTCGCCGGCCGCAAGCTTCCAGGCGTCCGCCTGTTTGACGGCATAGCGGTCGTTGATGTCCCGCACCTTCTCCAGCTGCTTGCCGGACAGGGACAATTTCTCCTGCATCAGCAGGGTCTGGCGCTCCGCCCGCTCCGCCGGGTCGCCGGGTTGTGCCGCAACGGCCCAAGGCAGCAGGCAGGCCAGCAATATCAGGGTCCGGACCGAGCGCCGGCGCATGGTATGTTCCATATCGAAGGTAGTTTGGCAAGTAACGCCCCGCCGACGCAGTTGCGCCGAAGGGGCTTGGATAGCCGGAAGGATTCTGCTGTAATGACAACGGTGTAAATATGCATCGTCCCTTCCCGACATCCTGCGGATATTCAACGAACCGCTCCTTTTTATCTATCATCCGGCCTTTCCGGCGCCCCTTGCGGTGCTGCCTTGCGGACAAGAAACAAGCGGTCCGTCGACAGCTTCCGTCTTCCGGCGGTCGGGGACCTGCCTTCCGCTGCGCCCCACCGCTCCCGGCGACCGATACGAACCGGCATCCGAAATGGACGGATCCGGCGGCAAGTGGGTAATATTTCGGAAAAAACGTATCTTGTCAAGCCTTTGAGGTCAGATGGCGTCCCGTCGGCCAATCCGCCGTCGGTGGATTGCCCTGGCGGCAGGCCGGCATCGGCCGACTCCTTTTTTCACCAACATTTCAAAACCATGGGATTCCTTTTTGCCATTTTTGTGCTCGGCTTCGCCGTGCTCCTCATCGCCTCAATCTGGCGCGTCTTCGAAAAAGCCGGACAACCCGGTTGGGCCGTCATCGTCCCCATCTACAACGTGCTTGTCCTGCTGCGCATCGTCGGCAAGCCCTGGTGGTGGCTGATCCTGATGGTCATCCCTTACATCGGGCTGATCTGGAGCGTCTGGACGACCAACCTGCTGTCCAAGAAATTCGGCAAGGACGAGGGCTTCACGGTCGGCCTGATCTTGCTGCCCATTATCTTCTATCCCTTGTTGGGCTTCGGCGATGCCCAATACCAGGGACGTCGGCCCGGCGAATCGGGCGATTCGGACATCCTCGACGCCGACATGGTCAAATGAGCCTTTGCCGGCGGGGCAAGGGGCGGACCGGCGAAAGCCCGGTCCGCTCCGGGCCTCCCGCAGCAACCTGTTCGCCGGACCCGGTGTTGACCATCGCTCCGGCCCATCCACCCAATCCGACACCCTCCATGAAGTATCTTCCCACTTTCCGACTGCCGCAATTCCTCTGCCTGACGGCCATCCTGGCCACCTTGCTGCCGGCCTGCCGGCCCGAAGCAGGTCCTGCGGACGGCACGGCCTTCCGTTTCGTCATCGACATTCCCGACAGCCTGCGGGAGGATGTAGCCCATGGACGGCTCCTCCTCCTGCTTTCCCGGCATGCCGACCGGGAGCCGCGTTTCGACATCGTCGACGGCCCCGGCAGCCAGCTCGCCTTCGGCAAGAACGTGGAGGACTGGCAGCCTGGACAAGCCCTGGTCTTCGACGGCACGGAATTCGGCTATCCCATCGCCGCGATGGCGGATGTTCCGGCCGGCCGGTATCATGTGCAGGCGCTCTTCCACCGGTATGAGACCTTCCAGCTCGCCACCGGCCACACCGTCCGCTTGCCGATGGACCGCGGCGAGGGGCAGCAATGGAACCTCGCCCCCGGCAACCTGTACAACGATCCCGTCCCCCTCGATTTCGACCCCGCGGTCGCCGGGGAACTCAGCCTTTCCCTCCATCGGAAGATTCCCCCCATCCAGGCGCCGGAGGATACCGAATGGATCCGCCATGTCCGTATCCGGAGCAAACTGCTGTCCGATTTCTGGGGCAGGGACATGTACCTGGGGGCGCACGTCCTCCTGCCCAAGGATTGGGCGGTCCGCACCGATGTCCGCTACCCCCTGGCCATCTACCACGGCCATTACCCCCATGATTTCGGCGGCTTCCGCACCACCCCGCCCGATACGACCGTCCCCTGCGAATACAGCGCCCGCTTCCGGCTCGACTGCTACAACCGGATCCAGCAACAGGAAGCCTACGACTTCTACAAGCGCTGGTCCGGCCCCGATTTCCCGCGGGTACTGGCCGTGGAAATCCAACATCCGACCCCTTACTACGACGACTCCTACGCCGTGAACTCCGCCGCCCAGGGACCTTACGGGGACGCCATCACCTACGAACTCATTCCCTACATCGAATCCACCTTCCGCGGCATCGGGGAAGGTTGGGCCCGCTTCCTGTACGGCGGATCGACAGGCGGCTGGGAAGCGCTCGCCGCCCAGGTCTTCTACCCGGACGAATACAACGGCTGCTTCGCCGCCTGCCCGGATCCCATCGATTTCCGCGCCTACACCGTGGTCAACCTCTATGAGGACCGCAACGCCTATTTCCTCGACAGCCCTTTCAAGCGGACGCCCCGGCCCGGGATGCGTGATTACCTCGGCCATGTCTCCGCCACCCTACAGGAGATGAATTACCGGGAACTTGTGCTCGGCGACCGCAGCCGGTCCGGCCAACAATGGGACATCTGGGAGGCCACCTATTCCCCCTTGGGGCCGGATGGATATCCGATGCGGATTTGGGACAAGCGGAGCGGCGACATCGATACCGCCGTCGCCCGCTACTGGCGGGACCACTACGACCTGTCCCATATCCTGCACCGGGATTGGCCCGAAAAAGGGGAACAATGGCGGGGAAAGATCCGGATTTATTGCGGGGATATGGACAACTACTACCTCAACAACGCCGTCTACCTGGCGGAGGAAAGGCTGGAGGCCACCGAAGCGCCTTATTACGACGGCGAGGTGGATTACGGCGACCGGGCCGAACATTGCTGGAACGGGGACCCCGGGCAGCCCAACGCCATTTCCCGGCTCCGCTACCATCGGATGTTCATTCCGAAATGGGCCCGGGAACTGTCGCGGACGGCTCCCGAGGGGGCCGACCTGAGGAGCTGGCGCTACTGATGCCGCCCGCCGGCCGACGGAAAAGGCTCAGAGGTGTTTCACCCGGTTTTCATACCGGGCGTACAATTCCTCGTTGCTGAAACCGTCGATGTTCTGGCTGTAATAGATGGGCAGTTTCACGCCGGCCGCCGCCGCCAGGGCCATGCCTTCCGTCGCGATCAGGTTGGCGATGAACACCCCGGAGATCGTCGAGGCCGGGCCGGTCAGGTTGCCGGCGATGTGCATCAGTCCGTCGCCGGAAGGCACCCGGTTGTCGATGACCAGGTCGGCCACGTCCTTGAGTTTCTTCCTGCTCGGATGCCGGGAAGGATAGCGTTCCGATTGTTCCAGGGAGGTGACGGCCATGACCCGGAGGCCATGTTCCCGGGCGATCATCGCCATTTCCAGCGGCATGGCGTTCCGGCCGGAATTGGATACGACCAGGATGATGTCCTGCCGGTCGATCTTGTGCTGGTCCCAGATGATTTGGGCCAGGCCGGGAACCCGTTCGATCTCCGCGCTCCGGCGGGATCCTTCCGCCGTCATGACGATGCTGTCCAGCATGGCGTTGACGTTCGCCAGTCCGCCGGCACGCACGAACAGCTCCAGCCCGACCATGTGGGAATGGCCGGTGCCGAAGGTATGGACGATCCGGTCGTGGACGATGGTCTCCGCCACCCATTCCGCCGCCTGCCGCAGCTTCGGCTCCTGGCCCTTGACGATCGCGTCCAGCTGGGCCTTGACTTTTTCCAGGTATGGGAACATTCCGAACTGTTTGGGTCGGCAAGCGCATGGACCGGGAGGGCCCGTCCGCCGGCCGGGGACCCTTGGTTACAACTTGATGAAAATGCGTTTCTTATACAGGAAATAAACCGGTACGAAGACGATGCAGACATACAGCAGTGCATACAGCAGCGAGGCCAAGCGGGGGTCGAGTCCGGCACCGGACAAGCCCTCCACCCAGACTGCATTCAAGCCGGGAAAATCCCCGAAATTATTGTAAAACACCGCGGTCAACAAACTGGCCAGGACATAGGCCGTGATCGCATTGGCCCCGAAAATGAGCCCGGGCCGGGTCCATCGGGTATACCCTTTCACGTCCACCAGCAGGTAGGAGGCCCCGAGGGCCATCATGGCCAGTCCGGACGTGTGCAGGACGTAGGAACTGCTCCAGATGGGTTTGTTGTAGGGGAAAAACCAACTCCACACCCCGCCGAGGGCGAACAGCAGGAAGCCGGCGCAGGACAACCAGGCTACCTTGCGATAGGGATCCTCCACCGCCAGCATCAGCCGGCCCGCCAACATCCCGCTGATGCCGGTTGCGATCGACGGCAGGGTGCTCAGCAGGCCTTCCGGGTCCCAGGTCTTTTGCCACAGGTAACCCGGCAACAGGATGCCGTCCAGGTAATGGGCCCAGTTCTTCATCGGGGCGGAAAGGTCCGGCGTCCCGATTCCCGGTACGGGCAGGAAAGCCATGACCACCCAGTACCCCACCAACAGGGATACCCCGACCCGCAGCCAGGTGCGCCAGTCGGTGTAGAGGTACAGCAGGGCACAGGGCAGGAAGACGAAGGCGATGCGCTGCAGGACCCCCACCCAGCGGATCGAGGTGAAGTCGAAACCGGGGAACAACCACAGGAACAGCCCCACCCCGTAGATCTTGAGTGCGCGGCCGACGGCCTTCTTCAGCAATGCCTGCCGGTCGGCCCCCTCGGCCATCCGCTTGTCGTACGCCAGCACGATGGAAACGCCGACGATGAAGAGGAAGAACGGGAATATGTAATCCGTCGGTGTCACCCCGTTCCAATCCGCATGCAGCAGCGGCGGAAACACATGGTCCCAGGAGCCCGGGTCGTTGACGATGATCATGGCGATGATGGTGAAGCCGCGCAGGGCGTCCAGGGCGACGGAGCGGCGGGCGGTTGTCTTCGGCGTTTCCATATTTATGCGATGGTTGGTGACGGGTTCATTCGATGGTCAGGGTGGAGCTGAGCCCGGCCCGGCCCGCCAGGTTGAAACAGGCGGCCCGGACGGTGGTGCCTGCCGGTACCGTCAGCGGTGCGGCATAAGCGGGGCTGTCGGCACCGGGCTGGCTGCCGTCGGTGGTGTAGCGGATGACATAGCCGGGATATTCGGTGTTCAGGGCGACCGTACCCCCCTCGGCCTTCATCCCGGGCGGCGGGATGCGGAAATGGTAGCCGCCGCGGGACGACTCGGCGAAGGGCAGCTCCACCTGCACGACCGTATTCAGGAAGCGGTTGTAGTCGGCCAGGCGTGCCGCCGGCCCCTGGTCCGCCCAATCCGCCTGGCCTTGCCAGGCCCGTTGGGCGAAGCCGTACAGCTTCGGCAGGTAATAGTACTCGAACATTTGGCGTCCTTTGATCGTCTCGCTCCACATCTGGGCCTGGAGGCCGGCGATGTTCTTCCGGCCGGCCGGCGTGAGCCGTTCCATCCCTTCGAAATCCGCGGCGGGATCGAATGGCCGGCCCATCTGGTCGACCGACAAGGACCGGAACAAGTCGTAGGGTACGAAGGAAAAGGCGTCCTCCGTATCGACGAAGCCGGCCCAATACAGGCCCGGTTCGCGGGGATCCTTGTTGTAGGCCAGGTCGAAATAGAAATTGGTGACGTTGCAGAGGATGACCGGGTAGCCTGCATTGGCGAGCCGGTAGCCGAGGTCCTGGTTGCCCCACAGGCTGTTCCAGATGTAGGGGTACACTTCCTGGCCGACATAATCGGCGTTGGGGTACCAATCGCCATCTTTTTCGAAGACCATGACGGCTTCCTCCCAGGTGCCCGTCTGCAGCCCGCGGTCGCGGAGGTGCGCCACCATCTGTCCGAAGAAGAGACCCTGCAGGTTCCGGGTATCCTTTATCTCCGGATGCGCCGCCAGGAAGTCCCGGCAGATCGGCGAGCCGGTCCAGGCGGTTGCCGGCACTTCGTCACCGCCCGTATGGAACATCCGGATCGGGACCTCCGCTTCCCGGTACATGGCGATGATGTCATCCACCACCCAGTCGAAGAAGCGCAACACCTGGGGCTGGCAGACGCAGGTGGTATTGTCGAAATACCCTTGGGCGGAGACATACCGGGAAGTATCCGCCGGGTCGATGAGCCGGAACCGTTCGGCCTCCTCGGGTTGTCCGGCCGCCATCAGCCGCCGGTAGCGGAGCTCCATGGCCTTGATGGCCGCCCGGGCATGTCCCGGCAGGTTGACTTCGGGGATGACCTCGATGTGGCGGTCGTGGGCATACCGGATGATTTCCTTAAAATCTTCCCGGGTGTAGAAGCCGTTGCCGTTCGAGGCGGCATCCCGGGGGTCCGGTCCGGAGCCGTAGGCGGGTTGCAGCCAAAGGCTGTCGTTGCGGGTGTGGCCCCGGCGGCCGCCCACCTCCGTAAGTTCCGGTAGTCCCCGGATATCCAGTCGCCAGCCTTCATCCTCCGTCAGGTTGAACTGCAAACGGTTGAGCTTGTAGCGGGCCATCATGTCCAGCAGGCGCAGGACGGTTTCCTTGGATTGGAAATTGCGGCCCACATCGATGTGCATGCCCCGGTAGGCGATGGCGGGGGCATCGGCCAGGGAACAGGCCGGCAGCAGCAGGTTGCCGGCCGCATCGGCCGCCGCCAGCGACAACAGGGATTGGATGCCGTAGAACGCACCGGCCGCCGCCGAGGCCTGGAGCAGGACGCCGGTCCCGGCATCGACCGCCAGGGTATATCCTTCGGGGTTGTCGACGCTTTCCGACAAACCCAGCACCAGGTCCGCCTGGTCGGCCCCCTCGGTGGAGACCGCCCCCGTCAGCCCGAAACGGTCCCGGAGGACATCGGCGAGGTACCGCGCCTCCTTTTCCAGGTCAGGATGACAGCTCAGCAGGTATTGGTCGGGCAAGGTGTAGGCCCCGCCGCTTGCCGCATAGGAAACGGGGGCGGGAAGGAAAGGATGGCGTTCCGCCGCCGGCAGCACCCGGAAGGCCTCGTTGCGGCGGTACAGGTAGGCCGGGTCGGGGTAGGGCTCCTGGTCCTCCGGTGTCCGGGTGTATTGTTCCGGACGGTCGAATGGCATCGCCCGATAAGCGGCCAGCCCGGTGGTGGCCTCGTCCCCGGATGCGGTCCGGTAGGCGATGTACAGCCCCAGGGGGCCGTCGCTCTCCTTGATGAGGAAATCGGTGGACCGGTAGCGTACGACCATCGTGTCGCCCGGCGCCAGCGAAAGGTCCGCCGAAGGCTCCAGGGCATACCAGTCGCCGTTGATGTTCCGCACCACGGCGGGGCCTTCGGTCGACAGGACGAAGCGGGGCGATTGGTTCCAGTGCAAGGTCCAGCCTTCGCCCCGCAGGGTCTCGCGGCCTTTGTTGACGAGGTGGAAGGTGGCCGTATGGGTGGTGGCACCTTGTGCGTCGGTCCGGTTGCCGTCCAGTTGCCACCAAGCCTCCAGGCGGGGCGGTTCGGGGGCCGCGGGCTGGCAGGATGCGTACAGGAAGGCGGCGAGCAGGCACAACGGGCCGATGCGGAATGTGGATGACATAGGCTTTGATTTGTTCGATGGTCGGCATCGGACCGGCGGAATCGCTTCCCGTTCCCTGCCGCCTCGATTTCCGGCGGCCGTCCGTAGAACCAGGATATGGTTGAAAACGTTGTTATGGAGGTGCATGTCCGCCGCCCGAAAGCGGAGGCAATTTAAGAACCTTTGTATAAAACGGACCAAAAAAATGAAACAGACCAACGCCATCGGGCTGGATTCGGCGAAAGCCGCCGGGCTGGCCGACAAACTCAACCGGCTGCTGGCCCATTATTCCCTGTTCTATCAAAACGTCCGGGGCTACCATTGGAACATCCAGGGCGACAAGTTCTTCGAGCTGCACCTCAAGTTCGAGGAGCTGTACAACGACCTGCTCCTGAAGATCGACGAGGTGGCGGAACGGATCCTGACCCTGGGTGCCAGCCCGGACCACCGGTACTCGGTGTACATGGAGCAATCCGCCATCCGGGAGAGCGGTCGGGTATCCGACGGGACCCAGGCCGTCCGTGCCATCCTCGAAGCCTTCCGGCAGGTCATCCTCCTGCAGCGGGAGATCCTGGACCAATCCGCGGATGCCGGCGACGAGGGGACCAACGCCCTGATGAGCGATTACATCCGGACCCAGGAGAAATTGGTCTGGATGTACTCCGCCTTCCTGGGGACGCGTGCCTGAGGCGGCATCCCCTGTGAAGTCGATCACGGAAAAGGCGCGACGGGCCCGCTACCTTTGTCAAAAAAAAATAGAGCCATGGAAAAGAAGAAGCTAACCTTCAAGGAATTGATCGGTGGGGACAAACCGGTACTCATCGATTTCGCCGCCGAATGGTGCGGCCCCTGCAAAGCCATGAATCCCATCCTCAAGAACGTCGCCACCGAGCTGGGCGACCAGGTGTCCATCGTTACGGTGGACGTCGACAAGAATCCGGCCCTCGCCCAACATCTGAACATCTCCGGGGTGCCGACCTTCATCCTCTACCAAAACGGCAAGATGCTCTGGCGCCAGTCCGGCATGCAGACCGCCAACCAACTGAAGTACGTCATCGGCCAGGCCGCGGGCGGGCACCTGGGAAAGACCGCCTGAGCGGGCTTGGTTCAGAAATCGCCGTTATAGGTGACGGCCGGGAACATGGTGCCCAGTACGGCCACCCGGTAGGCCGTCACGCTGGCGAAGGGGTTCTGCCGGAAAAATACCGAAAAGGCGTTCTTCCGGAAGTACAGGTTGTAGGCCGACAGGGTGAGGCTGTTCCGCCACCGGGGCCGGCTCCCCCAGGGGCCGACCGTGTAGGCCAGGTCCAGGCGGTGGTAATCCGGTATCCGGTAAGCGTTGCGGGCGGAATAGACCGGGATGGTGAGTACGTTGCTGTTGGAGAAGGAGCTTACGGGCGCCGTCGTCGGCCGGCCGGTGCTGTAAGTGAAATTGACGGACAGGTTGGTCTTATCCGACAATTGCACAAAATAGTTGAGGTTGACGCTGTGGGGCTTGTCGAAATTCGACGGATACCAGTCCCCCCCGTTCACCGTCACCTGGCGCTCCGACACTTCCATGCGGCGCAGGGACCGCGACCAGGTGTAGTTCATCTCCAGCCGGTGCTTCCCGTACGCCTTGTTGACATAGAGTTCGATGCCGTAGGCCTTGCCGTTTCCGGTCAACAGTTCCGTCTCGACGTGCTCGTTGAGCAGGAGTCTGGCGAAGTCCTTGTAATCGATCAGCCGGTCGATGGTGCGGTAGAAGAAGGTCGTATAGGCCTGGATGGTATTTTTCCGAAAATTGCGGTAATAGCCGATGTAGTAGTTGTCGGACACCTGCGGCGGCAGGTGGTAGTTGGATAGTTGCCAGCTGTCGATGGGGGTGGCGGAAGCGGTGTTGGTGATTTGGCTGAGGTATTGGTAGGCCCGGTTGTAACCGAGCTTGACCGATTGGTCCGGCGCCACCGAAATGCGCAGGGAGAAGCGGGGTTCCCAGCCGGCGGACCGGATGACCGTCTCCCCGGCCGCAAACCGGAGGGTATCCCGGATGGTGGACACCGCGCGGGGTGTCCCCGGCTCGTACAGGAAGACATCGTCGGGACCGATATTGCGGAAACCGGCCCGGCGGATGCCGGCCATGGCCTCCACTTTTTCATGGGGGGTCCACTGGACGTGGAGATAGGGGCTGGTCTCGATACCTTTTTCGACGGGAAGCCGGTCCGCCACCAGCACGGAGCTGTCCAGCGGCTCCAGTTCACCCGGTGCGACCTGATAACGGGTCTGTTCCGTGCCCGCTTCCAGCTGGAGGGACGGCAGGGGCTGGGCGACGAGCTGGAGGCCGGTGCGCAGGTAACCGATTTGGTTGGTGAAGCGGGACTGGTCGTTGCCGTTGATATCAAACAGGTTGCTGCGGTAGCGGCCGAGGTTGGCGGTCGCCGTCAGGTTGACGTGGTCGCCGATGAGCTGGCGCAGGTAGGCCGCCCCGCTGGTGGTTGCGTACTCGAACTTGACCTGGTCCGCGAACCGGAAATCGTCGCCGGTCCGGAAGGCGGTGAAGCCGACCTTAGTGGACTTGGTCAGGCGGGCATCCGCCTTGGCCGTCAGGTCGTAAAAAAACACCTTGCTCTTGCGCAGGTCCGCATTGCGGGTGCGCTGCAGGATCCAATCCACATAACTGGCCCGGGCACCCACGATGAAGGAGGCCTTTTCCCGGACGATGGGCCCTTCCAGCACCAGGCGGGAGGAGGCGATGCCCACCCCGCCCTTGGCCTTGAACGCCCGGTCGTCGCCTTCCCGAAGGCGGACATCCAGGACGGAGGACAAGCGGCCGCCGTACCGGGCCGGAACACCCCCCTTGAACAAGGTCACCTCCCGCACCATATCCGGATGGAAGAGGGAGAGGAAACCCAGGGCATGGACCGGATTGAACACCAGGTTCCCGTCCATGAGGATCAGGTTCTCGTCGGCATTGCCGCCGCGGACATTAAAGCCGGCGGCCCCTTCCCCGGCGCTGGTGACCCCGGTGACGGACTGGAGGCTGCGCAGCACGTCCGTCTCCCCGAGAAATTTCGCCTTGCGGTCCAGTTGTTCGATGGAGAGCTGTTCCACACTGCCGAGCACCGACCGGACATTTTCGTCCGCCCGGCTGTCGGTGACCGTCACCGTTCCCAGGTCCACCGCCGTCTCCGCCAGCCGGATATCATACTCCGCCGACGCATAGAGCTGCAACCCGATCGTGAAGTCGGCGTAGCCCAGGTAAGACACCGACAGGACATACGGCCCCGGCGGCAGGCGCAGCGAATAGGCGCCGTCCGCCCCGGACACATCGGCGGTGGCACCCGGATTTGCCGTGACCACCGCACCCAGCACCGGCTGCCCGGTGGCCTGGTCCAGGACCCGGCCCGACAAGGTCAGCACCGCCGGTGCCGCCGCATCCGGGGATCCGAAGCGGAGCTCCTCCTGTTGGGTAAACGCAGGAATGCCCGGCAGCAAGGCGGCGAAGAAAAGCAGGTAATTTTTCATGGACAACGGATTGGAAGGGCAAGGTAACCAAAATATCTTTCCGACAGGCACCCCCGCCTAAATGCAGCCCACCTCCCGAATTTTGGCGCAAGCGCGAAAAACAATGTGGCCAAATGGCTACTTTTGCCGATATAACCGCTTGAGAAGCGTCAAATAACAGCCAACCTATGCAATTATCAGAACAAGAACTGGTCAGGAGGGACAACCTCCAAAGGATCCGGGAGATGGGCATCGACCCGTATCCGCCGGAAGCCTGGCCGGTCAATGCCCATGCCGCCGAGATCCGGGAAAATTACGAGGAGGAGGTCCTCCCGGACGGCACCCGGCAGCGGCGGAACTACCAGGAAGTATGCCTGGCCGGACGCATCATGGCCCAACGGGAAGCGGGAAAAGCCATGTTCATGAGCCTGCAGGACAGTTCCGGCACCATCCAGCTCTACCTGCGCCGGGAGGAGATGGCACAGGATGGGGACGCCTCCTATTTCGACACTTTCATCCGTAAATTACTTGACATCGGGGATATCATCGGTGTCAAGGGATATGTGTTCAAGACGCGGACCGGGGAGACCAGTGTGCATGTGCAGCAGCTGCGGATGCTGGCCAAGTCGCTGCGCCCCCTGCCGGTGGTCAAGGTCGATGCCGAAGGCAAGGTGCACGACGCCTTCTCGGATCCGGAGTTGCGCCACCGGCAACGGTATGTCGACCTGACCGTCAATCCCGGTATCCGGGAGGTGTTCCGCAAGCGTACCCGGCTGGTCAATTCCCTGCGGAATTTCCTGCATGCGGCCGGCGCCCTGGAGGTGGATACGCCGGTCCTCCAGCCCATTCCGGGCGGGGCGGCCGCCCGCCCCTTCATCACCCACCACCATGCGCTGGACACCCCGCTTTTCCTGCGGATCGCCAACGAGCTGTACCTCAAGCGGCTGATTGTCGGCGGATTCGACTGGGTGTTCGAGTTCAGCCGGAACTTCCGCAACGAAGGCATGGACCGGACCCACAACCCGGAATTCACCATCCTGGAATTCTATGTCGCCTACCAGGACTACCACTGGATGATGGAAACGACGGAACGCATGCTGGAACAGGCCGCCCTGGATACCTGCGGCACCACCGACCTGCCCGTCGGCGAACATACCATCCGGTTCAAGGCCCCTTTCCGGCGGGTCACCATCTACGATGCCATCCGCGAGCACAGCGGGTATGATATCGCCGGCCTGGAGGAGGACGGGCTGCGGCAGGTCTGCCGGGAACTCGGCATCGAGACCGACCCGTCCATGGGCAAAGGCAAGCTGGTCGACGAACTGTTCGGCGCCGTTGCGGAACGCCATTTCATCCAACCCACCTTCATCACTGATTATCCCGTGGAGATGTCGCCGCTGACCAAGAAGCACCGGGACAAACCGGGCTTGGTGGAGCGTTTCGAACTGATTGTCAACGGCAAGGAAGTCGCCAACGCCTATACGGAGCTGAACGACCCGATCGACCAACGCGAACGTTTCGAAGCCCAGGCCGCCCTGATGGAACGGGGTGACGATGAGGCGATGTACATCGACCACGACTTCCTGCGGGCCATGGAATACGGCATGCCGCCCATGTCGGGCATCGGCTTCGGCATCGACCGGCTGGTCATGTTGTTCACCAACCAATCCAGCATCCAGGAAGTGCTGTTCTTCCCGCAGGTCCGGCCCGAATCCGGCACCCAGCATTCCGAACAGGCCCGGCGGTTGAACAACCGGGTCAAGCTGGCTTTCTCCGATGTGCTCTCCGATGCGGAGGTCGCCGCCCTGCTGGACCGCTCCCAAGGAAAAAACAAGTAAGCGATGGATAAGCCCCCTGTTGTCGCCTTGCTTTGCGGCGGTGTCTCCCCGGAGCACGAAATCTCCGTCCGGTCCGCCCGCAACATCTACCATGCCATCGACCCGACCCGCTACCAGGTGGTCGTCATCGGTATCTGCCGATCGGGGAAATGGTACCACCTGACGCCCGGGACCTTGTTCCGGCTGGACGCCCTGGAGGGGCCGGTCGGCCGGGAACTGCTGATCCGGCCCGGCCATGCCGCCGTTTTCAGCCATGCGGACGGCGACGGATCCTTTCCGGCGGTGGACCTGGTGTTTCCGATCGTCCACGGACCGTTCGGGGAAGACGGCACCTTGCAGGGCATGTTGTCCATGCTCGGGCTTCCCTTCGTCGGTCCGGGTACCCTCGGGTCGGCGGTCGGGATGGACAAGGACGTGACCAAACGGCTGCTGCGGGATGCCGGTATCGATGTGGCACCGTGGGTGACCCTGTATGCCCATGAGGATCCCGATATCGATGCCATCGTGGCGCAGTTGGGCCTGCCACTCTTCGTAAAACCGGCCAACATGGGCAGCAGCGTGGGGGTAAGCCGGGCGGACAACCCGTCGGAACTTTCCGACGCCATCCGGCTGGCTTTCCGGTACGACCGGAAAATCCTGGTGGAGCAGGCTATCCGGGGTCGGGAAATCGAAACCGCCGTCCTGGGCAACCTGGACGCCCCGACGGTGAGCGGGGTCGGCGAAATCGTGGTGGAAAAGGGTTTTTACGATTACGAAAGCAAATACCTCTCGGCGGATGCCGCCAAGGTCATGGTGCCCGCGGAAAACATCGCCGCCCCGGACCGGGAGCATATCCGCGCGGTGGCCGCCCGCGCCTTCCGGGTCTTGCAACTCGAGGGCATGGCACGCATGGATGTGTTCCTGTGCGCGGACGGCCGGGTGTACGTCAACGAACCCAACACCCTGCCCGGCTTCACCAATATCAGCATGTATCCCAAATTGTGGGAGGAAGCCGGCATCCCCTACCCCGCCCTGGTCGACCGGCTGTTGGCGCTGGCCCGGGAGCGGCACCGGCGGGAAGGCTTGCTGGAACGCATGCGGCACCCTCAGTCGTCGAACGAATAGGCGACCACCTGGTCGCCCAGTCCGGTCACCACGACGGAAGTCCCGTTGTGGAAGAGGTCATGCGCGGAGAACGCCGTCGACCCGGCCAGCGGGAACCCGGCTGCCTCGACACCGGCACCGTCGACCAGATGGATCTTGTCCTTGCGGCCGTCGAGGTAACCGACACCCGTCCCGGGGCGTCCGGGCCAGTTCACAGGGAACAGGTCCTCAGCCCCTTTCGGCAAGGACAAGGACAACGACCGGAAGAACCGTTTCCCCTCGTATTGGTAACCGAGCAAGCCCTCCCGGGACAAAACCAGGTAATCCTTGCGGCGGTCTCCCATGACATCGGCGAACAGGAAACGGACGGGGGTGTCCGCCTCGTCGGCGAGCCGCAGGGTGAAATGGTTGCCCTGCAGGTTGACGATGAATGCCTTTCCGGCATCGTTACAGGCCACGATCCGTTTGAACGGGCCCGACAGCTGGACGGCGGGCGGCTGCCGGAAAGTGCCTTCCAATTGGATCGGCGGAAAACGTTCCTCCCCGTTTTTCCGGAACACCGACAACTTGCCGTCGATATCCAGCACCACCAGGAAATCCTTGCCGTCCGCCTGGAAATGGAGGATCGGGTGGATGACCAGCCCCATACCTTCCTTGGGGCGCCAGCCTTCCACGGGGGTTCCCTTCTCATCCAGTCCGTAGATGTTCCCGTTTTCGCAAGCGATGAAAAAGCGGTAGTCGTGGCTTTGGAAAAAGTCGACGACCGTCACCCCGTTGACCGCCGGCACCTGGAGCCGCAGGGGGAAGCCCGGCAGGAGGACGCCTTCCCGGCTGACCACATAGATGGCGCCGGCGGTGCTGAAGGCGTATTGCCGTTCCCCGCTCCCGGAAAGGCTGACGGGAAAGAAATCGGACCGGATGGCTTCCGGCAGCGGGAGCCGCCAGCGGATGGAACCGGTATGGGACAGCAGGAAGAGGGTATTGTCCGCATCCTGCAGGAGAATGTCCGTGTCGGCGGGCTTGGGTCCGGGAAAGACCCGGGGGGGTGTCCGCAAAGGAGCCGGCAGCTGCACCGACCACAGGAGCTCGGCCGCGGTCGGCCGACGGGCGGGACGGGGCGGGGCGACCACCTCGAATGCTGCGCCGTCCGATGTATTCCGCCAGGTGGCGGCGAGAAAATCGAAAGAAAACGGGAAGCCGGAAAATTGCCCGAAGCGGTCTTCCCGGAAGTGGTTGCCCACCGATTGCCAGACCGCCTTGCTTTCCGCGAAGAGGAATCCGTCGGCACTCGGCGGCAGCGCAGGGAGTGCGGCGGCGACATCATCCCGGCGGTCCAGGGTCTGTCCGGCCAGGTACTTGTGGAGCCAGCGCTCCAGCCCTGCCCTGGAATTGGATAGCAGCACATCCGAGCCGAGGACGCAAGCGAACGGAAGTCCCCCGTCCGGCAGCAGGTCCGACCAGTTTCCGAAAGGCCGGTCCTTCAGGCGGTGGATCTGGAAGAGCTGGAAATCCTCCACGGCGCCGGAAAGCGCTTGCAGGCTGTCCTGGGCGGCATCCGCGTCGCGGGTCCTCAGCAGCAGGAACTTTTCGGAGGATGATTCGTCGAGTGGTTCCCCGACCGCCAGCACCAGCTCGCCGGCATACCAGTCCCGGCAGGCGCCCCAGTCCGCCGGTTCCTGTCCGGGCGGCAGCTCGCCGGTGGAAAACCAGGCGAATCCGGAAATGTTATCGGGTATCAGGGGAAGGATGCGGCGGTAGGGCTGCGGTGTCCCGTGGCGATTGGCCGCGAGGACCGGACTTTCCGTCGACAGCCGGGCGACGGCTTTCCAGCTTGCCGCGCCGGACCGGGCGGGCCAGTGCAGCTGCAGCCAGGTGCCGATCCGGCCGACGGAACGCCAACCGGATATCATGCGGTCTTTCAGCAAGGGGGTGAACTGGCCGGCGATTTCCGGCAACTGCAGCATGACCGGTATCGCCGCCGAATCGGCTTCGGCATACCAGCCCATGGCCCGGAAATCGGCCACCCGCGCCCGGGCGGCCGCCCGGCGGTCGAGCTGGCCGACCGCATGCTCCACCAGGTAGGCATGGCGGGCGAAGAGCAGCAGGTTGCGGTATTGACAGGCCGAGAAGGTACGGAGGCCGTCGGAAACGTGATAGATGCGCTGCCGTTTGTACCGGCTTTGCCGCACCTGGGTTCCCGCCTCCGTTTGCAGGAAGTCGTCCAGGGAAGGGCCGCCGCGCCGGCCTGGGATGATATACAGCACGTCGCTGCCGCGACGGGTCGGGGTGACCGTAGCCAACCAGGTGGCTTCCGGATCCGCCGGAAGCAGCTCGCCGAACAATCCTTCCAGTTCCAAGAGCCCGCCGCCGACTTCGTCCGGAACGAACAAGGAAGCCTGCGGGTTGTTGTAGACCTGCGTGCGCAGTTTATGTCGGGAAAGGGACAGCACGACGGCGGTATGGTCCGGGACGGCGGCTTCCGGGGCCAGGCCCGACAGCCACCAGCCCGCCGCCTGCCACAAGAGCACCACCAACGCGGCGGCAGGGACGAGCACTTGCCAGCGTAACAGGTATTTTCTCCGGATGGCGCTGCGAAGCATGGTGGTTGTTTATCCTTTCCCGGTTGAATCATCCGGCGGAAATCCAGGGATATCCGCCGGATAGCCGGATGGCAAAAGTACGAAGGATTGCCGGAAACCCTTACCTTTGGCCGCCGGAATGCCCCGTCGTCCGGCATCCGGCCCGCAGCCGCCCCCCGAAAGGGCGCCTTGTTTTCCCAAACCGTAAAAAAGCTACCGCTATGTCCGTCCATAAAGAAGTCCGCCGCGTCACCGTCCACGTGCTGCAGGCGATGAAAGCCCGGGGGGAGAAGATCACGATGCTGACCGCCTACGATTACTCCATGGCGAGGATCCTGGATGAGGCCGGCGTGGAGGTCATCCTGGTCGGGGATTCGGCCTCCAATGTCATGGCGGGTCACGAGACCACCTTGCCCATCACCCTGGACGAGATGATCTATCACGCGTCCTCCGTGGTGCGGGGCGTACACCGGGCCCTGGTCGTCGTGGACCTGCCCTTCGGCTTCTACCAGGGCAGTTCCCGCGTAGCGTTGGAGAGTGCCATCCGGATCATGAAGGAGGCGGGTGCCCATGCGGTGAAACTGGAAGGCGGGGAGGAGGTGGCGGGATCCGTCAAGCGCATCCTCTCCGCCGGCATCCCCGTGATGGGGCACCTGGGGCTGACCCCCCAATCCATTTACAAGTTCGGCACCTACCAGGTCCGTGCCCGGGAGGAGGAGGAGGCCGCCAAGCTCAAGGCCGACGCCCTGCTGCTGGAATCCTTGGGTTGTTTCGCCCTGGTGCTGGAGAAGATTCCCGCCGCCCTGACCCGGGAGGTGGCCGAAAGCCTGACCATTCCCACCATCGGCATCGGCGGCGGGCGGCATGCCGACGGGCAGGTCCTGGTCACGCATGACATGCTCGGGCTCACCAAGGATTTCCAGCCCCGTTTCCTGCGCCGCTACCTGGAACTGTTCGACGAAATCAAGCAGGCCGTCACCGCCTATTGCGCCGATGTCAAATCCGGGGATTTTCCGAACGAACAAGAACAGTACTGACCGATGGGACCGATGGAACACCAGCCGAATCCTTCCCGACGCCCGGGCCTGCTCCGCAAGGCGGCCCTCCTTTTGGGTCTTGCCGCCGCCGCGGCCGGCGCCCTTGCCTGGTTCCTGTGGACCCGGCCGAACGTCCCGGCGACCCTGTCACAGCCGTTCGTCCATTTCCCCACCGGATCGACGCTGCGGACGGTGGCCGACAGCCTTGAGGCCGGCGGCTTCCTGCTCGACAAGGCCGCTTTCCTGTCCATGGCGGAACGGATGGGCTTCCAGGGCCGGGCCGGGCGCTTCCGGATCCAGCCGGGCCTCAGCAACTACCGCTTGGTGCGCCTGCTCCGGAACAGCCCCCAGGCACCGGTCCGGGTCACCCTGGTCAACGAACGCCTGCCCGAACAGGTCGCCGCCAAGGTGGCCCGTATCCTCGAAGCGGATTCCGCCGCCTTCATGGCACAGTTTTCCGACCCCCGCTTCCTGGACAGCGCCGGCTACGACAGCACCACCCTGATGGCCGCCTTCATCCCCAATACCTACGAACTCTTCTGGACCACCAGCCCCCGCAAGTTCCTCCAACGGATGCTCCAGGAACACCGACGCTTCTGGGAAGCGGAAAACCGCCGGCAGTTGGCGGACAGCCTGGGGCTGACGCCGACCGAGGTCTATACCCTGGCCTCCATCGTGGAGCGGGAAACCAACGCCGACGTCGAAAAGGCCCGCATCGCAGGCGTTTACCTCAACCGCCTGCGCCTCGGCATGCCCCTGCAGGCCGATCCCACCCTGGTGTTCGCTTCCCGCGATTGGAGCTCCCGGTCGCTGGCCCGTTACAAGGAACTGGATTCCCCCTACAATACCTATAAATATCCGGGCTTGCCGCCCGGACCGATTTCCATGGCTTCCATCCGCAGCATCGATGCCGTCCTGCGTCGCGAAAAACACGACTACATCTTCTTCTGTGCCATCGGCGACGGCTCCGGCCAACACAATTTCGCGGTGACCTACGATGCCCACAAACGGAACATCGTCGTGTACAAACAGAACCTCCGGCTGCGCGGCCGATTGTGATTTGTCCGTCAACCTACACGCCGGCACCACCACCCGCCCTGGTCCCCTAAAAAAGTTTACCTTTGTCCGGACAGCGGCCGCCGGCCGAGGCGCGGGTCGCCCCTTGTCCGGAAGAAATCCGCTCCTCACTACATATTCATCTAATTTTCAATGGTTAAGAAATTTTTCCTTCCTATTGTTTCCCTCGGCACCCTGCTTGCCCTGGGATCCGGCTGTTCCAACGACTTCGACGTGGCGGCCCCCTGGAAAGACATCCCGGTCGTCTATGGCCTGCTCGACCTGCAGGACCCCATCCATTCCATCCGCGTCGAAAAAGCGTACCTGGATCCGGACGCCAACGCCCTGGACCTGGCCAAGATCCCGGATTCGCTGTACTATGCGGCGCTCACGGTCCAGCTGGAGAAAAACGGCAACGGACAGCGGTACACCCTCCGGCGGGTGGACGGCAACCAGGTCGGATTGCCCCGCGACCCGGGGATCTTCGCCGATGCGCCGAACTGGTTGTACCAGATCGATTCCGGGGAACTGCAGCTCCGGGCCGGCGACGAGGTACGGCTCTACCTGGAGCGGCAGGACGGACTCCCGACCGTCACCGCGGATGCCACCATGCTCGGGGTCGGCCGGTTGCGGACCCCCAACCCGAACCTTGCGAACAATTTCAACTTCGAATACACCACCGACAGCAAGATCACCTGGTCCGGCGACGCAAATGCCCGAATCTTCGACGTCACCCTGCTGTTCAAATACGCCGAGATAGCCGGCGGCCAGGTCACCGAACACCAGCTCGAGTGGGTCTGGGCACGCAACCTGCAAAACCAAAGCAGCAGTTCCGAGTTGGTGGTGGCTCGGAAAGGCATCGAATTCTATGAATACCTCCAGGGAAACATCCCCGTCAAGGAGGATGTCATCCGCGTGTTCCAGGGCATAGACATCACGATCACCGGTGGCGGCGAATCGCTCGAGAAATACGTCAATGTGGCCCGGGCCAACACCGGCATCACCGGCTCGCAGGAAATCCCGACCTATACCAACCTGTCCGAAGGCAGGGGGGTCTTCTCCTCCGTCAGCCGATTGGTTTCCCAGAACGTCCAACTCACCCAACGGACGCGGGACTCCCTGGCCAACGGCATCATCACCCGCGACCTCAACTTCTGATCTCCTAAACCTATGACCATGCGATCCCTCCCGCTGCTTGCCAGCCTCACCTTGTCGCTCTGCCTGCCGGCCGGCCGGCTGGCGGCACAACCGGAACCCGTCGACGACTCCATCAATATCCTGATCCGGAAACACGGGCTGGAGCAAAGCCAGGTCATGGACATCGCAGGCTGGATTACCGATGTCTACGGACCCCGGTTGACGGGGTCGCCGATGTTGGACAGGGCGACCGGCTGGGCCGTCCGCAAGCTGGAGGACATGGGCTGGGAAAACGTCCGGCTCGACGAATGGGGGCCCTTCGGCCGGGGCTGGGAACTGCGGCATTTCGATATGCACTGCGAAGGTCCGATGTATTTCCCGATCCTCGCCTACCCGAAGGCCTGGTCCCCCTCGACGAACGGCACCGTCCGCGGGGATGTCGTCTACCTGGACGCTTCCACGGAAGCGGAATTGGAAGCCTATCGCGGAAAACTGAAAGGTAAGTTCGTCCTCATAGATACCCTGCGCGTGCTCCAGGAATGGGAAGAGCCCATGGCCAAACGGCTGACGGCGGAAGAACTGTTGGACCTGGCCAACGCGGCACCGCCCACCCCGCGTCCTTTCCGGAACATACCCCGCAGCGGACGCAACTTCTACCGAACCCTGCGCGACTTCCTGTACGAGGAAAAACCCCTCGCCACCATCGACCGCAGTTACAAGGGTGACCTCGGCACCGTCTTCGTGTCCGGCGCCAGCGCCCGCAGCGGAAAAGTCACCGACGAAGGCGCCGAAGTGCTGCCCCAGGTGACCATGGCGGTCGAGCACTACAACCGTATCTTCCGCCTGCTGCAAAAGGATATCCCCGTCACCCTCCGCATGGACCTGGACGCCGTCTACACCAATCCGGACGGGATGGAACACAATATCATCGCGGACATACCCGGGACGGACCTCCGGGAGGAGGTCGTCATGTTCGGCGCACATTTCGATTCCTGGCATACGGCCACCGGCGCCACCGACAATGCCGCCGGCAGCGCCGTCATGCTCGAAGTGGCCCGCATCCTCCAGGAAACCATCCGGGAATCCGGTGTCCGCCCACGCCGCACCCTTCGCCTGGCCCTGTGGACCGGCGAGGAACAAGGCCTCTACGGATCCCGCGGCTATGTCCGCAACCACCTGGCCACCACCGACGACCTGGGGAACCTGCAGGAAGTGAAACCGGAACAAAGCCGGATCTCCGCCTATTATAACCTCGACAACGGCACCGGCCGCATCAGAGGCGTCTACCTCCAGGGTAATGCCCAGGTCGCCCCCATCTTCCGGGCCTGGTTGGATCCCTTCAAGGACCTCGGCGCGACCACGCTGACCCTCGACAATACCGGCGGCACCGACCACCTCTCCTTCCATGCCATCGGCATCCCCGGCTTCCAGTTCATCCAGGATAACGTCGCCTACTTCACCCGGACCCATCACAGCAACATGGACAACCTCGACCACCTGGTCGAGGACGATCTCCGGCAGGCCGCCACTATCATCGCTTCCTTCGTCTGGCATACCGCCCAGCGGGATGCCATGCTGCCCCGGCGGGAGCTGGAAACGACACCCGCCGGCAGCCGTTGATGACGGACGCTTATTCTTTCAACCCCGCTTATTTTTTTTGACGAACCACTTGGCGGAGAACTATTATTTCCTATTTTTGCAGCCGCTTGATCAGAAAGCGAAAAACAAAAAACAAGGGTCGTTAGCTCAGTTGGTTTAGAGCGCATGCTTGACAGGCATGAGGTCACTGGTTCGAATCCAGTACGACCCACCTTCCCCGGTCGCGGTTCGCCTGAAATCATTCGTTGTCCTCCCATTTCCCCTTGCTGAAAAGGCTTCCGCCGGACGATTCCGTCGTCCGACCCAAAACCGGACCGGAAGACGGGGTGTAGCTCAGCCCGGTAGAGTACACGTCTGGGGGGCGTGTGGTCGCAGGTTCAAATCCTGTCACCCCGACACAATTCCAAAAGGAGTTGCGCACCCGCGCAGCTCCTTTTTTTTCGGCCGGACACACACAAGCCCTCCGGCTCGGGAAGACGGTCCTCGCCATCCGGCATCGGACGTACCAACCGATGCCACGCCGCAACCACAGGCGGGAAAATACCACCCTCCGCCAATCCATTCCACCGACCTGCCCGGCATGCCCGCCTCGGCACCCGATGTGGTCCGGCATCGAAAACCGCCGGGCAAGCGCAGGACAGCCCCCCCCGAAGGTTGACCGCCGATGCCAGGACCAAGCCGGATTTTTATTGATTCCGGGCGCCTCGATATACCGACTAGTGCCGGATTTCATTACATTCGTGATAAATACGCCACCACCAGCCATTTCATAACCAGAAGCGCCTATGCAGCAGGAAACCGACCGATACCTGGAAAATTGGAAATCATTTTTCCGCGCCGCCATCTCCTTCCGGGATTTGGCACCCTGGGACTGGATGTCTGACTCGGACCTGTTCGGCGTCGAGGATCCGGACAGCGGCCTGGTCAGCTGGTGTTCCATCATGGGTGCCGCGGGAGAAGTGTTCGGCATTTCCGTTTTCCTGGGGACGGCGGGATACCATTCCCTGCTCAAACTCATGTCCGGTCCCGCCTGGGAGGAGGGAGAGGCGGACCGTCGCAATGTGATGATGGAGCAACACCTGCTCAAGGTGGAGTTCGTCGACCGGAAGGAAACGGAAGCGGTCGACCGGGAACTGTTGCGCATGGCAGGCATCCGCTGCCGCGGGGCCCGGCAATGGATCCAGGTCCGGGCGATGAAGCCGGGCGGCTACCTGCCGTTCCCTGTTTCCGAGGACGAGGCCGAATTCCTGGTCTATGTGCTGGAGCAAGCCGCGGAAGTCGCGGGGCGCTTGCGGAAGGAGTGGATTCCCCTGCGGGATGCAGCGCGGGGCATACTCGTCCGGACACCCCGGATTGTCAACGGCCAATTGACCTGGCAGGATACCTACCGGCCGGCACCAGCGCCGGATAAGCAACCGCCCCCCAGGCCGATCGATGCCGACCAGGTAAGCCAACTGAAACGGCAACTTCCCCTCAGGGACAAAGCAGTGCTGCTGAGCCTGGGTTTCGGCTTCGGAATCCTCATCCGCAACCGAACGGATACAATGCCCTACATCCCCAGGATAGCGATATGGATGTCCGAAGCGCACGGCCATGTCATCCACCAGCAAGTTTTCTTGCCGGAAGATTTCGAGCACCAGTTCGACGCACATTTCCTTGATTTCCTCCGGAAACTTTCATTCATCCCCTCCGCTATCGTCACCGATACCAGGATGGGCCTGGAAGTCCTGGAACCGCTGGCCCGGGCTTTCGGTATCGAACTTGTCCAGGATCCGGCGCAGGAAGCTTTCCTGAGCCTCGCCATCGCGATGCGGAGGTTCTTGCACGGGGGATAAGGAAATCCCCGGCGGCAGGCCTCCGGCAAGCCGCCGGGCATCCTCCCCGGGAAGGGCGGCATCCTTTCCGGCCATATGGAGTTCCCGCATTGCCCACAGCAGGTCCGCCGATGACCGGCTTTGCTGTCAACCGTACCGCACCCTGTTTGCTACAACGGAACTACCGTCGGTCCGCCGGCGGGATCCAAAAAAATGGGAACCGGCCGGTGAGGCACCTTTCGGGCGGCTGCCGCCGGTTTCCACCATCCAATGGTCATGAAACGACAACTTCCCATCCTGCTGAGCCTGTGCATGGTATTGCTGACAGGCCGCCTGGCTGGCCAACCGCACCGGCTGGTGGTGCTGACGGATATCGAGGCCGACCCCGATGATGCCCAAACCTTGGTGCGGTTGTTATTGTACGCCAATCAAATCGAGCTGGAAGCCCTGGTCGCCACCACCTCCACCCATCAGCGGACCAGGGTCGCACCGGAAACCATCCGCCGGATCATCCGGGCGTACGGGCAGGTACGTCCCAACCTGTTGCGCCATGAACCGGGCTATCCGACGGAGGAGGCCTTGCTCGCCTGTGTCACCCAGGGACTGCCCCTCTACGGCATGGAAGGGGTCGGCGAGGGGAAAGACTCCGAGGGATCCGAGCGAATCATCCGGATACTGGAAAAACCCGACGACCGGCCCGTCTACGTATCGGTTTGGGGCGGACCCAACACCTTCGCCCAGGCGCTCTGGAAGCTGCGGCAGACCCGGCGGCCGGAAGATTGCGACCGGTTGTTGCGCAAGCTCCGGGTCTACACCATCTCCGACCAGGACGACAGCGGCAGCTGGATCCGGCGGACCTTCCCCGACCTGAGCTACATCGTCAGCCCCGGCGACTATTTCCGGTCCACCTGGATCGGCATCAACCGGCCGGTGCCCGGCATCGACAACGAGGTCATCTCGAACCGCTGGCTGGCCGCGCACATCCAACAGGGACACGGCCCCCTGGGTGCGCAATATCCGGATGTCGCCTACGGCATGGAAGGGGACACCCCCTCCTGGCTTTCCCTGATCCCCAACGGTTTGAGCGATCCCGAAAGGCCGGATTGGGGCGGTTGGGGCGGAAGGTACGAACTGTATCGCCCCACCGAGGTGCCGCCGGGGCTGACCGGCGGGGTGCCCATCGAACCGGAAACCCGTCCCATCTGGACCCATGCCGTCGATTCCTTCATCCCCCGGATTCCGGGGATCCACGGCCGGGCCATCCGCAAGGATACCCTCAACTTCACCGGCAACCAGGTGACCCTCTGGCGTTGGCGCGACGATTTCCAACACGATTTCGCCGCCCGCATGGACTGGTGTACCCAACCCTTCGAAGCGGCCAACCATCCCCCCGTCCCATTATTGGCCCATCCCGATACCCTGAGCGTCCGCAGCGGCGATTTCTTCCGGTTGGATGCGGCCGGCACCTACGACCCGGATGGGGACAGCCTGAGCTTCTGGTGGTTCCATTACCCCGAACCGGGCACCTACCGCGGCGGCACCATCGAATTCAGTCCCTTGTCGGAAAATCTCCAGCATATCCACACCATCCGGGCCCCCGCCGTCAACAAGCCGGAAACCGCCCACTTCATCCTACGGGTCACCGACAAGGGAAGCCCGCCCTTATCCAGGTACCGAAGGGTCGTCGTCACCATCACCCCCTGACGATGGCCGCCGCGGCAATCCCGCCCACCATCCGATACCGACGACGGGCGGATGATCGAGGCCCCTCCGCCTGAAGCCGGGCCGGGCCAGCGTGTGCGTCCGAACCGTTTCCGGCATCGACGACCACCCGAAAAAAAAATCCGGGCGGAAGGTAGCCCAAAGACCACTTTCCATTAACTTTGTATTTCAAAGTACTTTTAAAATGAAAAAAGACAATACCGCCGAGCAGCTGGCCGCGTTGGCGGACATCCGGGATATGGTGGCCAAATCGGCCAGGTTCCCATCGGTCAGCGGCACGGCCGGGCTGTTTGCCGGCCTGTTGGCGCTGGCAGGTACGGCGCTTGCGGCGGACATGATGGGCTGTTCCCTTTTCGACACCGGCTGTTACGCCGCCCTGTTCGACGAGCCGGACCGCGTGTCGCCGGGTTTAGGTCCTTGGTTGTGGCTCGACTTCGGAACCGTCCTGGTGCTGTCCCTATCCGCAGGCGTAGGCTGGGCGCTTCGAAAAGCCCGGCGGCAGCGGGTGCCCCTGCGGGGCGGGGTGGCCGGCCGCCTGCTCCTGGCGTTCGGTACGCCCTTGGTAACCGGAGGCCTGTGCTGCCTGGCATTGCTGAAGCACGGGCACTACGGCTGGCTGGCCCCTGCCACCCTGCTGTTCTACGGACTGGCGCTGTTGGCCGCCGCCCCTTTCACCATCACCGCCGTCCGCTATCTGGGATGGACGGAGGTGGCGACCGGCTTGGTGGTCGCCTATTTTCCCGCCACCGGCCTCGTGGGCTGGGCCTTCGGGTTTGGCCTGCTGCACCTGGTCTACGGCGGCTGGATCCGATACACCCGACAGTCCTGAACCCTATGCTGGAAGCCTGGAACAAAGCATTCGAGAGCAAGGTCCGGCTGGCCGTCATGTCACTCCTCATGGTGCGGGAAACCATCGATTTCCCGACCTTGAAATCGCAACTGGACCTGACGGACGGCAACCTGGCCAGCCACCTGGCCGCCTTGGAGAAGCTGGAATACATCCAGGTCAGCAAGCGGTTCGTCGGCAAACGGCCCAATACCTCCTACCAGGCCACCCCGCTCGGCCGGGAGGCTTTCCATGCCCACCTGGCCGCCCTTGAAAAATTCATCCGGCAAGGGCCCCCACGATGACCCCATGCGTTTGTCCTCATCTTTTCAACCTTATTCTTATGGAAAATCCATTGTCCATCGATCCTGCGGGTCAACAGGAAAGCCACGCCGACCTCATCCTGCGGCATCTCGACGACCCGGCCAGCCTGGAGACCTTGTACCGGAGCGACAAGCGTCGGTTCCGGGACAGCTTCCTGGCTTTGTACGAAGCACACCGGGACCATCCGGTGGCCCGGGTGTGGTACGAGCGGCTCCGCCGGCCGGGCGAACCCTTTCGCTGGGGCCCTCGAAAAGAACTGCCATTCCTGGTCGTCGCCGCCCTGTTGGCCGGGTGCCTGGCCAAGCTGCCCGAATGGCTGACCCTCGATGCCGACAATTTCTACATCCGTACCTTCGGCTTCCTTGTTTTTCCCGGCCTGACCGCCTATTTCCTGCGGCAATGGGGCTTCCGCCCGAGTCGCGGCTGGATACCGCCCCTGGTCATCCTGGTAAGCGGCCTGTATATTTGGTTGCTGCCGGACCGGAGGGACAGCGACACCCTGTTGTTGGCCGCCCTGCACCTGCCCGGCATACTTTGGATGTGCCTCGGCTACGCATTCACGGGAGGGGAATGGAAAGATACCGGCAGGCGGCTGGCCTTCCTCGGCTACAACGGCGACCTGTTGGTCATGCTGGCCATCCTGATGCTCAGCGGCGGACTCTTCACCGGCGTGACCATCAACCTGTACGGACTGGTCGGTCTCGATATCGAGGAATTCTATTTCCAACAGGTGGCCATCTGGGGCTTGGCCGCCCTACCCCTGCTGGCCACCTACCTGGTGCGGCACAATCCGGTGCTGGTCGGCCGGATCTCCCCCCTGGTCGCCGCCCTCTTCACACCGGTCACCTTCCTGGCCCTGCTCGTTTTCCTGGTGGCCTGGGCCTTGGGCGGAAAACCACTTCATGTCGACCGGGATTTCCTGCTCCTTTTCAATGTGCTGCTGGTAGGAGTCATGGCCATCGTCTTGTTTTCGATTACGGATGCGGACAAGCGGGCAGCCGCTCCCTCCGGCCGATGGTGGTTGGCCGGGCTGTGTGCCCTGACGCTGGTGTTGAACGGCATGGCCTTGTCCGCCATTTCCATGCGGCTGTCCGCTTTCGGTGCCAGCCCCAACCGCCTGGCGGTCCTTGGCGCCAACCTCCTGATGTTCATTCATTTGGGAAAAATAACCCTGACCCTGTTCCGGTCGCTGGCCGGCAAGCGGGACCGTTCGCAGCTCGGGGATAGCCTGACGGCATTCCTGCCGGTGTATGGCATTTGGTTTGCCTTCGTCACTTTCCTGCTGCCCTGGTTGTTCGGCTTCGCCTGACGGAAATGCATGTCCCGGGTATCGGTGACAGGATAAGATCCGCCGCACCGTTCCCACGCATCCTTCGTACCCCAAGAACCGGATCGTCTATTTTTATGGCCAGGTTCGCATCGTTGAATGAGAACGTAACCTTCCCATAACCAACGCGTCTTACCTGCCTGTCCCGCCTTCCGGAGCGGGCGCGCCGGCTACGGGTCCTAAAAACTCTTGTGGGTACGGGTCTACGGCCCGCGCCCTTTACAAGGGTGGCCGCAGCACATTGGCAATTACAGGCACTAAAAAAATGATGGAAAATCAAGTTCTGACAATTGCTGGTTTTGCAAGGTCGAGGTACGGAAGCTGCGTTCCCGGGAATCCGGTCGGGAGTTCCCCACCGGGGCGGCCCACCTGGCCGAGGCATTCCCTGCCCAAACGATACAGCCCATGAAAAGCACAAGAACGGCCGCGGCCGGCGGCCGGCAAGATCCGACGGAGCGGTATTTCCGGGTACATCCGCAGGTATCGCTCCGGGTCGTAAGTTTCGGGGAAGGCGGTTCCCCGACGGCAGGCCGGCCTCCGGTCGTCCTGCTCGGCGGGTTGGCGACCGTCATCGACGGTTTCCTGCCCTTGCTGTCCGACCTCGCCCCGGATTTTTCCGTCCATTACGTGGAAACCCGGGAAAAACATACGTCCCGCATCTCCGGTCGGATCGGGTACGACGTACCGTCCATGAGTAGCGACCTGCCCGGCCTGATCCGGCAACTCGACCTGCCGGACCGGGGGTACGTCCTGGCCGGCTATTCCTTGGGCGCTGCGGTGGTGGCGGACGCATTCCGGCGACTCGAACGGAAACCCCGTTGCCTGGTGCTGGCGGAACCGACGCCGGTGCTGCACCTGCCATGGTGGGGGTCGGCACTGGTCCGGTCGATGGGCGTCCCGCTGTATCCCGTGCTGCGCCGGTTCGCCCAATGGTATCTCCGCACGTTTCGGATGGATGCGGAGGCGGACCCGGAAATCGCCTTGATCACGGCGAGGGCCTTGCGGCAGGCGGATCCCGTGAAGTTACGGGATTGCGTCTTGGCGAACATAGGTTACGGAGCATGGGATTCCTTGGCGGGAATCGACTGTCCTACCCTGTTGGTGACGGCTTCCAAGGACACCCTGCATGTCCTGGCGGATGCCCGCCGCATGCAGGCGGGCATCCGGGACTGCCGGACGGTCGACCTGCTGGACAACCGGCAGACACACCAGGCCGCCATGGGACAGCTCCTGCGGTCGTTCCTCGACGAACTGGACGGCCGCCGGTAATCCGGAAGATCGGGAGCCTCCGGCTTACCGCAGGATATCGGATTTCAGGTAGCGGATACTTTCGGACAAGCTGGCCAGCGGATCCGACGGCATATCGTGTTCGACAAATGGATAGACCAGGCCGGCCTTCCCGGCTTCCCGAAAGATCCGTTTGAAATCGATGCTGCCCTGTCCGACCGGCCGGAGCGTCAACAGGTCGGCGGCGATATCCTTGACATGCCACAGGGGAAACCTGCCGGGATGTTCCCGGAACAACGCCACCGGATCCACCCCCGCCTTGGTCACCCAGGCCAGGTCGAGCTCCATTTTCAGGAGGTCCGCCGGAACCTGGGACAAGAACACCTCGTAGGGTGTGCGGTCGCCCACTGTCCGGAACTCCCAATCGTGGTTATGATATACCAGCTGCAAGCCCGACTTTCGGCAGATTTCCCCGGCCGTGGTCAGGATTTGGACGGCAGCGGCGACCTCCTCCGGCGTGTTGGCCGGAATATTGGCGCAAACCAGATACCGGACCCCCGCTTCGGCCAGGCTGTCGACGATCTCCTGGGCATCGTCCCGCAGGTTCTTCATCGCAGGTGGCCGGCGGGGCTGCCCGTTCTCATCGGTGGGGGTGTTGCGGCCCGGCCGCGGTCGGAAAGGAGCGCCCACCACATGATGGGCCCGCCAGGACAGGCCGATATCCTGCAGCATCGCTGCGAATTCCGGGGCGCTGCGGCCGTAATATCCGCCTTGCCGGCTGAAAGCCGATTCGATGTGCCGGTAACCCAGTTCCGCCACCTGGGCCAGGGTGCCACGGGTATCCTGATCGATGACGGACATGAGGGTAAACAGCTGGACGCCCGGCTCATAGTCCGCTTTCCGGCCCGACGACCCGCTCGCTCCGCCCCCGAAGGCGAGCCCCAGGGCGGCGCTGCCGGCTTGCCGGATGAATGTTCTCCTGTTTGATTGCATGATATCTGGATTTGATGAAATGGAAGTGCGATTCGGCAAGCGGACCTTCGGCCGATGCGCCGACCGAGACCAGGCCGCCCGCAGCTATTGCGACATGGCGGCCTGACAACGGCGCCTTTCCCGTCCGCTATGGTGCCCCGAAAAATACGCCGGTCGCCCGGCAAACATAAGACCAATCGGCCGCATTACTCCGGACATCCTACCGCCGGAGCTGCCATGCGGCGCTTCCGACGGACAAACGGCCGGGCAGGCTACCCGATCAGGAACGACCACCCCACCTGCGCGGTATCCGCAGGTGCTTGCGCTTATTTTCTATCCACCATTCGACGGCCTTGCGGTACTGCCCCGTCAGCCAGAGTTCCTCCACCGGCCAGAGATATCCCCGGCGGATGCCCCGACGGGCCAGGTACCTGTCCACCAAGCCTTTCGAATTCCAGGGGTGCGGGCAGCGGCACATGGACCTCACCAGGGCGGGATCGTGCATTCCGCCTTTCCCGAGAGCCTCGATATATTTCAGGTAAAGCGCATGGTGCGTGTTGGCGGCATTGGTGTAGAAATGCCAGACGACCGGCGCCCAGGCGACGGTGAGGTTTGCGAAAAGCTGTGCATTGTACGGGATGGGAAGTTCCTCGAAACACACCCCGCCGATTACTGACAGGGTATGGTTGAAGGCGGGTTGGTCCACGACCCGGTCGGTCACCGCCACAGACCGCTTCCAATGGTGGTGCCACTGGTCCCAGAAGCGATAGGCGGCCTCCGTATCATTGAGAAACAGGACCCCGGTATTGAAATATCCTTGCGGGGAAGTCTCCCAGTCCAATTGCCGCAGCATCAAGCGGTCCGTGGACCAGACCTGTTGTGTCGGGTCCGGGGTGGAATGGTTCACGGCGGCCGCCAGGTCTGCCTGCAGTCCGAAGAGCGGACGCAGGGAACCACGGACCAGGACATCCCCGTCCAGGAAAACACATTTGCCGTCCACCAAGTGGCGGAGCCGGGTCTTCAGGTAACGGCTCCGTTTCCGGGCACCCCCTTCGACCCCTTCCACGACTTTCCATCCGTCCGGCGACGGCAGCAAGGACGGATGATTTTCCCGGAGCAACGCGTAGGATTGTGCATCGGTCACCACCCACACCGGCAATCCGGGATTGGAATACCGTACGGAGTGGATGGCCGTGGTAGTGGCGTGCACATACATCGGGTCTCCGTCCGTACATAAGATAAAAACCAGTTTCTCCATAACTTACAGCCATCTGCGGTCCATTCCGTCCTCGATGCCGGACGGGGCGGAGGGTCGTCAGCGGGAGCGGAATCCGGCCGGCCAACTCCATTTTCGGGCTGCGGGACGCCCCGAAAAGGAATAACCCAGCCGTTGGATATCCCGCCAATAGATCCGCTCGAATAGTTCCCTGGCTTCCCGTTGCCGGAAATAACCTTGATAATCGCCACGTGCCGAGGCATTGGCCACCGGGAGTCCGGTTTCCGGCATGCCGAGGCGGCGGCAGAGTTCCCGGAAGTCTTCCTGCAGGCGCTCGAACCGGAGCTGGAAACCCGTGACGAAGCGGCCGTCGCGATCCAGCAAGGTATCGGTCTGGGGTCGGGTGAGGTGCCGGTAGTCATGTCCTTCCGCCGGAAGCTGCCGCAACACCTCCAACAGCGGCCTGTCCCGGGTGGCGGCAAGGTATTTCCATCCCGAGACGAAGCGGTCCCAGGGATTGCGCACCACCGCACACACCAGGTAATCCGGATACCGGGCCGCCACTTCCGACCAGGGCGGCTGTTCGGAAAGCACGCCGTCGTTGAAGCTGTGCCATTGCGCATCCGACAGGTCATAGCCGAAATGCCGGATGAGGGCGGTCCCCGCACACTTCCGTTGGTGAATAAAGATACATTTATAGGTATGGCAGATCATCCTGTCCGTTTGTGCGTCCCTGAAACCGAGTGGTAGCGGCCGCCGACCGTTTCCCGGAGCCAGGGTATTACCAGGTGGCGTCCCGCCAGGGCGACCGCTACGGGAGACAACCGGAAGCAGCCCCAAAGCAAGCGCAGGCCGGTCCCGGTGAACAGCGAACGGATCGCCGCCGCCGGTGTACGCGCCACGTTCGACCATTTCCGGAAGAGGTCCTCCAGGGGTTGTGACCAGACGGCGGCCGCCCGGCAGCCGGGAACCGATTGTTTGGCCCAGGCCATCACCGCCATTTGTTCCCGTATCCGTTCCAGTCCGGCATGGGCATGCGTTCGCAGCGTATGGGCAGCACCGTGGCGGCGGAAATGGTTCAAGGGTTCCCGCAGGTAGACCACATCTCCGGTCATCAGCAGGAAAATCCAGAATGCCCGGTCCCCGGCATACCGGAGGCGGAAGGCGGGGCCTGACACCGGTCCTGCAGGCTTTCGAAAGACGATGCCGCTGGCGTTGAGCAAATGGTTTTTCCCCAGCATATACCGTTTCAGGAACACCAAGCCGTGTTCGCGGTATACAGGTTCGGGACCATCGATGGCCGCCAGCCAATCGCCGGTCGTCCCCTCGCTTGCCCCTTCCCCGTCCACCCAATGCGCATAGGTGGAAACGAGGGCGGTTCCCGGGTGGCTTTGCCATGCCCGGACACATTTCTCCAGGAATGTATCCGCGGCCCAGTCGTCGCTTTCGGCAATCCAGACCAGTTCGCCGCGCGCCAGCGCAAGCCCCGTCCGCCATTGCAGGAAGGGGCTTCCGGAATTTTCCCGGTTCCGCATGCAACGGCTCACCCGGGGATGGTCCGCATACCGGGCCAGGATATCCCAGCTGCCGTCGGTGCTGGCGTCGTCCAGCAATATCACTTCGTAATGACCGTAGGACTGCCGGAAAATCGAGTCCAACCGACGCTCCAGGAAACGGGCGTGTTGGTAATTCGGTACAATGACGCTCACCAAGGGGTCCTGCATACTGGCCTCTTTATCCGGAAAACTTCCCTCCGATCCGTCGGTTTTTACGTCGGATGGCCCCGCCGGGGCCGGCTTCGAGCCGGTGCTCCGAGCATGGTCGCCCTGATTCCGAAGAAAAGTCGGGTTGTATATACGCTTAGCGCAGCCTTTGTTTCGATTTGATCGGGATGGGAGACGGGGGCGGGTGACAATCGACGGATAAATACCTTCCCCGAAGGGGGTCGGGTATCCGTTTGATATCCTGAAATAACCCGGCAAAAATAGGTACAAAATCCAGTCCAGGCAAATCATAACAAGAATGCCGCCGGAAAAGGCCATTTACAGGACCGCCTTCCCGGAAGGCTGCATCAGGCCGGAATAGCTGCCGCCTCCTCCTTTTCGGAAGCGGCGGTCGGTACCGCTGCTCAGCGCGCATCCAGCAGTTTCCGGACGGCCGCCTCCAGCTGTTGGTCACGACCGGCCGCCACTTCGCCCGGCTCGTTGGCGACGCGGAGGTCCGGTTCCAATTGCTGGTTCTCCAGGAATTGGCCGTCATTCCCCACCATGCCGACCTGCGGGATCCCGAAGACCATCCCGTTCTGGAGCGTTTCCCACCAGACGGCCGTTCCCGTTCCGGGGACCGGCATGCCGACCAACGCACCGATGCCGAGCGCCTTGTAGGTGTAGGGGAACATATGGGCATCGGAGTAGTTGCTTTCGCCCATCACGACAATGCTCGGCTTGTGCCATTTGAATTGCGGTTCCCGCCCGAGGTCTTGTCCGCGGGGCCGGAAGCTCATGTACGGCTTGCCATCGAGGAAAGTGGCGAGGTCGTCGTGCAACCAACCGCCGCCGTTGAACCGCGTATCCACCACCAAGCCTTCCTTGCCGGCATTCCTGCCGAGTGCCTCCTCGTACACCGTGCGGTAGCTCCCGTCGTTCATGGAGCGAACATGGACATATCCGATACGACCACCGCTGAGGCTGTCGACCAATTGGCGGCACCTTTCCACCCACCGGCGGTACAGCAGTTCCGCTTCCGCGCCAAGGCCGATGGGCTTGACCACCTCCTCCCAACGTTCGCCCCGGACAGGGTCGAAGGCGGACAGCAGCACCCGGCCGCCTTCCTTCCGGTTCAGCAAGGCGTAGAGGTTGGTCTCCGCCGTAACGGACACCCCGTCGACCCGTTCGATGACCGTTCCCGGCCGGATGCGCGTATCGGCATTGTCCAAGGGACCTTTCCGGATCACTTCCGCGACCCGAAGACCGGTACCCGCGAAGGCCTGGTCGAAAAACAAGCCGAGTGAAGCGGTCTTGTCCGGAAGCTCGACGGACGGCCGGTACCGGGCGCCGGTGTGGGAAGCGTTCAGCTCGCCCAACATTTCGCTGAGCATTTCCGCGAAATCGTAATCGTTGTCAATATGGGGCAGGAACCGGGCGTATTCCTGTTTGTAAAAATCCCAATCGACCGCGTGCAGGTCTTCCCGGTAAAATTTCTTGACCACCTGGCGCCAGACATGTTCAAAGAGATAGGACCGTTCCTCGGCCGGCCGCAAGGTCATCTCCCCCTTGACCGACACCGCCTCCTGCTTGCCGTCCTCGACCTTGACCTTGGTAATCCGGCCATCGACGAGCAGGAACAGTGCTTTTCCGTCCTTGTCCATTTCCAAGCCGCCCACGCTGCCGGCGCCCAACTTGGCCAGGACCTTGGTCTCGCGGGTACGCAAGGTGGTTTGCCAGAGGTCGTACCCTTTTTCAAAGCGGGCCAGGTAGAACAGCTTCTCCCCGTCTTTCGACAGGACGGCATCCGCCAGCCTGGAGGAGTGGATGGTCAGGCGGGCCTTGCGGTCCTCCAGGCCCTCCCAGTCGATCCGAAGGGGGGAAGGATCCTTTTCGTCCTTTTCGTCCTTTTCCGTTCCCTCGTCTTTACCATCGGCTTCCGCTTTCTTGTCCCCCTCCTTGTCCAGGTCGAATTCCTCCTGGCTCAACCGGAACCGGTCGTAGGCATCCTGGGTGAAGAACAAGGCATAGACATCCCCTTCCCCACCCCAGCTGGCATCGTTCTTCATCCCGTCCCGGTCGCTGGTCCAGGTCATGACCGTGCCGTCCGCGGACCAGTGCGGGCGGCTGTTGCCATAACCGCTCCGGGTTAGGTTGGTGACCGCTCCGCCGCCGGCGGCCGGGACCAATCCGGCCTGGGTGATCCATTGCGCCGGCTGCAGGAATTCCACCAGGAACCACTTTCCGTCCGGCGACCACGCATAATGCTGGTCGCCGTCCTGGTAGCTGTAATTGCGGTCGCCCGGCAGGATGGTGCGTACATCGCCCGTCGCCAGGTCCGCCACCCGGAGGGTGGTCCGTTCCTCGAGAAAGGCGACGGATTTCCCATCGGGCGCGTAAGCGGGCTGAAATTCCTCCGCCGGCGTGGCGACGAGCGCCTTTTCCTCGAGGGCGGTGGATTGGAAGAAATACTTTTCCTCGGGCCGGACCAGGGAGCTTTGGTAAATGTTCCAGCTTCCGTTCCGTTCGCCGGCATAGACCAGGGAGCGCCCGTCCGGATGGAAACGGACGGAGCGTTCCTGTTCCGGTGTGGCGGTGATACGGCGGGTCGTACCTTCCTTGACGGAGGCGACGAATAGCTCGCCGCGGAAGACGTATGCGATTTCCTTGCCGTTCGGCGACAAGGTCATTTCGGTGATATCCTTGTCGGCACGAAGGGTCCGGACCGCGTTGGCGGCGGCATCGGTACCGACCTGTACCGCCAGTTTCCGGGGTGTTTCCCCTTCCCGGAAGGTGTGGAGGTCGCCGTTGTAGCTGAAACAAAGCATTCCGTCCCGGCTGCAGGTCAGGTATCGCACCGGATGGCGGTCGAGGAAGGTCAGCTGCACCGGATTCCGGCCGTCCGTATCCATTTTCCAGACATTGTAAGTCCCGCTCCTTTCGCTCAGGAAATAGACATGGCGCCCGTCCGGTGCCGGTACGGGGTTGCGGTCTTCCCCTTCGAAGGTGGTGAGGCGGTGATGCGAGCGGTCGGACCGGTCGAACCGCCAGATATCCCGGGTGACGCTCGATCGGTGATGTTTGCGGAAGTTGTCCTCATAGCCTTTTCGGTCGTGGTAGAACAAGGACTCGCCAGCCGTCCCGAAGCGTGCATCCAGGGCCGGAATGGTCAGCACTTGCCGCGGCATGCCGCCGAGGAGGGACACCTCGTACAGTTCGGTCAGCACCCCGGAAGGGAATTGCTGGTTGGTGGCGGCATCCAGGCGGTTGGAAGCGAAGGTGACCGCTCCGTCGTCCGGGGTGAAATCCGTGGGAATATCGGAAGCGGAATGGAACGTGAGCCGTTCGGCGGTACCGCCGGCCGCGGGCATCATGAAGACGTCGAAATTGCCGTAGCGGTCGCTGGCGAAAGCGACCTTCCCGCCGTCGTGCGACCAGACGGGATAACAATCCTGCCCGGTATGGACCGTCATCGGGACGGCCGCCCCGCCGCCGGCAGCGACCTTGTACAGGTCGCCGCGGTAACTGAATACGATGGTGGTGCCGTCCGGCGAAATCGCCGGATACCGGAGCCACGTGGCTTCCTCCTGGGCTCGCAGGGCGAAGGGCAGCAGGAAAAGCAGGCAGGAAAGTCGGGACAGGGGGCGCCCCAAAAAAATGACGGATTGCATGGTCGCAGTGTTTAGTGGCGGAGGGTCATGGGGACGAAGGTACGGAAAGAGTTGCGAAACGGGGTGGTTCCGCAAGCCCCGTTTCGACGGAAGGGGGGGAATTTCCGACTCCCCGGGCCGGGCCGCCCGGACAACGGCAGGTAGGCGGGTACCCGGGCGAGCCGCCGCCCGCCGGCCGAGCCTGCGCAAAACTTCCTTTTTTTTTAACAAAACCCTACCTTTGGAGAATTCAATGTCAAAAACCGGCCCGGCTCCCCCCGGTGCCGACGGAAATACCAACAGCCAAATCATGGATCGGAGCAGGCGGATAGGGCTGGTGTGCCTGGTGTTGACAGGCCATCTTGCCCTGGCACAGAACTACAACCCCACGGTCGCCGTTTGCAACGGCCAGCAGGCGGTCTGTGCCACCGGGCCGTCGGCAGGGCTCTGCGCCTCCATCGTCGTCAATCCCGATTACCAGCACCTGGGCATCATCTCCCATTTCGAGCTGAGCTGGGGCGACGCCTCCCCGGCGACGGTCGTTCCCTTCTCCATGAATCCGCCGGTACAGACCCACACCTTCGACCTCAGCGGCTTTTATCTATCCTGTCAATACCAACAGCAGTATTTCATCCTGTTGAAGACCTTCCATACGGATCCCGCCGTGGAACCGACCAACAGCGCTTTCCTGTTCACCGTCCGGAACCCGCCGGGCGGATCCTTCGTGGCAACGCCGCAGGTGCCGTGCACCGGCGACGCGATACAGTTCTTCGGTTCCGCCGCGGCCGGTCAGCCCGGCAGCTACCCCAACTGCCCGGCCGCGGGCAACCTGTTTTCCCATTGGGACCTGGGCGACGGCACCTATTCCTCCGCCGACACCTTGACCCACACCTATGCGTCTCCCGGCACCTATCCGGTGACCTACTGTACCGGCAATGTCTGCGACACGGTATGTACCAGCCAAACGGTGTGGGTCCTGGACGCCGCCCATGCGGACCTGACGGTCGTGGCCGGGGCGACACCGGTCGCCGACAGCCTCGTTTTCCGGTCCTGCCTGTACGATACCCTGGTGGCGGTGCAACTGGATGCCGGCCCGCATCATCCGGACGCTACCTACACCTGGTCCGTCTCCGACACCTCCGGATGGAGCTGGGCGGGCCCATCCCAGGAGCCCGACACCGCCCAGGTCAGCCTCCTCCTCGAGGCGCCCGGCATTTACCTCGTCAAGGTCCGGGTGGACAATCCCTGCCAGCGTCCCGACAGTGCCTTCGTCATCCTGCAGGTCGTCGAAGAACCGGATATCCACTTCGCCGCCACCCCGGACACCTGCCAGGCACTCCTTTACACGCCGGTCCCGGTGGTCGACTCCACCGAATACACGGTCAACGGGCTGCCGGTCGCGGCATTTCCCGTCTATCTGCCCCTTTCGTCCCAGCCTTATGTGGTGACCGCCCAGCTCGACCACTTCTGCGGGGAATACGAGGCGGCCGACACCTTCTTCCTGAAGCCCATCTTCGACGTTTTCATCGACGCACCCGCGGCGGACACCGTGCGATGCGTCGGTACGGACACCCTGGTCCTGTCGGCCACCGCCGGCAGCACCTGGCTGGGGGGAGCGCCCCATCTGTTCCAGGACTCCGTCTCGGCCGGATTCCTGCCGACCGTCCCCGGCACCTTTTCCCTGGTCGCGGAGCTGGTCGTGGGAGCCTGCCGCAATGCCGACACGGTCGTCGTCACCGTGGAGGAACCCTACCTGTTGTCGCTCGACACCCCGGCCCTCGGCTGCGGGGCCTTATCCTTCACGCCCCAGCCCTACGACCCGCAGGTCACCTACTGGATCGACCAGGTGGCGGCCGACTCCTTTCCCATCCTCCTCCCGGCCTCCGACAGCGCCTATGTCCTTGCCGCCAGCTTCGGCAACAGCTGCGGCGCTTGGGAGGTCTCGGCACCGGCCCACGTCCTCCTTCCCGAGGAAGTGTCCATCACCGCCCCGGAAGGCACGGTCTTCTGCCAGGGGGCGCCGCCGGTGCCCCTCCATGCATCCCATTCCCTCGGCAGCTGGACCGGCCCCCACCTGACCGCGGAGGGGGCGGATGCCTGGTTCGATCCGGTATCCGCAGGCGGTTTCGAAATCGTCTTCACCCGCGGCACGGACACCTGCCTCCGGGCGGACACCCTCCAGCTATGGGTCGTCCCCCCGGATTCGGTCGATGCAGGTGCGGACCGACTTGTCTGCCAAACCGCCGGGGCGCTCCACCTGTCCGGCGGTTTTCCTGCCGGCGGCACCTTCGTCGGGACCGCCGTCCAGAACGATACCGTAACGCTGCCGGAACTGGAGCCGGATTCCGCTTACGCTTTCGTATACACCCTGCCGGCCTTTCCGACAGGGTGCAATGCCGACTCCTTCACCCTCACCGTCGCCTTGCCCCCGGATGCGACTTTTGAGTCGGACCGGGACACCGCCTGCCAGGCCGATACCGTCCGGCTGTTTCCGGCCGCGGCCGGAGCGGTGGAATTCCTGGTGGACTGGGGTGATGGCAACACCATGGACAGCCTCCTCTTCCATACCTATGCCCAACCCGGCACCTATCCGGTCATCCTGACCGTCCGCACCTTCCACCCGACGGACGGAAGCCTCTTGTGTGTGGTCGAGGACAGTACGGAGGTGTTCATTCCGACCCCCTTGCTACCGGGCCAGGTGGCATTCGACCTCGACCCGTCGGACGGATGTGCGCCCTTGTCCGTATCAATGACCAACCTGAGCCAACCGGAGCATGACCATTACCGTTGGGATTTCGGCAACGGCCAGGTCCACGAAGGCTATGACCCGCCTTCCCAATGGTACCCCGGAACACCTGCCACCGACACCACCTACACGATCCGCCTGTATGTGCCGAACGGATGCGGACAGGCAGAGACCATCCGGACGGTCGGCGTACTACCCCCGCCCACGGCCGGTATCGGCCTCACCGATGCCACACCCTGCTCCGGAACCCCGGTCGAGGTGAGCATCCTCTCCATCGGCTCCCCGGCGGCGAATACCTTTTTCACCAGCAACGGGTGGGTGACACCGGGAAATCCATCCGTACCTGCCTCCTTTGTCTTCGAGACGGGAACCCTGGCCGACACCGTCTCCATCTGGCTCGTTTCCACCAACGACTGCGGAACGGACACCGCCCTTGCCACCGTGTACGTGCAACCTTCCGACGTGACGGCCCAGATCGGGCTGCCGGCCGGTCAGCCACCCTGTACCCGGACCGTTTTTACCCTCACCAACCAATCCACCCCCGGTGCGCCGGTCTTGTGGAAAGTCTCCGACGGATTTTCGTCCACCTCCGATTCCATCCAGTTGGAAACCGCGCTGCCGGGCTTGTTTACGGTCAGCCTGTATGCCTTCGGCTGCGGATTCGACAGCAGCGAAGTGGTCCTCGACTTCCAGCCCCTCCCCACCGTCGACCTGGACCATCCGGTGTTCGCCTGTACCGGGCAGCCGGTCAGCTTCGGCGCCATCCATGACGGAAGCACCTTGCTGCTTTCCTTCGGCGACGGGACTGCGACCGACGGTTCCCCGGCGACGCATACCTATCCGGCCCCGGGTATTTACCAGGTGTCCGCGGAAAGCACCGCCGCTTCCGGTTGCCGGTCGACCGCCCTCGGCAGTATCGAGATCCTACCCACGCCGCAAGCACAACTGACGGCGCCCGACACACTCTGTCCCGGGCAAGCGGTCGCATTCACCGCCGCCAGCGACCAGCCCCTGGCCGCCTGTTCCTGGCAATTCGGCGACAGCGGGTTCGCCGGCGGCTGCCAGGCCTGGCATACCTTCCTGGAACCCGGACCCCACCCGGTCCTGCTTTCGGTCACCAGTCCCCAAGGCTGTACCGGCCAGGACTCCGCCCTGCTGCATACCTTCCCGTATACCGAAGCCGTCATCGACCCGACCATCCTGGACCCCTGCACCCCCATGACCGTCGCCCTGCAGAGCCCCGGCACCGGCACGCATAGCTGGCAGCTGGGAGACGGCGCCACGGCCACCGGTGCCACGGTCGTCCACCGTTATCCGGAAGCCGGAACCTATGTGCTGCAGCTGGTCACAAATGCGGACGGCCCCTGCCCCGATACGGCCACCATATCCCTGGAAGCACGCCCCGCCCCGGAATTCGGGTGGGAAGCCTTCCCCCCTTGCCGGCCCGGTGAAGGGAACAGCCTGCAGGTGACCACCTCGCCGGAATCCGTCGTGCGCCTTCGGGGCGAATCGTACGACCAGGCCGGGGAGTACCACTGGAACCTGGCCCCCGGCCCCTATGTCCTCGAGGTGGCAAACGGACAGGGTTGCGCCCGGGACACCCAATTCGTCCTGCCGGATATCCCCCCCCTGGAAGTCCGGGCCGAGCCGGATACCGTCGAGCTCCTGCTGGGTACCGCGGCGACCTTGTCGGCCACCAGCAACCACGGCGACACCTGGTTCCGCTGGGAACCCGCCACCTACCTGGATGCGACGGACCGGGCCGACCCCCTGGCCACTCCCCTGCGAAGCATCACCTACCTGGTCTTCGGAACGGACACCCAGGGTTGCCGCGCGACAGACACCGTCACCGTCATCGTTCGGGCCGACCGGCGGACCGGCATCTTCCTGCCGGATGCGTTCAGTCCCAATGGAGACGGCATCAACGATGTCTTCTATGTCCGAAGCAGCAATCCGTCCGTCCAGGCCCTCGAACGGTGCCGGATCTTCGACCGGTACGGGGAGGTCGTCTTCGAAACCGGAAGCGACGCAACCGGCCGACCTGCCCACGTGGAGGATGTCCGGTTCGGATGGGACGGTACCTTCCGGGGGCGGAAGGCGGAGGCGGGAACCTACCGGTATGTGGTCGTCCTGCGCTTCATCGACGGAGAATCGGCCTCCTTCACCGGCAATGTGCAACTGCTGCGCTGAACCCTACCAAACCGAGCAACCGACAAACGCATGAAAAGAATCGCCTGGATAACCGGTTTCGCCTTCGGCTGCACCCTCGCCATGGGGCAGGTCAACAACCCGACGGTCGCCCCTTGCGACGGACTGCAGTACGTTTGTGCGGACAGTTCCGCCCTCTCCGTTTGTGTCAACATCATCGTGGATCCCAACGACCCGGCAGCCGACAGCATCGCCTATTACCAGGTCAGCTGGGGCGACCTCTCCACCCCCACCATCCTGTCCGGCGGGGCTGCACCGCCTCCCCAATGGCACACCTACGACCTGTCGACCCTCTGGGGGGGCTGCCAGTACGAAGTCACCTTCGTCATCCTGCTGGAGACCTTCCCCACCCCAGGCGGAGGCGGAAGCAGCGGAGAGCCGACCAACAGCACCTTCCTGCTCACCGTCCGGTTCCCGCCCTCCAACAGCATCGGCGTCGCCCCCTTCCCTTGTGCCGGCGAACCGACCACCCTCCAGGGATCCAGCAGCGGGCAACCCATGGGACAGGGACCCGATTGTCCGAGCGAAGGCATCCTGTTCGAAACCTGGGAATATCCGGTCGGTTCCGGCAACCAATATCCCGGCAATATCTTCCAGCCCGTGTTCGGCAGTACCGGCGTGTACCAGGTCGGATACTGTGTGGGCAACACTTGCGACACCATCTGCGCCACCCATGCGGTGGAGATCTTCGACCCGCCGACCGGAACGGTGACCCCCGGACCGACGCTATCCCCCATCGGTACCCATCATTTCCGGCTCTGCCTGGAACCGGATTCCGCCGCAATCGCCCTGTTGGACGGCCACCTGTCGCTGAACCAGGACAGTTTCTCCTGGGAAGTCACCGGGCCGGCCGGCGGATGGGCCTGGTACCCGGATCCGTCGGGGCCCGATTCCGGGCTGGCCGTCATCCGGTTCACCTTACCCGGCACCTATACGGTGTCCATGGAGGTCAGCAACGAATGCCAGCAGACCGATATCGTCGAGACGGTCATCGACGTGGTGTCGATACCCCAGCTGACGTTGGAACCACAGCAGGACACCTGCGGCACCCTCGCCTATACACCCGTGCCCTGGCTGGCGGAAGTGGATTACACCATCAACGGGATACCCTGGTCGGCATTTCCCGCCCTGCTACCCGTCGCCCCGCAACCTTACCATATCCGCGCCAGCTGGCCGCACGTCTGCGGCCTCCAAACCCTGGCCGACACCTTCGCCAATGTCGCCGTCCCCCCGGTACAAATCTACCTGCCGGCCGAGGCCCCTACCCGCTGCGTCGGATCCGACCCGATCGAACTGGTCGCCACGCCCGGCAGCGACTGGCTGGGGGATTCCGCCTGGTTGTCCACCAATGCCAACGGCACCTTTTTCGAACCCGGGGCCGCCGGGTACTACGAAGTCTACGCCACCCTCGGTTCCGGCGTCTGCCGCTCCTACGACACCCTCGGCATCACCGTGGAGGCCCCCTACCCGCTCCAGCTGGATACGCCGGCCGTCGGTTGTGTGTCCGTCGATTTCACCCCGAGCCCTTTCGACCCGATGGTCCGCTACACCTTGAACGGCATCCCACAGGACAGCTTCCCCGTCACCCTGACCCATGACCAATCCCCCTATTTCCTATCCGCGGACTACGAAAACAGCTGCGGATTCGAGGCCCTGGTCCGGACCTTGCACGTCATCCTGCCGGAAGCCGTCCGGATCTTCCCGGAGACCGATACCACCCTATGTGAAAATCCGCCCCCATTGTTGCTACAGGCCAGCGACAGCATCGGAACCTGGTCGGGTCCCTCCCTCGAGGCCGTTGCGGACGGCGTGAACTTCCTGGCGACCGAACCCGGCAGTTACACGGTCCTGTTCGAACGGGGCTCCGGTCAATGCTATTCGTCGGACACCCTGCGGATCACGATCGTCCCCGCCGATACCGTGTACGCCGGAGCGGACCGCTACCTGTGCGGTACGCTCGAAAGCTATGTATTGGCGGATGCACAACCTGCCGGCGGGAGCTTTGCGGGTCATGCCCTCACGGGGGATACCGTCTGGTTGGGCTTGTTGGAGCTGGACAGCAGCTACCAATACCTGTATACGGTCCCCGGCCTGCCTTCGGGCTGCCGGGAGGCGGCGCTGCACCTCGTCCGGTTGCCGCCGGCAGAAGCCGACTTCGACCTGAGCCGCGACACGGCCTGTCAGGAGGAGACCGTCACCGTGGTCCCGAACGGCCCCGTCCCGGCAGACTTCATCCTCAGCTGGGGTGACGGCGGCGAGGCGGACAGCCTGTTGTCCCATACCTATTCCGCGCCCGGCAACTATCCGGTCCGGTTGACCGCCTACACCCTGGATCCGGTCGCAGGTACGGTGGTTTGCGAGGCCGAGCACCTGGACACCGTCGTCATACCGGCCCCTTTGCCGCCGGGATCGGTGGATTTCACCCTGCATCCTGCGGAAGGATGTGCCCCGCTGACGGTCGAGTTCCAGCCGACCGGAACGGCGGGAGAAGGACCCTATCGCTGGGATTTCGGGAACGGGGAAGTCTTCCATGGCCACATCCCGCCGGCCGTCACCTATTCCGCCGACAGCCTGTATGCGGAAACCACATTTACCGTCCGGCTCAGCATTCCGAACGCTTGCGGGGAAGATTCCGCCAGCCAGTTCCTGACGGTAGATCCCTTGCCACGCGCCTTGTTCAGTCTCAGCCACCTCCAACCCTGTTCCGGCCAGGCCTTCACCGCGCAGCCGGCCAGCACCGGCGAACCGACAATCCAGTATTTCCTGACCGAAACCGGGGCGCAGATTCCGGTCGGACCAGGTGACACCGTATCCTTCCAGTATCTCACCGGCGCGGTGGCCGACACCGTCGACATCCGGCTGGTGGCCGTCAACGCGTGCGGGGCCGACACCGCCCGGCAGGCCGTGACCATTGTCCCTGCCGATGTGGCCGCCCTGGTCGGACTCCCGGACACCAGCACCCTCTGCATCGGGGATACGGCCGTCTTCCTCAACTACGGATCCCCGCTGGCGCCGTTCACCTGGGTGGATATGCAGGGAAACAGCTATGCGGATGATACCCTCCTGTTACCATTGACCCAGCCGGGGCCCTACGACCTCACCTTGTACACATTCGGTTGCGGATACGACAGCGTGCGTTTCACCTTCCAGGCCCATCCGCTGCCCACCCTCGCCGTCGACCACGACACGGCCGCCTGTGCCGACCGACCGGTCCTGTTCCAGGTTTCCACCGAAGCCCCCTCGGTGGAACTCCGGTACGGGGACGGCAGCGGCAGCCAGCAGGAAATATCGGTCCACCATTACGCCGCGCCGGGTACCTACCAACCCACCGCCACCGCACAAACCGAGAAAGGATGCGAAACCAGCTGGACCGGCAACATCACCATCCACCCGATTCCTTGGGTGCAAGCCACGGCCAGTCCGCTGTTCTGCGCCGGTACCGAGGCGCATTTCGTCGGCACCGGCGACCTTGCCGGGGGCGATTGCAACTGGACCTTCGGAGACGGAAGCACCGGTACCGGTTGCCAGGTCTCCCATGTCTACGCCATACCGGGTGGATTCCCGGTCATCCTGACCCTGACTTCGGCCGACGGATGCATCGGGAAGGACACCCTCCCGGTATTCGTCCATGAGACTCCCCTCGCCGCCATACAGCTGGACACCCTGGACCCTTGCTTTCCGATGCGCGTCGCGTTCCAGGCGGAGCTCATCGGCGCGACCGACCTGGCCTGGCACTTCAGCGACGGCCATGCGGCGAACGGTACCGGCATCCTCCGTCAGTTCGACGGCCCCGGCGACATCGAGGTGACGCTCGTCGCGACCAACGGCGACTGGTGCCGGGATACGGCTACCGCGGGGCTTTCCCTTCCCGGCCCGGTGCTTTTCGAACTCGAACAGCTGCCCGGCTGCACCGTGGCGGAGGGGACGGACCTGTCGGTATTGGCTCCCCCCGCCCATCTTGTCGAGCTGGAAGGAAACGGGAGCACGGCCACCGGGGCCATCCATCCCGGGCTTGCCCCCGGAACTTACATGTTGCGGGTGACGGACCCCGACGGCTGCGAACAGGACACCCAGCTGGTCGTCCTGCCCGTCCGGGAGCTGCAACTGCAGGTCGTCCAGGACACCTTCGACCTCTATTTGGGGGAACAAGCGGTGCTCGGTGCCGTGGCCAACCTTCCGGAGGCCGAATTCCGGTGGGTTCCGGCGGACTACCTGGACGACGACCGGAGTCCGTACCCGGTGACCGCCCCGCCCGTGTCGGTCCGCTACCTGGTGTATGCCACCGACGAAGCCGGCTGTATCCGGGTCGACACTGTGTGGGTCCGGGTCTCGGTCGACCGCGAGGCCGGCATTTTCATCCCGAATGCCTTCACGCCCAATACGGACGGGGTCAACGACATACTCTATCTGCGGAGTGCCAACCGGTCCGTCCGCCGCATCGACAGTTTCCGGGTATTCGACAAGTACCAGGAAGTCGTATTCGACCTGTCCGAAGTGCCCGGGGCGGCGGAAGCGCTTCCGGAGAACCCCTACTTCGGTTGGGACGGAACCTTCCGCGGCAAGAAGGCCGAAGCCGGCACCTACCGGTATACGGCGTCCGTCCGGTTCCTGGACGACAGCATCCGCAGCTTCGCCGGCAAGGTGCAGCTGATCCGCTGAAAAGCACAGGAGGCTTCGGGAGGCGGCGAACACAGCAACGACAAAAACAGGAAAAGATGAACTGCCGACAGTATTTTGGCGGATTGCTCCTGTGGGGAGCGGCCGTCACCGGCCTGCGGGCGCAGGACTTCCATTATGTGACCGCTTTCCATGCCCCGCAGGTGGTCAATCCGGCGGGTACCAGCGCCAATGCCCTGCACCGCACCCAGGTGGTCGCCCAATACCGCGGCCAGTGGGATGCGGCGCTCAGCGAGCAATCCTACCAAGGGGCGGCGGTATTTGCCGACATGCGGTTCTGCCTCCCCAACAGTCGGAAGAGTTACTATGCCCTGGGAATCGGGGTGCAGCGGGATGCCAGTACCCAAGGCGGTCTGTACCATGGGAGTGCGACGGTGGCGCTGGCCTACCACCAGCACCTGGGCGGGGAGACGTTCGCCGCGGCCGGTGCCGCAGCCGGCGGCTTGCTATTCGGCATCCAACCCGCCCGACTCAGTTTCGACGCCCAATACCAACAGGGGCACTACGACCCGTCCAGGCCGACCGGGGAAACCCAGCTGCAGGAGCACCTCGTACAGGCCGACCTGCATGCCGGGGTCATGTTGTACGACAACCAACGGGGCTGGTCCGCAGGTCTTGCCTGGCGGCACCTCAACAAACCGGCGTATACCCTGTTGGGCGGCGATAACCGGCTCGGCATCGGCTTGGTCCTGCAGGGAAGCGCCACGGTCTGGTCCACCCCGGCCCGGACGCGCAGTGTCGTGCTGCGGACGGTGCTGCGGCGCCAATCCGTCTCCGGGAGCAACAGCCGGCAATGGCAATGGTTGGGGGGCGGCACCTTCCAGGTGGCCATCCCGGCCGCCGGCAAGTTTTCCATCGGCTCCTACCTGCGGACCGGAAGCACGCCGACCCGTACGCTCGCATTCAACACCCTGGTCCCGACCCTGCAATGGACCGGCCGGTCCGTGACCACCATCCTGACCTACGATGCGGATATCGCCGGCACACGGTCGCGCTATCCGGGCGGCATGGAGCTCATGATCGGTTACAGTTTCGGAAAAAAAGACCGCTGTGTAGTGTGTTCGGGATTCTGAGACGGCCTGCGGCAGGTCCTACCTCAATTCCAGCTGGGATTCCTGCCATTGGCGGAGCAGGTTGCCTTGTTCCGTCACCGCGGCCCGGAGCGCGGCGAGTTCCCGCCAAATGGGCGGGCGGGCTTCCCCTTCCTTTTGCAGCACCCCGAGGCGGAGTTCCACCGACCAGACCTCCCGAACGGCGGAAAAGGGAATCGTGAGGGCGGGATGCAGGTCGTTGTCCGCGTACAGACGGATTTCCCCCGCACCGGAAGACCGGCTGTCTGCCCGCCGGATATGGACATCCGTCCGGGTCACCACCACGTGGATGTCCCCGGCACGTATCCCGCCGTTCCATTCCTCATCCGGGACATAGCTCGCGATCACCTTGTCCCCAGCCCGCAGGACCGGGAACATGGCATCGCCCGCCACTTCGAAAGCGCGGAAGCAACCATTCCGGAGGCGGTCCTCCGGCAGGACCAACAGGTCGGTCGCCGGGACGGCGCCGCGGGCGTAGTCGGATTGCGAGGTGGCGGGTATATGCAGCAGGGAGGGCGATTCGGAGGGAACCGGAGTGACGGCAGGCGCGGAGCCGGCGGGAGGCAGGAACATGTCCCCTTCCCCGGAAAAGAGGAAGACCGGGTTGAGCCGGTAGCATTCCACCGCCTTGCGCAGCAGCTCGATGGTCACGTCCCGGCGACCGTTGAGGATCTCACTCAGGCTCTGCGGCAGGTAATCGAGCGACAAGGCCATCTGGCGGCTGGAGCGGATGATGCGTTCCTTCCGCAACACCTTGTGGCAGGCAATGAAACGGGACGTGACGATGCTGTTCATGATGCGCGTTTTGGGTGCCGTTTTCTCAACCTTCCGTCCGATGGGAATCCGGCGGACGAGGGTGCCGCCAGGGGTGCGGCGGACCCGGACGTCCGGCCGGATACAAACATCGTCAAATTATTGTTATGTATTATATTTCCATTCATATTTTTTTATCGGGACCATGAAACCGCAGCCCGCCCGGCAGGTGCCGGCATGAAAGCAGGTGACCTTTCGGCCCGGCGGGTCTTGAAGCGCCATAAAGCCGCGGAAATTATTATCTTCGCAAGAGAAACCGGCAGACCCGACCCGCCCGGTACATGAAATCCAAACACGAAACGAGACGACCATGAAAAAATTAGTGTTCACCCTCCTGATGACCGTCGTATTCCGGTTCGCTGCGGTAGCGGTGGAAGGCATGTGGCTTCCGCTGCTGCTCGGGCTGTTGAACGAGGCGGAGATGAAGCAGCTGGGCATGAAGATGAATGCGGAAGACATCTACAGCATCAACAAAGGCTCCCTCAAGGACGCCATCGTACAATTCGGGGGCGGCTGTACGGGGGAGATCATATCGTCGGAGGGGCTGTTGCTGACGAACCACCACTGCGGGTTCGGCGCCATCCAGTCGCACACCACCTTGGCCAACAATTACCTGGAGGACGGATTCTGGGCCATGGACAGGGCGGCGGAGCTGCCGAACCCCAACCTGACGGTCACCCTGATCCGCCGGATGGAGGATGTGACGGCGCAGGTGCTGCAAGGCCTTACGCCCGACCTGGGCAAGGCGGAACGGGACGCCCTGGTCGAGGCGAACATGACGGCGCTGAAGGAAAATTGGCAGCGGGAGGCCTGGGAGGACGTGCTCGTACGGCCCTTCTTCCACGGCAACCAATACTTCCTGTTCGTCACGGTCACCTACCGGGACATCCGGCTGGTCGGTGCCCCGCCTTCCGCCATCGGCAAATTCGGTGCGGACACCGACAATTGGGTCTGGCCCCGCCATACCGGCGATTTTTCCCTGTTCCGCATTTACGCCGACCCGGACAACCGGCCGGCCGACTATTCGCCGGACAATGTCCCTTACCGCCCCCTGCATCATCTTCCGATTTCGTTGGACGGCGTCCGCGAGGGAGATTTCACCTTGGTCTTCGGATTTCCGGGCCGGACCAACCAATACCTGCCCAGTCATGCCGTTTCCCAGCTCGTCGACGTGTTGGATCCCGCCCGGATCGCCATCCGCGACCAGACCCTCGCCATTTGGAATGCCGCCATGCGGGCCGACGCACAGGTGAAGATCCAGTACGCCAGCAAACAGGCCGGCCTCGCCAATTCCTGGAAAAAATGGCAGGGGGAAATCCTCGGCCTCCGCAGCACCGGTGCCGTGGCGAAAAAACAGGCGATGGAAGCCGATTTCCGGGCGCGAGTCGCCGGGAATCCGGCGCTCCTTCCCTATGCGGGGCTGCTGGACCGCTTCGAAACCTTGTATGCGGATATCGGCCCCTACGCCCAGGCCAAGGAGTACTACGACGAGATCAACGGCCGGAACATCGAGCTGATGCGGGTCGCCACCCAAGTGAACCGACTGGTCGGCACCTATGAAAAGGAGGGCGCGTCGGGTTTCGAAAACGCCCGGAAGCGGTTAGCCTCCCAATTGGAGCGCTTTTACAAGGATTTCCAGCCGGCGGTGGACCAAAAGGTTTTTGCCGCCCTGATGGACCTGATGCACGAGCGGGTGGATGCGGCCTACCTGCCGCCCGAATTCGCGGAGCAGCTCCGCCGACACGGAAGTGCCGCCGCCATGGCCGCCGCCCATTACGGGAACAGCTGGCTCGCGGACCCGCAAAAAGCGACCGGGCAGGTCCTGCAAGCCGCCGAGCCGTTGCTGGCCGCCATCGCCGCGGACCCCCTCTGCCAATTGGCTGCGGCATTCGACCAGACGTACCGGACCCGGATCCTCCCTTCCTACACGACCTACAACCAGGAAATTCAAGACCTGCAGGAACAGTACATGAAAGCCTTGATGGAGGCCTTCCCGGAAGCACGTTTCTATCCGGATGCCAACGGCACCCTCCGTTGCAGTTACGGCCAGGTACAGGGATACAAGCCGCGGGACGGCATCAGCTACACCAGCACCACTTGGCTGGACGGCGTCATGGAAAAGTATGTGCCGGGAGATTACGAGTTCGACGTCCCCGAACGCCTGCGGACCCTTTACGAAAACAAGGACTACGGCGCCTACGGGGTCAACAACCGGATGCCGGTGTGCTTCATCGGCTCCAACCATACCACCGGCGGCAATTCCGGCAGCCCGGCCGTCGATGCCTACGGCAACCTGATCGGCCTCAACTTCGACCGGGTCTGGGAAGGAACCATGTCGGACTACCACTACGACGTGTCGATCTGCCGGAACATCATGGTGGACATCCGGTATATCCTCTTCATCATCGACAAGTATGCCGGGGCAGGCCACCTTGTGGAGGAGATGACCCTGGTACGGCCCAGGAAGCAGGCTCCCTTCAAGACCAGGACCAATGCCCCGGCCGGGAAAGTGAAACCCGCGACCACCAAACCGGAAAAACTCATCATGGACCATTGATAAGCGCAATGGCTCCGACGAATGCGAAAATACCGGTACCTTTGTTTCGGCTCCGCAGGATGACCTTGTGCCGAGGCATCCGTCCGACCGGAACCACGAACGGCGCCGCCGTATCGCAGCACCATCTAAAAAAGTTATTTTGACATTCGATTCATTTGGATTTGAAGACTCCCTCATGGAGGGATTGAACAGCATGGGGTTTGAGAACGCCACCCCTGTGCAGGAGCAGGCGATTCCGGCCATCATGGCCGACAAGGACATCCTGGCCTGTGCCCAGACGGGTACGGGAAAAACCGCCGCCTTCCTGTTGCCGATACTCAATCGGTTGGTGAAGACCCCGGCTACCGCCATCAACACCCTGATCCTGGAACCGACCCGGGAACTGGCCGTCCAGGTGGACCAACAGCTGGAGGGCTTCTCCTACTTCACGCCCGTCAGCTCGGTGGCCGTCTACGGCGGCCGGGATGGTCATTCCATGGAAATGGAGATGCGGGCCCTGAAAAAAGGCGTGGATGTCGTCGTGGCGACCCCCGGTCGCTTCCTGGCCCACTTGCAACTGGGCTATGTCAACCTGGACCAGGTGCAACACCTCATCCTCGACGAGGCCGACCGGATGCTGGACATGGGTTTCATCACGGACATCATGACCATCGTCAACAAATTGCCCCGCCAACGCCAGACCCTGCTGTTCTCGGCGACCATGCCACCGGAAATCCGGCGCTTCGCGCAGACCATCCTGCGCAAGGACCCGGTAGAGATCAGCATTGCCATCTCCAAGCCGGCGGAGGGCATCCGGCAAGGCGTGTACTATGTGGAGGACGGCCTGAAGAACCGCCTGATCGAACACCTCCTGCGGCAGCAGGAAACCCTCGACCAACGCATCCTGATCTTTGCGGGCACCAAGAAAGCTGTCAAGGAATTGAACGCACACCTCCGCAGGCGGCAGTTCCGCTCCGCGGAAATCCATTCCGACCTGGACCAGAAGGAACGGGAGGACACCCTGCTTTCCTTCAAGAACGCTTCCGTACCGATTCTCGTGGCCACGGATGTCCTCTCCCGGGGCATCGACATCAAGGGTATCGAGGTGGTCATCAATTTCGATGTGCCCGGCGACCCGGAGGATTACGTCCACCGCATCGGCCGGACCGCCCGGGCGGATGCCACCGGTGTCGCGCTGACCCTGGTCAACCGGTTGACGCGTCACAAGTTCCAACGGATTGAAAAACTCATGGGTATTTCCGTCAAGGAGCTTCCGCTGCCTCCCCAATTGGCGGGTGCCGCTACGTCCGGGAACGGCCCGCGGGACCGGCGGCCGGATGGTGCCCCATCCGCCCCCTCCTCCGGAAAACGGCGCAACAACCGGCGCCGGCGCCCTTCCGGAGGTGGCAAGGCATCGGGTAGTCCGGCGAAAGGGGGCCGTGGCGGGGTACCACCGCAGAGCCCGGTCTGATTCCCGCAATCGGCGGGACACCGGTCGGCCCTTGCGGCCGGACCGGCCGGCCCGAACCTCCGAACCATCGCCATGCTTGCCACGACCAAAGGGATTGTCCTCCGGACCTTAAAGTATTCGGAAACCAGCGTCATCGCCGACATATTGACCGAAACCCACGGCCTTCGGTCATACCTGGCACAGGGGGTGCGTGCGCGGAATGCCCGGATCAGTCCGGGCCTCCTGCAGGTCATGATGCCGTTGGAGTTCGTCGCTTATTTTCGGGAGGAGAAAGAGCTCCACCGGCTCAAGGAAGCCAAGGCTTTCTTTGTCTTCCGGAGGATTCCTTTCGACTTTCCCCGGGAAGCCTGCGGTATGTTCATGGCGGAAGTCACCCGCAAGGTCCTCCTGAAAGGGGAACCTCATCCGGCCTTGTACCAATTCCTGACGGACCTGTTCCGGCACTTGGACGAAAGCCCGGAATCTCCGGCCAACATGCCGTTGGCTTTCCTGCTCCGGCTGACCGGCTACCTGGGATTCCAACCCGGCGGCCGACATTCGGCGGCCACCCCGTGGTTCGACCTCCGGGAAGGTGTCTATGCGGCGGAAAAGCCCTCCCATGGATGGTCCTTGACGGAAACCGAATCCGCTTGGGTCGACACCTTGCTGGAGGTTCCCTTGGAGGAGCTGCACCTGGTCCGGCTGGCACCGACGGAGCGCCGGCAGCTGTTGCACCAGCTGCTGCGCTACTACCGGCTGCATGTGGAACACCTGACGGATATCCATACCCACACGGTGCTGGAGGCCGTCCTGCATTGAACCGCCCCTGCCCTCCGAACTTACCTGTCCGATGAAACACAAACCAGCTGTGCCTGCAACATCCGGGGGGCGGTCCGTCCGACGGCTTATCGGCCGGACGGTGTGGTTTCTCCTTTTGGCATCCTTCACCCGGTCATTGACCGGCCAACCGCTGGCAGGTCCGGCCATCCTGACGGAGGCGGACAGCATGCCCTGCTTTCCGGCTTGCCCGGAACTGCCGGCCTACACACCGGCCTTCCGGGCCTGTAGCGAAAGGGCGCTGGCGGAATGGCTGTCCCGCAACATGAAGTATCCGGAACCGGCGCGCCGGCAAGGTACGGAAGGAACCGTCACCGTCTCCTTCGTCGTGCGGCCCGACGGTACGGTGGAACAGGTCGAGGTCCTGCACGATATCGGCGCCGGCTGCGGCGGACCCCCCCCCGGGCCCGGAAACGCCCAGCCCGCCCGGGGGGCGGGCCCCGCCCTCCAAACTTTGGTCTTTCGTTATTCGGATAGGCACTTAATCCAAC
>CAZNLJ010000022.1:56598-70024 GCA_964573725.1 uncultured Saprospiraceae bacterium
GGCCTGCTTGTTCCCGGCCCGGGGGGGGGTTCCCCGTCCGCCGGCGCGGTACAGGCCATGCCGGCCTGGTGGCCGGGCCATCACCGCGGACGCCCGGTGGCCGTGCGGATGAGCCTGCCGGTCCGGTTCCGATTACGGGACCAAGCCACGACCCATTGGCTGGCCTGGGGGGCACTGTCCGGGGAGACGGTCGGCAGGAAGGCCCTGTTGGCCAACCTGGATACCCCGGTGTCCGTCCGGGATGCCACGGGTCGGGATGTCCCCGTGCAACGGCTCGTCGTCAGCTACCGATACAGGCACCGCCGGCAGCACCGCATCGGCGCAGGACCGCTCCTCTCCCCGGCACAGGTCGCCTTGCTCCGGAAGGCCCGGCGGGGCGGAACCATTGTCCTGGAAGTGGATTATCGGACAGACGGACAGCCACAGTCCCTCGCCCGCACCTTCAGTCTCGTGGGTACCCGGCGGAAATGAAGGGATCGGCCGGGTCGGTTGGCCGGCCGCGGACCGTTTGTAAAAAAATAACAAATTGCCGCATTTAGTTAAAATATCCCCCCGGATTTTTAACTTTGCCTGACCGTATATCCCGGCAGGCTGGGTGGCCGGCTATTGGCCACGCTTTCGGGCGGGAAAATGAGAGCTTGCTTTACAAGACACCAGGTGCTACAGGTAGTGCCGGCGCGTTCCAGCCCTATCGATGGTCCAACGACCCGTCAGCACGACTGCGAAGCACTTACTTTATCTAATTTCAAAAATCTTTTAAAAGACATGAGTATGAAGTATGCACTCCATTTGGTTGCTTTCTTTATGGTTGCAGCGCTCGCCCTTCCTTCCTGCGTATCCAAGAAAAAATTCGACCAGCTCCAGGAAGAAAAGAACTCCCTCGCCAGCACATTGGCAGAGAGCCAGGAAAAGGTGAAGATGCTGGAAGATAAGATTGCCAACCTCGAATCCGAACTGGCGGCCGAAACCAACAAGCTCGCCGGTGAACTCGACAAGATCCGGAAAGACCTGGACGCCGCCCGCGCCGACCTCGCCAGCACCAAGAAGTCGCTGGAAGCCAAGGAAGCCGAAATCGCCAAGATCAAGCAGGACGTCAAGGACGCTTTCGGTATCAGCAGCGATGTCGCCGTGACGGAAGACGGTGGCAATACGGTGATCAAACTGGATAACACCGTCAATTACAGCAGCGGCTCCTCCAGCCTCAACCGCAAGTCCCGCGAAGCCATCACTTCGCTGGCCAACACCTTGAAGAACAACCCGAACATGCGTGTGCTCATCGAAGGCCACGCGGATTCGGACAGGTTTTCCGCAGAATCCGGCATGGACAACTGGCAGCTGAGCGTCAACCGGGCCATGGTCGTCGTGAAGCGCCTCATCCGCAATGGTGTCAAGCCGGAACAGCTGGTCGTCGCCGGTCGTGGTGATACGGCTCCCGTCGCACCCAACGACAGCCGGGACGGCAAAGCCCAGAACCGCCGCACGGTAGCCAAGCCGGACCCGAACACCGGTAAGATTTTCAACATCGGCAACTGATCCTAGTCGCCATAGCGGTTCCTCGCAAGATGCCTGGAACCATCGATAAAAAGAAATCCCCCGGCGGCCCTGCCGGGGGATTTCTTTTTTGCCGGAACGCCGGTTTCGGTCGATGCAGGGGTGTTCACACTTCCGCCGCCCTGGAGAACCGATACCCCCTTGCTTAAGGGATGTGCCCGCCCTGTCACAGGCGTTCCCGCGCGCCCCCGGTATCTCCTATCGCATCTTCCGCGCCTCGACCCTGTCGTATTATTAATTATAAAGCATTTATTTTTATATATTTGAAAGCATTTAGAGCCTATTCGAGGTTTTCGGATAGGCTTTAGACCTTTGTCCCGCCAGAAGCCGTTTGCCAACCTTTGCGATTTGGTAAACGTACGTCCCGCCAGAACATGTTTACTAAACCTTTGAGGTTTAGTAAACGTACGTCCCACCAAAAGACGGTTACCAGCCTTTGCGATTTGGTAAACGTGCGTCCCGCCAGAACATGTTTACTAAACCTTTGAGGTTATGTAAACGTACGTCCCGCCACAAGTCGGTTACCAGCCTTTGCGATTTGGTAAACGTACGTCCCGCCAGAACACGTTTACTAAACCTTTGAGGTTTAGTAAACGTAAGTCCCGCCAGAAGCCGTTTGCCAGCCTTTGCGATTTGGTAAAAGTACGTCCCGCCGGAATACGTTTACTAAACCTTTGCGATTTAGTAAACGTACATCCCGTCTACGAAGGAGTAATTATTTGGCTATGAGCAGTTTACGCCAATATCCCCCATACGGACCTTGCAATCAAAATATTCGATTTGGTTTTTGATGTGCGAAAGATGAGTCCGATTATCCTGCCGGGGGGGACGTATCCGGGTATGCGATGCCGGCGGCTTCCCGTACCCGGTCGAGCAGGTGCATCAAGGACAGGCTGAAGGACAAGGGAAGCCGTTCACTCTCCCGCTTCCCTTGCCGCAGGCACTCCCCGACCTCTACGATCTCATGATAGTAGCCGTAGCCCGTATAGGGGTGACCATAGGTCGCCGTCGGTTTGTCCGGGTACGAAACGAACACTTTCTCCGGATGGTGGAAACGGCCGGGCAGGTGCAGGGTCCCTTCCTCCCCATACAACCAGCCTTCCGTTCCGGTCTGGACGGCCACGGAAGCATCGAGGATGGCCAAGCGCCCGTCCGGATAAGACAGCAGCATGGCGCAGCTCTCATCCACACCGGTCGGTCCGAATACCGCCTTCGCTTGAATTTCGGCGGGCATGCCCCAAACCTGCAAGGCCAGGTACAAAGGGTAGATACCCACATCCAGCAAGGCCCCGCCGCCCAGAGCCCGATTGAACAGCCGGTGTGCCGGCGGGAAATCGGCCCGGAAACCGAAATCAGCCCGGATGGTCCTGACCTTGCCGATTATACCGTTCCGGACCAGCTCCAAGGCTTCGTCAAAGGCAGGGATGAAGCGGGTCCAGAGCGCATCCATCAGGAAAACATCCTGTTCCCGGGCCGTCTCGATCATCTCCGCTGCCTGTCCGGCATGCATGGCCAGGGGTTTTTCGCACAGCACCGCCAGACCCGCCTTCAGGCACAACAAAGTATGTTCGTGATGGCCGGTATGCGGGGATGCGACATAGACCACGTCCAAGTCCGGACAATCCACCAACTCCTCATAACTTCCGAAGGCGTGCGCGGCGCCGAATTCCCGCGCGAATGCCTGCGCCCGTTCCAGGGAGCGGGAGGCCACGGCATGGAGGCGCGCACCCTCGACCATCAGCAGGTCGTGGGCGAATTTGCGGGCAATCCGACCCGGCGCCAGGATGCCCCAACGAATGACTTCTTTCATGGTGGCTGATTTAAGACCCTTGCCTGCCGGATACCGGGTGGCATCCCGCCCTACCGGTCTTCGTCAGAAAGGAATTTCCTCTTCGTCATTCATCCGGGACGGCATGGTCATGACGATCGACTGGTCTGTGGGGGCGGCAAAGGAATTTCCTCCGCCCAGTTGGTCGAACCGGATGTCCTCCAGGTCCGAAAACTTGGCGAACTGGTCGGCAAAGCGGAGCTTGACGGTATCCAGGGCGCCGTTTCGATGTTTGGCGATGATGATTTCGGCGATGCCTTTCAGGGACTGTCCGCTTTCGTCCTCCAGGATTTGGTAATATTCCGGCCGATAAATGAACGTGACGATGTCGGCATCCTGTTCGATGGCACCGGATTCGCGCAGGTCGGACAATTGCGGCCGTTTCGGCCCGCCGCGGACCTCCACTGCCCGACTCAGCTGCGACAAGGCGATGACCGGAACACCCAGCTCCTTGGCAAGGCCCTTCAAGGCACGGGAAATGGCGCTGATCTCCTGTTCCCGGTTACCGCCCCGGTTGTTTTCCATGCCACCGCTCATCAACTGCAGGTAATCGATGATGATCAACTGGATATCGTGCTGCATCTTCAGGCGGCGACACTTGGCGCGCAATTCGAATATGTTGATGGCGGGTGTGTCGTCAATAAAAATCGGCGCTTCCCCCATCCTTTCGATGGTCGCGTGCAATTGCTCCCATTCGTAGCTTTCCAGTTTCCCCGACCGCATCTTGGAAGCGGAGATCTCGGATTCCATGGATATCAGCCGCTGGACCAGCTGGATACTGGACATCTCCAGGGAGAACAAGGCCACCCCCTTTTGGAACAGCATGGCCGCATTGTAGGCCAGGGCCAGGGTGAAACTGGTCTTCCCCATCCCCGGCCGGGCCGCGACAATGATCAGGTCCGACGGTTGCCAGCCGGAGGTGAGCCGGTCCAGCGCCGTGAATCCGGTCGGCACCCCGGTCAGCCCGTCCTCTTTGCCTTTCAATTCCTCCAGCAGCCGGAGGGTCTTCCCGGCCAGTTCCCCCATGCTCTGATATTGGCGGCTCAGGTTGTTCTGGGTCACCGCGAACAAGCCTTTTTCCGCTTCGTCCAGCAGCGTGAAGACATCCGTCGTATCCTCGTACGCATCGCGGATGATCTGGGTGGAGACCTTGATCAACTCGCGCTGGATGTGTTTCTGCGCCACGATGCGGGCGTGGTACTCGATATTGGCGGAGGAAGCCACCCGGTTGGTCAGTTCGACCAGGTAATAGGCCCCGCCGGCAGCTTCGAGGTCGCCGGCCTTACGCAGTTCCTCCTGGACGGTCAGCAGGTCGATGGGATGCGACCGTTCGAAAAGCCGCAGGATCGCCCGGTATATCAACTGATGGGAATCGACATAAAAACTTTCCGGACGCAGGATGTCCAGGATGACCGGCAAGGCGTCCTTTTCCAACATCATCGCACCGAGAACGGCCTCTTCCAGCGGAATCGCCTGGGGAGGGACCTTCCCGAATACATAATCCGACAAATCGCCGTCTTTCTTGCGCATCCTGGACTTGCCGTCCCCGATTCGCCTGGCTGTGTTGTCCTTGTTGTCCGACATGGTGGGCATGTTTGTTTTCCTGGTGGCGGGTGTGAAGACGGCAGGCAAGCCCCCTCGTCACAAAGATACGGGGTCGGACAGGCATCTCCAAACCGTCGCCGAAGGGCTTTCCCGCTTCGACCGTGGCTGTGAATCTACTGCAAAACAGCCAAAATCAGTCGAAAACAACCATATAACATTCCGGCTACAATTTTTACCGCTCCGACGGCAGCCCACGGAGGCATGTATCCTGCCACTACCTGCCGACCCGGCGGCAGGCTGCGGCGGCCTTCGGTCCGGTCGGGAGGCCGGTATTCGGTGAACATCGTGGACCCGTAGCTTTTCATAAGACTTAAGGAACTAACTGGCAATTATTTATCCAAGACAATAGATTTTATATGATGATATCGGATCAAATTCCTTCCGTTTCGATGCCGATTGGTTTGTATTTTGTCGGCATACGGTCGTCAAAAGATGTACGAAGCATCTTTTTTTGTGCTAAATTGCACCCCTATAGAAACAGTCATCACCCAGCCTGCTGTTCCGTCCCATCGGCGTACCGCCTCCGTGCATCCTTTCGTCGTGCCGGTGTATGTGTGTTCCCGATTGGATTTTTTTTGGACAAAGGAAGGGTGACGATCGTGCCGAATGACCTGTCCAGGCCGGGCTTACCTGCCCTGGCTTGACGGAATCCATCGGAAGATTGAATAAAAATGAGGTAACGAGTATGGATTTAGCCCGATACATCGACCACACCCTACTGAAACCGGACTGTACATCCAAAGATATAGCCACCCTATGTGACCAAGCCAAGCAACATGCTTTCGCCGCTGTCTGTCTGCCCCCGTATTACGTCCGGGAAGCGAGCCACCTGCTGGAGGAAGGCAAGACGAAACTGTCCACCGTCGTCGGTTTCCCCATGGGCTATGCCTCCATTCCTTCGAAAGTGGAGGAAATCAAGCGGGCCATCGACGAAGGCGCACACGAATTGGATGCGGTGCTGAACATCTGCGCGATTCGGAACGGACATTGGAATTTCGTCCGCAATGAGGTGGAATCGTTGACCACGGCCTGCCACATGCGGGGCAGGATCATCAAGTTGATCTTTGAGACCGGACTGCTGCGGCAAGAGGAGGTGAGCCGTCTTTGTGAAATCGTATCGGAAGTCAAGGTGGATTTCGTCAAGACATCCACCGGCTTCAACGGGCCCGGGGCAAATCCGGAGATTGTCCGGTTCCTCCGGCAGTCGTTGCCGGAAAGTATCCGGATCAAGGCATCCGGTGGCATCCGCAGTGCCGAGCAGGCCCGGGAGCTGATTGCCGCCGGTGCCAACCGGATCGGCACCTCCGAGGGCCTGGCCCTGGTCGGCGCCTGAGCGATCTGCTTTCCGCAACTTATCCCGGTCGACCCTATTTTTCGAAAACCGCTGCCGAAGGCCTGCCCCACGCCGGCCGGTAAGCTGATGGTTACCGGATACCTGGACCTGTTCCGCAGTCCATATTGTCTGACAAGCACTGGATAACACATGAGAAATTCCCTTTTCTTCCCGCTGATCCTGGCGACCGTGCTTCCGGCCGGCCTCTTCGGGCAAGGTCGGATCATAGAAAAGACGGAACCGGCTGTTACCGTCTTGCTCGAGAATTTCATCGAATCCAACAAATCCGTGACTGCCGTCCGGGGTTGGCGGGTACAAATCATGGCCACGACGGACCGGCAACGGATCGACGAGGTCGTCGGTCAGTTCACGGCCCTGTATCCGGATATCCCAATCGACTGGATCCACACCAAGCCTTATTACAAGGTGCGGGTGGGTGCCTACCAGACAAAAAGGGAAGCGCTGCGGATGCTTTATCTTTTGAAGTCCAATTATCCGGGTGCTTATCCGGTACAGGACGACCACATCAAGCCGGAAGAGCTGCTCTGACGAGCGCCCCTCGGGCCGGAACCTCACCTCACCGATTATGCATGCTTGGGAACAAACGATATGCGCCGCCTGGGACGACCGCTCCTTGTTGAGGGATCCCGATGTACAGGCCGCCATCCGGAACGTCATCGACCAGCTTGACCGCGGGAAACTGCGGGTAGCGGCGCCCGATGGCCAGGGGACCTGGGAAGTGTTCGACTGGGTCAAGAAAGCCGTGATCCTGTATTTTCCCATCCAATCCATGCAGACCATCGAGGTACCGCCTTTCGAGTTCCACGATAAGATTCCCCTGAAAAGGGATTATGCCGGCCAGGGTGTCCGGGTGGTTCCGCATGCGGTGGCCCGCTATGGCTCCTTCCTGGAAAAAGGGGTGGTGCTGATGCCCAGTTACATCAACATCGGGGCTTGGGTCGGCGGCGGCACCATGGTAGATACCTGGGCGACGGTCGGTTCCTGTGCCCAGATCGGCCGGAACGTCCACCTCAGCGGCGGAGTCGGAATCGGCGGGGTCCTGGAGCCGCCCCAAGCGGCACCCACCATCATAGAGGACGATTGTTTCATCGGGTCCCGCTGTATTGTCGTGGAAGGGGTGCGGATTGAGAAGGAAGCGGTGCTGGGTGCGAATGTGGTGCTGACCCAATCCACCCGAATCATCGACGTAACGGGGCCGGAACCGGTTCATTACAAAGGCCATGTCCCCGCCCGGTCCGTCGTGGTTCCCGGTACTTATCCGAAATCCTTCCCGGCGGGAACCTTCCAGGTGTCCTGCGCACTTATCATCGGACAACGGAGCGCCTCCACCGACAAGAAGGTATCCCTCAATGATGCCTTGCGGGAATATGAAATCCCTGTATGAATGTACCGACCGGTGCAAGCCCCCTCCATAAAAAAAACTACCCCTACCTCCCTTTCGGGCTTCGGGGTAGTCCCACACACTATTGAAACACCCACTATTGATCGCTGTCCGACATCCGGCCGTCCTGTCCCGAGCTGGTGCATCCCAAAGGATTACGCGCGCGCTCCCGAAGCCTTCCCGCCCTACTTGCAGGACCCGAGCCGTCCGACACCGGTGAAAAGGTGTCGCCTGTAGTGTCAACACCTGCGGGCTTGAAATCGTTCCCGCCGGAACCGGATGCAATAAAAAGTGCGGCGGTACAGGGCGGTGGTCGGACGGGGCGGATACTGTCCGGAATACATTTCTTATTGATTTCAGGGTTATTGTCCGCTCATTGCTACCTGAACGCCGCCGATTTGCGGAGAATTGTCATACCAAGGGATCCCGGGACCTAATTTTTTGTTAAAAATGTGGCGAGGGAGCCCGATTTGCCCCCGGCCGGAATATACCCGCAATACTGCGAATGGAGCTTCGGTCGCCCATGAACCGATGGACATGATCTTGCTGCGGCAGCCGCCACCGCGATGAAACCGGTAAACCGCCGCGAGGCATCAAAACAGCGCAAGCTTGATTTCGAAAAAGACCGTACAGGAAATATTGGAAACGGCCCGCATAGAGGAAGTGGTGCAGGATTTCGTGACGCTCAAGCGCCGGGGAACCAACCTTTTGGGGCTATGCCCGTTCCATTCCGAAAGGACGCCTTCCTTCAACGTATCCCCTTCCAAGAACATTTTCAGGTGTTTCGGCTGTGGCAAAGGCGGCGACCCGGCGCGTTTCATCATGGAACACGAAGGGATGACCTTTCCGGAGGCCCTGCGCTACCTGGCGCGGAAGTACCGGATCCACATCGAGGAAATACAGCCGAGCCCGGAGGTGCTGGTCCAGCAGCAGGAAGCGGAAAGTCTATATATCGTCAACGAATTCGCGCGCAAATACTACCAGGACCAGCTGCTGGAAACCGATACCGGGAAAAGCATCGGCCTGAGCTATTTCAAGGAGCGCGGCTTCCGGGAGGAAACCATCCGGAAGTTCGGTCTGGGGTTTGCCCCGGCGGAGGGCCAGGCCTTCACAAATGCCGCCATGCAGGCGGGCTACAAGGCCGATTACCTCCGGAAGCTGGGGCTGACCACCGCCCAAGGGCGCGATTTTTTCCGCAACCGGGTGATGTTCACCATTTTCAACCTTTCCGGAAAACCGGTCGCCTTCGCCGGCCGGATCATGGAGAAGAATCCCCGCGCCCCCAAATACATCAACTCCCCGGAAACGGATATTTATGTGAAGAACAAGGTGCTGTACGGCATCAACTTCGCACAACGGGCCATCCGGCAGGCGGATGCCTGTATCCTTGTGGAGGGCTACACGGACGTGCTCTCCCTTCACCAGGCAGGTATCGAACACGTCGTCGCCTCCTCGGGCACCTCGCTCACGGACGGGCAGCTGACCCTGATCAAACGGATGACCGACAACCTGGTCATCCTGTATGACGGCGACCCCGCCGGCATCAAGGCCGCCCTCCGCGGACTGGATATGGTCCTGGAAAAGGATATGAACGTCCGGGTAGCCCTGCTGCCGGACGGCGAAGACCCGGACAGTTATGTCCGGCGGGTCGGCGCCGCCGCTTTTCAGGAGTTCCTGCGGCAGGAGGCCACCGACTTCATCCTGTTCAAATCCAAACTGCTGCTGTCGGAAGCAGCGGGCGACCCGGTCCGGAAGGCGGCCCTGGTCCGGGATATCGTGGAAAGCATCGCCCGGGTTCCGGATCCCTTCAAACGTTCCTTCTTCATCCAGTCCTGTGCCCGGCTCATGGAGCTGGATGAAGCCATTTTGGTCACGGAGACCAACAAGTCCGTCCAACAGCTGATGTCGCAGCGGCAACGGGAGAAGGAAAAATCCCGTGATACGCCGCTGGTCGTCCGGTCCGGTCCCGGCGCCGCCGAAGCCGAGACGCCTTCGGTGGCACCGGCGGAAGCACCGCCGACCCGCCCGGCAGGTACCGGTAGCCATACCTTCCAGGAGCGGGATATCATCCGGATCCTGGTCAGCTCCGGCGGGGAAATCCATGACCCGACGGAACAGACCACAGTCGCCGCCTTCATCCTGCACAACATCGAGGAGGTGCTGGACGATTTCGACGATTCCGACTACCAGACCATCATCCGGGAGGCCCTCCGGATGCTGCGGGATGAGGTGCCCTTCAGTCCCCAGCATTTCGTCCGTCATCCGGACAAGGTCATCCGGGACATCGCCATCGACCTGCTGCACAGCCCCTGGGAATACAGTCCGGGATGGGCGGAACGCGACCTCCCCCTGTCTTTCCAAAAGCCCCCGGAACACAATTTCAACGAGGACAGCCTCCGGGCGCTCATGCATTTCAAGTTGCGGAAGATCATCCGCCTGTGTGAAAAAAACCAACAGGAGATGAAGGCATCGTCCGGCGAACCGGATCCGGAGCGGATGAATGTCCTGCTGCAGGTCCAGACCCGGCTGCTCATGGTCCGGAACCAGCTCGCCAGGGAATTGGGCATCCATGTGCTGAAATGAAAGGCCGCAGCGCTGTCCGGCTGAACCACCGGGCACCCCGCTTGTTTACCTATCGACCCATCCGTTCATCCGTACAACCTGCCCGGCATGCCACAAGCCACCCTGATCCTCCGTCCAGCCCGTCGGGCCCGTATCGCCTACCTGGTCGCGGGGCGGGTCTTGTTGAGTTATGCCTGGCTCTGGTGGCGGCGGCGCTTGTTCGGTAAGCGCTACTATGCGCGTCGGGTGGAAGCCCTTCATGCGCGCAATGCCGCACGGGTCAAGCAAGCCATCCTGAATCTCAACGGATTATTCATCAAGGTAGGGCAATTGCTCTCCGTGACGGGCAACTTCCTGCCGGCTGCGTTCCATGCACCGCTGGAATCCCTGCAGGACCGGATACCGGCCCGGCCTTACGACCAGGTGCGCGAACGCCTGACCCAGGAGTTCGGCCGGGAGCCGGAGACCATTTTCCGACACCTGGACCCGGTTCCCATCGCAGCGGCTTCGATCGGACAAGCCCACCGCGCGACCTTGCCGGATGGGACGGAGGTCGTGGTCAAGGTCCAGCACCTCCATATCGAATCCGTCGCCCAGGTCGACCTGCGCATCATCCGGCACTTGACCCGGCTGGCGGCCTGGATCTACGATATCAAGGGCATGGATTATTTCTACACACAAGTGGAGCAAATGGTCCGGGAGGAGTTGGATTTCACCCGGGAAGCGGCCGCCCAAACCCGTATCGCCGCCAACCTGGCCGGGGAAGCCGGTGTCGTCGTGCCGGCCGTCCATCCCGCCTGGTGCACCGGCCGCGTCCTGACGACCACCTGGCAGGAGGGCGTCAAGATCAGTCGGACGGAACAAATCGAACGTTGGGGTATCGACCGGCAGGAACTGGCCCGGCGCGTCCTTCGCCTCTATTGCCGGATGTTGTTCCAGGACGCCTATTATCACGCGGATCCCCACCCCGGCAACCTGTTGGTCAATGCACGCGGGGATATCATCCTGCTCGATTTCGGCGCCGTGGCCACCTTGGGGGATGCCATGCGCAAAGGGATACCCCGACTTATCGAAGCGACCATCGGCAACGATACGAAAGCCATGCTCCAGGCTGCCCGGGACATGGGCTTCCTGGCCGAAGGCCCCGCCGCCGACGCCCTGGCGGAACGGATCATCCTCGCCTTGCGGACTTTCCTGGAACAGGAAATCCAACTGGAGGGCTTGACCCTGGTAGATTTGAAAGTAAACCCACTCGACAGCAGTTTATTCGAATTGCTGCGGGATATCGGTCGCAGCGGATTGTCCGGCACCGTCCAGATTCCGCGCGACTGGGTACTGCTCAACCGGATGGTCTCCCTCCTCCTCGGACTGGTCGCCATCCTGGATCCCGGCATGAATCCCCTGGAAACCGTCCGCCCGTATGTGCGGGAATTCGTCCGGCAAGAGCAGGATGACCTTTTTTCCATCGCATCCAACTACCTGCGGCGGACGGCCGGCACCGCCCTGGCCTTGCCGGAAGAACTGCACCGGGTCCTCCTCCGGATCGACCGGAACCAGCTGCAGACCCGTACGCCCGATATCCTGGAGGGCGCACAACTCCTTTATCTTGCCGGACAACAGTTTGTCCTGACCCTGTTGGCCATCAGCGCCGCCGTCTTCGGTTACTTGTTTTACCAGGCGGACGATTCCGTCGGCACCAGGTGGGGATTCGGCCTGTCGGCCTTTTTCCTGTACCTGCTGTTGCGCAACCAACGGACCGGCCGCCGTATCAAACAGCGGATGGGGCCGGAGGGCCGGTCCTGAAGACATTCCGCTCCAGGGCCTTAGTCCAGCTTCGCCTGCCCGGGGTTCAACAGGTCGTAGAACTGGTCCAGCTTCGGCAGGAGAATGATCCGGGTACGGCGGTTTGTGGCCCGACCCTCCGGCGTATCGTTCTCCGCCAAGGTGTTGTATTCGCCCCGGCCGGCAGCGATGAGCTTATTCGGGTCGATCTGGTGTACCTGCTGCAGGGTGCGCACCACCGCTGTGGCCCTTTTCACGCTGAGGTCCCAATTATCCTCCACACAGCTGGTCTTGATCGGTACGTTGTCCGTGTACCCCTCCACCATCACCTCCAACTCGGGCCGGGAAGCCAGGATCTGCGCGATTTTTCCCAACACCTCATTGGCCCGGGACGTCACCTTGGCGCTGCCGCTCTCGAAGAGCATCTTATCGGACAAGTTGATGAAAACGACGGTCTTGTCGACTTTCACCTCCACGTCCTCATCTTCGATCCCATCTTTCAACACCTGTTTCAGGTTGACCGCCAGGGCGAGGTTGATGGAATCCGCCTTTGATTTCGCGGCCTGCAGCAATTGGATGTACTTGTCTTTTTTCTCGAGTTGGGAGAGTGTTTCCCGGATGTTGTCATTGGCAGCCTGCGACAAGACCGTCAGGTCGCCGACCTGGGTCAGTTGCTTGTCCCGCTGGGCCTTGCAATCGGCCAGTTGGTCGCGCAGGTCGGTCAGCTGCTCCTGCCGCAGCTCCAACGACTGCCGGAGGCCCTGCAAATCTGCCTGGAGCCGCATCTTTTCCTGTTCGCAGTCGGAAAGCCGGCTCATGTACAGGTTCAGGTTTTCCCCACACTTCCCCAAGTCGCGGTTGGCCGCATCCAGGTCGGATTGAAGGGATTGGAATGCTTTTTTGGAAACGCAGGAAGTGACCAGCAGGGCCATTGCCGCGAAGGATAGGAATTTAACCAGGACGCTCATAGGTCGATGAAATTGTAAAGTGTACGGATTTCTTGCGGCAGGTGATTGCCAAGGCAAAGTACTTAAATTTCCGTCATTCCTTTTGTCTCCAGGCAGGCTTTATTTGGAACGGAACACCTTCCCGGGGCCTCTGCGGTCGGATAGGCAGGCTCCGGGCGGGCCGTGTTGACCGGGCGCTCTTTTTGTCTCCGGCGCCGAAACGCTCCGCCGGGCCTTCCCCTGTACAAGGGTTACAAAAAAAGGCGCAGGATGGATTCCTGCGCCTTTTCTTGAATGGGTTGTAAAATAGGAATACGACCGATTCCTTCCCTACTCCTCCCGGATGGTCAGCGTGGCGTTTCCGGCCGTGGTCAGGGTGGCCTGGAGGTCCACCTGCAGGGTGTTGCCGACGGCCT
>CAZNLJ010000023.1:0-53984 GCA_964573725.1 uncultured Saprospiraceae bacterium
TGGAACCCAATCCCAGCTGCTCAGCAAGTTTGAATCTGGGGCTGACATGTTATTCATATTGGGCGGTCAAGGTGTAGTTGGCCGGACGGATACGCAGCTTTTCCAGGCCTATCGTCCGTTCCGGTTGACGGAACGGTCGCCGGAGGTGGCCTCGCCCCCGGCCCGACCTCACCGCCGCCTGCCGCCTACCGGCCATATCCGTCCTTGAACACCTCCCGGACATGCCAGTCGAGATAGCTGGGGGCGGGATATTGGCGCCTGTCCTGCGGCCTGCGGATGGCTTGTTTGTCGAATCGGAGAATGGCCTCTTCCTTCCCTTCGCCGTTGACCTTCGGCGAAACCCGGATATGTTGTGTTTCGGTGATGGTGAAAGCGCCCACGTCCAGCAGCTTGTGATGCAGGGAACAAAGGGCCAGCCCGTTTTCCACCAGGTCCGGCCCCGACGCCTGGTGCCATTGGATGTGGGCGGCCTCCAGGGCCACCACGGCATGGTGCAGGCGGACACCGATGCCGCAGACGGCGCATTGGAAGCGGTAGGCTTCCAGCACGTGCTGCCGGAAGGCGGGATCCCGGCGGCTACGGGTCAGGGTGTATCCGTCCGGTGGCAGGGACAGCCCGACCGCCGTCAGGATGTCCTCGTGCAGCGTTTCCGGAAAATGTTTGCCCAGGACGGCCGCTGCCACCCGGGCGACCGCCGACGGGTCCCGATCCAGGCAGGCCAGGACCTCCGGGGTGAAGGAACCGGTCACCTGGTCCCGCATCAGGGTGCCATCCGAGGGGTCGGTGTTTGCGGGATAGGCATGGCTCAGCTGCCAGATGCCGTCGTTGGCCAATCGGACGAAAGGGTATTTCGGCTGGATATGGTGACGGGGCGGTCCGAAATCCGCCAACAAACCGCTGAGCGCCGGACGGACCGTTTCATAGGGCAGGTCCTTTTGCCGGTGCTGCCAGCGGGCCAGGGCCAGCAGGATCAACAGCGGCTTGTGCGGCGCCCGTTCCGTCCCTTGCCGGAACACCCGGATGCCGTCCACGCGTTGAAGCAGTGTGTCGGTATTCATATGGGTCGTTTTCGGATGGCCGGACGGAGGCTCCCGCGCAGGTCGCCGCATCCGGACCTCCCAATTCCAGGGGTGATGTCCAGCTCGGGGCTTTCCCTCGGTTTTACCCCGCCAAGCATTAAAAGTCACAAAAAAAAACCTGGAATCCGCCTGATTCCGAAAAATTCACCTCCCTGCCTTCCCGCGAGGCGTTGCGACCCTACGGCGGATCGACGGTAAATCCGACCAAGGGGCCCGGAAGGCCCTTCCCCTCGGGCGGGGATAAGGATACCCTGTAACAACCGCCTGGCTTGCGTGCCATTTCCCCTTTTCAAAAAAACCAAGGGCAAAAGGTTGCCGGTATTCGCCGGGTCCCAAGATATCCGCATCCCGGTAGCCCGCGCAGCGGTAAGAAAGCGGCCCAGGCTCGCCGACAGGAAGCCCCGCCTCGCTGCGGAGCGCTGAAAAAGGCTTCCCCGACCATATCATTCCGATGTGGACGGTCTGAAGGTCAAAATGGGTACCCGCCGGTGTTGCCTTTCCCGGTCGGCTGCGGGGTGCCTGGACGTATCAAGGGCCATTTTCTTGCCTCATTTCCCGATACAAAACCGACTGAAGATCACGTCCAGCAGGTCTTCCGTAGATACCTGGCCGAGGATTTCCCCGAGTGCATGGAGTGCGCGGCGCAGGTCCGTGGCGACCAGGTCCGAGGGCAGCCCGGAGGAAAGGCCCTGCAGGACCTCCTCGAGGCTGTTGCCGGCCTGGAGCAAGGCTTCGTAGTGGCGGACATTGGTGACGACCGGCGTGTCCAGGTCGAGCCGGCCGGAGAGGGCCAGGTCGAAGATCCGCTCCTTGAGATGGGGCAGGTTCATGCCGTGGAGGGCGGAGAGGGTGACCACCTGTTCCGGTCGGAGGGGGCTGTCCGGGGCGTTCGACAGCTGTTTCGGCCGGAAGTAGGGATTGGTGTCCATCTTGTTGCAGACCACCAGGAGGGGGGTGTCCGCAGGGGCCAGGTTGCCGAGGTCGGCCAGGACTTCGGAGACCGGCGTGTCGCGGACGTCGAAGACATAGAGGAGCAGGGCCGCCTGCCGTACCTTCTCCAGGGTCCGGGCGACGCCGACGGCTTCGATCTGGTCCTGCGCATCGCGGAGACCGGCGGTGTCGATGAGCCGGAACTCCACGCCCCGGATGTTGAGGACCTCCTCGATGGTGTCGCGGGTCGTTCCCGCCACCGGGCTGACGATGGCCCGTTCCTCCTGCAGGAGGGCGTTGAGGAGGGTCGATTTTCCGGCGTTGGGCCGGCCGGCGATGACCGTCGGAACGCCGTGGCGGATGACGTTGCCCAGCTGGAAGGAGGCTTGCATCGAACGGACCAGTTCGGCGATGCGGCCGACCAGGGCGGACAGTTCCGTGCGGTCCGCGAACTCGACATCCTCCTCCGAGAAATCGAGCTCCAGTTCCAACAGGCTCGCGAACTCGACGAGCTGGTCCCGCAGCTGCCGGATGGCATGGCTGTAGCCGCCCCGCATCTGCCGCATGGCCAGCTTGTGTGCCTGCTCCGAATTGGCGGCAATCAGGTCGGCGACCGCTTCCGCCTGCGACAGGTCCATCTTCCCGTTCAGGAAGGCCCGCAGGGTGAACTCCCCCGGTCGGGCCAGCCGCGCCCCCTTGCGGACCAACAGCTCCAGGACCTTGGTCAGCACATAGGGGGAGCCGTGGCAGGACAGTTCGACGCTGTTTTCGCCCGTGTAGGACCGGGGCGCCCGGAAGACGGAAGCCAGCACCTCGTCGATGACACGGCCTTCCTCATCCACAATGGTTCCGAAGTGGAGGGTGTGGCTCTCCTGCAAGCCCAGGTCCTTGCCGGCAAAGACTTGCCGGACCAGCCCGATGGCGGTTTCGCCCGAGATCCGGATGACGCCGAGCGCGCCCGTACCGGGCGGTGTGGCGATGGCCGCGATGGTGTCCTGCCGGTCGTGGGTGGCGTAATTCATACGGTCTGTTTGGCCTTGGCGGACCAAGGGGCCCCATGTTCGGGTTCCGCCAGGCCTGGTCGCCGGAAAATGACAGGGTAATTTAAGGTTCCGCCTCCTTTTTTAGGGAGGAATGGTAAAAATAACGGATATTTCGGAGCCTTCCCCGTCGGGGTCCATTCCCCGGGGCAAGGTTACACCTTTTTTCACCAACCGGCGGTTGCCGGCTCAGGGGAATCCGGAAGCATCGGTCCAGGCCGGTGCGCCGGATTCCTTTTTCGCCGCCGCCGCACACAACGACCGACGATGGACAATCGGACGACCGAACTGAAATGGGCCCTCATTTTCGCCGCCATGGGACTGGTCTGGATGTTCCTGGAAAAAATCACCGGCCTCCACAGCACCCACATTGACCAACACCCCACCTATACCAACTTCATCGCCATCCCCGCCGTGCTGGTCTATGTGCTGGCCCTCCGCGACAAACGCCGCTCCTACCCGGACGGCCGGATGACGTACGGCCAGGCCTGGGTGTCCGGGCTCGTCATGACCGCCATCGTCACCGCCCTGAGTCCGCTCACCCAGTACATCACCTCGACCCTCATCACCCCCGGGTATTTCCCGACGGTCATCGCCTACAGCGTGGAAAACGGATTGATGACGCAGGAGGCGGCGGAAGCGTATTTCAACCTGAAGAGTTATATCCTGCAGGGACTGGTCTTCACGCCGGTCATGGGCTTGGTGACCACCACCATCGTGGCTTTCTTCGCGAAGCGGACCTGAATACCGGCGGCCGGGGCGCATCAGACAAAACGAACCACTCATGACAGCTGACATCGGGAAACGGCCGGCTTCGGCGGCCCTTTGGCAGGGGGCGGCCCTATGTGCCTTGCTCTTTGCGGCGGGTTGTGTCCCGGATGCGGGGCGGCACCCGCAACGGCCGAACATCATCTACATCCTGGCGGATGACCTGGGCTACGGCGAGCTCGGTGCCTACGGGCAGGAAAAGATCGAAACTCCGCACCTGGACGCCCTGGCGGCCCGCGGCATGCGGTTCACCCAGCATTACACCGGCGCGCCGGTGTGTGCGCCGGCGCGGTATATGCTGCTGACCGGCCGGCATGCCGGCCACGCCTACATCCGGGGCAACGACGAATGGCGGGAACGGGGAGCGGTCTGGGACTACCGGGCGGCCGTCCGCGACTCCACCCTGGAAGGGCAACGGCCGATTCCGGCGGAGACCCTCCTGTTTCCCAAGTGGCTGCAGGAAGCCGGCTATGTCACCGGCATGATCGGAAAATGGGGACTCGGGGCTCCCCACACCGAGGCCATCCCGACGCGGATGGGCTTCGATTACTTCTTCGGCTACAACTGCCAACGACAGGCCCATACCTACTATCCGGTGCACCTGTATGAAAACGAACGCCGGGTGTACTTGGCCAATGACACCATCCCGCCCAATACCCGCCTGGCGGAAGGTGCCGATCCGGCCGACGAGGCGGCTTATGCCCCCTTCCGGCAGGCAGACTATGCACCCGACCGGATGTTCGAAAAACTCATGGCCTTCGTCGCGGCCCATCGATCGGAACCCTTCTTCCTCTATTGGGCCACCCCCATCCCCCACAATGCCATCCAGGCCCCCCAGCGTTGGGTGGACCACTACCGGCGGAAGTTCGGCGCAGAAGATCCCTATCTCGGGGATCAGGGCTACTTCCCGCATCCCAGCCCCCGCGCCGGCTATGCCGCCATGATCTCCTACCTCGACGAGAACATCGGCAAGCTCCTGGCTTACCTGGATTCGACCGGCTTGTCGGAGCATACCCTGGTCCTGTTCTCCTCCGACAACGGGGTGACCTTCTCCGGCGGTACCGACGGTCCGTTCTTCAACAGCTCCGGCCCGTTCGGGGAGGTGTATGGCCGCGGGAAAGGATTCGTCTACGAAGGGGGTATCCGCGTGCCGCTGCTCGCCGCCTGGCCGGGCCGGATTGCGGCAGGTACGGTCACGGACCATGTCTCCGCCCACTACGACCTGGTGCCTACCCTGGCGGAGCTGCTCGACCGGACGTGGCCGGCCGGTACGGACGGGACCAGCTTCCTGCCGACCTTGCTCGGCCGGCCCCACGACCAATCCGAACATCCTTTCCTGTACTGGGAATTCCCGGAGTACGGCGGACAGGTCGCCGTCCGGATGGGCGATTGGAAACTGGTCCGCCGACAGCTCAACAAACCCGACGCTACCCCGACCCTGGAACTATACAACCTGGCCGCCGATCCGGCGGAACAGCACAATGTCGCCGACCAACATCCCGATATCCTACGCCGTGCCGCCGATATCTTCGACCGCGAACATACCGAAAGCGAAGTCGAACGCTTCCGAATCCCGCTGCTCGATAAGGGACTGCTCGAAGCCAATCCCCTCCGATAACCAATCCTTCCGCCGACCCGCCGACCGAAACATTTTCCCTTCCCGGCAGTATACCTCTACGCAGCGGTACGCCGAACCCCCGTTCCGTGCCTCCTTTCGAACTTTTCAAATACAATATGCACATTTTTTTATTTCATTTGATAAAAGTTAAATAAAATGCCTAAATTTTAGAAAAAATGAAAATATTGAAATAATTGTATGAAATATTTGCATCGTAAATGGCTTTTGGTTTAAATTTGCATCATACAATGGACGATAAAGATGGTCCATGACACTGTGAGGTGATGAAACAGGCAGCCATGCCCTCTTGTCTCGGGGGTGGGGAGTTTCGGGATAAACGCGACATAGAGCCGACTATACCTTGTGTACGGCCGTCCAGGGTTGACCACTAATCTTTGTGTTGCAGCTAACCGCCCCGTGGAGGTTCGAATCCTCCTCTCACAGCCGAAGCGCATCGGAACGAATTTCCGGTGCGCTTTTTTTTTCGGCCCGACCAACCCGACCGCCGGTTCCGGTCTCTTTCCTGTCGGATATCCGCCCGCCCGCACCGTTTCGTCCGGCCGGCACCCCGGATTTCTTTTCCTTACCAGTTCCCGTGAATCTCCTTATCTTTGCACACCTATGGAAAGAAGGCTATCAATTGCGGCATCGTTGGTCGTCCTGTCGTCCCTGCTGGGAGCCGGCTGCAAGTCCGAGTTCGAAAAGATCCGGGCCAGCGGCGATACGGAACTGATCTACAAGAAGGCGTTCGACTACTACGGACAGGAGGAATACCTGCGGGCCCAGACCTTGTTCGAGCTGATCATCCCCGCCTACCGGGGCAAGCCGGAATTGGAAAAGGTCTATTTCGACTACGCCTATACTTATTACAACCTGAGCAAGTTCATCCTGGCGAATTACTATTTCAAGAATTTCGTCTCCACTTTTCCGACCAGCAAACTCAAGGAGGAGGCCGATTTCATGGCCGCCTTCTCCGATTACCGCCTTTCGCCGGGCTATCGCCTGGACCAGACCTACACCCTCAAGGCAATCGACGAATTCCAGACTTTCGTCAACACTTATCCCGGCAGTGAACGGGTCCGGGAATGCAACCGGCTGATCGACGAGATGCGGCTGAAGCTGGAAAAAAAGACCTTCGAAGAGGCACGGCTTTATTTCGACCTGCGCCAGTACCAAGCCTGTATGGTGACGTTCGAGAACCTGCTCCGCGATTTTCCGGAGACCAGCAACGCCGAACAGGTCCGCTTCCTCGTCGCCAAGGCTTCCTTCAACCTGGCGGAGAACAGCATTTTCGAGAAACAGGAGGAACGCTACAAGGAATCCCTGCAACATGCCCGTGATTTTCTCGATAAATTCAAGGACAGCCCGAACTACCGGGAGGTGGAAACCATCTTCAATACCTCCGACAACAAACTAAAAACTTTCAACAATGGCAGATATCAAGACAAGAGCGCAGGGCCTGGACGCTAACCTCAAGGCCCGGGACGTCTCCACCATCACCGGACCGACGGGCAATATCTACGAATCCCTCGTAATCATCGCCAAGCGGTCCCGCCAGCTTGCCATCGACCTCAAGCACGAACTCCACAACAAGCTCAACGAGTTCGCCGTCAACACGGACACCATCGAGGAGGTGACGGAAAACAAGGAGCAGATCGAAATCTCCAAGTTCTACGAAAAGATCCCTACGCCGACGCTGATCGCCACCGATGAGTTTGTCCGCGGCGAGACCCATTACCACTACAACGAGAAGCGGAACAAGAACGCCTGATCCGCCGCCGCTCCCGGCCGAATCCGGACCGCCTGCATCTCCTGCGACCGACCGCCGCTTTCCGCCCGCCACCCGTCCTGGTCGCCCGTTGCCCGCGGCGTCCGGGATGAATAACCATTGCCACACCCGCCATGGTTGGAAAAAAAATCATTGTCGCCGTTTCCGGCAGCATCGCCGCCTACAAATCCGCCCAGCTGGTCCGCCTCCTGTCCAAGGCCGGCGCGGAGGTCCAGGTGCTCATGACGGAAGCGGCCACCGCCTTCATCAGCCCCCTGACCTTGTCGACCTTGTCCAAACGCCCCGTCCATACCCGGGTGGTGGGGGAGGAGGAATGGGCGAACCACGTGGCCCTGGGGCTTTGGGCCGATGCCATGGTCATCGCCCCCGCCACCGCCAATACCCTGGCGGACCTGGCAATGGGCCGATGCGCCAGCATGGTCTCCGCCGTCTACCTCTCCGCCCGATGCCCGGTCTTCTTCGCCCCGGCCATGGACCTCGACATGTGGGCGCATCCTTCCGTACAGCACAACGTCCGACGCCTCCTCTCCTATGGCAACCACCTGATACCGGTCGGGGTCGGCGAACTGGCCAGCGGCCTGCAGGGCCCCGGCCGAATGGCCGAACCGGAGGATATCGTCAACACCCTGACCCGCTTCTTCGAAGCCGACCTTCCCCTGTCGGGCAGGAAAGCCCTGGTCACCGCAGGTCCTACCTTCGAACCCATCGACCCGGTCCGCTTCGTCGGCAACCGCTCCTCCGGTAAGATGGGCGTCGCCATCGCACTCGCCCTGGCCGAACAAGGCGCCGATGTCTCCCTGGTGCTCGGCCCCTCCGCCCTCCAACCCCGACATCCCCGGCTCCTCGTCCGCCGCGTCGAAACCGCCGAGGAAATGTTCGCCGCCGCCTCCGATGTCTTCCCACAGGCGGATATCACCGTCCTGGCCGCCGCCGTCGCGGATTACAAACCCGCCCACGCCGCAACCTCCAAACTCAAGAAATCCGCCGACGAGCTCCGACTCGAACTCGTCCGGACACCCGATATCGCCGCCTCCCTCGGTACCCGCAAACGACCCGGCCAAATGGTCGTCGGCTTCGCCCTCGAAACCGACAGGGAACTGGATAACGCCCGCGAAAAACTGGTCCGCAAGAACTTCGACTTCATCGTCCTCAACTCCCTCAACGACCCCGGCGCCGGCTTCCAGGTGGATACCAATAAAGTTACCATCCTCTTCCCGGACAATATCCGCAAGGATTTCCAGTTACAATCCAAAGATGCTGTCGCTTCGGATATCGTCGCCGAAATCAAATTGCTCTTCCAACCGCCTTCGTCATGAAACATTGGATGCTCCTCCTCGTGGTCTCCCTCTCCTGCCGCGCCACCCTGCCGGCCCAGGAACTCCTGGTCAATATCACCATCAACACGCCGAAATTGCAAACGGCGGACCCCAAGGTCTTCGAAACCCTCAAAACCTCCGCCCAGGAGTTCATGAACAACCAGAAATGGACCAATGATGTCTTCGAACAGGAGGAACGGATCCGCGTGGATATCGTCATGACCATCTCCAAGGAATTGTCCGCCAATACTTTCGAAGCGGAGGTCTCCCTCCAGTCCACCCGCCCTGTCTATAAGTCGACCTACGAGACACCCCTTTTCAAACACCAGGACAAGAACGTGGTCTTCACCTATGAACAGTTCCAGCCCCTGGAGTTCAGCCAAACGACCTATCTCAATAACCTGACCTCCGTCCTCGGCTTTTACGCTTATATCGTCCTCGGACTGGATTACGATTCTTTCTCGCCCTTCGGTGGGGAACCTTTTTTCCAGGCGGCCCAGGATATTGTAAACCGCATCCCTCCGAACGTGGCTTCCTCGGTGCCGGGCTGGCGCTCCGTCGAGGGGAACCGCAATCGGTACTGGCTCATCGAAAATCTGCTTTCCCCACGGGTCCGTCCTTTCCGGCAATCTTTTTACGATTACCATCGCCAAGGACTCGACATCATGTATACCGACGTCGCCCTCGGCAGGGCGGTGATGACCCAGGCGCTCGACAAACTCAACGATGTCAACAAGAGTTACCCGAATTCCATGATCATCCAGGTTTTCGCCAACTCCAAATCGGATGAGATCATCGAAATCTATAAAGGGGCCGGTACACAGGAAAAGTCGGCGGTCACCCAAACCATGGAGCGGATCGACCCGCCGCGTGCCTCCACGTACCGGTCCGGTATCGGCCGCTGAGGCGCCTCGCCGCTCCGCGCCCGCCTGCTTTCCCGACCCGCCACCAACCCTATCCGCCGATGCCACCAACCCCACCCGCACCAATCCCCCCGACGCTTTGCCTGGTCGCCGGACTTCCGGCCTCCGGTAAGACGGTGTTCGCCCGTGCGCTGGCCGAAGCGATCGGTGCCACCCACCTCAATAGCGATGCCACCCGTTCCATCCTGGGCCTCCGGGGCCACTACACGCCCTCGGATAAGGAAAAAGTCTATGCGGAAATGTTCCGACTGGCCCGTCACACCCTCCTGACCCGGCACCCCGTCATCGTGGATGCCACGTTCTTCCGCCGGGATCTTCGCCAACCCTGGACGGACCTCGCCCGGTCGCTCCATATCCCTTGCCGCTGGTTCCTCATCACGGCCCCGGAAGCCGTCATCCTCCAACGCCTCCTGACACCCCGGCCGGACAGCGAAGCGACCGCCGCCGTCTATGCATCCCTCAAAGTCCGCTGGGAACCGCTCGACCCGCCTTTCCTGGCTCTCGACAGCAACGCCATCGCCCTTCCGGATATGGTCTCCATCGCCCTCGATTGGCTGCAGGACCTGGCCCGCGCCGACTTGCCGGGTTGATCGCCTCGAATCCTCTCCCCTCACCGCGGGGAGCAAAGACCCTATGCCAATCGATATACCCCTTCCTCCGCGAAGTGCGAAGTAAAACCGAACACCGACCATCCCCGACCCAGGATACCCCCGAACACCGCGAACCGTCCGTCGTTGACCGAATCGAAAACCGCATACCATGACCCACGACCAAATCCTTTTGCTGCTGGCCGCCGCACCCGCCGCCGAAACACCCCGGCTCATCACCACCCATGCCTCCTGGGTCCTCCTCCGGGGGGAGTCCGCCTATAAGATCAAGCGGCCGGTGCGCTATACGTTCCTCGATTACACCACCCTTGAAATGCGTAAGGCCGCCTGTGAAGCCGAAGTCCGCCTCAACCGGCGGTTGACGGACATCTACCGGGGCGTCCGCCCCATCTTTCGGACGCCGGCCGGGGGGCTGCTTATCGGCGACGACCAAATGGCCGGAGAAATCATGGACTATGCCGTCCACATGGACCGAATCGATCCGGACCGGCAAATGGATATCCTGCTCGACCGGGGGGCCGTCAGCGCCGGACAGGTCCGGAGGCTCGCCATCCGGATCGCCGCTTTCCACCAGGCCGCGGATATCTGGTACACTCCTTACGACGAGGCGCAATTGCTGGCGGATTTTGCCGACCTGGCCACTGCCGCCGGCCCATTGGCCGCGGAACTGCCCGGAACCGACGACCGGATTCGAAAATGGATCCGGATCGTGGAAAACATCATTCCTCCCTTGGCTACCCGATTCCGGGAAAGGGTGGCCGCCGGTTTCGTCCGGGACGGCCACGGAGACCTGCATTGCCGTAACATTTTCCTGCTGGATGAACCCGTCATCTTCGATTGCATCGAGTTCAGTGCGCATTTCCGCATCAACGACATCCTGAGTGAGGTCGCTTTCCTCGTTATGGATATGGAACTGCACGGCCGTGCCGACCTGGCGAATGTCCTGCTGGACACCTACCAGGCGGAATACCCTTGCCTGTTGGTTCCTGCCGACCATACGATCTTTGCCTATTTCCGATTGTATCGGGCAGGTGTCCGGCTCAAGATTGCCGGATTACGCCTTGCAAACGCCCCGGATGCCGCACGGGCGGAGACGGTTGCGGAAGCTCGACGGTTGGCCGACTTATGTGATTCCTATGCCCGGGAACTGGCCGGTATGATGGCATAGACAGGGGACCGGCTCATCGCGGCGTCCCCTCCAGCACCACCACCGAGCAGGGCGGCAAGGTGAGGGAAAGGCGCCCGTCCACAAAGCGGAAATCCCGGAACTCGACCGGTCGGACCGCATCCGGCGTATCGAAGGTATTGTGCGACTGGATGGTCGGGGCGGCCAGGATGGTGGCCGTAAACCCGGAAAGTCCCAGGGCACGCAGGTCCGTTTCGACCGGCAGCGCTTCCCGGGCATGGATATTCGCCAGCGAAAGATGAATCCTGCCCTGTGCATCCTGCGACGCCGAAGCGGACAACGCCGGCAGCCTGTCCTCCCCAAGCCGGTAATCCGGCGACAGGAATGTGACCGGCAACAGCTGCGCATCGAAGTGCGGCTTGTACATCTTCATGACATGGTAGGTCGGGGTGAGCAGCATTTTTTCCCCTTCCGTCAAGATCACCGCCTGCAGGACGTTCACCGTCTGGGCGAGGTTCGCCATCCGGACCCGGTCGGCGTGGTTGTTGAAGGTGTTCAGGGTGGTGGCGGCGATCATGGCGTCGCGCATGGTGTTTTGTTGGAAAAGGAAAGCGCCGTTGGTACCGGGCTCGACATCATACCAACCGCCCCATTCGTCCACAAAGAGTGCCACCTTCTTCTTCGGGTCGTACTGGTCCATGATGGCCGTATGGCGGCGGATGAGCTCCTCCATCTCCAAGGCCCGCTGCATCGTCGTGAAATATTGCCGCTCGTCAAATGCCGTGGCACTGCCCTTGGCTCCCCAGTCGATGACGGAGTAGTGATGCAGGGCGATGGCTTCCAGCAGGTGGTGCGGTATGTTTTTCATCAGCGTCTCCGTCCACTTGTAGTCGGCACTGCTGGCCCCCGAGGCGACCCGCACGATTTTGTCCGAATTGCTCCAATCGGTGGTGAAGGTGACGAACTGCCGGTATATATTGGCGTAGTATTCCGCGGTCATGTTGCCCCCGCAGCCCCAGGCCTCGTTGCCGATTCCCCAAAAGGTGACCTTGTACGGCTCGCGGCGGCCGTTCTTTTCCCGCCACTCCGGCATCGGACTCGACCCTGCCGGATGGTTGGTGTACTTGATCCAATCCGCAAGTTCCTGGGGTGTGCCGCTGCCTACATTGGCGGAGAGATATGGTTCCGTTTGCAACAATTCACACATCCGCAGGAACTCGTCGGTCCCGAAGCTGTTGTCCTCCCGGACGTTGCCCCACCAAATGTTCAGCATGGACGGCCGCCCGGCTTTCGGCCCGATGCCGTCTTTCCAATGGTAGGTGTCGGCGAAACATCCTCCCGGCCAACGTAAGTTGGGAATACCCAGCTCCCGCAAGGCCGCAACGACATCCTGCCGTACACCCTCCGTATGGGGTATCTTCTTTTCCTGCTCCCCTACATAAAATCCGCCGTAAATACATCGCCCCAGGTGCTCCGCAAAATGCCCGTATATGTGCCGGCTGATGGTCGGTGCATCCGACGCTCGCCGCACGACCAGACTCGTCGTCTCCTGCCCTACGGCCGGTCCGCCCACCCATAGGATGCCCAACAGCATGAATAGTGTCGGTCGCTTGCTTTGTTTCATGACCTCATTTTTTATCGGTTCGCTGACGCAGGCAGCGGAATTTCCACGCGCCTCCTGCATCCTCGGCAAACCGTCCCAATATAAACCAAAATTGTCCGGTCATACACGCCTACCGGAATTTATTGGCCGAACCGATGCCGAAATGGGTAGGGTATCCCCAATCTTCCCCGGAAAAAATGCAACAACAATCAAAATCCACTAATTCGCCTAATTCTTCTAATTCGCAGACCCCTTCCCCGCGAAGCGGGGAGAAAAAGTCCGGCGACGAATGCCACTAATTCGCCCAATTCTTCTAATTCGCGGACCCCTTCCCCGCGAAGCGGGGAGAAAAAGTCCGGCACGGAAGAACGCCATCCGAGTCCCCGCCGCCACGCAAGCGAAAATGTATTCCGCGACCGAAAGCAAATCAATAAGCGGGGATAAAAAAAAGGACGGCAGGAATCTCCTGCCGTCCATATCCGTCCTACGAGCTAGGAACGGCACAAGGAATTTCGGAATCGACCCGGGTCAGCGGACGATCACAAACCGTTCATGCCACATCGTCCCGCCGGCATCCACTTGCAACACATAGGTTCCGGCCGGCAGGGCATCCACGGCCAGGCGGGTATTCCCGCCGGACAGGATGCCGGTGATGCGGAGCTGTCCCCGGGCGTCCAGGATTCGGTAAGGTGCCGGTCCGCCGGTTGCCGGCCAGGTAACCTGCAGCCAGGCATCGGCGGGGTTCGGCAGGACCAGCTGTGCCGGGCGGCTCAGCGCCGGTCGGGTACCGGTGAGGTTGTCGACCGCCACCTGGGCGGTAATCGTACAGCCATTGGCATCGGTGGCCAGCAAGCTGTACAGGCCGGCCGACAGGCCCGTGAGATCTTCCGTCGAACCGACCGGCATGCCGTCCTGTGTCCACGCGAAGGTGTAGGGCATGACGCCACCGGACAAGCTCACGGAGACCGATCCGGTCCCGCTGTTGTCCTGGTCCGCCACTACCGCATCGACGACCACCACCAGCGGATCGGGTGCCGGCACTTCATATTCGTAAGCGCGTTGGCAGCCATAGGCATCCGTCAGCACCACGGAATAGGTCCCGGCGCAAAGGTCGCCGACCAGCGTACCCGTCGCCCCCGTACTCCAAAGGATGTCGACGGGAGCGTTCGGCGGCGACAGGGTCAGGGCGACCGCTCCGGTGCATTTGTCTGCACAATCGACCGCCGTGACGGCACCCTCCGCCGCGCTCTCCTCCGCTACCGTGACCGTGAACGAGCAGCTCGCCGCTTGACCGGCCGGATCGGCATATGCATAGGTGACCACCGTCACGCCGGCCGGGAAGACGGCCATCGGGGGCAGGCCCTGGACCAATGCCAGTGCCGCCGGGTCGACCGGACAGTTGTCCGTGACCTGGGGAAGCGGATAGGCCACCACCGAATCACAGCTTCCGCGGACCAGGTCGGCCGGACAAGAGAGCGCGGGGGCCAGGGTATCCGCCACGGTAACCAGCAGGATGGCGGCGGACACGTTCCCGTTCGCATCCTGGGCCGTCACGGTCACGGAAACCGGTCCCGGCTGGCTGCAGTCGAATGTGGCGGGATGGTAGGTCCAGCTGCTGATGCCGCAATCGTCCGTGCTGCCGGCATCGAACTGGTCGACCGTCAGGTCCGCATGGCCGGCCGCGTCGAGGAACAAGGTCAAGGGTTGCACGAGCACCAATTCGGGTGCCAGCGAATCGGCGGCCGACAGTACCACGGTACCCGCCCGGGTACAGCCGTTGGCATCGGTGACGGTCAAGGCGTAGTCGCCCGTGCCCAGGTCCGTCAGGTAGGTGTCGGTGGCGCCGGTGGACCAGGAGAGGTTGTAGCTGCCTGTTCCCCCACCGACCTGGGCGGCGACCGAGCCGTCCGTTCCGTCCGGACAGAGGGGCGGGTGGAGTTCGACAAATGCCAAGGTCAGCGGGTCCGGTTCCTGGACGTTCATGTCGAGGGTTTGCTGGCATCCGCTGGCATCGGTCAGGGTGACCATGTAGGGGCCGGCACAAAGTCCGGTGCGGACGAGCGCCGTGTCGCCGTCCGACCAGGCGGCCTGGTACGGGGCGACCCCTCCGTCGGGCGACAGGGTGAGGGTGCCGTCGCAAGCCTGGTGACAGCTGAGGCCGGTGCCGGCAACGGTCGTGGAAAGTGAATCCGTCACCGTAACCGAGAAATTACAGCTGCCGGTCCGGCCGCCGGCATCCGTATACGCATACCGGACGGTCGTGGTCCCGGCGGGAAAGATGCTGCCGGAGGGGGCGCCGGATACCAGGACCAGCAGGCTGTCGCCTACCGGGCAATTGTCGGTGACCTGCGGCAGGTCGTAACTGACGATAGCTTGGCACAGGGAGGTCACCTGGTCCGCCGGACATACCAGTACCGGTGTCAAGGTATCCAGGACCGTGAGTGTCACCAGGGCGCTCGATTCGTTGCCATTGGTATCCGTCACCCGGAGGAGAAGGCTGTGCGTGCCCGTATCCTGGCACCCGAAGAGCGACTGGCTGACCGACCAGTCGGCAAGGCCGCAATCATCCGTCGTCCCGGCATCGAATTGTTCGGGGGCTACGGTTGCCGAGCCTGTCTCGTCCAGGTAGGCCGTCACGGGCGACCAGTGCAGGGTCGGAGGGGTGGTGTCCAGGACGGCGACCGTGCCGGCCAGGACGGCCGTACAGCCCAGGTGGTCCGTTACCGTCAGTTCGTATGTGCCGGCGGACAGGTTGGACTGGAAGGGCAGGGAAGCGCCGCTCGACCAGGTGAAGGCATAGGGCTGGACGCCGCCGTTGGCGGCCGCGACCAGCAAGCCGTCCGTATCCGTGGCACAGGCGACATCGAAGTGGAACAATTCCGTAACCTGCAAGGGCGTCGGTTCGGTGATCCAGGCGTTCAGCAGGACGGAACACTGGGTGCTGTCCGATACCGTGACCGTATGGACGCCGCCGGGTAAACCGCCGACCGTCGCCAAGGTGTCTCCGGTGCTCCAAACGAAGGCCAGCGGTGCGACGGCATTTTCCACCGCCACCGAAGCCGTACCGGTGGCCGTGCCGTGGCAAACCACCGGGCTGGTGGCCAAAGTGGCCTGCAGGACACAAGGGAAGGTGTTGACTTGTCCGCTGGCATAGGCTTCACAGCCCTTGTCGTCCGTCACGGTCACAAAGTAGGTGCCGGGGGGCAGTCCCAACAGCAGCGAGTCGGTGGAACCGGTATTCCAGTGGAATGTATAGGGCGCAATGCCACCCGTCGGGACGGCAAGCAGGGTGCCGTCTTCCGAACCGGAAAGGCTTTGCCCGGTGGCCGTGAGGACGACCGTCAGGGGCGTCGGTTCCGCTACCGTCACTTCCGCGACGGCCGTACATGCGTTTGCATCCGTGACCGTCACCGTATAGGTACCGGCAACCAGTCCGGTGGCGGTGGCGGCGGTGCTGCCACTGCTCCAGGCATAGGTGAAGGGGAGGAGCCCGCCGCTCCCTTCGACGGCCGCTTCCCCGCTGGCCTGCTGGTAGCAGTATACATCGGTGGCGGAGACCGCCAGCGAGAGCGGGTCGACCTGGGTGATGGCCAGTGAATCGCGGCCGGTACAGCCGTTCGACAGGTCGGTGACGGTCAGGACGTACGTGCCGGGGGCTTCCGCCTGGACGGACAGGGTGGAATCGGATCCGGAGAGCTGCCCGTCTTCCGTCGACCATTGGATGGAAAAACTGCCGACCGGTGCCACCAAGGTGCCCGGAAGGGTCGCCGAGGTAAGGTTGCAGTGGAACACCAGGTCTTCCCCGGCCTGTACGACCGGTGCCAGCGTATCCGTCACAACCAGGAAGGAATCCAGGGCGGAACAACCGTACAGGGTGTCCTGGGCCAATACGGTATACCAGCCCGGTGCGGTGACGGTAACGGCCGGTTCCTGGGAGAGGGTGTCGCTATCGAGGGTCCATAGCCAGGTCAGGTCGGGGAGGGATGCGCTGGCTTCCAGCAGCACGGTGGCAGCCGTACAGGTCAAGGCGCCGCCTTGGATCTGGAGGACCGGAACCTGGGTGCGGTCATCGACCGTTACGACGACGGAATCGGTGCAGCCGGAGGAACGGTCGGTGAGGTTTAGCGTGTAATCGCCGGCGATGGAAACAAGGGGCTCGGCCAGGAGGGAGGAGAATCCTCCCGGTCCGGTCCAGGAGAATAAGACTTCGTTGGTATCCAGGTCGCTGGTCAAGGTCAACAGCGGTTGATAGCAGGTAAGGGTCCCACCCTGGGCCGTTCCGGTCGGAGGCGCGGTATCGGCGGACACGCGGACCGAATCCAGGCTGGAGCAGCCGGTCAGGGTATCCGTCACCAGCAGCCGGTACAGCCCGGCGGCATCGACCTGGGGGCTGGCGGTATCCGCCCCGTCGAGGATGTGGCCGTCGGTCGTGGACCACTGGTAGGTCCGGTCCTCATGGGCCGGCAAGACGTCCGCGGCCAGGCTGATCGTCGCTTGGTCGCAGGTGAGGGTGTCCGGGATGGCGATGGTGACGAGGGGAGTGACCGTATCCGCCGGGACGGAGACCGTCGCTTCGGCGGTGCATCCCGTCAGGGTATCCGTGACCGACAGGGTATAGCTGCCGGCGGAAGAGACCGCTACGATGAGCGTGTCGGTCGGGCCGGTGAAGGTGCCGCCGTTACCGGCCGACCATTGGAAAACCGCGTTCGGACCAGCGGGAACGGTGGCGCCGTCCAGCCGGACAATCGGCCGCGAACAGGTCAGCGGCCCGTCCGAGAGGAGCGAAACGGCCGGGAATGTCGGAACAAGCTCAAGGGAAAGCATGGCCGTACAGCCATTGCCATCGGTTACCGTCACCGCGTACGTGCCGGCCGGGAGGCTGTCGAGCAGCGTACCGCTTGCGCCCTGCGCCCAAGTGTAGGTGTAGTCCCCGATTCCTCCGGTGGCCAGGACGGAGAGCGAGCCGTCGGCGGCGAGGCAGGAGGGGGGCACGATGGTGTCGGGCGACAACTGCAGGGAATCCGGTTGGCCGACCTCGATGCTGTCCAGCACGACGACGGCACCCAGGGAGTCGGTGACGGTGACCCCATACTGTCCGGCAGGTACCTGGGGCAGCTGGCCGGTCGTATCACCGGTGCTCCACAGGAAGCCGAAAGGGCCGTGACCCTGGACGTCCAGGAAAATAGCCCCGTCGGAGGATCCATGGCAGGCCGCGGGGACGATACTGTCCACCCGCACGACCAGGGAATCCGAAAGGCCGGTGTCGGCAAGTATGCACACGGGACTACCCCAGCCGAGCAGCAGCATAAGAAAACGTAATGTTCTCAGCATAATGTAACTGGTTTGCGGCCGGTGGTGACCGCAGGCCCCTTCCGGTCGGCCTGCCCGTGTACGGACGGACGGGTTGTTTCGGTCGGTGCCGCGGCCGGTCCACCGGCATGGTTAACTCATGCGGACAAAGTTGACGGGGGGCGTTTAAAGGCTGATTAAAGGGTAATTAAAAGAAAATTAAAAGGGAAAAAGACCTGGCGGGGGTCAGGTCTTTCGCCGTCGGATAGCGGGGCGGGATCCGTTCCGGCGGTAGCCTGTCCGCAAATGCGCCGGTCGCTGCGGGCGGGACAAAACGGAAGGAACCGGGCGGGAAAGTGAGCGGGGCACCAAGGCGGCCCCCACAAAGGCCGCTTCGGCCAAGGTTGTTGGTGGAACGGTCGGCGTGCCCTATCAGGGCAAGCCGGGGCCGTCCGTGGCGAGTGGAAACCGGACGGTGAAGGACGTCCCCTGCCCCGGTCGGGAGTCGACGGAGATATGGCCGTGGTGGAGGGACACGATCTGTTGGCAGAGGGACAAACCGATGCCGTGACCCTGGAAGCTGTTGCGGACATTGCGGGCCCGGTAGAAGGGGGTGAAGATGTGGCCGATTTCCGAAGCGGGGATGCCGATGCCCTGGTCGGTGAAACGGATCTCGAGGTAGCCTTGGCCGCTGGACAAGGAGATGTTGACGGAATGGTCAGCGGAGAACTTGCAGCCGTTGTCCATGAGGTTGGTGAAAGCCGTTTGAAGCAGTTGCTCATTCCCGTTGACCAGCAGGGCATCCTCGTAGTCGGGCAGATGGTCGTAGGAAAAGCGGAACAGGTAGTCCGGCCGGCGGGCGGCCAGTTCCTCCTGGGCACTGAACAGCAGCTCGTCCACCCGGAGGCGGCTGAAATGTTGGTATTGGTCGGGTACGCCGGATTGGGCCAGGATCAGCAGGCCGTTGGTCAGTTGGGTGAAGGAATCGGTATCGTCCAGCAGGGATTCCAGCACTTCGCGGTAGGCTTGGCCGCTGCGTTCCTTTTCCAGGATGACCTGTAGCTGGCTTCGCATGACGGCGAGGGGGGTGCGGAGTTCATGGGAGGCGTTGGAGACGAATTCCCGCTGCATCTGGAAGGCGGTGGACAAGCGTTGCAGCATTTGGTTGAAATTCATGGCCAGCCGGGCGATTTCGTCTTTCCGGTTGCCCTCGTCGATCCGTTCCTCGAGGTTGCCGGCGGTAATCCGTGATACCTGCGCATTCATGGCGGCCAAGGGCTGCAAGGCCTGGGAGGCGAACCAACGGCCGGCCAGCACGATGATACCGCTGCCGACAATCAGTCCCGATATCAAGATCATCCGCAGGTTCCGCAGCTTGTTGCGGCCGTACCGGTCGTAGGCGGCCGCAATCGTGACGAAGGCTTCCGGTCCTTGTTCGTACAGCAGCCCCAGGCATTCCACCGATCCTTCCGCCCAGCGGACCTGCTTCTCCTTCCGGATCCGCAACAGGATGGTCCGGTCGAAATCGCGGGTCGGTGACTCGACGCTCGTATAGACGGGCACGTCTTCCCGGTCGAAGACGAAAATCTCCTCCTGCGGAAGCGCCGGGATGCTGTTCTTGTCGATGATGCGCAGGAGGTCCTTGTTCACTTCCTCCACCGCCAGGAGCAGCCGGGCGGTGGTGACGGCCCGTTTTTCGAGTCGGTCGAAAAACTCCTCCTGCCGGTATTCCGCCGACAAGGTATAGATGGTGATGGTGAAAAGGATGAAGATCGGGGTGACGATCAGGAAGAAACGGAGGGTCAGTTTGGTCAGGATATCCATGGCGCAGGTCAGGTCAGCCGATGTCCTTGATGAAATAACCCATGCCCGGCTTGGTATGGATCAACTTGATGGTGAAATGGCGGTCCACTTTCTTCCGCAGGAAATTGATGTAGACCTCCACGACGTTGGTGCCGGTATTGAAGTTGATATCCCAGACATGCTCGCTGATTTCCGCGCGGCTGGCGACCCGGCCTTTTCGGCGCATCAGAAATTCCAGGAGGGCGAATTCCTTGGCGGTCAGGGTGATGGGAATCCCTTGCCGGGAAACGGTCTTATCGGCGACTTGCAGCTCCAGGTCGGCGACCCGGAGGGTCAGCTCCTCGGGGGTGTCCCGGACCGCCCGCTTCCGACGGAGGAGCACCTTGATACGGGCAAGCAGCTCCCGGAAATCGAAAGGCTTGACCAGGTAGTCGTCCGCACCGGCATCGAAGCCGGCGATCTTGTTGTCAACCGATGGCAGTGCCGTGAGCAGGATGATGGGGACACCGGCATCCTTGCCGCGGATGTGCTGGCAGACATCATATCCGTTGACGTGGGGCAGGAGCAGGTCCAATAGCACCAGGTCGTACTTGCCGGGCTCGAATAGGAAGCATCCGACCGCCCCGTCCGGGGCCAGGTCCACCGAATAACCGTTCTCCTCCAGGCCCTGCCGGACGGAGGCGGCTACCTTGGGCTCGTCCTCGACGAACAGGAGCCGGGGCGGCTTGACGACGGTAGACGGATTTGCAACGGGTTGCACATTCATGGCCGTCAGGATGGAGGTTTTGTTCGATGCCCTTTCCCAGGACTGGGCGGGGGTGTCCGGGTCCCATGCTCAACCTACGCCGGTGGGCAGGAACTGCATCTCGTACAAAGCTCGGTATTTTCCGTCTTCAAGACGGAGTAATTCCTCGTGGGTGCCGAATTCCCGGACTTCCCCTTTGTCGAGCAGGAGGATCTTGTCGGCATGCCGGATGGTGCTCAGCCGGTGGGCGATGATGATGGAGGTCCGCTTGGCGATGAGGGTTTCGATGGCATGCTGGATGACGGCCTCCGATTCCGGGTCGATGGAGGAGGTGGCCTCATCGAGGATCAGGATGTCGGGGTCGAAGACCAGGGCACGCACGAAGGAGATCAGCTGCCGTTGGCCCATGCTCAGGGTGGCACCCCGTTCCATCACCTGGTAGTCGTATCCGCCCGGCAGTTGTTCGATGAACGAATGGGCACCGATGGCCTTGGCGGCTTCCTCCACCTGTTCCCGGGTGATGGCGCTGTTGCGCAGGGTGATGTTCTCCAGCACACTGCCGGAAAACAGGAACACATCCTGGAGCACGACCGCCAACCGGCTGCGGAAGGCATGGAGGCGGTAGTCCCGGATGTCGTGCCCGTCGACCTCGATCCGGCCCCGCTGGATGTCGTAGAGCCGGCCGAGGATGGAAATGATGGAAGTCTTGCCGGAACCGGTGCTTCCCACCAGGGCGAGCGTCTGCCCGGCACCGATCTCGAATTGGAGGTCCTTGAGTACCCAGTCCCTTTCGTGGTAGGCGAACCAGACCTGGCGGAAGGCGAGGTCTCCTTTCAGGGATTCCGGAACCAAGGTGCCCTTGTCCTCGATATGTTCCTGCCGCTCCAGCAGGGTGAATACCCGCTCCGCAGCGACCAGCCCCATCTGCAGGGTGTTGAACTTGTCGGCCAGCATCCGTATCGGACGGAACAACATATTGATATACAACGGGAATGCAACCAAGGCTCCCAGGGAGACTTCCCCGTGCAGACTGGCTTGCGCCCCATACCATACCATCAGGGCCAGGGAGGCGGCGGAAATGACCTCCACCACCGGATAGAAGATGGAATAGGCCAGGATGGCCCGGATATTGGCGCTGGTATAGTCGCGGTTGATGCGCTTGAACTTCTCCATCTCCTGGTCTTCCGCCTGGAAGACCTGGACGATCCGCATGCCGCTCAGCCGCTCCTGCAGGAAGGCGTTCATGCGCGCTACCTCGGCACGCACCTGCTGGAAGGAGGTCTTGATGCTTTCCTTGAAAATGTAGGTGGCGGCGATCAGGAAAGGCATAGTCAGCAGACAGGCCAGGGTGAGCTTCCAGCTGACCCAGAACATGACACCCAGGACGACGAAGACGGTCAGGAAATCCGCCAGGATCGTGATGATACCCTGGGAGAACACCTGGTTGATGTTCTCGATGTCGCTGATGGTCCGGGTGGTGGAGATACCGATCGGTGTCCGGTCGAAATACGAGAGCCGCAGGGAGGTGATGTGGTCGAATATCCGGATCCGAAGGTCGCGGACCACCGCCTGCCCGACCCAACTGGAGGAGTACATGAAAACGTAGCGGATGCCGCTTTCCACGAGCAGGATAAGCAGGAAAAAGCCCGCCATCCGGGTCAGCCCCGGAATGTCCGCCTGGAAGATGTATTCATCGACCATGGACTGGACGAGGTAGGGCCGGACAATCGACAAGGGAGCCAGCAGGATGGCCAGCAGGATGGCCGTGACCAGCACCGTCCGGTAGGGCCTCGCCTGGGAGATGACCTTCCACAGGATGTGGTAATCGACCGCTTGTTTGTTGTTCTTTTCCATTTTGTGGTGCTAACCGGCGCAAAGGTAAGGGTTTGGGCGGGGCTTTTGCCGTTTTGTGCAGGAATCCCCCGCTACACGCTTTTCTTAGCTGCCGGGGCCGGGGCTCCGACCGATTGTCCGGGACTCATGATAGGAACGCCTGCACCTGGGCCAACAGGTCCTGCGGGGCATCCGCGTGGACCCAATGGCCGGCGTCCGGAAGGGTCACGATGGTGGCGGCCGGAAACAGGCTTCGGATGGACGGCTCGTCCGTGGGCAGGATATGCCGGGACCGTCCGCCCCGCAGGAACAGGGTGGGGCGGGTGTACGGCTCCCCGTCCACCGGTGCCAGGACGTCCGGATAATGACGCAGGAGGACCGGGAGATTCATTTTCCAGGCGAATCCTCCGTCTTTCTCCCGGGTCAGGTTTTTCATCAGGAACTGTCGGATGCCGGCATCCGGGAGGGTCCGCGCCAGTTGTTCCTCGGCTGCCTGCCGGCTGTCCAGCTGCGCCAGGGAGAGCTTGTCCAGAGCGTCCAGGATCTCCTGGTGGCTTCCCGCGTAGCGGCGGGGCGCTATGTCGACCACCACCAGCCGCCGGACCAGTTCCGGATTCGCCAGGGCCAGCTGCATGGCGGTTTTCCCGCCCATCGAATGCCCCAGGACGTAGGCGCCGTCGTACATCCAGTGGGTTTCCATGAAATGCCGCACGTCATCGGCCAAGGCCGGATAGTTGTGGACTTCCGTGTGCGGGGACCGGCCGTGGTTGCGCAGGTCGAGGAGGAAGACGGTGAAGTCTTTCGACAAGGCCCGGCCAATGGTCTGCCAGTTGTCGAGTGTCCCGAACAAACCATGGAGGACAAGCAGGGGCGGGCCCTGCCCCATTTCCTTGAAATTCAGCTCTACGGTCATGTCTCTTTACGTGGGGGATGCACCGCCCCGCCGCCCCGGCAATTTGCCGAAGGATGGGTTCACGCAGGCACCTTTTCGTATTTTAGCGCACTTATTGCAACAGTAAAGTAAGAACGCCCAGGGGGAGGAATAGTTGTAGGCACCCGCCGTCCGGCTGTTTTCCGCTTGATGCGACGCTCCGCCAGCCCCGCTACCGCCGCCGAACCATAATAAGACCATCCTATGCACGAGATCAGCCCGGATTTATTGACCTTGGACCGATTGGCGCACCTGCTGGAGACCGGCGGCCACATCGGACTGTCCGCCCGCAGCCGGGAACGGATAGCGGCCTGCCAGGCTTTCCTGGAAACGAAGATAACCGATACCGACCAAACTTATTACGGCATCAACACCGGTTTCGGCGCCCTTTGCCAGGTGCCCGTCGGCCCGGAAGCCAGGGAGGCCCTGCAGGTCAACCTGATCCAGTCGCACGCCTGCGGAACCGGGGAGGCGCTGCCGGACCTCATCGTCCGGCTGATGCTCCTGCTCAAGGTCCAGGGCCTCTCCCAGGGTTATTCCGGGGTGCAACCGGAAACGGTGGAGCGCCTGATCGACTTCTACAACGCGGATGTCCTGCCGGTCGTCTTCGAACAGGGCTCGCTGGGTGCTTCCGGTGACTTGTGCCCCTTGGCGCACCTGAGTCTCCCGCTGTTGGGGCTCGGGACGGTCCGCCATCGGGGGCGGCTGCGGCCGGCGGCGGCGGTGCTGGCGGAACAAGGGTGGCAACCGCTCGCCCTGAAAGCCAAGGAAGGTCTCGCCTTGCTCAACGGGACGCAGTTCTGCCAGGCCCTCGGCGTGTGGGCCTTCCTGGAATCCCGCCGCCTCCTTCGCCTGGCCAATCACTGCGCGGCAATCTCCCTCGACGCCTTCGCCTGCCGCTTGTCTCCCTTCCATCCCGCCCTCCACCGCATCCGGCCCCATGCCGGCCAACAACAGGTGGCCCGGGATATCCTCGAACTTCTCGCAGGCAGTGAACTGGCCGCCACGGCGAAGACTTTCGTGCAGGACCCCTATTCCTTCCGGTGCGTTCCGCAGGTCCATGGCGCCTCCCTCGATGTCCTCCGCCAGGTGGAACTTACCTTCGGCACGGAAATCAATGCCGTCACGGATAATCCCACCCTGTTCCCGGAGGAGGACCTGATCTTGTCCGGGGGGAATTTCCATGCCCAACCCCTGGCCCTGGGGCTGGATTTCCTCGCCATCGCCATGGCCGAAATCGGCAGTATCTCCGAGCGGCGGACCTACCAGCTCATCTCCGGCCAACGGGGCTTGCCTCCTTTCCTAACTCAAAACGGCGGCCTGCATTCCGGGCTCATGATCCCGCAATATACCGCCGCAGGTATCGTAAGCCAGAACAAACAGTGGTGTACGCCGGCTTCCGTCGACAGCATCGTCTCCTCCAACGGCCAGGAGGATCATGTCAGCATGGGCGCCAACGCCGCCACCAAGGCCATGCGCGTCGTCCGCAATGTGGAACGGGTCCTGGCCATCGAATGGATGACCGCCGCCCAGGCGCTCGTTTTCCGGCTTCCCGCCCGGACCGCCCCCGGCATCGAGGCGCTCCTGTCCGTGTACCGCGAGGTGGTGCCTCCGCTCGGGGATGACCGTATCCTGCATACCGATATCCTGCATACCATCCGATTCCTGCGCGAACACCTCGGCCCCGCCCTTCCGGTCGATGAAGGATGACCTGCCTGTCGCATTCAGGCCTCAACCGACCAAACTTTCCGGAAACTCCCGTTGTTTCCCTTGCGTGGGCACCGGTAACCGGTCTTGGGGCTTGCTGCCCTGCCGCCGCAGGTCGGTATACTTTCCGGGCTGCGCATATCGTTGTAAGGGACTGATGACCGGGCGGTATCTTGCGCAAGAGAATATCCCCGATCCGCCCACCAATCCGAATCGTCATGCTAAGACCGATCCTGTCCCGTCATGCCGGATGGCTCCTGCTGGCCCTCCTGCTCCCCGCTTGCGGCGGCCTCCGGAAGGCCGGTGCGGATGAGCCCCTTTCCACCGGGACCACCCCCCGCCAGGAAGATGTCCTCCTGCAACGCCTGCTGGAAAACCAGCTGCATGCCGATTGGCTGGATGCCCGTGCCAAAATCACCTACGCCGACGACTACGGCGGGGAATCCTTTTCCTCCGTCATCCGGATCCGGAAAGACAGCGCTATCTGGATGGTATTCAAGAAATTCAGCATCGAAGGCGCCCGGATCCTGATCACACCGGATTCCGCCCACATCCTGGACCGCCTCAACGGAGCCTATACCGCCGTCCCTTTCTCCGAACTCCAACAACAATACCAGCTGCCCCTGTCTTTCGACGGTCTCCAGGCATTGTTGCTCGGTAACCCGGTTTTCTTCTCCCGGGAATCGCAAGCCCTCACCGATACGGGTAGCTTTGTCCTCCGCCAGAAAACCGACCAGCTTCAGGCGGATTACCGACTCGATGCCGATACCTACCGCCTGCGGGAATTCCTGGTGGCGGATTTCCGGAACAGCCGGACGGTATCCATGGACATCAGCCGGTACCTGCCCCTCGCCGACCAGCGGAATTTTTCGTATTTTCGTCGACTGAAGCTGTCCGGTCCCGAATTGGGGCAGGTCCGGGTCGATATCGAATTCACCAAAGTCGAGTTGGATGTTCCGCAAAGCATGGATTTCAAAGTCCCTCCACAGTACAGCCGCACCCGCTGAACGGTACGGCCGGTGCGGACGGTTCCGTGTTCCTCCGGTCTTGCCGCTGACCATCCTTTGCCTGCTCCTCACGCTGCCCGCCGTCGGCCAACGGAAAGCACTCGAGGAGAAACGCCGCCTCTTGCTTAAGGAAATCGAAGAGACTTCCTCCCGGCTCCGAAAAACCACCGCCGACAAGGAAGCGACCCTGTCCCGATATGTCACCTTGCAAAAACAGATTGGCCGCCGCCGCGAAGTCATCGAAACCCTCCAACAGGAAGTCGACCTCCTCGATGGCAGCATCCGGCGGACCCAGGATGTCATCGCCGCCCTGACGGACGATGTCGGCCGCCTGCAGGAGGAATATGCCCGGATGGCCCGCCATGCCTACCGACAAAAGTTGCGGCAATCGGAATGGCTCTTCATCCTGTCGGCCCAACACCTCAACGATGCCTTCCGCCGATGGCAATACCTCCAGGAGTACGACCGCTATCGTCAAAAACAAGCACGCCTCATTCTGGAAACCCAACAAACCTTGCAACAAAAATTGACCGCCCTCGAGGAACGGAAAGGGGAAAAGGAAAAATTGCTGGTCGCCGCCCAACGGCAAACCGATATGCTCAACCTGGAAATGTCGGCCAAAAACCGGCTGCTGTCCAACCTGAAAGCGGATGAAGCCAAGCTGCTCCGCCAACTCGAGGACAAACGCACCGCCGCCGCCAAACTCAATGCCGCCATCGAACGGGTCATTCGGGAGGAGGTGTCCCGCGCCGCCAAACCTTCCGCCGGAAAACCCGCCGCCCGCCCGGATGTCGCCGCCGATCCGCCCGCCCGAACCGGTGCCTTCGCCGCTCAACAGGGTCGTTTGCCCTGGCCGGTGGAAAAGGGTACGGTCACCGGCTTCTTCGGCCGACAACCGCATCCCGCCCTCCCCGCCGTGGAAATCGAAAACAATGGCATCGATATCCGTACCGATGAACAGGCCCCCGTCCGCGCTGTCTTCGATGGCCAGGTGGCCGGCGTCCAGTTCATCCCCGGCAACCAATATATGGTCATCCTCAAACACGGCGACTACTATACCGTCTATGCCAACCTCGAAAATGTCACCGTGAAAAAAGGGGAGGTCGTCGATGCCCGGCAAACCATCGGAACCGCGCATACGGACCCGCGGACCTCGGATACGTCCATCCATTTCGAAATCTGGAAGGAAAAGTCCCGGCTGAACCCACAGGACTGGGTCCATCGGCAAAAAGGAACCTGACCGGCAAAATCCGCCCCTACCTGCCGACTACCCGACTTGGAATGCACAATTACTGCCGTATTTTTGTCCCGGCCTGGGGACCTTCCCGGTCCGCCGGCCACCGGTCGGCACCCCCGCCCGCTTTACCAGCCTGTCTTGTATGAATAAAGAATGGAATGTCAACAGTAAGCCGGATAGCCTCCTGAAGCAGGAACACGCCGTCCTCGTCGGTCTCGTCCATGGCGATCAAACGGAGGAACAAGTGACGGAATACCTGAACGAACTGGAGTTCCTCGCCATGACCGCCGGCGCACAGACCAAAAGGCGGTTTATACAAAAAATGCCCCACCCCCATCCCCGGACGTTCATCGGGAAGGGTAAATTGGAGGAAATCCACCGATATGTCGAGCAACACGAATCCGTGAACATGGTCATCTTTGATGATGACCTCACCGGAAAACAGGTTTCTGCCCTGGAACAGGAACTAAAGGTCAAGATCGTCGACCGCTCTTCCCTGATCCTCGATATCTTCGCCCGCCGGGCCCAGACCGCCCAGGCCAAGACCCAGGTCGAACTGGCACAATTGCAATACCTCCTGCCCAGGCTGCGCGGGTTGTGGACGCACCTGGAACGCCAACGGGGTGGCATCGGTATGCGGGGACCGGGCGAAAAGGAAATCGAAACGGACCGCCGTATCGTCCGGGATAAGATCGCCCTGCTCAAGAAACAACTCGATAAGATCGACCGCCAGGCCATCACCCAACGCAAAGGCCGCGGCGATATGATCCGCGTCGCCCTCGTCGGTTATACCAACGTCGGCAAGTCCACCCTGATGAACGTCCTCTCCAAGTCGGATGTCTTCGCGGAAAACAAACTCTTCGCCACACTCGATACCACCGTCCGCAAGGTCGTGGTCGATGAGGTCCCCTTCCTGCTGTCGGATACGGTGGGCTTCATCCGCAAGCTTCCCCACCACCTTATCGAAAGTTTCAAGTCCACCCTCGATGAAGTCCGCGAAAGCGATATCCTGCTCCATGTCGTGGATATCAGCCATCCCCGCTTCGAGGAACACCTGGTCACCGTCCAGGAAACCTTGAAGGACCTCGAGGCCATCGATAAGCCGACCCTCCTTGTCTTCAATAAGATGGATGCCTATCGCGACCGCTACTTCGACCAGCTGCTCGATGCGGAAACAAAAAGCGAAATCGAAAGGGACCTCCGACATTCCCTGCGCAACCGATACGGCCACGACAATATCTTCGTCTCCGCCGTCAACCGGGAAAACCTGGACGAACTTCGTAAAATGACGGTCAATTTGGTCAAACAGGCCTACCGGATCCGATATCCCTATGAAGTGAGACCCTGGTGAACAACCCCGCCGGACCTCTCTTCCCTCACGCAACAACCGCCCTGCCGCATGAAAGCTGTCATCTTCGACCTCGATGGTACCATGGTGGATAACATGATGGTCCATCACCGCGCCTGGCAACACACCCTCGCCCGCTACGGCTTGCACTGGGACCTGCCCCGGGTACAACGCGAAATCCATGGTATCAATGAGGAAATCCTGGAACGGATCTTCGGCGACCGGTTTTCCCGGGCCGAACGCCTCATGCTTTCAGCGGAAAAAGAGGCGGCGTACCGCCGTATCTTCCGACCTGACCTGAAATTAATCCCGGGTTTGCACGATTTGCTGCATACCCTGCACCAAGCGGGTATCCCTGCCGCCATCGGGACGGCCGCCCCCGTGGAAAATGTCGATTTCGTACTGGACGGACTGGCCCTCCGTCCTTATTTCCAGGCTGTCTTCCACGCCGGCCATGTCCGCCGCGGAAAACCGGACCCGGAGATTTTCCGGCTGGCTGCCGACGCAGTCGGTGCATCTCCGTCAGATTGCCTCGTCTTTGAGGATAGCCCCACAGGGGTCGCCACCGCCGCCAATTTCGGCGGCAGGGCCGTCGTCCTGACGACAACCCACGGACCGGAGGAGTTCCACCGACTACCGCATGTGGCTGCCTGTATTCCCGATTATTCCGGATTGACCCTCTCCCAACTGCAGGAATGGACCCGCATGCCACCCCGAGCCTGACCGGTCAGGGGCCTGTTCGGCGGCCGGCTTCGGATTTCTCCAGGTTGCCGCCCCTCAATACCTTCCCCTCCCCCCCGCACCGCGGGGTGTAAAATATCCTTTCTTCCCCCATCGACCGCTGCCCCCAAATCTTCCCGCCGGGAAATCCGGAAACAAATATTTCCACCGATTCGCCCGAGCTTCCTGATTCGCGGACCTTCTCCTTTCCCCGCCCCAGCTCGACAAGAATTCCGGCCGTAGATACCTTGCCAAGCAAGGTCCTGTATCCAGGATGCCGCGGTCGGCAGGCGGGTACGGCGGTACAGCGGCGCATGCGGCCGCAACGATAGGGTCGCTGTGCGCTGCGAAAACCGCTCCGGTCACCCGACCAACAGCCGCTTGACGATCGAGGAGATGACCCGCCCCTCGGCTTGACCCGCCAGTCGCTGGTTGGCCAGCCCCATGACTTTGCCCATGTCTTTCGGGCCCGCAGCCCCTATTTCCGCAATGATACCGTTCAGGATATCCGTCAAGGCCGCTTCATCCAACTGCTGCGGCAGGTATTTCTCCAGGATGGTAATCTCCTCCCGCTCGATGAGGGCCAGGTCTTCCCGACCTTGCTGTTCGTAGATGTCCAGGCTGTCCCGTCGCTGCTTGACCAACTTTTGTAGGATCTTGATCTCTTTTTCCGGGGTCATTTCCTCGCCGCTGCCATCGGTCTTGGCCAACAACAATGCCGCCTTGATGGCGCGAATGCCTCGCTTGGCCGCCTCGTCCTTGTTCCGCATCGCTTCCTTGAGGTCTTCCATGATTCTTGTTTCCAGTGCCATATCCATTTTTTTATCGACTCGTTCGAAAAACAAGCCTTGTGATGATTCTTTCCTGCGAAAATACAGGTTTTGTCCTTTGCCCTCCTATCCCGCACGGGGTGTAAGTCAAAATGTCTTGCCTGTGCTATCGAAAGCGGCCCATCCGGCCGTCCTCCTTCCCCGCCCGCTCGCTATGCAGTGGGGAGGCAGGACCTGGAATCCTCCGGCCGGCCGCCCACCATCACCCCAACCGCGTCCTGTGCGTATGAAAAACTCCCGCAACGCCCTAATTTTGCCCGGCGAATACCAGTCCTCCCATCAAATCGCCTACGCCATATGAAACTACCGCATCCCATCCCTGTCCGGGAACTAGCCCGGCAGCTGGGCGCCACCCTGGAAGGTGACGACACCCTGGCTGTCACCGGCATCAACGAGATCCACAAGGTCGAGACAGGGGACCTCACTTTTGTCGACCATCCCAAGTATGTCAAGAAAGTACTGGCCTCCGCCGCCACTTTCATCCTGTTGTCCGAACAGGTAGCCTGTCCCCCCGGGAAAGTCCTGCTGTGGCACCCTCGTCCTTTTGATGCCTACGACGGGTTGGTCCGGTCCTTCCGGCCCTTCCGACCCTTATCCGCCCAGGTGGCGGAAGACGCCGTGGTCCATCCGTCCACCATCCTGGAACCCGGGGTCGTCATCGGTCATCAGGTGGTCATCGGGCGGAACGGGTATATCCAGGCCGGTGTCTATATCGGTGACCATACGCGGATCGGGGACCATGTGACCATCCAGGCGGGAACCATCATCGGGACCGATGCCTTCTATTTTCAAAAATCGGCCGAAGGGTATCGGAAATGGCGTTCCGGCGGCCGGGTGGTCGTCCAGGATCATGTCGATATCGGGGCGGGCTGTACCATCAACCGGGGTGTTTCCGGTGATACGGTCATCGGCGCCGGCACCAAGATCGACTGCCAGGTCCATGTCGGCCATGGGGCGGTCATCGGACAGCGGTGCCTGTTGGCGGCGCAGGTAGGTATCGGCGGAAAAGCGATATTGGAAGATGAGGTGACCTTGTACGGACAGGTCGGGGTGGCGGCCCGCGTCCGCATCGGTAAAGGCGCCGTGGTCAGCGCCAAATCCGGTGTTTCCAAGAATCTGGAAGGCGGACAGGTGTACTTCGGCATACCGGCGGAGGAAATCGCCCGTCGCCAACGGCAGCTGGCGGCCTTGCGGCAGCTGCCGGACCGGCTTCGGAACCGCAAGGACTGAGACCGACCGGAACCTGTTCCGCGGAAGGCAAGGTGTCCGGTCGGCGGCTGGGACAGGATACCGGGAGACCCTGCCCCGAACGTATCGCCCTGGGGTGCCCTCCCCGTCGTAAAGGGGGCGATTGATTGGGCGTCCGCATGGCCTGCGGTCCATCGGCCGGAGAAAGTGCGCGGTTTGACACCCTCGCTTCAGGAAGTCGCGTCGGGAGCAATCGGTTGTTCCGCCGCCGCAAGTTCCTGCAGGTAGGAACGGACGGCCGTAAATGATACGACCTTGCCCTGGAAGTGCTGCGCAGCCTTTTCCGAAGCCGGTGCATCCGCCCCCAGGTGCTGCAGGATGTTCGCCAGGTGCATCTTCATGTGTCCCTGTTGGATGCCGGTTGTCACCAGCGAACGGACCGCCGCGAAATTCTGGGCCAGTCCGACACAGGCGATGACCTGCATCAGCTCCTCCGCCGTCGGGTCACCCAACAGCCGGAGCGCCTGTCGCGCCATCGGATGCAGCCGGGTCAATCCGCCGATGGTGCCCAAAGCCAGGGGAATGTCCAGCCAAAACCGGAATATTCCGTCCGACACCGTGCAATGACTCAGGCTCCGGTATTGGCCGTCGCGGGCCGCATAGGCATGGCCGCAGGCTTCGATGGCCCGGAAGTCGTTCGCCGTCGCCAGCACCACGGCGTCGATTCCGTTGAAGATGCCCTTGTTGTGGGTGACCGCCCGGTGCGGGTCGATGTGGGCGATGCGGACTGCCTTGGCGAATTTCTCGGCCATGGCTTCCGCCGTGTAGCCGCCCGGAAAACTACCCAGGTCGGTGACCGGACAAGCTGCCGATGCCCGCACCACACAACCCGGCGTATAATTGGAAAGGATCGACATGATGATATGGACGTCCCTTTCCTCGTTTTCCGCAAAGGCAGGATGGGAAGACACGAAACTGTCCAGGGTCTTCGCAAATTGTTCCAGCACGGAATTGATGAAGTTGGCCCCCATGCTGTCCCGTGTGTCGAAGGATACCTTCAACTGGTAGTAGTGGGGCTCCTGGTCCGATAAATCCACCAAGGTGATGTCCCGGATGCCGCCGCCCCGTTGCTCCATGTTGGCGGTGATCGGCGCAGCATCCGCAAGCAGGGCCGCCTTCAGTTCCGGAAAGACCGCCTGCAGTTTCGAAACCGGCCCTTTCCAGCTGAAATGGACCTGCCCCAATTTTTCCACGCCGAGGACGGTGGCCTGGAACCCTCCCCGGGCCGCCCAATACTTGGCGGCACTCGCAGCGGCCGCAACGACGGAACTTTCCTCGATGACCATCGGAACGGCATAAGTCCGGCCGTTGATCAGGAAGTTCGGGGCGACGCCGAACGGCATGGCGAAGTTACTGACCGTATTCTCGATGAATCCATCCAGCAGTTGCTGCCGCGCAACATCCGGATGCCACCAGGATATCAGTTGTTTCCGGACTTCCTCCCGGTCGGTCGGAGGGATATAGTTCTCCAACAGCCATTCCAACTTATCGGGCTTCGACAGCCGGGAAAATCCTTGGATTGTCTTGTCTGTTTCTTTCATGTCGGCAGATGATGTGCAGGCTTTGTTCCGGTGGATGGCCTATCGTACGCGCAATAGGGCCGCCGCCAGTTCCAGCCCCCTTACCTGGGCGGCCACATGGTCGGACAGGAGTTGGTAATCCCCCCTGGCATGCCGCAGGAAGGGCGCAGCCTGCCCGTACACACAAGCCAAGGGTAGCTTATGAATCAGGTAGTAACCGTCCAGGAAGTCCCGGACGCCACCGGAAATGATGACTTGTCGGCAGCGGACCTCCGCACCGAGGTCCTGCAGGACGGCAGCGGCCAGTCCGACCATCTCCGCTGCCGTGTGACCCACCCGCGCCAGGGACTCATATACCGCCTGCCGCGCGGGGTCGCTCCGCAGCAGTTCCAACTTGGCGAAATTCGTTCCGCCGGCCGCCGCGAAATCAATGGCCTGTAGCGGTAAGCGGAAGAGCGCCTTCAGGCTCTCGTATCCCATGCCTTGTCCCACCTCCTTGACGATGAGCGGAATATCCGAACGCTCCAGTAAGCCGGCTATGGTCTCCAATGGAGGTGCCGAAAACCGGTCTCCTTCCGGTTGTAACCATTCCTGCAATGGGTTGACATGCACAATCAGGCCATCCGCCCGCAAGCGGTCGACCAAGGACCGGATCCGCCACACCTCGTCCCGCTCCAGCAACCGCTCCACTTGCGCGATTCCCAGGTTGGCGTACAAGGGCTGGTCGGGCCCCAGGATGTCGCGCACGTCGAAATCGGGCAAGGCCTCATCGGAATGAAGCAAGGAGCGACAGGAGCCCAGCCCCATGCCCATGCCGAAATCCCGGCAGGCACGGGCAAGGTTGTGGTTGATGGTGCGCGCCCATTGCGTACCTCCCGTCATGCTGGATACCCAGATCGGTACCCGCATCGTCTTGTTCAAAAAAGGGAAAGCCGGTAGGCTACCGGCACCGGGGTGGGCCGCCAGTATCGGCTCGTAGGAAAAGCGGGTATCCAGTTCGGCTTGCGACACCTGCGACCGGAAGGCCAGGTCGATGTGGTCCCGCTTACGCTCGGATGCCGTAGGGTCCTGGTCTTCCCAGGCGGACGGTGATGGTGTATTCATGCTGTCTCTGCGCTTTTTCGGCAGCCTGCCGTTCGCTTGTCGCCCTGGAAAGATGGGCGTAAACCAAATGCCGACCCGAATATGCCGGCGATTGCCGGTCCCGGATATCCACCTGCGCCATCCTGCTCCTCATGTAGCAGGGTCGATACATGCGCGGATGCTTCCGATACCCACCCGACCAACCACCGACTGACAAGACCCAAATAAAGGAAAAATCCTTGTCATGCCCGCCCGATTCGTAAAGATTTGCGTCCCGGGTCGACCACGGAGCGGTGATATGGGGGGCAGCTCGTCCTCAAAATGCGCGCGCACGGGCGGGGATGTCGGGTTGCCTGCCCGGGTCTTTCGGCCGCGGTCGGCCGCCTTGCGCCTGTACGCGACGGTTCGGTTCGGTCGCTTCCCAAGCAAACAATGAGGGGGGCGTTTGGTTTTCCGGACCATCCGATAAACGAATGTCGGTCAATCTTCCGGGGAAGCTGGGTAGGGGGGAGGCATGATCCGGTCGCGGATGGCCTGTATCCGGGCGGGGGACATTTTCTTTTGGGTCAGCCTGTCCCGGACAAAGCCCCGGAAGCGGAGCTCGTTTTGATGGAGCTCCGCGAGAAAAGGATTGGCCGCAATCCGGTCCCGCAGGTCCGCCGCCAGGTCCGCATCCAGTTCGTTGTCCAACAAGAGGTTGATTTTCAGAATCATGTCCTGTTCATCGTAAGCCTGTTTCATGCGACGATAGCTGGTTTGCAATACACCGGTGACCTGTTTCACGGTGCCTTTGGCCGAACGGGCCGTCGGAAGGCAGGTGGATTGGCCGCCGCAACGAAAGCTGACCGCGGTTGCGGGGAACCTTCGCATCGGGGAGACGAGGCGACGACGCCGTTGCCGCCACCCGCCGCACCCGCTTGGGTACCGGTGTACAAGGTTGCCATGTGGATATGCCGGCTCCACGGGAGGAGCCGCCGGTTGGTCTTTATCCGCGTTTGTCTTCGTATCCCATGTGGGTGGCGTAGGTGCGGAGCTGTTCCTTCAGGAGGTTACGGGCCCGGTGGAGCCGGGAGCGGACCGTTCCGATCGGGATGCCCAGGATGCCGGCGATTTCCTCGTAGGAGAACTCCTCCACATCGCAGAGCAGGATGACGGTGCGGAAAGCCGCCGGCAGGGAATTGACCGCCTGGGTGACCTCATCGCCGATGAGGTATTGGTACATTTCCTGGCGCAGGTCCAGGGAGCCGGTCAAGGGGGTATCCTCCTTTTCCTGATAGGTGACAAAGTCCTGCAGGGCTACCTGGCCGGGCCCTTTGGCCCGCCGTCGGTATTCGTTGATGAAAATGTTCTTGGCGATGGTGAAAAGCCAGGCCTTGGGATTGGTACCTCGTTCGTAGCGGTCGATGAAGCGCCAGGCTTTCGCCAAGGTTTCCTGGGACAGGTCGTCGGCATCATCCTCACTACCGGTCAAATGGAAAGCGAAGGTATACAACTTGTCCGTCAATGGCATGATCTCCGTGTCGAAGACCTCTCGGAAATGGTTGGTTTTGTTGGTTACGGACAGCATCTTTCACAAGTGTTGGTTCTGTTTTTCCGATGTGGACGGGCCATGCACTCCATACCCGTTTTCCAACGTGCAGGCAACCCCCGTTTGCACGGGTACCTTATTTGCAAAACAAATGGCGGCGGGAATAAGTTTCCCGGACCCGGACGCAGGGAAAAAACGAAGCGGCCTGACCGATACCCCGGCAGGCCCCATCGAAGGGGCCCGCCCCGCACAGGGCCGGCGGTCGGAGTCTTTTAAAAGAAGGTGGGGCGGGTGTAGGGGGTGTCCGCTTGTTTGCGCAAGGCCTGCATCACCCGAGCCCGGGCGGTGGCCCGGGTACTCTGTTGATTGGATTGCCTTACCATGGCGACGTTTCCGGCACTGCCGGGCTGGGGTTTGTTGTACGGTTTGACCACGAAGATTCCGCTGGAGCCGAGAACCGGTTCGGAGACCTGGTTGAGGTCCGTCCGAAGGGCCTTGGCGACGACGGCCGGTTCCACCGAACCCGCCCGCTGGATGAAAGCGGAGGAGAAGGTGACCGCTGCCGCCGTATCGACGGCGGCGGAAAAGCTGCCGGCGATGGCATTGAGGTCGGTCTGCCCGGCGATGCGTTCCTTGACCAGGGCGGTTTTCTTTTCGTTGATGACCATCAGTTCGATGTCATCCCGGACTTCCTTCCAGGAGGGTGTTCCCGCAGGTTGGACGGATTGGAGGGCGGCGACTACAAACCGGCTCACATGGAAGGCGCCCGGGTCCTGAAAGCGATAGACTTCCGGAGAGATGCTGCCCACCTCCGCTTCTTCCCGGACGTTGAAATCCACGCCGAAAGCCCAGCGTACCATGTCGCGGGAACTTTGTCCGATGCCCAGGGTGCCGATGGTGTAGTCGTTGATTTTCAGCGGGGCGGAGGTCTCGACGGAGAGACCGATGGCCGCGGCCTGTTGCCGGAGCGCCTCGAGGTCCGCGCTGGTTTCCGCCAGGGTGATGGCCTGCTCCTTGACGGCATCCTGGGTAGCCTGGCTCGGCACGATGTCCTGGGTCAGGTAGGCGACCTGGACGGAAGGTTCGTTGTTGATGAACTTACGGTCGGTGACTTCGATCAGGTGGATGCCGAATTGGGTCATCACGGAGTAGACCTTGCCGGGTTCGGCCCGGAAAAAGCATACGTCGTTGAACTCCTTGACCATGGTACCCGGGCCGAAGAAGCCGAGGTCGCCACCGCTGGATGCGTTCGAGAGGTCTTCGCTGAACCGGGCCGCCAGGGAATCGAAGGAAGCGACACCGGTTTCGATCAGGGTCTTGAGGCTGTCGATGGTCCGGGTGGCCGCCAGGAAACTGGCGTTGTCGGACACCCGACGGAGAATGTGCCGGGCCTTGACGGAATCCGGAACGACCTTCCGGTCGAGCAGTTTGACCGCCTTGTAGGTCGAGAAGTCCTGGTAGGGGCCGTAAACGGACCCGATGGACATTTCGAACAGGGTGTCGGCGATGGCGGGGTTCAGGGATTCCTTCTTGAAATAGGCACCGTCGATGATGCCCAGGTTGTTTTCCACGAAAAGGGAATCGTCCTCCGCTGCGGCGAAGTCGTCCGTCAAGGCGGCGATACCGTCGCGGATGGCGGCGGAATCGGCGGCGGTCGGTGCGACGTTGAAGGTGACGTACGCGATCCGACGGGTTTCTTCCTCCTGTTCGAACTGTCCCTTGTGCGCATCGAAATAGTCGGCGAAGTCGTCATCGGACAAGGTGATCGCCGAGTTGTCTATTTCGTCGAACGGAATCTGCACGTAGGTGAAATCCACGGAACGCATCTGCTCCGCGGCGACGGCTTCCGCCATCCAGGTGGGGGTGTACATCCCCTTTTCGATCATCCGGGATATCTTGGTCTGCAACCGGTCCTTGACGATTTCCCGCTCCTGGTGCGCCCAGCGATACTTGAAATCCGGTACCAGCTGTCCTTCCTGGATCAGCTGGTCTATCCTGGAATTGGTGATGATATCCTTGAGTTGGTTCAGCTGTGCGCGGTCCAGCATCCGGGTGTTCGGATCCTGGTAGCGGCTGGTGATGAGGGGGCTCAGGCGGGACATGTCCTCGCTGAACTGCAGCTCCAGCAGTTCCGCCTTGCTCACACCCAATCCGATGCCGGCGGCTTCCTTGCGGACCACCGCTTCATCCACGAAGAAATTCCAAAGCGCCGCCCGGTCGCTGAATCCGTCCGTTGCGGTGTTTTGGTAAAGGATCCCGTGGATCCGCATAAAATCCGTATACTCTATCTTTTGTCCCTCGATTTCCCCCAATTCGGTCCGACTCCCGCCGAACAGGCTTTGGTTCGGGTTGTCGAACATGAGCATTGCGATGAACAATACCAAGGCGCCGGCCAGGGATCCGACCAACAACCATTTCTGTTTCCTGATTTTTCCGATAAGTGCCATGTGAAATTCACGTTTTCCCCTGTTCCGGCACGCTGTCCGCCAACCGTACATCGCCTGTCGGACTGCCTGAGGGCCGGGATGCTCCGTATCCGACGGTTTTCCGCGTACCCGGCAATGCCGGCATGAAAATTTTGCGGTGGCTGACAATTTCCCGAAACAGGAATTCGCTTGGAGTTTACCCGAAGACCTCGTTCGTGCTGGCGGCAGGTCTTGTCCGCGGAATCGACCGGAGAAATTCCCGACAACGCAGCGGGGCTGCGCTGTATCCGGACTGCCCGGTCGTTACTACGTAGGCACGCCGCTTGGCCAATGGGGGTTTTTCGGATAGGCTCCTGTCATGCAAGATGTTTCGCCTCGCCCGTTCTACGATGCAATGGCGGCCAAGGTTTGTCAAAATGAAAAAAAGATTTGCAACCTGGCCCGTCAACGACCTGCTACGGGCTGATCACCGGGCACGACGGTGGGGCGCACGTACCCGAAAATTCGCGCAAATCTATCATCTTTGTTCAGGAAATCAAAATTTAAGGAAAGCAAAGCAAGGGTGCCGAAACCCTTAGCTTACGTTCACCGCCTCCTGCTTGGCGATGAAGTCGCGGACCCACCCCAGCGTCACGGATTTGGGCCTTTCCAGGGGCATGCCGAGCGCACGTGCCCAACATTGGGCCGCCAGGACGCCCAAGGCCCGGGATACGCCGAAAAGGACGGTGTAGTAGCTGTATTGGTCCAGCCCGTAGTGGACCAGCATCGCACCGGAATGGGCATCGACGTTCGGCCAGGGGTTCTTCACCTTGCCGAGCTGCTGCAGGATGCCGGGAACGACTTCGTAGACTTTCCAGACGACGTTGATAATGTCGTCGTCCGGCAGGTGTTTCTTGGAAAATTCCAGCTGTGCCATGAACCGGGGGTCGGGCTTGCGGAGGACCGCATGGCCGTAACCGGGCACGACCTTGCCGGAAGCCAGCGTCTCGTTCACATAGGTCGCAATCTGCTCATGGGTCGGCCGGCGTGTACCCAGTTCCTCCAACATCTCGAATATCCATTTGATGACCTCTTGGTTGGCCAACCCGTGCAAGGGCCCCGCCAGCGAGTTCATCGCCCCCGAAAAGGCGAGATAGGGGTCCGCCAAGGTGGAGCTGACCAACTGCATCGTGTGGGCGGAGGCATTGCCCCCCTCGTGGTCCGCATGGATGGTCATGTACAGGCGCATCAGGTCCCGGAATTCCTCCTTGGAGGAGACACCCAGCATGTGGGCGAAATTCGCCGCCCAGTCCAGTCCGCCGTCCGCCGGAATGTGCCGGCCGGCATGGAATACCCGCCGGTAGATGTAGGCGGCCACCTGCGGCAGCCGCGCAATCAGGTCCATCGAATCCTCGTAGGCGGCATCCCAATAGTCAGCCTTGCCCATCCCCTCGCTGTACCGTCGGGCAAATACGGAGGACGACTGCATGGCCATGATCCCGATCGAAAACTGTGTCATGGGATGTGTCGTGACCGGTAGTTCGTCCAATACCTGGAATACATGCGCCGGTACCTCCGACCGCTGGCGCCACGCCTCGCTCAACCAGGCCGCCTCTTCCTCCGTCGGTATCTCGTCCGTCATCATCAACCAGAACAGTCCCTCCGGCAATGGCTCCCGCCCCCCGCCCTTCGGCAGCAAGGCCTGCAGTTCCGGTATGGAATATCCCCGGAACCGGATGCCTTCCTCCGCATCCAACAAGGAGGGTTCCCACAACATCATGATGATACCCCTCGCCCCACCGAATACCTGGTCCAAGGTTACGCTCGCCACCTTCATATCCTTATGGGCAGCCAACAATTCTCTTGCCTCTTGCTTCACTTTCGAAGCCTGTTGGAAAAATTTGCGCTTTAACGGATCCATTTGCCTTGCCGCATTTATCTGGTTATTGATGGGCGCTTGTTTCCTCTGAAATCCGACTGCTCGCCAGGGACCTGTCCCGCCCCGGTTCTCGTGCCGTTCAAACCGTAACTCTTCCCTACGGCCGGAAACACGGCTTCCCCTTTCTTAAGCTCTCCGGAACCTCGGAATGCCTTTCCGACGGCACGCCATGTCCCCCCGGCCGGATACCGGACAAGGGTGGCCCCGCCGGAAATCCTTGCCCCGCCCTTTTGTCGTCCGGATTTTGACCGGGCGCCGGCATTCCGCACTTTCCCTAATAACAACGCAGGCCGGTCTTGGTTTTCAAGTCCAAGCGCCAATCGGCTTCCGGCAGCTGCGCCGGAACGGGCCTTCCGGAAGGGACGGGAAGTTTCCGGCGGAGGGTGGCCGGGCCGAACCGGGGCTCAGTCCAATGCCTCCAGGTATACGCGGAGCATCTCCTGCTCCACGGTCTCCTGCCGGGCATCCGTCGCTTTCAGGGACTTGACGACGGCGGCACGCCGCTCCCGGAATGCCGTCTGCCGCTGCCTGTGCACCTGTATTTGCGTGTCGTCCAGCATCCGCTCTATGGATTTCTCATGCGCAAACTGAAGTGCCTTGACCTTCTGCAGGTACAAGCTCGGATCCTCCTCCCGCAAGGGTTCCACTTCCGACAGGTTGCGGTACTTGCGCTCCTGTATCTTTTGCATCTCCGCCTGCTGCTTCGCGTTCAGGTGGTAGACCGGAACCAGGGCCGCCGTCGCTTCGGCCGCCCGCCCTTCCTGGGCCTGCAGGGCCGGCCCCGCCAGCAGGTACATCGAGACCGCCAGCATTCCTATCACTGTTTTTTTCATATCACTTGCTTTTGGTAATTGTCTTATTTTTGGTCATCCTTACGCAAAGGTAGGGCATCGGGACAGTATTCCGCCTACCGCCGAGCCTTCAAATTTAGGCGCATTTGCAAAGGCATAAAATTTTTTTTCACCGTGCTCGTCATTCAGGAAGTGTTGGTCAGCGAAGCGGTCCTGGAGGAAAAGTTCCGCTGCGAATTGAGCGCCTGCAAAGGGGCTTGCTGTTGGGAAGGCGATTTCGGCGCCCCCCTGGAACCGGAGGAGTGTGCGACGCTCGAACGCATCTTCGAGGACATCCGCCCCTTCCTGTCGCCTGAAGGGGCCGAACGGCTGGCCGACCACGGCCTGACCACCCATTACCCGGAAATGGATATGACCGGCACGCCCCTCCTGCCCGACGGAGCCTGCGCCTACCTGACCTTCGGGACGGACGGGGTCGCGAACTGCGGCATCGAACAGGCATGGAAAGCCGGTAAGACCGATTTCCGGAAACCGATTTCCTGCCACCTGTATCCCGTCAGGGTCTCCCGAAACGATGCGGTCGGCTTCGAAGCGCTCAATTACGACCAATGGGATATCTGCTCCGCCGCCTGTGCCGCCGGCCACCGCGAGCACATACCCGTCTACCGGTTCGTCAAGGATGCCATCATCCGGAAGTACGGCCCCGAATTTTATGAGGAACTCGAGGCCATGGCCGCTTACCTGTCCGGAAAGTGATCCGGAGGGACTCCCGTCCCCCCACGTCAAAATACATACGACGCCGTCGCCCCGATGAACAGGTACCAGTCCCGGTTCGCCCGCCCGTTCTTGCTGACACCGTCCAGATAGTCGGTCATGGACAGGCGCCACCCCCACTCGAAACCTAGGGAAAAGGACTCGTATGCGTCCAGCCGGATACCCGCAATCAGGGGGACGGCCGATGCTACCGACGTCGTTCCCGGTTCCGGGAAAAGCCCCTCGTCGGCCGGGTCCGTCACCGTCACCTCCGAATCAATGGTCAGGAACGCCAATCCGGTGGCAAAATACGGCGATACGCTCGACCGGAATACCCCGCCTGTCTTGTACCGGCTCTTCGCCAGGGGATGGTATTCCCCCACCACCGCCAACTCGACCAGCGTCGATTGGAAACTCCAGCCCCGGTCCCGCGTGGCCGTTGTTCCGAAAGCATCGTCCCCCGATATCAATCCGTAGTACAGACTGCCCCGGACCTTGAAGGCCGGGATGATCTCATACCGCGCCAACCCGCCGAAGGAAAGGCTCGTCGCGCCGATTTCTATCTGGTCGTGGGCGAGGTCACCCTGATAGTTGGCAAAGCCGGTGAATACACCCAGTTCGAAACTTTGTGCCTGCAGGGCTACCTGGATGACCAGGAAAAAAAGGATGCTGAATGGTCGCATGACAGTGGTTTGATCGGTATGAGGATGGTAACGGCCAGGAATCCCGACCGGAATCAAAATTCGTCCAAAGATAGCGTTATATCAAGTTATCGGACCGGGAATCACCGCCTGCTGCCGATGATTTCCCCGGGTGACACGCAGGGTTTCGGCCCGGCCGGACAAAATCCGTCCCGAATGACAGGGAGCCGACAATTTTCCGGCCCGACCTCATTCCGTCCGGCTGACCGCCACTTGTCCGGGTAAGGCGCTGACCCGCAATTGTTCGAGGACCTTGCGGGCCGCCGACAGGCTCCGTACCTGGTCCTTGACCATGATGAGGCTGCGTGTGGATTTCTTGAGATGCAGCCCCGCCCGGGCCCCGTCCGTACCCAACCACCGGAACAGGCATTGGAAAAGGGGACTGTCGTAATAGGCCGATTGCGGATTCTCCAAAAAGTAACAACGGAGCTTCCCGTCCTTCAGGATGACCCGTTCGAACCCGAGCTCCCGGGCGACCCAACGCAACCGCAAGCCTTCGAACAGCTCCGTGGTCGGTTGGGGAATCTTGCCGAACCGGTCGCGCAACTGGTGCTCGAAGGTGTTCAGCTCCCGCTCCGTCTCCAATTGGTCCAGGGCCGTGTAGAGGCTCAACCTTTCCGAGACGGAACTGACATATTCGCTGGGCAGGTGCATCTCCACATCCGTATCGATGGTGACGTCGCGGACGAAACGCTGCACGGCGGCGCCGGTGTCCTGGAAGACCTCCCTGAAATCGGATTCCTTCAGCTCCTGCACCGCCTCCTCCAGGATGCGCTGGAAGGTCTCGTATCCGATGTCGGCGATGAATCCGCTTTGCTCGGCACCCAACAGGTTGCCCGCCCCCCGGATGTCAAGGTCACGCATGGCAATCTCGAACCCGCTGCCCAGGTCGCTGTATTCCTCGATCGTCCGCAGCCGCTTCCGCGCATCCTGCGTCAGGGTGGAGGTCGGCGGGGTGAACAGGTAGCAATAGGCTTTCTTGTTGGACCGGCCGATACGGCCCCGCAATTGGTGGAGGTCGCTGAGCCCGAACTCGTGGGCATTGTTGATGATCATCGTGTTGGCGTTCGGGATGTCCAATCCCGTTTCGATGATATTGGTACATACTAACACGTCGTACTTCTTGTCGATGAAATCCAGCAGGGCAGTCTCCAGTTGGTCGGCCTCCATCTGCCCATGGGCGGTGGTGATGTCCGCATCCGGACACAGTCGCTGCAGGAGCGCAGCGACATCCGGGAGGCTCTTCACCCGGTTGTGTACGAAAAAGACTTGCCCGCCCCGCTGCAGTTCCTTGTAGATCGCATCCTTGATGATTTCCTCCTGCAGCACGCGGATTTCGGTGTGGATGGGCTGCCGGTTGGGCGGCGGGGTCCGGATGATGCTCAGGTCCCGGGCCGCCATCAGCGAAAACTGCAGGGTCCGCGGTATCGGTGTGGCGGTGAGGGTCAGGGTGTCCACATTCACTTTCAACTTGCGGAGCTTTTCCTTCGCCGCCACCCCGAATTTCTGTTCCTCATCGATGATCAGCAGGCCGAGGTCCTTGAATGCCATGTCCTTGCCCAATAAGGCGTGGGTGCCGATCAGGATGTCCAGCTTCCCCGCTTTCGCCTTTTCTATGGTCTCCCGCCTTTCCTTGGCGGTCTTGAACCGGTTGATGTAATCGATCTGGAGCTTGAAGTCCGCCAACCGCTCCGAGAAGGTCTTGTAATGCTGCAGCGCAAGGATGGTCGTCGGAACCAATATCGCAACCTGCTTGCCGTCCGACACCGCCTTGAAGGCCGCCCGGATGGCGACCTCCGTTTTTCCGAAACCGACATCGCCGCAGATCAGGCGGTCCATCGGCCAGGGTTTCATCATGTCCGCTTTCACATCCTGCGTCGCTTTCTCCTGGTCCGGCGTGTCCTCGAAGACAAAGGAAGCCTCCAACTCCGCCTGCAGGTAATTGTCGGCCGGGAAGGAATGGCCGGGCGTCGCCTTGCGCATGGCGTACAACTTGATCAACTCCCGGGCGATGTCCTTGACCTTTTTCTTCGTCCGCTGCTTGAGCTGCTGCCAGGCCTCCGACCCGAGCTTGCTCAGGACCGGTGGTGTGCCGTCCTTGCCCGTATAGCGGGATATCTTGTGCAAGGCGTTGATGCTGACATAGAGGACGTCGTTGTTCTTGTAAAATATCCGGACGGATTCCTGGGTATGGCCGTTGACGGTGATTTTCTCCAGTCCGGAATACTTGCCGATGCCATGGTCGATATGCACGACGAAGTCTCCGGGCTGCAGTTCCCGCAACATCTTTAGGTTAAGGGCTTTGTCGGCCGTGAAACCCTGCCGGAGCCGGTAGTGGTGATGCCGTTGGAAAAGCTGGTGGTCCGTGTAACAGGCAATACCCGATACGGGGTCGACATAGCCCTCGTGGATGGCTTTCATGACCGGCTCGAAGCGGACCTCGGCCCCCAGGTCGTCGAAAATGGCATGGAACCGCTCCACCTGCCGGGGGTTGTCCGTAAAGATGAAATTTTCCCAGCCCTTGGCCGTATTGGCGTTCAGGTTCTCAATCAGCAGGCTGAAGTTCTTGTTGAAACTGGGTTGCGCCCGGCCGGAAAAATCAATGGGCGCAGCGACCGGCAAGTTCCTGCCGCCGTTCTCCGCTTCGGGCAAGGGCCCGGTGGTCAATATCTTGAAACGACCGAGGTCGGCCGTCACCTCGAACGGTCGGATAAAGGCCCGGTCCCGGAAAATCTCTCCCAACTCCGTATCGTCCAGCAAGGGCAGCGACTTGGCGAACGCCTCCGCTTTTTCGAAACATTGTTGCAGCCGGTCCGTCACCAATGACTGGTCATGTATCCATACGGTCGAGCCTTCCGGCAGGATGTCGAGCAGGGATACCTTCTGCGTCCGGTCGAATCGGGTGTTGACGTTCGGTATGATGTTGACCTGGGCAATGGTCTGTACCGATAACTGGGTGAGCGGGTCGAAGGTACGGATACGCTCGACCTCCTCGTCGAACAGCTCTATGCGGTACGGGTAGTCGTTGCCGTAGGAAAAGACATCGATGATCGCCCCCCGGATACTGAATTGCCCCGGTTCGTAGACGAAGTCCTCCCGGGAAAACCCATATTCCACCAGTACTTCCGTCAGGAAGTCCACCGCCAGGGTGTTTCCTTTGACGACCGTGATTCGATGCTCCGCCAACACGGAGGGCGCGACGACCTTCTCGAACAAGGCTTCCGGGTAGGTCACGACGACGGCATCCTGGCGGGTGTTCCCCGACAGCCGGTTGACCACCTCGGTCCGCTCCAATACATTCGCGGAGTTCATCTCCTCGAAATACATGGGCCGCTTGAACGAATCCGGAAAAAAAAGGACCGGCTTGCTTTCCAGCAAACCCGCTACCGTATTCTGCAGGTAGGCGGCCTGCTCCTTGTCGTCCGCAATGACCAGCTGATGCCCTGTGCGGCCTGTCCGGTACAGGGCGGCCAGGACAAAGGCCACTTGTGCCCCGGCCAAGCCGGTCAGCGGTACCCGGGACGGCGCGCCGGCCGCCAACCGGTCGAGTATCGCCAGGACCCGCTGGTCCTGGGTATATAGGTCCAATATGCGCGTCAGGTTGTTCACGTCAGGTCTGTAGCCGGTTGCTTCCGCACCAGGGTGCGGAACAGGAAATCGTAATCGTTTTGCTCGTCCGCCGTATGCGCCTCCCGGAATATCTCCTCCCATTCCGTTTCGTCCCATTCCGGAAAGTATACGTCCCCGGATACCTCCGCATCGACCTCCGTCAGGTACAGCTTGTCCAACAACGGGAAAGCCTGCCGGTAGATGTCGCCTCCACCGATGATCATGGCCTCCGTTTCCCCGTTCCGCTCCGCCACGGCCAGCGCCTCCGCAAGGGAGTGTACCACGATGCAACCGGAGATGGCCAGGAAGGGGTCACGGCTGATGACGATGTTGGTGCGCCGGGGCAGGGGGCGTCCGATGGACACATAGGACTTCCTGCCCATGATGATGTGGTGCCCGGTGGTGATCCGCTTGAAATACTTCAGGTCGGCGGACAAATACCAGGGTATCCGGTTTTCGGAACCAATGACCCGGTTGCGGGCAAGGGCGACAACGGCTGAAATGACCAAGGTGGTTTTGTATTTTTATGTGGACCCGCCGCTACCCCGGCGCAACTGGTCTACTGTTGGTTGATCTCGACGCTTTCTGACGGCTGCGCATCCTCCGGGGCTACCGCCTGGATGGCTTCCCGAAATGGCGCCGGCTTCCTGGGGCGCGGATGGGTCAGGTCGGTCTCCAACATGGATTCCTCCAGCCATTTGCGGTCCGCAGCTATGGAACCCCGGATGTACCGCTCCATGACCAGGCTCGCAATCGGGGCGGCATACCGGGAGCCGCCACCCGCATTCTCCACGAAAACCGCCACGGCAATCTTGGGGTCGTTCACCGGGGCAAATCCGATGAAGGTGGAGTGGTCCTCCCCGTGCGGGTTCTGGACCGTACCCGTCTTGCCCGCCAACGGAATGTCGTATATGCGTGCCGCCGCCGCCGTACCGCCCTCCACCACCTTGAGCATGCCGTCCTTGACCGATTGGAAATAGGACGGGTCGATACCCGTCCGCTTTGTTTCCAGATACTGTGGCGGTGGCGGCAACCGCTCGCCGTTCCGAATGAAAGACTTCGCGAAATGCGGGATCCGGTATTCCCCGTCGTTGGCGATCGTTGCCGAAATATTGGCCATCTGGAGCGTGGTCAGCAACAATTCCCCCTGCCCGATGCCCAGGGAGATGACCGTCGGGGACCGCCAGCCGCCCTTCCGCTTGGGATACAACTTGTTGTAATAGGCGCTGCTGGGGATGTTCCCACTTTTTTCCCCAGGGAAATCCACACCCAAGGACTCCCCCAGTCCGAAGGCGGACAGGTATCGGACGAATACGTCCAGGCCCTGTTCCGGATTGTAGAACCCGAACTTGTCCACAATCTCCCGGAATGCCCGGAAAAAATAGGAATTGCAGGACCATTGCAGGGCCGTGGCCACATCCACCGGCGGGGCATGCGACCGGCAGTTGCGCACGTCGCTTCCCCCCACGACATAATAACCGGGACAACTGTACCCCGTCGTCGGGTTGATCACCTGCTCCTGCATCCCGATCAGACCCACCAGGGTCTTGAAAATGGAACCCGGCGGGTATTCCGCCATGATGGCCCGGTTGAACAATGGCTTCAAGGTGTCGGCTTGCAAGCGGGCGAACGCCTTGCCACGGTACTGGTCGATTACCATCAGGTTCGGGTCGTAAGAGGGGAAACTGCCGAAGGCCAGGATCTCCCCGCTGGAGGGTTCGATGGCGACGATGGCCCCGATCTTGTTGCGCATCAACTCTTCCGCGTACGCTTGTAACCCCAGGTCCAGGGTGCTTACCAAATCCAGCCCGGATTGGGGCAACACATCCTTCGCACCGCCCTGGAAACTCCCGATGTCCCTGCCCAGGTTATCCTTGAGCACGTATCGGAATCCCTTGATGCCCTTCAACGCCTCCTCGTAGGCCAACTCCAAGCCGCTGGCGCCGATGTAGTCCCCGATGACGTATGCCCCGCCGGAGGCCTCGATGTCCCGCTCCGTCACCTCCGTAATGTAGCCCAGGGGATGCGCCGCATACCGGACCGGATAGCTGCGCACATTGCGCACCAACACGAAGAAACCGGGAAACTCATACAGGCTCTCCTGTAGGCGGGCATATACCTCCGGGGAAATCTTGTTCATGAAAACGAACGGCTTGTGCCGCGCATACCGGATATCCCGCTTGAAATCCTTGTTCAGCCGCTCCTCGAAGGACGCCCGGTCGATGCCCAGGATCCGACAGAATTTCGCCGTGTCCATCGAAGGGTCCAACTGGTTGTACGTGACCAACAGGTCGTATGCCGGTGCGTTGTTGATCAGCAGGCTTTCGTGGCGGTCATAAATCAATCCCCGCGCCGGATATATCGTCTCCTTGCTCATCGCCACGGCATCGGCCCGGGTCTTGAAGTCGTTGTTCAACACCTGCAACTGGAACGCCTTCACCAACAACGCCGCCGCAGCGATGCTGAAAAGGACCAGGATGTACTGATGCCGCTCCTTGTGCTGGTTGTTCAATCGGATTTGATTTATGCGGCGGTGACGGACTTGTTCGCCGGACTCGGGGCCCGCCGCAAGACGGCCTGCTTTCGCCGGGATGGTGTGCCTAATCCAAAGGATTGAATAGCAACTGGTAAATCAGGACAAATACCAGCGAGGCCACGAAACTGACGACGGTCTTCGACAGGATGTCCACGATGTACACAAAAGTAAAGGCTTCCACGGAAAAATAGAAGAACAAATGGATGGTCAACAGGAGGGAGGCATACCGGATGAACCATCCGGTCCCCATCCGCGCAATCGTCGGGGAATAGTTGATGTTGTAGCCGTTGCGCGGCTCCAGGAATCGCAACAGGTAGGGTCGGAGGAATGCCGAGCAGACGGAGGCGCTGGCATGGATCCCCAGGGTATTGTAAAAGAAATCCACGGAAATGCCCAGGGCGAAGCCCAGGAGCAAGGTCAGGGGGCGCGGTATGTTGATCGGTAACAACAGGAGGAAGACCGGGTACACCATAATGTGCAGGTAGGGGAACCCGTCCCAGTTCTCTCCAATGTTCTTGAAGACCATGCCCTGGATGACCACCAGGCCCAGGAAACGCAGGAGGTTGTGGTAGATCGTGCTATTCATCGGATTGCGTCGCCAGGCGCTCCAGTGTCTTCTGCTCCGCCGCCCGCAGGTTTTTCACGATGTACACGTGTTGCAGGTTGCTCATGTCAAGGCTGGACCGTACCGTAATGTGGAAGAAATTGCTGCCGGGTGCCATGGACAGGCGGTCGACCACGCCGATGGTCACCCCCGGAGGGAACAGGGTCGAATACCCGCTGGTCTCGATGGTGTCCGATTTGGCGACCGGCGCATGCTTCGGAATGTCGTCCAACGTGAATAACCAGGGATCCGTTTGCTGCCAGGTCAGTGGTCCGAAGAATCCCTTTTCCCGGATCCGGGCACTGACCTTCGCCTGCCGATGCAAGACCGACATCACCACACAATAGTGTTCCGAAACATGCCGGACTATCCCGACCACCCCCATGTCGGTGACGACCCCGCTGTGCGGAACCACGCCGTCCGCCGCCCCTTTGTCCAATATCAGGTAGTTGTGGTGCTGGTTGATGGTGTTCCGGATGACTTTGGCAGGCTGGAACACGTACTGCCGTTCGATGCTGTCCGCCGGCAGGCTGTCCGGTGCGACCACCGGACCCGGACCGTTTGCGTTTGCCACCAGTTCCAGTAACCGGGCGTTCTCCCGGGCCAGGCGGATATTCTCCTCGTACAGCTGCAGATACTGGTACACGGCGGCCGTATTCTCCTGGATCGTTCCCGTAAATCGGTTGACCGTGTGCAGGTATACCGCCGATTGCCGTTGGTTGTACTTGACAATCATCGAGAAGCAAACCAGCTCCAGCAACAGGAACACGAAAAAACCGCTGAACCGTAGTAATAGCTGAAATAGCTGCAGCATCTGCCGTTCGGTTGCAGACAAATGACCATCCTCTTACCGGTGGCACAGACCCGAACCCAGGTCGTCCGATGGATAATCTTCGCCTTTTATATACTTTTCCGGTCTATCAGGAAGGAAAAACGGTCGGCATTCTTCAGCGCAATCCCGGTTCCGCGTACGACGGCCCGAAGGGGGTCCTCCGCAATGTGGACCGGCAACTTCGTCTTTTGGCTGAGCCGCTTGTCTAAGCCCCGTAGCAAGGCGCCCCCCCCCGTCAGATAGAGCCCCGTCTTGTAAATGTCCGCCGCCAATTCCGGCGGCGTGGATTCCAGGGCCTTGATGACCGCTTCCTCCACCTTGCCGATCGATTTGTCCAACGCCTGCGCAACCTCGTGGTAGGATATCGTGATTTGCTTCGGGATGCCGGTCATCAGGTCCCGACCGTTCACCGCATAATCCGGTGGCGGCACCTCCAATTCGTGTAGCGCCGATCCCACATGTATCTTGATCTGTTCCGACGTACGCTCCCCGATGAGGATGTTGTGCGCCCGTTTCATATAGTCCATGATATCCGCGGTGAACTCATCGCCGGCCGTCCGGAGCGATTGGTCGCATACAATGCCGGACAAGGCAATGACGGCTATCTCCGTCGTCCCTCCGCCGATGTCGATGATAACGTTGCCCACCGGGTCCTCCACTTCCAACCCGATCCCCAGGGCAGCCGCCATCGGCTCGTGGATCAGGTAGGTCTCCTTCGAATCCACATGGTCGGCCGAATCGAACACCGCCCGCTTCTCCACTTCCGTGATGCCGGATGGAATGCAGATCACCATCTTGAGATGGGAAAAGAAACGCCGGCGGTTGCCGATCATGTTGATGAACCCCTCGATCATGCTCTCCGCCGCCTGGAAATCCGCTATCACCCCGTCCCGCAACGGCCGGATGGTCTTGATGTACTCATGGGTCTTCTCATGCATCTGCATGGCTTTCATCCCCACGGCTATGGTCTCTCCCGTCCGCCGGTCGATCGCCACAATGGAGGGCTCGTCCACGACGACCTTTCCGTCGCTCATGATGAGCGTGTTGGCTGTGCCAAGGTCAATGGCCAGCTCCTGCGTGAAAAAACTGAAAAATTTCATTGACGCGTTGTTGCATCCGTTTGCTGGTGTGATGACGGTAACCCATTCCAACCGAACCCCGCCGGTATGCCCGGAAAGCCGCTGCCGCCGCGCTTCCGGTCGCCGAATCCTGTCAGGCCAATTGCCTTTATCACAAGCAACTGAAAGTTAAGGTACTTTCCGTACCATTTTTGGATTAGGACCGCCCGGCTTTGACGCCGCCGGACGGTACCGCTGAATATGCTTCCGCCTTTCCTGCCTCAATCCGACAGCGCAAACCAAGGCACAAAAGAAAAAAAAATTTGATAATTATTAAAATAAATAATAAATTCCCTCATATCCCACCGGCCGCGACCCATCTTCCGCTTGTTTAAACAATGATCTCCCACATATCGTTCCGGTCGAAATATTGCCGGGCCAGCCGCCGGATTTCCTCGGGCGTAATCGTCCGGATGGCTTCCGACAACTCCCGGAATGTATCCAGGGAGACCCCCTCCGTCAGATACGCCTTCACGACCTCCGATATGTTGAAGGGACCGTCCAGGTTGGTCAGCAAGGTGCCCAGCAGGTAGTTCCGGACCATCCGCAACTCCTCCTCCCCGACCAGCTTCCGCTGCAATGCCGCCATTTCCCGGTATATCTGTTCTTTCGTCTTCTCCACGAAATCCGTCCCCACCTCCGTCGCCACATAGAAATAACCACCCGACAACAAGGCTTCGTGGCTGCTGTATATGTTGTACGTGTACCCTTTCTTCTCCCGGATGTTCGCCATCAACCTCGATCCGAAGTAACCGCCTAATATCGTGTTGAGCACATACATGCCGTAAAAATCCGGATGGTGCCGGTCGAACAGGTGCCGCCCGATCCGGATGGCGGTCTGAACGGCCGGCCGATGGGGCAGCCGGACCCGCTCGGGGACGATGTTCGCCGCCGGCAGGACACACGGCCGCCTGACTCCGGGCCGGATCGCCGCACTGAGCGTATCGTCCATCAGCCGCCTTACTTCCTCGTCGATCCGACCACTCAGGAAAATCAGGCAGTTGCCCGCGGTGTAGTTCTCCTCGAAATGCCGGACCAGGTCATTCCGCTCCAATCGGGCATAGGTCTCCGGAAAACTGTTGTACCCGTACGGGTGCTCCTTGCCGTACAACATCTCCGTGAATTGCCGGTAGGCGACGATGTCGTTCTTTGACAAATCCACTTGCAACCGGCGCTGGTTGCGCGCAATGAAAGCCTCCAGCTCGTCCTGCGGAAAGGTCGGTGTCCGGAGGGTCTCCGCCAACAAGGGCATCAGCCGCCCGATGTGCTTGCGCAAGGAATATAATAATACACTCGCCGTGTCCAACCCGATCGGCATGGACAACGACGCCCCGTAGTAGTCGACGGTCTCCGCAATGTCGGCGGACGAATAGCCGGCCGCTCCCTCCCGCATCATGGCCGCCGTACTCCGGGATACCATCTGCTTCCGCTCGAAGGGCCTGCCGGCGTAGAACACCAGGTCCAACTTGACGATCTCCTGCGTACCCAGGTTGGTCTCGTACACGGGGATGCCGTTGGATAGTTTCCATTCGTATGGCTCCGGTACGCTCAGGCGGCTGATCTCGGCCACCGGCGGCATGGTCTTTCGGTCTGTCATTGGCCGTCCTTACTTGTCGTGATGAGATACTCGCCCGCCCAGGCGGCCTTCCCCGCCGTCTCCCGCAAAGCCTCGTCCTGTTCCAACAAGGCCTTGGCATACCGATGGATTTCCTCCAAAGGGGCCGGCCCAGCCAATATCCGCTGCATCCGCTCATCCGTGGCCGCCCAGTCCGCCACCTCCTCCGCCGTCGGTACTTTCGCCAACCCGGCCAATTGCCCCAGGTTGTTCCCGGTGAATACCTCGCTCCACCGGATCGATGCCGGCAATGCGTCGAAACCGATGCACAAACTGTCGATGGACTGCACGACCGTATGGATGGCAGCCCCGCTCGCCCGCACGTAATACGACCGCCCGAGCCTTCCCATCAGGTCCAGCTTGTCCGGCATGATTCGGCCCCGCTCATCCAACATCTCCTCCCAAATATGCATCCGCAACAGCTCGCAGATAATCAGGTGCCCGGCCCCGCCGCCCGTGCCCAACGGAATGATGTCGCCGACCTTGCACTCGAAACTGACCGGTGATTCCGCCACCCGGTAGGGTCTCACCAGGTCCGAAGGCAGCGGCGTCAGTCCGCTCTTCGCAAACTCGTCCACCCCCCTCGGAAATTGGGCGCTCGCCACCGCCATCTGCCGGACTATGTCGTAGTTGACCGCATTGATCACCACCTCCCGCGTCTCCTCCACATTGGCCAAGGTGTCCTTGATGGTGTTGTCCGTCGCCCGCCGGTTCGAGGAAAAGACGAATATCGGCGGATTGGAACTGAAGGCGTTGAAAAAGCTGTAAGGCGCCAGGTTGGCATTCCCCGCCCCGTCCACCGTACTGACGAACGCAATCGGCCGCGGTGCGATGGCCCCCACAATGTACTGGTGGAAATCGTGCCGCGGTACCGTCCCCGGATCGATGGTCCGGTATCTCTTCTCCTGCATAGGCTCGTTCTTTTTCTGTTTCCTTTTCCCGACCCGGTCTCAGTCGTGTTCCAGGCGTAGGCCCAACCGCTGCTGCAAGGTCGCGACCAATGGGTTGACCGCTACCAGGAGCTGGTATTTTTCCCGCTCGCTCAACCGGCGCTGCCCCGTTGGTGCCGCATTCGGCCGCGTGGGATCCAATCGGATGACCATCGACAGGCCAGGGGCGTCCAGCCGGCTCCGCAATTGCTCCACCAACCCCGCCTCCTGCCGCAACAGGCCCTCCGCCAACGCAGACCCCACCGTGACGGTCAGTTGCCCCCCCGACCATTGGAGACCCGCCCCCTTCAGGATGGTCCGCACGGAATCTTTTTCCGTCCGCTCCGTATAGTCGTCCCAAACCGCCCGCACCGCTTCCGCTGTCACCTCCACGGTTTTCGCCGGCCCCATCTGCCGGTTGGCTTCCGCCGCCTCCACCCGGAGGGCGTCCAACCGCTGAAGGACCGGTATGGACGAATGCCGTTTCCCTTCCGTGGTTCGGGATGTCTTGGTATGGTCGGGG
>CAZNLJ010000023.1:53994-64794 GCA_964573725.1 uncultured Saprospiraceae bacterium
TGTTCCCTTCGGGGGGTGGGGTTTTTGTGGTTTGGGGGGGGCCACCCCCGGCGGGGGGGCCCCCCGTACCCGCCGGGGGGTTTGTCGCCCGGGGCCGCCTCTTCGGCGATTCGATCCGAAATCCCGACCTCCCCGGCGTCCGTCTCCGTCGCTTTCCCCCCGGGATCGGTCAGGTCAGGCTTTTTTTTTCCATGGGTACGCCTTCGCCGCCGGGCAAGGCTCCCCATACCGACGCTTCCGCTTGCCCCGAAATCCGCACGGCCTGCGCCGCAAAATTCATTTTCATCAGCCCCAACTCCACATGCAGCCGCTTGTTGCGGGCCAGCCGATAATTCAATTCGTATTCGCCGCACAGGTTCAGTACCGTCAGCAGGAATCCCGTCGGGGCCAGCCCCGATTGCGCCAGGTACCGCTGCCGAAGCGATTCCCCGGCTTCCAACAGCACCTGCATCTCCCGGTCCTTGCCTACCAACAGGTTCCGCATGTGCTCCGCCAATCCGGTGAGGAAATGATCCCCCTCGAAACCGTTGACCAGGATCTCGTCGAATATCAGCATGACCTGCCGCAAATCGGCCGCCAACAGGGCATCCGTGAAACGGAAAAAATAATCGTAATCCAGTACGTTGAGGTTGCCGACCACATCCGCATACCGGATCTCCTTGTCCGAAAAACTGGTGATCCGGTCGAAGATGGACAGGGCGTCCCGCAAGGAGCCGTCCGCCTTCTGGGCGATGATGTGCAGGGCCTCCGGTGCCGCCGCTATCCCTTCCCGGTCGCAGATCCCCTGCAGGTGACCCGCTATGTCCTTGACCTGGATCCGCTTGAAATCGAATATCTGGCACCGCGACAGGATGGTCGGGATGATCTTGTGCTTCTCCGTCGTCGCCAGGATGAACACGGCATAGGGCGGCGGCTCCTCCAGGGTCTTCAGGAAGGCGTTGAACGCACCCGCCGACAACATGTGGACCTCGTCGATGATGTAGATCTTGTACCGGCCCTGCTGCGGCTGGAAGCGTACCTGCTCCACCAGCGACCGGATGTTCTCCACACTGTTGTTCGATGCGGCATCCAGCTCGATGATGTTGAAGGAGGCATTCTCGCGGAAGGCCCGGCAATTCCCGCACTCCCCGCAGGCCTCGTAGTCCGGTGTCAACTGCTGGCAGTTCAACACCCGCGCCAGTATCCGCGCACAGGTGGTCTTCCCCACCCCCCGCGGCCCGCAAAACAGGAAGGCGTGCGCCAAATGGTCCGTCTGCAGCGCCTTCTTCAGGGTTTGGGATATGTGCGCCTGCCCGACGACGTCGTCGAAGCGCATCGGCCTGTATTTTCTCGCGGATACTACAAATGCCATCTTCTGGTCCTTTGATTACGGGGACGGATTCGTCGGGTCGGATATGGGATACGCAGGCCGGCTGCCCGCTCTCCCGCCGGGCACGGGGTCGGTCATGCCCGCTTCCCCGGCAAATATAGCAAACTATCAGGTGGGATTTTACCGGGATGTATAACTCCGCCGGCTCCCTCATGCCGGTACATACGCCGGATTCGGCACGGAGGGTCGGCCCAGCCTTGGTTTCGAACCCGGCCGGCCCCGCCGGGAAGGGAGCCTCCCCGCCACCATCCTTGCGCCTTGCCCCGCTGCCGGGGTACGGGCGTCAACCATGGATGGGGGACATCCTGCTGCGGAGGAAAATCCCTTCCCGCCGGGTCAGGAAGGCCTGGATTTCTGCGGCGATGGACAAGGCGATCTCCTCGGCGTTCTCCGCACCGATGTCCAATCCCGCCGGACTGAACACGCCTGCCTGCTGCTCCGGCGTGAGGGGATGGCCTTCCGCCGCATATTCCTCCAGCATGCGGTTGATTTTCTTGTGCGGACCCAACATCGCGATGTACCGCACCCGGCGGTCCGCCAAGGCCCGCAGCATCGCCTTGTCGTAGTTGTAGTTGTGTGTCATCAAAGCGAAAACGGTCCGGTCGTCCACCGGCACCTGCCCGAGCACTTCCTCCGGCTTTGCCACCAATACCTGGCACGCATCGGCGAAACGCTCCTTCCGGGCATAATTGGAGCGGCCGTCCACTACGGTGGTTTCCCATCCCAGTATGGTTGCCATCTCGACCAGGGGAATGACGTCGTTGCCGGCCCCCACGACCACCAGCCTTACCGCCGGTGCATGGTACTGGTAGAAGACGGTCACTTCCCCGGATTCCGTTCGGTAGGGAACCCATATGCTGCGGCCTTCCGACAAGGCACGACCGGCATCCGCCTGCCAGGTCGCTTCCAGTTCGGGAAGCGGACATGTCCCCGCCGTACGGCCGTCTTCCCCCAGGAACATCCGGGTCCCCACCTGCTGGAGCCGGTCCCGCAAGGAAAAGATCGTCGCCACCACGCCGGGTTGCCGCCGTGCATCCACCTCCTTCAGCAAGGCAACCGGGGACGTCGCATCCCCCGGGTCGACCGGTTCTATCAATACTTGTATGATGCCGTTGCAACCCAGCCCGATTCCGATGGTCGCATCGTCCTCGTCCATGGTGTCGTAGGTCACCAGCATGGGCCGCTGCTTCCTGATGACGTGAAGGGCCTTGCGCAAGGCATCCCCCTCGAGGCACCCTCCGCTGATGGCGCCCGTCAGCCGGCCGTCCTGCGCAATGAGCATCCGCGCACCGGCACGCCGGTACGATGAACCCTCCACATGTACTACCGTGGCCAATGCCGTCATTATGCCTACCGCCGCCCACTGGTCCTGGCTGCGGATGATATCCCTGGTCTCTTTCATCGGTGTAGCTTATGGTTTTGCTTCCGTTGCCTCCTTGTCCGGAACGGGCCGCTTTCCGGACCGTCAGGATGCCGTCCGGCAAAAAAAACACCCGGCCGGCCGTAATGGTTGTCCCTGTGATCTTTTCCGGCGGAACTGGGCCGACTTCCACCCTCCCGTCAGGGCCGACCGTCCTTCGACTCAGGGAAGGTGGTCCGCCCGTCCGGTGTAGGTCCGGTGGAAGGTGTACGACAGGCTGATGTTCCAGTCGAACCGCTTGCCGGCAATCTCCGACCGGACCGCCCGGTTCATCAATGAGGAAACCGCCCACGGCCGTCCGATCCTGTACACCGACAGTCCGGCGGCGACATAGTATCCTCCCGCCGCATCCGATTGCAGATGGAATGCCTGCGGTTAGACGTTGAGCCGCCAGTTGCCTCCCAAGGGAAGGGCTTCGAAGCCGGCCCGGAAGGATACGAACCGGGTGCGCTTCTTCATGTCCGCCTCCAGGCCATGCCCGTACAGGTAAAACAGGCCGACCTTGGTGTGCTTGCCCAGGGTCAGCACAGGCGACACTTCCGCCACGGGAAAGAACCGCAGGGATTCGATCACGTCCGCCCGCCCGCCTCCGATGTTTCGGGTGCGGAAGGACAGGGCCGGGAGATGCGTGCCTACCGTGAGCAGGAACCGTTCCCGACGTACCAGCTGGTATCGCCAGATGAAGATGAAGGACCAGGGCTTGCCCGCCAGCGAGTAACGGAACTCAGGCTCGAAACGGAAACGCTTGCCGCCGTGGATGGCAAAAGTCGTCAGCACGGCCGGCTCTCCCAATGAAAACGAGGGGATGAACGAAAAACCGTTGTTGGTGACGGCAACGGTGCCGCGGACGTCCAGGCGCCGCAGGCTGTCGGCCGTTTGCCCGGATAAGGTGCCGACCGATATCAGCCATACCGGGAGCCAGTGATAGATTCTGTGCCTCATTCCGCGCGGTTTCATTTTTCCTGCGAAATTGTCGCACGGACAGCCGCCGGCCTTACAACTTTCAACGGGATGGCTGCGAAAATCAAACAACCGCCGGCGGGAAGCGGTCCCATGGATTTTTTTCTCCTTTTTACGGCCCGGACCCACGGCGGGCTATGCTTGAATTCGCTACTTTTGACGCCGCTTCCGGTTAAGGGCCCCATCTTTCGGTGCCCCCGCAGCGGAAGCGGCAAACTTTCCCTGTCCGGACGGCTGACGACATGTTATGAGCAGGCGCAACAAACTCCTGAAATTCGCTGAAATCCTCTCCTTTCCCAATGTCTATGAACAATACGACATGGGATCGCCCCTGCTGACGCTCGGCCAAGGCCATAGGCTGGAAATGAAGGGGGATTGGGCTGCGGGACATTTTCGGAACGACCACCCGGTCGTGCTGGAACTCGCCTGTGGAAAAGGGGACTACACCCTGGGCCTGGCCCGACAAGCCGCAGACAGGAATTTCATCGGCGTGGATGTGAAGGGCGCCCGGATCTGGCGGGGCGCCAAATCCGCCCTCGAGGAAGGATTGTCCAACGTCGCTTTCCTCCGCAGCCGTATCGAACACCTGACGGATTTCTTCGCCCACCGGGAAATCGAGGAGATCTGGATTACCTTTCCCGATCCCTTCCTGCGGAAAGGCAAGGAAAACCGACGCTTGACGGCACCCGCTTTCCTGGAGCGGTATGCGGCCCTGCTGAAACCCGGCGGCACCGTCCACTTGAAGACGGACGACAAGACCTTGTACGCGTATACCCTGGAGGTCCTGGCCGGCCAATCCCAATTCGCCTGCCTGCTCCATTGCGAGGACATCTACGCGGGAACCCTTCCCATGCCGGAACTCGACATCAAGACCTTTTACGAACGGCAACATCTCGCCGCCGGCAAGTCAATCAAATACGTGCGGTTCCAATCGATGCCGTGACCGGCCACCCGCCCGCCGGTTCCCATCCCTCCATACCGCCTAGCCTAGGAAAAGGCCCGGAAGCAAACGGTGGACCCCATCTTCCGCACCTCAACCCTATAAAATAATCAACTACAAAACATTGACTTTCTGTTGTTTTAGGTCATAAAACCCGCCGATGTGCCACGCCCCGCACCCAAGCGCGCCGCCGGCCGTCCTGTCCAAAAGGCGGGAAGCGAAATAAAGACCCTTTGGTTAGGAGTAGCTCACGTTTTTATACAACCATGCGAACCTTGCAATCAAAATATTCGATTCGGTTCCTGCGGTGCGAAAGATGAGGTGGGCCCTCGCCGGAGCGGCATCCTGCCGTCATTCATCCTCGGTAACGTTCCCCGGATCGGGTCCTTGTTTCACTATATCGAGATAATCGCTCGGCGTGAAACCGGTCCGCTCCTTGAAATGCCGGTGGAAGGTGACGTAGCTGTTGAAACCCGCGGCTGTCGCGATATTGGCCATCGACAAGGAACCAGGCTGTTCCAAGATCAGCCGCCTGGCTTCATTCACCTTGTACTCGTTGATCAACCCCGGGAAATTGGTCTTGCCGACATGGTTGATTGCCTTGGAAACATCCCTTCGGCTGCGCCTTATCAGCGCGGCAAAGTCCTGTATGTTCAGGTTGGTTTCCTTGTACAGCGCATCCCGCTCGATTCTCCTGCGGATGGTCTTGTATAACGTTTGGTCGGAATCCGGCGGTGCTTCTTCCGATACCGGGTCGGAATCCGGGGATATTCCCCTCGGATCTTCCAGGCCATTACCCGAATAGGCAAGTTGGACGTTCATCCGGAACAGGGTCTTGGTATTCTCCTTCAGCCGCCGGTGTTGCCGGTATATGATGCTGCCGGTGAGGATGGAGATGGCAAGGAGCATCGAGAGGGAAAAAAGTTGGACGTTCTTCAAACGGACGTCCTGGTAGAGTCGTCGGACATCGCTGTTCAGCTGCTCAGTCTTGAAGATGACCTTCAATTCCTCCGCAGCGGCCCTGGAATTGAGCACAGCCGTCTCCTGCTTGACCCGGTTGTAGTCTGCCAGGGCCTGGTCGAAGTGCTCGAAATCGTTGACCTTGGCATAATAGCGGCACAATACCTGATAACTCTCTTCCAGTATATCCCGCCTGCCGCTCGTGTCGGCCAGCCGGATGGACGTCAGGGCGTACTCCTCGGCTTTCGCCAGTTCCTCGCCGCTGGCAATGGCGTTCCCCGCCATTTGGATATAGACGGGGGAAAGCTGGTTTTCGAAATTGCTTTCCCGGGATAGATTTATCGCGCGTTGGAGCAGCTGGTCGGATTGGTCGTACCGTTTTTTCAGGTGATGCAGCCGGCCCCGGTTGACCAATGCATTGAACATTCCGACTTTGTTGTTCATTTGTTCGTACAAGGCGCCGGCCCGGAGGGTGTGCCATTCCCCTTTCTCATGGTCTTGAAGTTGGGAGAAGTACTTGCCGAGGTTCAGGTGGCAGGTGGCCATGAAATTCGAATCCCCTAGCTCTTCGAACTTGAGCAGTGCCTTTGCGGAAAGTGAAATGGCTTCGTGGTAGTTGCCGAGCTTTTGCTCGAGCTCGGCCATGTTGGCAAGGGCCATAGTCACGGACCGTCTGTCCCCAAGGTGGTCGGCTATGGTCAAGGCCTGCTGGTACATGGCAATCGCCTCGGGCAACTTTCCAAGATTTTCCTGGCAGATCGCCAGGTTGTTGAGGCACTTGATCCGGGCAGCTTCATTGTTTCGGACGAAGTCGGTCTCCAGGGCACGTTCCAGGTATTTGCTCGATATCCGGTAACGTTTCTTGGCGGTTTCCAACGTTCCTGTCAGGAACAGGAGCTGGGCGTTTATCGAATCGTTCCGTAGCATGTCCGGCCCGTATTTCTCCAGCAGCCCATAGGTTATGGAATCCGCCGTCGAAAGGTCGGATTCGATGATTGGGTATACGGCTCCGGCCGCTTCCTTCACGGCCTGGACGCTCACCTGGGAATACAGGCCGGTTTGGAGGCCGAAGCACATGAGGAGCATGGATAACCGGAATTTGTGTTGTCTTGGCATCGTACGAAGTTGTTTCGCCGTAATTCAGGTGACCAGGATATTCGGCTGCTTCCGGCATGCATCCGCCGGATCGTCACCGGAAACCCTGGCAGGATGTAATATCCGAGTTGTTCCGATTTGGTGATTCAAGGTTTCCGGTTAGCCGGGTGGATTCCTCGCCGATAGGATGCCCAGGTCGGGCCGGCCTCCGGAATACCGTTTTCTTGTGCAGGCATCAGCCGGGCAAGCCGGTCCATGCTGGTTCCATTTCGTCGTGGCCAAACACAGCGGCAGGAGGGGAATATGACCCTGTTAATAACCACACCCACCGGGGCGCCGCTGGTCCCCGGTTGTCGCTTCGGGGTCAAGAGCTCCTCATATCCCTCGGACCCGCCGGGAGCTCCATGATCAAGTGGCGGCATACGCTGCGGGCCGCTGCCCTCGTTGATGACGGAAGCCGGGCAGGCCGAATGGCAAATATGCAACATTTACCGCCCCGTCATGGAGTGATGGGTGGCATCACCTCCGGTTTCATCTTCTTTTCTTGCAAAAACCAGGTTCCCGACAAGAACCGCTGATTTTGACAGGTACTGCCTTCTTTTTTCCGGAAGAATGGTACGGCTTGTCAGTTAAAGGCATTTATTGAAATCTCCGACCTGATTCGACAAGTCGAAAATTTGGATGTTCGTGCCACCTGCGGATACATTTGTCACCACCTGCGAACCGTATGATTTCCCTCGCTACCGACCGGTGGAACACGGATTCAAGCCGGCCGCAACATGAACCGGCATGGCCCTGCCGAACCCCCTTACCTGCTCGAGCCCCGATGTTCGGACCGGATGATCCGATGTCCGTACAGGCCGGGTAGCGATGGGTGTGTTTCCATACATTCGGTGTGCGAAGTGTATTGTCAGGGTAACTAAATGGATTGTTATTGAACAGGATGAAGGGCACAACAGACAGGCCTCGCACCCGCTTTGCATCGTCGGAGCATGACCGTCCCGGCGGACTTTCATAAAGGTGCTGCGCGTGAGCTTACTTGTCCTTTCCTGCCCAGGTTCGTGTATGCTGCGGGCCGCCCCGCATCCCGGTACGCATCCGACGGAAATCCCAGGCGCGCGTGCTCAGGACGGTGGCGGCCACGACATGCGCCCGCTCAGGTTGGTGACAGCGAAAGCACGGACCGGTACCGATTTCATCGCATTACGCCGTCGATGGCAAATCCGAGGACGACTGCAGGGTACCGTCCCTGGGCAACAGGAGCTTATCCGGTGCGGATGCAGCGCGGAACGACGTGATGCCCGTCGGTATGATCATGGCCGGCCGCCCGGGTACGCCGGACAAGGTTGCCGGAAGGTGCCCTGACGGCCTTGCAGGTCGTCACGTGCCGATGACGAAACGTCTCCGGACCGGCGAAAGCCGCTCCGGAAACGCCGGGTATCACCGGACGGACCGATGGGCTGCATTCGTTCCGATCCGATCGGTCGCGACGCCCGGGCGGAAACACGCATTCTCTTACCATGTATGCAGCAACCGGTCTTTTCCCATCCTGACAGGTGATATCTCCTTCAGGGTGGAAACGCCCATCGGGTCGACAGCCTGCTTGGGCGCTTTTTTTTTGCGGGCGACGGTCGGAAGGCATCGGTGCACGAACGGGAACCGACAAGGTGTCTCGTCTTTCATTTCGTGCCTACCCCCGCATTCCGGCATTTCAATCGGAAGGGTCAAATTCCCGGCCTTGGCCAAGGTCTGGCGGCTGGCCGCAAATTTAGGGGGGACAAATGTTTCGACCCGTCGCTTCCTGTATCGGCGCAACCTTCGTTCGTGGTTTCCGGGCGGACGGGTTCAGCTATCCTGTGCTTGGTGATTTCCTTCGGTGGCAGCCGCCGTGCCGTGCCGGTGGGCAAGGTGTCGGTACCTTCCGCCAACGCCGTAACGAACACCTGGGCAGGGAAAAACAATGCCGTGGTCTGGTCCGTAGCCTCCAATCGGAGCGTGGGCTTCGTATCCTTGCCCTGTCATGATGTCTTCATCACCGCCGGTAAGGTGGTGGTCAGCCGGTGTCATCGCCCGGGGGCGCACCCTGGAAGTGGGATCCGGCGGTAGCTTGGAGATGGAAGGCAATACCCAACTGCTCGGGAAGGATTATTGACCTCCGGGCCGACGACAGGATGACACCGGTCGCCTGTCCTGTCGGGCAGCGTGTCCCGCCGGCCTCTCGAAACCAAGGCATGGGATGGGGAATACGATCCAACGGTGGCGATATGCTGCCCGATGGTTTTACTTTCAGTCCTGTCCTTGCCCTGCCGAATAGGACCGGAATCCCCCGGTGGGAAAGCGCCCGGCGGGCCATCGGCCTGTTCGGATGCCGCTTCGGTTGATGGTTGTCCCACGACCGTCACCCCACTTCCGTTGCAGTGACAGAATCAACTACCCTTTCATGGACTGTTCCCCTGTGCACCGGCAGCATGCTTGCCTCCTACCATCATGGTCCGCATGAATACTTGACCCACGCTCATTACCCGCACCACGGTCCGCATATGTACTTGGTTCCGCCTGACCCTGCCGGGATGGAATATATGTTAAACTCTGCCCGATTTATTGGCAGCCTCTGGATGAAATGTTAATTTCGCGCCGCTACAACATTTTATAATCCAACACAAGTCTCAATTACCGAATCGGTCCCATAGCTCAGTTGGTTAGAGCATCTGACTCATAATCAGAGGGTCCAAGGTTCAAGCCCTTGTGGGACCACCGCTTTTCCGAAGCCCTGCACACCGGCAGGGCTTTTTCGTATGCCTGAGGCGGCTTCCGCCATCCGTATCCCGGGGTGCTTCATCCGGGAAGGGCCTTACCGGCAGTTCCCTTCATCCGCAGGACTTGGTATAACTTGCCCGGGCTGATATCCACGTCCTCCAGTCCCAATACCTCCGCGACAAACTCGGAACAGGCCTTGTTCCGATTCCGCCGGTCGACCGGCAGGACGACCTCGAAATGGGTGAATAGGAACTCCCGGATGCCGATATAGGCCGCGCTGAGCCAGCCGTATTCGGCCGTACCGCTCCGGCTCAGGGCCGATTCCTCTATCTCCTGCCAAGGGACCGGTGCCGGCAACATATCCAAATCCCGGTGCCGGTAGACCGATGCCAGGACAATCCGGATGCCGCCGTGGGTCGTGGATTCCACCAGCATCAGCCGGGTCTTGTACCAGAATACGAAGGCGGTGTGGGTGTAGGGGCTCCGGGTGAACCAGGCTGTCGTGCGGGACAACAGGTTTCCCTTGTCCACTTTCAGGAAAATAAGGTCGCCGTCCTTCACTTGCCGGCGGATGATTTCGTAGTCCATTGTTCGCTGTTTTTTTGTTCGGCCGTCGGTCCGGCTCCCGTCTTATCGAATGTCCGATGCGGTAAGATACCATCGTTTTTCAATACATACGTATTTTGTTGTTGTGTGCCGGTGGTCCGGGCCGGCGGTACAGGAAGCCGGGCGCTTCCGCCAAGGTCCGGGCGGGATTGCCGAGCCGGAACCACCGCTCGGCAGTACGAGCCCGGTCCGAAGCCCATGGTGGTGCCGAGCCTGCCTCCGCTCCGCAGTTCATTCGGCCGGAAACGGCTTTTTCAGAATAGTTCGGAACCGGGAAAGGAGGTTCGTAAAAAGCTGTTTCGGAAGGGTGTTGTTACAGGGGTCATATTTAAACCCAATAGAATTTATAATTTATATAATGTTGAAATGCAATTGTTTAAGTTGAATCTATCATTTATTTCAAAAACTTTTCACTTTTTTGCCCAAATCAGTTTGGCGGAATGAAATTCGCGTTTACCTTTGCGACCGCTTTGGAAAACTAAGCAGCCCGTTGAAAAGCAACGGCGGTTTACATAAGAGCAGGAAAGAATCGGAAATAGCAATCGACAAGCGGTCGTTATGGACGATTCGATCCAAAAAGTTCATTGACAAACAGGAAGAGTAAGGTAAGAAACGAGGCCCTTGAATTTGACAGATTGAGATTTGAGTTATCGAATCAGGAAGACCGAACTGTAGTCAAGACAAGACCGGGTT
>CAZNLJ010000024.1:0-62874 GCA_964573725.1 uncultured Saprospiraceae bacterium
GCCCACCGGCGGGCAATTGTCCCAAAACACCGGCACCAGCGTTTCCGTGACCTGGACCGGCAACCCGCAGACCAACCATGTGTTGACGGCCGTCCTGACGGATTCGGCCGGTTCGGTCGTCGAATATACCTACCTGGTCGGGATCATCCGGGAACAACTGACCTGTAACAATGCCATACAATCCTCCTTGGACACCGGCGGACAAGTGCTCGTTACGCCGGATATCCTGCTGGAAGGCAACTACAATACATACGCCGGGTACTTGGTGACGGTCTACACGGCCGCCGGCGTTTGGCCGTCCAATGTCCTGGATTGCAGCCTCGCGGGACAAAGTGTTTTGGCCGAGGTCAGCGAGCCCTGTTCCGGAAACAGCTGCCAGACGACCCTTCACATCAAGGACAAGATGGCACCGGTCATCCTTTGTCCTTCCGATACCGTCTGGCTTTCTTGTCAGGAATCACCGGAGTATGTCCTGCCACCCATGGCGACGGACAATTGCGATATGCCGCCCTTGATGAACCTGACCAACCTGGAACAGTTCGGCACCAATTTTTGTGCGGGCATCACCGTGCGCAAGCGTTGGGTCGCTTCGGATGATGCGGGCAACTTGTCCGCCCCTTGTTTCCAATACCTTTTCATATCGCCTGCCCTCGCACCGATGTTCCCGCCCGACCGAACCTGGGACTGCGGCGACATCCAGAACTTCCCGGGGGCGCTTGATCCGCTTCCCTATACCGGTGATCCTGCCACCGGCGGATCCGGTACGCCTACCGGTGTGACGGGTACCTATTGCCAGGCAGGTTACACGCACCACGACGATACCTTGGGAGGCTGCGGCAATGCCCTGACCATCCTTCGGACCTGGTTGGTGTTCAACTGGTGCACCGGCGAACTGATCGGCAGCGACCCGGCGGGCAATGACAACCTGCAGTACCTGTATGTAAAGGACAACACAGGGCCACAGGTCTCTGTACCCCCCGTGACGGTGGCTGCCAACCTCAGTGGATGGGGCAATGCTTCGGGCTGTCGCTCCACGGGGTTCGTCCCAGGGCCATTGGTGGCTGATAACTGCAGCGGTATCCAGCTGGTCCGTATCTTCTCATCAATCGGGGAAATCGAATACACCAACGGAACGGACGGACAGGGCGGAGGCCATATTCCGGCACCGGGACTCCCTTTGGGTACCCATCTCATCCAATATCAGGTCACCGACAGTTGTGGGAACCAAACCGTAGCGGACGTGACGCTGACCGTTTTGGACGAATGGCAGCCGGTGGCGGTATGTGACGATTTCACTACCGTCAGCCTGGACAGCGACGGTTTCGCCTGGGTCTTTCCGGCCACCGTGGACGCCGGCAGCTACGACAACTGCTGCCTGGCGAACCTGGCCCTTCGGCGGGAGGATGCACCGGGTGCCTCCTTTTCCGATGCCGTGTGGGTATCCTGTGCAGATGATACCATCCTGGTCACCATGCGGGTGCTGGATTGCGAGGGGCAGTCCAACGAATGCACGGTCCATATTTTGGTCAGGGACCAGGCCTCCCCCACCTGCCTCCCCCCTCCCGACAAACAGTTGAGCTGCGGAGATGTTCCGGCTGCCTTGACCTCCGCTTGGTTGTCCGGATTCGGGACCCCGTTGGGCACGGACAATTGCAGTGTCCTCATCGAGGAACAAGGCTGGTCGGTTGCGCTCGACGATTGCGGTGCCGGATCGATTACCCGCCATTTTACGGCGGTGGATCCGTCCGGCAACAGTTCCCCGCCCTGTTCGCAGACTTTGCAGGTGTGGCCCGACGAGGATTGGATGGTGGTTTTTCCGCCGGATTGGACGGGGGACTGTTTCGATCCTTTATCTCCCGATACATTGGTCATCAGTAATTTCGGTTGTACCTTGATGGCCGTGAGCCATTTCGACCAACCGGCCGCCAACCCGTCCGACAGTGCCTGTATGACCATCATCCGTACCTGGCAACTGAGCAATTGGTGCCTGCAAGGCAGCAATGCGCCCGCCATACAAATTCCGCATCACCCCGACGGGGTTTTCCTGACGGAGGCGGATGTGCCGGCTGCGGCAAGCATCACCTATACCCAGTATATAACCGTTTCGGATGACCAGGCACCCCAACTGTCACCAGGTTTTGACTCGGTCCTGACCATTCCGGCGGATACCTGCCTGTTGGCCGGTGTATCCTTGCCGGTACACATAGAGGGCGAATGCAGTACCCAGCTCGACATCGAGTACCACCTGGACCTATCGGCCGACGGGACGACCGACACCAGCGGGACCGGACAATTCGTCGGCGACGTACCGCCGGGATGTCATCGGATCCTATATCGGGTGCGCGACGGTTGTCACAACCTTTCCGAATTGTCCGTGCCATTTTGCGTCCTCGACGGAAAGGTGCCGACAGCGGTTTGTGCCACCGGATTGGTCGCCTCCCTGTCCGACAGCGGGGAGGTCCTAGTTTGTGCGGATGGGCTGGACGGAGGCAGTTACGACCAGTGCGGCGGTCCCCTGGACTTTTCCTTCTCGACCTTGCCCTCGGATACTTGCCTGCTGTTCACTTGCGAAGACGTAGGGGCCCCTTACCAGGTGGCGGTCTGGGTAACGGATGCGGCCGGAAACCAATCCTATTGCATTACCGAGGTGACGGTCCAGGACAACCTCGGCAATTGCCAACTGACGGGTCCCTTGTTGGGCATCATCACGAACGAGGAGGCACAACCATTGGAGCATGTCACCGTCTCCCTCAGCGGTGGCGGCGGAAGCGGCAACATAACGACGACCGATGCGGCAGGCCAGTATTTCTTTCCGGACTTGTCGGCCGGGCAGGATTACACCATTTCCCCCTATAAGAACGACGATTGTTGGAACGGGGTGACGACCATGGACATCCTCCTCATCCAACAACATATCCTGGGAGACGAGCCCTTAGGTTCCCCTTATCAGCTGATCGCTGCGGACGTCAACAAGAGCAAGACGATCTCCACCTTGGATATCGTGTTGATCCGAAAGCTCCTGCTTTTCGAAACAGACCATTTTCCCGGTAACACCTCCTGGCGATTCATCCGGAAAGACCATGTGTTCCAAGATCCGGCACATCCGTGGACCGGCGGGTTCCCGGAGGTATACAACATCAACGATTTTGTTCCCGGTTGGGCCAGTGCCGATTTTATCGCGGTAAAAGTCGGGGATGTCAACCACAGTGCTTCCACCAACCTGGTGGGCGGCCCGTCCACGGACGAAAGGGAGGGGGTGCGGCCCTTGGAATTGGTGTTGGCGGACCCGGTGGTGCAGGTTGGGGAAACCTTTTCCCTGGCTTTGTCGGCCAAGGACTTCCACGGTATCCGGGGTATGCAGTTCCTATTGCGGTACGATACCGCCTGGATGGAGTGCCTCGGTATGGAGGCGGATAACGGAAACCTGCTGGACCGGTCCTGCATCGGTTGGGCCAGTCCGATACCAGGCACGATACCGGTCGTTTGGACGGAATGGTATCCTGTCTCATTGGCCGATGGGGAGCCTGTGGTGGCTTTCTCCTTCCGGGCCAGGCGAAGCGGCCGACCGGCACGGGCGCTGGCCATCGACACCCTGTCCATGGAGGCGCTGTATTATGAAGGGCCCGGATTTGTGGCGGGCCCTGTCGTCCTGCTTGCGGAAGATGGTAAAGGGGAGTATCCGAATCATGATTCACCGATCGGCAACCTTTGGCCCAACCCCTTCTCGGAATATTTCCAATTGGAGGTATGGTCTCCCGCCGGTGGCCCCGTACACGTCCGAATCCATGATTTGTCCGGTCGATTGGTGCAGGAAAGTGAAGTGGAGACCCATCCGGGACAAAACACCTTGCGCTTTCAAGTTCCCGCCGGCCAAGTCGGAAGGATGTTGCGACTGGAGGTCGTATCTGGACAGGAGCGGAACTACCGGTGGTTGTTCCAGGCAGGAGGCTGAGCGGGCGAAGGGGCCGGGACGGCAAGCCGGCAGCCGGACAGGACCATCGGATACCGGCCCTGTCCGGGAAGACTTATGCCGGCGTTTTTTTTGAGGACCGGAGGATACAACGGTGGCAAAGCCTGGCTAATTTTAATTTCCAGATTGCCTAATAACCCGACATGAGAAACGAACGAAAACTTTGGACCGCACTGGCCTGCACGGCAGCATGGGCCTGCCTGTCCGCTTTGGAATCGGCGGCACAGGCGGTTCCCGTCGACACCTTATTGGCGAAAGAATTGGTACCGGTTACCGTCCGGGCGAGCCGATTGCCGGAGCAGGACCTGAAGACACCCCTGGCCGTCGGAAAGCTGGGATCCTACCGGTTGCAGCATGGCCAACAGGGCTTATCCCTGGAGGAATCGCTGTCCGCCATACCGGGCTTGTTTGTCCAGAACGGCAACAACTTTGCCCAGGACGTCCGAATATCCATCCGGGGTTTCGGTGCGCGCTCAGCTTTCGGGATCCGAGGTATCCGGATATTGTTGGACGGTTTTCCGGAAACCTCACCGGACGGCCAGGGCCAGGTCGACAACATCGATCCGGTCCTGTTGCGGGCGGTGGAGGTGGTCCGTGGCAACACCGGCGGCTACTACGGCAATGCGAGCGGAGGAATGATCCGGATGACTTCCCTGGATTTCGATGCACCTTCCGGGGTGGAGAGCGGCGCATCGGCAGGTGCATACGGCTTCCGTAAGCTGCACGTCAAATCCAATACATCCGCAGGAAACAGGGTATTCGCCGTCAACGGCATGTACGCCGGTATGGAAGGATACCGCCAACATTCCGCATTCCGCAACTACCTGGGTAATGCCGGGATGCAGTGGAAACCGGATTTGCGCAATACCATCCAGGTCTTGGCGAACCTGTCCATCAGTCCCCGGGCGGACGACCCCGGAGCGCTCACCTGGGCGGAATACCAGGCCGACCGCCGCCAGGCGCGGGCAAGGAACCTCACATTTGATGCGGGGGAAAGTGTGCGTCAGGGACGGCTGGGCCTATCCTGGGTCCACCATTCGGCGGATAGCAGCCAATGGGACTTTCGGGTGTTCCAGACCTTGCGGAGTTTCGACAGCCGCTTGGCAGGCAATCCGGCGGAAGTGGTCCGTTTCCAGCGGTCTTTCCGCGGCGTCCAGGCATCCTATCAACGGACGGATGTCAAAGGCCGCCTGAAAGTCCGAACCATGGTCGGCGCGGAAGCGGAAGCCCAATCGGACCATCGTCGTCGATATGCCAACGACGAAGGCGTACAAGGCGAACGGAAGTTGGACCAAGACGAAACATGTGCCGTAGCAGCCCTTTACCTGAACCAGCAATACGAATTGGGCCGCCGCTGGGGGATATTTCCCGGGGTCCGGGCGGATTACCTTCGTTTGGGGGTAAAGGATCGATTCCTGTCCGATGGGGATGACAGCGGAGAAAGGGATTACCTGGTGGCCAATCCTTTCCTGGGGGTCCGGTTCCAATTATTCAGGTATTCCGCCTTTTATGTCAATATTGGTTCCGGTTTCGAGACGCCTACCTTTACGGAATACGCCCACCCGCTGGGCATCGGTGGCTTTCACCCGGACCTGAAGCCCCAACGCTCCCGGAGCCTGGAGCTAGGCTGGAAAGGGGCCGGAGTCGGCAACCGATTGAAATACGACCTGGCCTTGTTCCGCATCCGTTTGCGCGACGAGCTGGTGCCGGTGGAGGTCGATGCCAGGACTTATTATGAGAATGCCGCCCGTTCCTTGCGGAAGGGACTCGAGGCAGGATGTTCCTTTTATGCCGGCGCCGGGATTTATCTTTTCGCCAACCTGACGGTTTCCCAATTCGAATTCCAGGATTATGAGGAGGACGGGCAGGATTACCGGGGCAACCGGCAACCGGGGGTGCCGTTGCAGACCGCATACCTGGAGCTGCGATATGCCCGGGGTAACGGATTTTTAATGACTTTCCGTGCACAACAGGCGGGCACCATGTACGCGGACAACGCCAACCGGACGGTTGTCCCTGGCTATCGACTGCTGCATGCGAATGCAGGCTATCGATGGGTCCGGAACCGGGTGGCGTTCGAACCATTCCTGGGAATCAACAATTTGTGGGGAGAAAGTTATTTCTCGAACATTCGTATCAATGGATTCGGTGGCAGATATTACGAACCTGCGGCCCCTTTGAATCTGTACGGTGGCATCAAGGTCCACATCGGACGCTGAGCCCCGGCTTGCGCCATGCTCCCCAAAGCAGACCGGTGATGATGGAACTCATCTTCCGCACCTCGACACCCTACCAGATAATAATCGCAAACATTGATTTCCTGCTGTCCTTGGTTATTGGACCTGTTGCTTTGCTACGCCCCGCGCCCACAAAATTTTTTCAGGACCGTCCTGTCCAAGCGGCGGGAAGCGCAATAAAGCCCCTTTGTTTATGCGTAGCTTACGTTCTTACACAATCATGAGAACCTTGCAATCGAAATATTCGATTTGGTTATTGCGGTGCGGAAGATGAGATGGGACAGGAAACGCAGCGTTTTCCGGCAAATGTTTGGTGGAGGGAATGGCGGGTGGGAGGCAGGATAGTTCGGCGAGCTGCCGGGGGATTCGCTGCCGGCGCAAGGCGCCTGGCGGCTTCAGGAGAGGAAGGAAGGGGGAAAGCCCCCTTCCTTCCCAATATACCAAGCGGGTATGAATCAGGAATTGAGCCGGCGGATGATGGCGGCAGCGACCTTGTAAGGATCGGCGGCGGAGTTCGGCCGGCGGTCTTCCAGGTAACCGCTCCATCCGTTCTCGACCACGGCCACCGGAATCCGGATGGAAGCACCCCGGTCGGAGACCCCGTAGGAGAATTTATCGATGGATTGTGTTTCATGAAGGCCGGTGAGCCGCATGTGATTGTCCGCCCCATACACGGAAATGCAATCGGCGATGGCTGCCTCGGAGGCGAATTTGTTGCAGATGGATTCGAAAACAGCCTTGCTGCCGGCGGTCCGGAGCGTCGTATTGGAGAAGTTGCAGTGCATCCCGCTTCCGTTCCAATCGAGGGCACCGAGGGGCTTGCAATGCCAATTGACCGCGACCCCGAATTTTTCGGCTGTCCTTTCCAGCAGATAACGGGCCACCCAGATCTGGTCGCCCGCAGCCCGGGCACCTTTGGCGAATATCTGGAATTCCCACTGTCCCGCCGCTACCTCGGCGTTGATGCCTTCCACATTGAGACCGGCATCCAGGCAGAGGTCCAGGTGTTCCTCCACGATGTCCCGGCCGTAAGCGTTGTAAGCGCCCACGCTGCAGTAGTAGGGGCCCTGCGGACGGGGAAACCCATTGACGGGAAACCCGAGCGGCTTGTTGGTTTCCGTGTCCCACAGGAAATATTCCTGCTCGAAGCCGAACCAGAAATCGTCCTCTTCGTCCGCGATGGTAGCCCGTCCGTTGGTCGGATGCGGCGTCCCGTCTGCGTTCAACACTTCCGCAAGCACCAGGTAGGCAGACTTGCGTCCCGGGTCCGGACAAAGGAAAACCGGTTTCAGCAGGCAATCGGAGGATCCACCCGGTGCCTGTTCGGTGGAGGAGCCGTCGAAGGACCACATCGGACATTCCTCCAGTTTGCCGGAGAACTTGGCACTGTCCACGATCTTGGTCTTGCTGCGAAGGGATTGCGTGGGTTTGTACCCATCCAACCAGATGTATTCGAGCTTAATCTTTGTCATGTGCGGAGATTTTGTTTGAAACGAAATGAACCGGCCGGCGTCGGCAACCACCGAATTCCCGAATCGGCATCGCAAAAATAAGCTTTCCGTGCGTCCTCCCGCCGGCTTTTCCCCGCCGCCCCGCCGTCGGCGGCAAATAGAAGGTATCGTTCCGAACAATTGGTTATGCTGGCCGGATTTTAGCACATTTATTTTACCGTTGCCGAATGCATCCGAATTTCTTACTGAAAAAGTCATAGGTATCTTTTGATTTTCCTAATTTGGTGATACGCTTTCACCCCGAAAACCAAGTCATGTACAGATGTTTGCTTACCTACCTGTGGCAGGTATGCCTGCCTTTCCTCCTGCCTGCACAAATCTCGGAGGAGCATCCTGTCCCCTCCCCTGCCCTACCGGAAGACTGGAACGTGGCGGAAAACGCGGTCGGACCTTCGGCCGATCCGGCGGACGGATGGGATTTGGCGGAAGTCTACCAGGAGCTAAGCGGTTCCATGCCGGAACCGGACCTCAATGCCCTGACTGCTGCAAACGCCCACCGGTACGGCGAATGGCTGGATGTCTATCAACAGGCGGCATTGGCGGAGCATATCCGGCTGAACGGACCCTTGGTATCCATCTATGAATTGCAGGCTGTCCCCGGTTTTGACAGCCTGACCATCCGTCGCTTGCTTCCTCACGCCAAGGTGCGTCCACCGGGTGGTATTTTTCATTCCGGTGCAGGAGGGGCACCGGAGCAAGGAAAACGACATCAGTTGGCGTTGCGTTGGGGTCGGGTATTGGGTCCGGCCGACACCAGTTTCGCCGGCCGGCCGGACCGGTTGTCGGTCCGTTTCCGCTGGCAGGGGGACCACGGGATGCGGGCACAGTTATCCATGGAGAAGGATCCCGGGGAACAGCTGGTCTCCGGCCGTTCGAAATCCGGGTTCGACCATGTGGGAGCTTATGTACAAGTACGTCGGACACAGGGGCTTCTGCGAAGTCTCGTCCTGGGAAACTATTTGGTCGCCTTCGGGCAGGGATTGGTCGCCTATCAGGGATTCGCACCGGGTAAGCGGCTGGGGGTTAGCCAGGTGCGTCGGGTGGCATCTGGAATCCTGCCCCATGCCCCCATGGCGGAATCCGGCTACCTGCGGGGATGCGCCGTGGAATTGGCACCCATGAAATCGGCGGCAGTCCGGATTTTCTACGCCTTCCGCAGACAGGACGGACAGGTAGTCCGGGATAGCGGCCAATCCTACTTCCGTAACTTTTCGATGACCGGATTGCATCGCACCCCTACGGAACGGGCATCCGCAGCTACCATTCCGCACCATACCGTCGGGTTCTCGGCGGAGGTGGTACGCGGGCGGGGAAAGGTCGGGGCACACGGGATAGCGGACCGGCTGGGTGTCGACAGAATATCCTCCGGACAACCCTATCGAAGGTTCGCCATGGCGGGCAAGCGATTGCTCAACCTCGGCGTCGACTATGGTTGGCGATATCGCAACCTGATGTTGTTCGGGGAAGTGGCCGTAAGCCGGCCGGGCGGATGCGCCCAGGTGCACGGCTTGGTGATTGCGGCGGATAGAAAGCTGGATATAAGCATCTTGTACCGGCGGTACGAGCGGAATTACCTGGCACTACACGCCAATGCCCTGTCGGAAAATGGGGAGACCGGCAATGAAACAGGATTTTATCTGGGCATGGACCTGCATGCGCGGCGACATTGGCAAGTGCAGGCCTATGTCGACCTGTATATTTTCCCTTGGCTGCGATATCGGGTCGGTCGGCCGGAAGCGGGACAGGAAGGAGTACTCCGGCTCGCCTATTCGAAACGAAAGGGTTTTGGCAGTGCCTGGTTGGTACGTCATCGGCTGGTGCCGCAGGACCAAGGACCGGCGGTGGGCCTGCGGAAGACACCCCTGCCCCGGCAGGTGCACGACCTGTTGTTGCGAAGTTCCATGGAAGCGCCGCTCGGGGGCGGGCTGACGCTGCGCGGCCGGGCGGACCTCCGCCGGCGCAGCCTACCGGAAACTGTGGGGGAATGGGGCTACCAACTGAGTGCAGACCTGCTGTTTCGGTCCCTCGACAAACCCTATTCCTTCGGTATCCACTACGCCGTGTTCCACACAAAATCCTATGATGTGCGGATTTACGCGTTCGAGCGGGGCCTGCAAGGTCAGTTCTCTTTTCCTGCCTTGTACGGACAGGGCCACCGATGGAGCCTGCATACCACCTACCGGCTGGGCGGGAAATGGCAGTTGGAAGTTTGGTTTGCGAGGCAAATGAATTTCGGGCCGGTACCAGGTGTGGCCGAAACCCCATTCCTGACGGATGGCTATGCGCCCCGGCATGAACTGCGGGGACAATGCAAGTGGTTGTTTTGAGGCAAGGACAGGCAAATCCTCATTCAAAATCCCGATACAGGAGATATCTTTTCCGGATGGCTTTGAAATGAACGATGTCGCGATTCCAGCTTTCCCGGATCTCCGCTTCGGACCGTCCTTCCGCCAACTGTTTGCGCAGGGTGTCCCGGCCGGCCAGTTTGTCGAAAAAAAGTCCCCGGAGGAAAAATTCCGATGGGTCTGCATAGTGCTTGTGCGCCTCAATCAGGAAGGTCAGGTCGATGCAGGCTTTCCGCCGTAGCGGTTCCAGGGAGATGTCGGAGAGGTCGAAGCCTCTGCATTCCTTATCTTGGTGAGGCGGTGACATCGCCCCTGGTTTCGGCACCGGGACAAAACGATAGTCACCGGCGGCCAATCGGGGTGCCCCGTACACCTGGAACTGCTTGTCTGTCCCCCGGCCCACACTGATGGCGGTTCCTTCGAAGAAACAAAGGGAAGGATATAGGTAGACGGCGCGCATATTGGGCAGGTTCGGGGAAGGTCTCAGCGGCAGCTCATAGAAACGGGTGTGGTCGTAGTGACGGCATGGGATGACGGTCAGGCGGCAGGGACGGGTGGCATGCAGCCAATTTTCCCCGACCAGCATCCCGGCGTATTCCCCGAAAGTCATCCCGTGCACGACCGGGACGGGATGCAAGCCGACGAAGGATGCATAGCCCGTATCCAGCACGGGGCCGTCCACATAATGCCCGTTCGGGTTGGGACGATCCAGCAAGAGGACCGGAATTCCGGCATCCGCGCAAGCTTCCATCACATAGGTCAGCGTGGAAAGGTAGGTATAGAAACGCACGCCCACATCCTGGATATCGAACAGCACGATGTCGATTCCCGCCAGGTCTTCCGGGCGGGGTTTTTTTCTTTTGCCGTACAGGGAAAGGAGCGGGATTCCGGTTTTGGGGTCCTTGTCATCCAGGATGTGGGCGCCTGCGTCCGCCTCGCCCCGGAAACCGTGCTCCGGCGCGAAGATGCGGACAATGTCCACTTGCCGTTCCCTCAGGGAATCGACCAGGTGCCGGGACCCGATGGTCGAGGTGTGGTTGACGACGGCGGCGACCCGTTTGTCCGTCAGCAAGGGGAGATAAGCCGGCAGGTCCTCAGCGGCAGGTCGGGGGGCGGGGCCATCCGTCGAACGGTTTGCCGGGGTCGGGCCGGAGCCGGCCTGCGGAACCGGGCCGGAACACCCGCCCGGCAGGGAAAGCAGCAGGAGCGCCGGAAAAATCATTAGTTTTACCGACCGGAAGGTTCCGCCGGATAGGAAGTGGACAGCTGCCATCGTCGAACGGTATCAGCCGATCATCCGCTCCGGGGGTCCGGCAACAGAGAAAGGCCGCTATGAACAGGAAATATGCGATTATAGACATTGAGACGACCGGAGGGAGGGCGTCCCGGGATAAAATTACGGAAATCGCGGTAATAATTACCGATGGTCAGCGGCAATTGGAGCGATTCGAGACCTTGGTTAATCCGGAGACGCCCATACCGGCCGGCATCACGGAGCTGACCGGCATCACCAATGCGATGGTTGCAGAAGCCCCGCGCTTTTACGAGATAGCGAGGACGGTGGTGGAGCTGACGGAAGGGGCGGTTTTTGTGGCCCACAACGTTCGTTTCGACTATGGTTTCCTGCAGGAGGAATTCCGGAGATTGGGCTACACCTACGTTCGCAGGCAACTTTGTACCGTCCGGCTGGCCCGCAAGGTCTTTCCGGGCTTTTCTTCCTACAGCCTGGGGAACCTGATCCGGCAAATGGGCTTGGATGCGGGCGCACGCCATCGCGCCATGGGGGACGCCCTGGCGACGGCGGACCTTTTTCACCGGATGTTGTCCCAGGAAGCCGGGACCCGGGAGACGGAAACCCTGGTCAATCTGGGGGTCCGGGAATCCATGTTGCCGAAGTGCCTGACCCTGGAATCCCTGCACCGGATCCCGGAGGCATGCGGCGTATATTATTTCCACGACGAAAAGGGAGCGGTGATCTATGTCGGGAAGAGCATCAACATCCAGAAGCGGGTGGCAGCGCACTTCGGCGACAAGACCGCCAAGGCCGCCCGCCTGCAACAAGCGGTAGCGGATATCACCTGGGAACTTACCGGCAGTGAACTGGTGGCGCTCCTGTTGGAGTCCCATGAGATCAAGCGGCTCCGCCCACCGGTCAATGCCGCACAAAAAGCGCGGCAGTTCCCATTCCTGGTGACGACCTATACCGATGCGGCAGGCTATATCCGGTTGGTGGTGGGCAAGGATTCCCGAAAGACACCGCCTGCCGGGGAATTGCTGAACCGATTTTCAAAGTTGACGCAGGCTCAGGGATGGTTGCGGCAGGTGGCTGAAACGCATACACTTTGTGCCCGGCTCTGTCACCTGGAGGAGCGGGCGGGCCCGTGTTTCGGGTATGGCCTGAAGCAGTGCCTGGGAGCCTGTATCGGGGAGGAACCGGCGGAAACCTACAACGAACGTGCGCGGGAAGCGGTGGCTACGATGGACGGAAGATTCCCGCAATCCGATTTCCTGCTCCTGGACCGCGGCAGGTCGGCGGAGGAAACGGCGGTGGTGTTGGTCCGGGACGGCAGTTACCGCGGATTCGGCTATGTGAATCACGACATGGTCGGCAACGACCTGGAAACCGTCCAGGCGGCTGTCCGGGCTTACGAGGACAATCCCGAGGTCCGGCGTATCATCCGACGATTCATGGACGGAGCGGCGGACTGCCGGTTCATCCCGCTTTAGCGGAAGGATGGCGGTAAAAACTGACGGCGGCCGTGTCAACGGATCAGTAACTTGTCGGAAAGGACCCGGCCTCCGGATTCCACTTGAATGAAATACAGCCCCCCCGGCAGCTCCCCCACCGGCAGCCGGATGGTGCCCGCCGCCGTCTGCGATGCTGCAAACGAATGTCGCTGTCGGATCCTGCCCATCGCATCCAGGACCGATACGGTCGCCGGGTTGGGCAAGGCGGAGGAAAAGGCCAGCAGTACCTCCCGGCTTCCGAAAGGCAGGGGATTGGGGAAGATGGTCAGTCCGATGGCCTCCTGCACCTGCCGGGTCGAATTGACCGTTTCCACATCGCCGGTCCGGAATGAAAAGACCGGGGAATAGGTTTTGCAGGTATTCCAGCGGTTGAAAGGTCGGACACGCCAGTAATACGTCTTGTTTTTCTTTAGCAGGCCGGTGACGGTTAAGGTCGAGGTATTCGTCAGTGCGAAGCGGTGCAGCACAGCCTGAAAATTGCTCAACACGGTGATTTCCAGATAGTATCCTTCCGCCCAGGGCAGCGGTTCCCAGGCGAAGTTCACTTCCTGGAAAGTAGGGATGCTGTCACCGGGCAGCGGAGAAAGTACGGACAGGTCATCGGCGGCAGGTGGAGGTAAGGGATTGGTATTGTAGAGGAGATTGCTCCTGTCGGTCAACAGGTTGGCCCGCATCGCCCCGATTTGCTCGGCGGAGAACCGGTTGGCGCATTGGTCCAGCGCATAGGACATGAAGAGGGTGCCGTCGGATTGGAAAGATTCGTCGTTGGGGTCATGCTGGATCGTATTGCTCAGCGATTGTCCGTTGCATGGCCAGCGGTAGTTCAGGTAATCCGGCGGGGTGTCACAAAAACCGTCCGCCGCGAAATGGCAGTTGGTACCGTCCGTTTTTTCGACCGGTTCCCCGTTGACGAAAGCTGGTGCGGGCGTTGAATAATCATGGTCATACCCTTCCCATCCGGAAAAAGGATGCGGCAGGGATAGGTAATGGCCCACCTCATGTGCCCAAGTGTGGTCATTCGGACTGATGCAACTCTTGGCCAGGGCGATACCCAAGCCGTAGTTGCTGTATCCGCAGTTGCCGGCCGGGCTGTCCACGATATAACAATTGATGGTGTTGGCGACGTTCTGTTGCGACATCATGGCCGCCCCTTGCGGAAAGGAGTGGTCATACCAGACGGAGTTGGCGTGGTAACGGATGTCCCCCTCGATGAAAAACCGGATGCCGGCGGGACCGAAGTCCTGGTTGAGGGTGCAGAACGCTTCGAATACACCTACCTCACTGAAATAGCCGGTTCCTTCGTTGGTACCTACCACATGGACGGTAATCGGGACGAACAAGGTGTCGTCCGTCCGGGGAAAAGCGGCAGGGGCCGACTGGTATTGTCTCAGCCAAGCCACTTTCGTGTGGCCGTTCCCACAAGGGGCGAGGGTGCCGGCAGCCTGCTGGGCGGCGAGATTTCCGGCGGCCAGCCAGCACAGGCCGAGGAAGGTAAGGGTATGTGTATTCATTGACATCCGCTGCTTTAGGACGGACTTGTAGCCGATCCGCTTCCGGGCGGAGGCGGCCGGTCCGTCAATCCTTGACCACAATGTTGACCAGGCGGTCGGGAACGACGACCACCTTGAGGATCTGTTTCCCTTGGATCCATTTCCGGATGGAATCCAGTTCCAGGGCGATTTTTTCCAATTCTTCCTTCGGGAGGCCGGCGGGCAGGTCCACCAGGTCCCGTTTCTTGCCATTGATACTGACCGGATAGGAAATCGTATCCTGGACAAGGTATTCCTTCTGGTGGACCGGATAACCGGCATCGCAGACGGATTCCGTGTGTCCGAGCAGGTGCCACAGCTCCTCTGCGAGGTGTGGGGCGAAAGGGGCGCACAAGCGGGTCAGCGGGTCGAGGATGTCCCGTTTGTGGCAGGCCCGGCTGCGAAGTTCGTTGACTGCGATCATGAAGGCGGAGACGCAGGTATTAAAGGAAAAACGTTCGATGTCCTCCCGGACTTTCCGGATCGCCGTATGAAGGATCCGCCATTCCTCCTTGTCCGGCGCCTGGTCGTTGACCAGGAAACGGCCGTTTTCGTCGTAAAAGAGGTTCCATAATTTCCGGAGGAACTTGGAGACCCCGTCGATGCCCTTCGTATCCCACGGTTTGGCCTGTTCGATGGGGCCCAGGAACATTTCATACATCCGGAAACAGTCCGCCCCATAGCGTTCGACCACATCATCGGGGTTGATGACATTGTACTTGCTCTTGGACATTTTGCCTACCTCCGTATGGGTGAGGATACGGAAGCCTTCCGGCGGGACTGCGGCAGGGTCGCCCGGAGACCAGCGCCTGCCATGGGCATCCTCGAACGCGGCGTCCGCATAGTCCGGGCGCCAGGCGACGAATTGTCGGATGGCATCGGTATCCAGGTGGGAATCCGGGCTGCCGTAATGGACGACATAATCGATGAGCACAGGTATCTTGACGAAGTCCTGCTCCTGCAGCCCTTTCACGACGGATGCGCAAGTGAAGCAGGATTGGCCGTCCACCTTCTCCTTGCGCAGGAAAAGGGACTCGATGACGCCCTGGATCATTCCTTGGTTGACCAGTTTCCGGTACGGTTCGATGGTGGGGACAATACCGATATCGTGGAGGAACTTATGCCAGAAGCGGCTGTACATCAGGTGGCCGACCGCGTGTTCGGTCCCTCCGACGTAAAGGTCCACGTCACGCCAGTAATCCAGGGCGGATTTTCCGGCGAGCGCCTGGTCGTTGTGGGCATCCATGTACCGGAGGAAATACCAGGAGGATCCGGCGAAACCGGGCATGGTATCCGTTTCCCGGTGGTACCCGTCGGGCAGGGAAACCCAATCCGTAGCCCTGGCCAGCGGGGACTGTGCGCCGGCGGCGGGTTTGAAGTCGTCCAGCCGGGGCAGTTCCAGGGGGAGCTCCGCATCCGGGAGGGGGTGTGCCACACCGGCCGGGTCATATACGATGGGGAAAGGCTCCCCCCAGTACCGTTGCCGGCTGTAAATGGCATCGCGGAGTTTGTAGTTCACTTTCCGTTTCCCGATTCCTTGTCGTTCGACGGCTTGGATGACGGCCTCGATGGCATCCGGGACCTCCATGCCGTCGAGGAATCCGGAACCGACCATCCTTCCGACCTTGTCTTCGATGGTGGCGCCGGGATAATCGCGCTTGTCGATGATCTGGACGACCGGGAGGCCGAATTTCCGGGCGAACCGCAGGTCGCGTTCATCGTCGGCGGGGACGGCCATGATGGCCCCCGTCCCGTAGTCCTTCAGGACATATTCCGCAATCCAGACCGGTATGCGTTCCTGATTGAAGGGGTTTATGGCGTAGCAGCCTGTAAATGCACCGGATACTTCCTTTGTTTCCGCCATCCGATCCCGTTCGCTCCTGGATTTTACGTATCGGATATATTGTTCCACCGCATCGCTTTGGTCCGGCGTGGTGATGAGCGGAACCAAATCGTGTTCCGGGGCAAGTACCAGGAAGGTGGCGCCGAAGATGGTATCGGGACGGGTGGTGAAGATTTCCAGGGCTGCCGAATGCCCATCCAGCGGAAAAAACAACTGTGCGCCGACGGACTTGCCGATCCAGTTGGCTTGTGTTTTCTTCATGGCATCGCTGAAATCGACCTGGTCCAGGTCCCGGAGCAAGCGCTCCGCATAGGCCGTGATACGGAGGGACCATTGCAGCATGGGTTTCCGTTCCACCGGGAATCCGCCCCGCTCGCTGAGTCCGTCCTTGACCTCGTCGTTGGCCAGGACGGTGCCGAGTCCCTCGCACCACCAGACAAAGGTCAGCTTGCGGTAAGCCAGGCGATAATTCATGAGGACATCGTCCTTTTCGCGGGGGGAAAGTGCCTGCCAGGCATCGGCGGACAGGGCGAGGGGTTCGCTGCAGGCGGCCTGAAGCCGGTCGGTACCGTGTTCGTCGAGGTGGGCCACCAGTTCCCGGACCGGGCGGGCGGCATTTGCGGCAAGGTCGTAGTAATGCTCGAACAGCCGGAGGAAAATCCACTGCGTCCAGCGGTAGTAAGCGGGGTCGCAGGTACGGACTTCCCGGCTCCAGTCGTAGCTGAAGCCCAGGTTGTCGAGTTGGGCGCGGTATCGCTTGATGTTTTGGGCGGTGGACACGGCGGGGTGGATGCCCGTTTGGATGGCATACTGCTCCGCCGGCAATCCGAAGGCATCATACCCCATGGGATGCAGGACGTTGAAGCCTTCCATCCGTTTGAACCGGGCGAAGATATCGGAAGCGATGTACCCGAGCGGATGTCCGACATGGAGGCCGGAACCGGAGGGGTAAGGGAACATATCGAGCACATAGAACTTGGGGCGGGGGCCGCCGTTCTCCACCCGGTAGGTCTGGTGTTCTTTCCACCAGGAACGCCATTTGCTTTCGATTGCGCTTGGATTGTATTCCATAACCTTGTTTGTCTGTCTGTCGATATGGTCTTTGACTGCGAAGAAAACGTATTTCGGACACTTTGAAAACGAAAGGGCTGTCCGTGTGTTACATTTCACGCCGATGTGGGTTCCGTAAGCGTTGGGTCCCAGGAAAAGACCGGCGGGTATTGGAGTTGTTTGACTATATTTGCGACGCTTGCGGGTTGCGGATCGGTCCGTGCGGGACCGACCGGCCAGCCGTCGCCGGCAAAATTAAAGGCAGAAAGAGCGGAAGAAAAAAAAACGGAAGAAAATGTTTGATTCATTATCGGATAAGTTGGAGTTGGCATTCAAGTCGATTTCGGGCGAACGGAAGTTGACGGAGTTGAACGTGGCCGAATCCATCAAGCAGATTCGTCGGGCTTTGGTGGATGCGGATGTCAACTATGCGATTGCGAAGCAGTTCACGGACAATATCAAGACGAAGGCCCTGGGTACGGAAAACGTCCTGAAATCCGTCCGTCCGGGCCAATTGATGGTCAAGATCGTACAGGATGAGTTGACGAGCCTGATGGGGGGGCAGACGGCGGGTATCAACCTCAAGGGAAGTCCCGCAGTCGTCCTGATATCCGGTCTGCAGGGTTCCGGAAAGACGACCTTTTCCGGGAAGTTGGCGAATCATCTCAAGGACAAGCGTGGCCGGAAGCCATTGCTGGTCGCTTGCGACGTCTACCGACCGGCGGCCATCGACCAGCTGACCGTATTGGGCGAGCAGATCGGCGTACAGGTTTACAAGGAGCCGGAGAACAAGAATCCGGTGGATATTTCCCACAAGGCCATTTCTTTCGCCAAGAGCCATGGGTTCGACGTGGTCATCATCGACACGGCGGGCCGGTTGGCCGTGGACGAGGAAATGATGGAGGAGATCACCCGGGTGAAGGAGGCGGTACAGCCGCAGGAGACCCTTTTTGTGGTCGACTCCATGACCGGTCAGGATGCGGTCAACACAGCCAAGGTCTTCCATGACCGGCTGGATTTCGACGGGGTGGTCCTGACCAAGCTGGATGGGGATACGCGGGGCGGGGCGGCATTGTCCATCAAGTTCACCGTGGGCAAGCCCATCAAGTTCGTGAGCATGGGCGAGAAGATGGATACCCTGGACGTTTTCTATCCGGAAAGGATGGCCCAGCGTATTCTGGGAATGGGGGACATCGTCAGCCTGGTGGAAAAGGCCCAGGAGCAGTTCGATGAGGAGGAAGCCAAGCGTCTGGAGAAAAAAATCAAGCGCAATAAGTTAGATTTCAATGATTTCCATGCTCAAATCCGTCAAATCCGGCGCATGGGTGACCTGAAGAGCATCGTATCCATGATACCGGGGATGTCCAAGGCCATCAAGGGGGAGGATCTCGACGAGCGGGCGATCGACCGGGTGGAAGCGATCATCCTTTCCATGACACCGGCGGAGCGTGCGAACCCGGAGGTCCTGAACCTTTCCCGAAAGAAGCGTATTGCCCGGGGATGCGGCCAGGATATCAACCAGGTGAACGCTTTTCTCAAGCAGTTCGATGAGATGCGGAAAATGATGTTCAAGCTGACCAAGATGCCGGCCATGAATCCGGGAGGTCTTCCGGCAAAAGTGGGAAGGCCGGGATTTCGCCGCCGCTGAGGTGCCGGCGATGCGGCCATGGGACAGGTCTTGAAAGTATGGGGGATGTCCCTTCCGCATCCTGCCTGTCCGCTATGCCCGGAAGGATGCGTCGGCTCCCACGAGTTTCTCCTGGGTATATTCGGCGGCGAGTATGGACCTGTCCACCGGAACCGCACCGATGTGTTCGACGACCTGGCCACCGGAGAGGTTGGCCAGCAAGGCAATGTCGGGAGCATCCATTCCGGCTGCCAGCGCCAGGGTGGCGACACCGATGACGGTATCGCCGGCACCACAGACATCTCGCACCGCCCGTTTCCGGGTGGGGAACATTTTCCCCGCTTCCTTTTCCTCCGATACGTGGTCCGACATGAACAGCCCTTTTTCTGCGAGGGTAATCAGGGTGTATCGGTTTCCCAATTTCTGATGTAAGGTATGCGCCGCGAATTGCAGGTCCGACAGCTTGTCCGCCGAGGGACGCCATCGAAGCGCATCCGAAACCTCCTTCAGATTAGGCTTGAACAGGGTTGCGCCGCGGTAGTGCCAGAAGTTCTCAAATTTTGGGTCCACCGCGACGGGAACGGCGTGCTCCGCGGCCATGTCCAGGATGGCGTTGATGGAGGCCGGCGTGAACAATCCCTTGTCATAGTCCTGCAGGATGAGGGCATCGGGATGTTCTTCCGACAGGATGTGTCGGATCCGCTCCAGCCATAAGGTGTTGTCGTTGCTTTCCAAGGGGTCTTTCCGCTCGCGGTCCAGCCGCAGCAATTGTTGGTGTCCGGCGAGGATGCGTGTCTTGACGGTGGTCATGCGCCGGGGAATGGAAAGGACGGCCCGGTCCGACAATCCCGCTGCCGACAAGGTGTCCCGAAACATGTCCGCGGCGGAATCCGAGCCGATCACGCCGCACAAGGTGCATACAGCTCCCATGGCCTTGATATTCATGGCTACATTGGCCGCCCCGCCGGGGCGGTGTTCCTCCCGCTGGAAATCCACGATGGGGACGGGTGCTTCCGGAGAGATCCGGGTGACGGTACCGTGGGTGTAGGTGTCCAGCATCAGGTCGCCCACGACGAGGATATGGAGCCGTTCGAATAGGTTGAAACAATCCATGACAGAAAGATCAGGTTGGTCCGGTGATGCAGGCATCGGCAATGGATGCAGGTTTTCCGGTTGTCGTCGAATCAGTGCCGGCCCTGCACGGCCACGCCCGGGCCCGATCGGACGCGATAAGCACCGGAATAAAATATTCCTAAAAATAACAATTCGCCGGCAAGCCGCCAGTGCGGGCGCATGAAAAAGGCGGCACAAAGAAATTTAGCCTTAACTTTGGGCTTTTCAATCAATCCTACATGGGCAATAAGACGTTCATTCATTGGCGGTCCGCTTTGTTGACGATCCTAGCCATGGCATGGTTCGTCCTTTTCCCGGCTTTCCGGATACCGATGGCGAAAGCGGGTGGACAGCCGGAGGCGCACCGGCCGCACAATCTCATCCTGATGATCGGCGACGGAATGGGATTGAGCCAGATTTCCGCCTTGCTGTACGACCAAACCCAAACGGTGCTGGAAGCCTTCCCGGTCATCGGATTCCAGAAGACGCATTCCGCCGACAATCTCGTTACCGATTCCGCCGCCTCCGCCACCGCCATGGCCACCGGCCGGAAAACGAATAACAACATGATCGGGATGGACACGACCGAACAGGCGACCCAAACCATCATGGAGTTGGCCAAATCGCAAGGCTATGCAACCGGCCTGGTCGTCACGTCCTCGATTGTCCATGCCACCCCCGCCTCCTTTTCAGCCCACCAGAAAGCGCGCAACCTGTACGAACAGATCGCCGTGGATATGGCACAGAATCCTATAGACCTGATGATCGGCGGGGGAAAGCAATATTTCGACCGCAGGAAATGCGATGCCCGCCACCTGATCGATGAAATGGAGGACCGGGGTGTCTCGGTCTTCGACTACTTCCGGCACGACCTGTTCCGTGTCAGGCCGGATTACCGCAAACCTTTTGTTTTTTTCACCGCCGACAACCAACCGCTTCCGGCTTTCCAAGGCCGGGATTATCTGCCCGTATCGGTCAGGATCGCCACCGAATTCCTGTCCAAAAGAAGTGAAAAGGGATTTTTCCTGCTGGTCGAAGGCTCTCAGGTCGACTGGTCCTGCCATGCCAACCAATCGGAGTCCTTGCTCCAGGAGCTCAAGGATTTCGAGCGGGCCGTACGGGAGGTGCTGGCTTTTGCGGAAAAGGACGGGAATACGCTGGTCGTCGTCACCGCCGACCACGAAACGGGCGGCGTCGCCGTCATGCCCGGATCCCGAATGAAAAGACCTACGCTCGCCTTCACCACCAATGGTCACACGGCCAGCATGGTTCCGGTTTTCGCAACCGGGCCCGGCTCCGATGGATTCCGGGGCATCTTCGACAATACCGACCTGTACCACAAAATGTGCGAGGCGCTCGGCCTGTAGCTTGTTCGGCCGACCCATCCTCCGGGTGCCGGAGTTGTCTGCCGGGTCGCGAAGAGGCCATATATGATATCAGGTATTCCGCCCGCAGGCGCAAAATATCCGGGAATAGTCCCGCTCCGCAACAAAATCGGCCGGTCGGGGTTAAGCAGAATAAGGCCGCCCGTTGGCGGGTCCTTCCAAATTCACCTGATAAAACCAAATCCTTATGAAAACAGATATCGAAAACCTTTCGCTGATCCGGGAAAGTGCCCGTGCATTTGCCGACCAGCATATCCGCCCTTTTGCCGCCGCTTGGGATGAGGACCAGCATTTTCCCGGGGAATTGTTCCGGGCCATGGGAAGCCAGGGATTCATGGGCATCCTCGTGCCGGAGCAGTACGGCGGCGCCGGCCTGGATTATTCCGCCTATATCACCATCCTGGAAGAAATCGGGAAAGCCTGTGGAAGTGTCGGGCTCTCGGTAGCGGCACATAACTCGCTTTGTACCCATCATATTTTGCTTTTCGGCGACGAGCGACAGCGTCGCCGGTACCTGCCTGGGCTGGCTTCGGGCGAATGGGTCGGCGCCTGGGGCTTGACCGAGCCGAATACCGGCAGCGATGCCGGTCGTATGCAATGCGTGGCGGTTCGGGACGGAGACCATTATGTGCTGAACGGCACCAAGAACTTCATTACCCACGGCCTGTCCGGACAAGTGGCCGTCGTGGTGGCCAGGACAGGCGAACAATTGGACAGCCACGGGATGACGGCCTTCATCGTGGAGCGGGGCACCCCCGGATTCCGGGGCGGGAAAAAAGAGAACAAACTCGGTATGCGGGCCTCGGAAACGGCGGAAATGATTTTTGAGGATTGCCGGATTCCGGATAGCCAGGTCCTCGGCCAGGTGGGTGAGGGCTTCATCCAATCCCTCCAGGTGTTGGATGGAGGCCGCATTTCCATCGCCGCCCTTTCGGTCGGAATCGCGAAAGGAGCCTACGAGGCAGCCTTGCAATATGCCGGGGAACGGGAACAGTTCGGAAAACCGATATCCTCCTTCCAGGCCATAGCCTTCAAGTTGGCGGATATGGCTACCCGGATCGAGGCGGCGTCGTTGTTGACCTTTCAGGCAGGTTATCGAAAGGACAAGGGGGAAAAAACCACGCAGCTATCCGCCATCGCAAAGCTTCATGCCTCGGAAACAGCCTGCTTCGTCGCCTCGGAAGCCGTGCAGATTTTTGGCGGTTATGGCTACATCAAGGATTTTCCGGTAGAAAAATACTACCGCGACGCCAAACTCTGTACAATCGGGGAGGGTACCAGTGAAATACAGCGGCTGGTCATCTCCCGGGAAGCGCTCCAAGCTTGATCCCGGATTCCGGTGGGCGGATGAGCGCGTGTATTTCTGTTATGTCGTGTGCCGGTCGGTTCGGGATCGTCCGTCCCGCGCCGGCGGTCGGGGGTTCAGAAGCTGTATTCCGTCTCGTAGCCTACGTAGTAGGTGATGCACAACCCGGCGAAAATGAAAAGGTCCCCTTTCTTGGGGTTGCCATTCTGACTCACCCCATCCAGGTAATCATTGAATGTCAACCGGGATCCCACCTCGATACCCAGCAGGAATTTTTCACTGAAGTCGAAGGTGACCCCGCCGATGACCGGCATGCTGATGGAGGAGGAAGTCGCTCCGTTTTCCGGAAAGCGGTTGAGGTCCTGAAACCTGGACACTTCGATCGAGGGGTCGTAGTTGATGAATCCTACGCCGGATGCTATGAAAGGGGTGACCTGTGGTGCGAAGAAACCGATCTGGTCGGTCCGGGGCCTTCCGAACGGGTGGTATTCCATGAGCAGTGACATTTCCACGATATAGGAATCGTATGTCCATCCCCGGTTGTAAAGTCCGAGGTCCTTGGCGTTCCGGTCCGTTCCGGTGATGCTTCCGTAAATCACGTTTCCCCGCATTTTCAATTTCGGATTGAAGGCGTATCGGACAAATCCGCCGTAGGCGAGGTTTAGTTCGTTGAATTCCACATGGTTTTCCGCCAAATCTCCCTGGTAGGTGGTGGTGCCTACGAAAGCTCCCGCTTCGATCGGTACCTGTGCAATCAAGGACATGGGGAGTAGAATGCTCAACAGTCCGGCAATTACAATATTTCTCATGGCTTACGTGATTTGTTCCTTTGTTGCTACTGAGATTGTATCGATGCGTAGTTATCGCTGGCCGCCGGTCTCGGGGCGTACGCGGATGCCATCCGCATTCCGCAAGCCGGAGTCACCGACCCGGCGGAATGGGAAGCCGCCGCACGTGTCCGCCGCAGGGGAGCGGGAATATCACCCTCGGAAACCAAGGGTGGCACACAGCGTTTTTGGAGCAGTGTCGGGAAATACCGGAAAGGAAGCCGATTCCGGCAATGGTCTTAGGCTTAGTCGTATGGGTGGGAATCTTGCGATTTGATGCTCAAAGTTCGTATAAATTTTGTGGCTTTGAAAATTTTCCGCTATTTTTAAATCACATTCGGATTTCTCGTTCTTAACGGACAAAGGCTGTCGGCTGGTCCGACCTTTCCAAACAGGTCCTACAGGTCCGTAGTATCTTACGAATCCTTCCCCGGACAAATATCCGCGACTGAAAGTACCCCGGAAACCATGAGAAAAAGAACCTTCCTTGCCAAGGCCTGGTCAACGCTGCCATTGTGCCTAGCCCCTTGGATGTTGTACGCCCAATCCTTCTTCCAGGATTTCGAAAGTTCCGTTGTCGTATCCGATTACATCGGATCGGAGCCGGACCAGTTCGCTGCCATCGCGACATCCGGCGGCGGCATGACCGTGTCCATCTCGGGGGGTGCCCTGCAGTTCGACCGGGGATCCGGCAATGCGGGTATCTTCCTGCTGGACGACCGGGGAGCATCCGTGCGGATGATTCTCTCCTTTGACCTGTCTGCCTGGGGCGTGGGTACCAACACCACCTCAGCCGCTATTCTTCGGATCGGCAGCGGTTATGATGCGGGCTATTTTGCGCCGTCCAATACCCAGACATTCGCCAGGATCGGCATCAATCTCTTGTCCCAGCCGGTGGAAGGATTCCAGCTGCGGGACATCAGTACCGGGGAGAACAGTCTCGTTTTCCAGGGCAGACAGCAAGTGCATTGGGTACTGAATCCGGACAGCATTTCCTGGACCTATTGGGGGCCCGATGGTATGGAGCGGATATTGGGGCCCTTCCAGGGTGATGTGTGGGTGGGACAGGACCTGGTGTTCGGGAGTATGGATGCCCTGTCCCTTGTCCCACCGGAAGACATCAAGTTGAATTTTCCGCAAGGGTTGGGGACCATCCGTTTCGACAACATACGACTGGAAGGAAGTCCGCAAGTCCTGCCGCTGGTTTTCCTGTCCGCGGGCTGCGACCATTCGGGCGCTATGCCGTCCGTTCGTTGGACGGTGGGCGGGGAGGACCTGGATACGGAACATTTCCTGTTGGAAGGTACCGGTCCGGGCCGGGGCGTCGATACGGTCGGGCAAGTGGCGTACCAGACCGGAAAGGAAGCATACGAATTCCGTTTGCCGGCCGGTGCGTTCGGTTGTCCGGAATATTACCGGATTCGGGCGGTGGGATCGGCGGGTGGGATCGGTATCCATACCCGGTGGCTACCCGCCTGTTGTCCGGCGGATGACGGGGCGCCGTTCCCCTACCCTGTTCCGGCGCGGAAGCGGATATCCATCGGTTTTGGGGAGGCTGACGGTCCGGCTCCACCATGCGAGGCCACCTTGTTGCACGGCAGCGGCCGGGTGGTGGTCCGGCGGACGGTGAACCGCGGCGACGCGGACATCAGCCTGGAGGGGGTGCCCCCCGGCATGTACATACTTATCTTGCAAAATGGGCAGGGGCAACGCTGGACCTACCCGGTACCGGTGCAGCCCTGAAGTCGGCACGGGTCAGATGACTCCCAGCCGCTTTCCGACAGTGGAGAAGGCCTCGATGGCGCGGTCGAGGTGGTCCGGCTCGTGGGCGGCGGAAATTTGCACCCGGATCCGGGCTTTTCCTTTCGGCACGACCGGATAGAAGAATCCGACCGCGTAAATGCCTGCTGCGAGCAGGTCGGAGGCGAACTGTTGGGCGACGACGGCATCATAGAGCATGATCGGCACGATCGGATGTTCACCGGGCAAGATATCGAAGCCCGCGGCCGTCATGCGATGACGGAAATAGGCGGTGTTTTTTTCCAGTTTGTCACGCAGGGACGTGGAAGCGTCGAGCATGTCAAGTACGGCGATGGAGGCGCCGGCGATGGCGGGCGCGAGGGTATTGGAAAAAAGGTAGGGCCGGCTCCGTTGCCGCAGCAGTTCCACGATTTCCCGGCGGGCGGCGGTAAATCCGCCGGAAGCGCCGCCCAATGCCTTTCCGAAAGTGCCGGTGATGATATCGACGCGGTCCATGACCCCGCGGTATTCATGGGTCCCCCGACCGGTCTTGCCGAGGAAACCGGTGGCATGGCATTCGTCGATGCCGACCATGGCACCATAGCGCTCGGCCAGGTCGCAAATCCTATCCAGTTGGGCAATGGTACCATCCATACTGAAGACACCATCGGTGAAGATCAGCTTGCGGCGGGCACCTTCGGCAGCCTGGAGCTGTTCCTCCAAATCGTCCATCCGGTTGTGGCGGTACCGGAATCGTTGCGCTTTGCAAAGGCGGATACCGTCAATGATGCTGGCATGGTTCAGCTCGTCGGAGATGACGGCATCCTCGGCGGACAGGAGCGGTTCGAACAAGCCCCCGTTGGCGTCGAAGGCCGCCGCGTACAGGATGGCATCCTCCTGTCCGAGGAAGCCGGCTATTTTCTGTTCCAATTCCTTATGGATGTCCTGGGTCCCGCAGATGAAGCGAACGGAGGAGAGTCCGAATCCATGGGAATCGATGGCTTGGTGGGCGGCGGCGATGACAGCCGGGTGGGCCGAAAGGCCGAGGTAATTGTTGGCGCAGAAGTTCAGGACTTCCTGTCCTTTGTCGGTTGTGACACTGGCACCTTGCGGGCCGATGAGGATGCGTTCGGATTTGAACAATCCGGCATTTCTTATTTCATCGATTTCCTGTTGGAGGGAAGCTTGGACTTGCTGGAACATAGGAAGCGTATTTTATCATCGGGTTTGTACCGGGGCATCGCCGTTCGCGTCAAGCGGTGGCCAGGTAACGTGCCTGCAGGTGAAGCAGCATGTCGGCCGTCATCCTGTGTAGGTCGAAGGCCGGTTCCCATCCCCAATCGAGGCGGGCGGCTTGGTCGTCAATGCTGGCCGGCCAGCTGTCGGCGATTTGTTGGCGGAAGTCCGGTCGGTAGTCGACATGGAAAGCCGGAAGATGGGTTCGGATGCTGTCCGCCAGTTGGGCCGGGGTAAAGTGGACGGCGGACAGGTTGTAACTGGTACGCACACGGATACGGTCCGCCGGTGCTTCCATCAACTGCAGGGTGGCCCGGATGGCGTCGTCCATATAAATCATGGGCAGGGGCGTATCCGCAGACAGGAAACAGGGGTATGGCTTGTTTTGCAGCGCGTAATGGAACATGTCCACGGCATAGTCGGTCGTACCGCCGCCCGGGGCGCTCTGGTAGCCGATGACACCGGGATACCGCAGCGAACGGATGTCGAGCTGATAGCGTTGGAAATAATACTGGGCCCACATTTCCCCGGCCACCTTGGACATCCCGTAGACAGTTCCCGGTTGGAGGGGCGCCGTTTGCGGGGTCATGGTCTTGGGGGCCTCCTTTCCGAATACGGCAATGGAGCTCGGGTGGAAGACCTTGGCGACCTGGCGTTCCCGGGCGACTTCCAGCACGTTGAAAAGACCTTTCATGTTGATATCCCAAGTCAGGAGGGGATCCGATTCCCCTTTGGCGGAGAGGATCGCGGCCAGGTGGTAGACTTGGGTGACCCGATGGCGGGAGACCAATTCGTCGAGCGATGGCCGGTCGGTGACATCCAGGGTCAGGTAGGTCCCTTCGGAGGGTTCGGAAGGCGGACGGATGTCCGTGGCGATGACCTGCCGGATTCCGTAGTGTGCCTGCAGCGATTTGGTTAGGACGGAGCCGATTTGTCCGTTTGCACCTGTTACCAGGATGGTGTCTTTGCTCATAGTCGTCAACTGCCGCTTCCCCCGGCGGGTCGAATCGACGGGCCGGCGGGGCGGTATTCGGAACAGGGGGCGATTTGGTTTTATCGGAGGCGAAATTACGCAAACTCGCCGAATGGAGAAACAGGGATGTTCGGGACTTCCGGCAGAAAGACGTATTTTTTATCCTGGTGGTCGATCAGGCAGCAGTAGGTCTCCGGGCCATTCGTGACCAGCAGGTAGGGCACCTGCAGGGTGATGTTGTAGGTTGCGGCCTGAAAGAAAGTCTCGTCGGTGATGCGGACCGAGGGGGCTTTGCATTCCGCCAGCAGAAAGGGACGGTTGTCGGGGTCGTAAGCCAGCAGGTCGAAGCGTTTGGTGCGTTGGTGGACCCGGACGGCCTTTTCGACAGCCAGGCGGCCGAGCGGGTATCCCTTGTCCAGCACGAGATATTGGATAAGCAATTGGCGCACCAGTTCCTCGGGTGTCTGGACAAGGAAGGTCCTGCGGACCGCATCGAACACCTGGCGTTTTCCTTCCCGGGTACGGAAGCGCAGGCTGGCCTGGTGTTGCAACAGGTCGATGTCCAGGGTGTTCATTCGGGAATCGGGCATGCGCGATGCTTTGTCTGACCGGGCCTGTCAGGCAGTGTGGCGGATGGCGACGACGGGATCCATGCGGGCGGCTTGCAAGGCCGGGATGACTCCGGACAATACCCCTACCACGATGGAGATGAACAATCCCCAGGCCATGTTGGTCAGGTCCAGGTAGATTTGGAAAGGAAGGACATCGTTCAAGCCCAACAGGACGAAATAGACCATCGCCAGTCCGATCAGTCCACCCATGACGCAAAGGAAGACGGATTCGATCAGGAACTCCAGCAGGATGATGGACTGGCGTGCCCCCAGGGCCTTTTTGATGCCGATGATATTGGTCCTTTCCTTGACGGAAACGAACATGATGTTGGCAACGCTGAACATACCGACCAGGATGGCGAAGATGCCGATGGCGAAGCCCACCATGTTGAGGACGCCGAAGACATTGTCCATCAGTTTGGCCAGGACCGACAGGCTGTTGAGGGAAAAGTTGTTGTCCTCCTTCGGTTTGATTTTCCGCTCGGAGCGGAGCACCCAGGTGAGGTCGTCCCGGAGCTCCTCGAGGCTGACACCGGGTTTTGCCTTTACGTTGACGGTGGTTCCCCAGAAGTTGGTGGTCCGGACGTTGGCGATCTTTTTCGCCAATTCGTAGGAGATGATGATGGCCTGGTCGTAGTCCATGACTTTGAGCAGGTCCTTTCCGGATTTCTCGAAGACGCCGATGACCTCGAGGTCGCGGCCACCCAGGTTGATGACCTTACCGATGGGGTCCAGCGAGCCGAACAGTTCGGAGGCGACCTGATATCCGATCAGGACCTTGTTCATGCCATAGTGGTATTCCGACGGGGTATAATACCTGCCCTTGTCGAATTCGATGTTGAACAGTTTGTCGAAATCGAAGGTGACCGCCGCGACGAACACCCTTTCCACACTATTGGACCGGTATTTTGCGGTCCGGGAGCCGATGAAGACATGGTAATCCACCAGGCCGGCGGCATTTGATTTCGTCTTGATCGCCTCGTAGTCGGCATAATCCGGATTCGGGCGTCGCTGGTACTTCCAGAAATTCTGTCCGGGATCCTCGTTCCAGGGCATTTTCTGGATGTAGATGACATCGTCACCCAGCTTGTTCAGGCTGCTCATGACATTGTCCTGCAGGGAATTGACGGCAGCCTGGACCCCGATGATGCAAAAAATGCCGATGGTGACGCCCAGCAGCGACAGGAAGGTACGCAAGCGGTTGGCGACGAGTTGGTCCCAGGCTTGCAGGACACTTTCGAAAAAGACACGGGCGAGGATGGACATGGCTGCTATTTTGTGGTCGGCTAAATTCCACAATTAGCCTGGAATCCCCTACTGCAATCGATGGAAGGGCTTTTTTTTTCTGCTAAATGGGGTAATCGGCGTATTTTTGACCTTCCTCGTCGTTCCGGTCCGCTACCGGTCCGACCTTGTTCCGGGGCGGCCGGGCGGTCCTGGTTTGCGGGCCGCTTCCGCTTGTCAATTTCCTTCGACGTGCTATCATTCGATATTTCAACTTTCTTGCGGGAGCGTATACCCGGAACCGTCCTGTTCGATGTCCGCACACCTTCGGAGTACGCGAAGGGGCACATTCCGGGGGCCGTGAACCTTCCTTTGTTCGATGATGCGGAGCGGGCGGAGGTCGGCACCTTGTACAAACGGTCGGGGCCGGAACCCGCTTACCTGCGGGGGCTGGACCTGGCGGGTGCCAAGATGGGCTGGTATATCCGGGAAGCGATGCGGTATTGTCCCGACCGGCGGGTGTCCCTGTATTGTTGGCGGGGCGGGAAGCGCAGCGGCAGCCTGGCTTCCCTGCTGGAATTCTCCGGATTTGAGGTGGGCCTGTTGAAAGGCGGATACAAGGCCTACCGCACCCATGTGCTGTCGTCCTTTGAACAGGAACCCCGCCGGTACCTGGTGTTGGGCGGCAAGACCGGCAGTGGAAAGACAGCGGTGTTGCAGGCGCTTCGGGAGCTGGGGGAGCAGGTGCTCGACCTGGAGGGTTTGGCCCGTCACAAGGGCTCGGCCTTCGGGGGACTGGGCGAAGCGCCGCAGCCGACCGTGGAGCAATTCGAGAATCTCTTGCACCGGGAATGGGCAGCGACCGATCCGGGTCGGCGCGTGTGGGTGGAAAACGAAAGCCGCAGCATCGGCCGTGTATTCATTCCGCAGGGTTTTTGGAACCTGTTCAAGGCGGCGCCGCTGATCCGGCTGGACATCCCTTTCCGGGAGCGGGTGGCCTACCTGGTGCGGGGCTATGGCGACCATCCCCCGGAGGCGCTGGAGGCTTGCCTGTTGAAACTCGAACGTCGCATGGGCGGGCAACAGGTCAAGGATGCGCTGCATGCTTTCCGTGAGGGGGATATAGCGGGGGCGACATCCGTGGCACTGGCCTATTACGACAAGACTTATGACCATGCGACGGCGAGGGGTAATTTTTCCGCGGTGCACGACTGGGCTTCCGACACCTTGGACCCGGTATCCGTAGCCGAGGGACTCCTGGACTTGGCACATCAAAAAGGATGGTAATGAGCGAATATAAGTTGACGGCTTTCAGCAAGGGTGCGGGTTGCGGATGCAAGATAGGCCCGGGCATCCTGGACAAGATATTGGCAGCATTGCCGGCACAACCGGCGGATGCCGCCTTGTTAGTGGGATATCGGGAACGGGATGATGCGGCGGTTTACCGGCTCGATGACCAGGTCGCCTTGGTTTCCACCACCGATTTTTTCACACCGATCGTAGATGATGCGGCCACTTTCGGCCGGATTGCGGCGGCCAACGCCCTGAGTGATGTCTATGCAATGGGGGGACGCCCCCTGTTGGCCATTGCCGTCCTGGGATGGCCGGTCGGTCAGTTGCCGCCGGAACTGGCGGGCGCAGTGCTGGCAGGTGCCCGTGAAACCTGTACGGAAGCGGGTATTCCCTTGGCGGGGGGGCATAGCATCGAGGCACCGGAGCCTTTCTTCGGATTATCCGTCACCGGGACGGTTCGTACCGACCATATCAAACGCAACCATACCGGGCAAGCCGGCGACCTGGTCCTGCTCACCAAGCCCATCGGCAGTGGAGTACTCACCACCGCCCTGAAGCGGGGGTTATTGGCTGCGGACCACCTGGACGGATTGGTATCCCACCTGACGCAGCTGAACCAGGTAGGGGCGGAATTAGGCAGCTTGGAAGCCGTGACGGCGATGACCGATGTGACGGGTTTCGGGCTGTTGGGGCATTTGTCGGAGCTGACGGCGGGCGGCGGAACGGGGGCGGAGCTCCATTATGGAAAGGTACCCCGCATGCAGGGGGTTCCCGAGTACCTGCGGCAGCAGGTCATGCCGGATGCGACCAGCAGGAATTGGGCGCGGTACGGGGGGGCGGTGCAATTCGCCGAGGGGGTGGACGTACTCGATGCCTACCTGACCCTGTCGGATCCGCAGACGAACGGCGGTCTGCTGCTGACAGTCCGGCCGGAACAGCTGGCGGAGGTAGTGGCGGTGCTGACCGCTGCAGGGCTTTCCGCCCATACCGAACCGATCGGTCGCTTGACGGAAGGAACGGCGGATGCCGCCGGAATTATCCGGATTCTGCCGTAACGCCAGCCGCCGGTCACCAAGCCACCACTTCGGTTATTTCCAGTCCGAAGCCCATCATGCCTACCCTTCTGGTTTTCTTATTGGTCAGGAGCCGGATCCGGGAAATGCCCAAGTCCCGGAGTATTTGGGCACCGATACCAAAATCACGGTGTTCCATCGAAGGCGAATGCAGGGGGGCTGCCGGTCGGTTGGAACCGTTGGCTGCGGATTGCATCCGGTGTTGCAGGGAAGCCAACAGGGAGACATCCTTGTCGCTGTGGCGCATGATGACCACCGCGCCCTTGCCTTCCGACGCGATTTTTGCGAACGACCGGTTAAGGTCCGTGCCGAGGTCATCGAAAATGAAACCCAGCAGGTCGTTGCCCTCCATGGAGGAATGGACACGGACCAGCACCGGCTCCTCCGGGCGCCACATGCCTTTGATGATGGCCAGGTGGACATCACCGGTCGGTTCCTGTGCGTAGGCAATCAGTTCGAATTCCCCGAACTTATTTTTGAACGGCATGGAGAGATGGCGGCGGATCAGCCGTTCCGTCTGCATCCGGTAGGCGACGAGGTCCTTGATGGAAACGATCCGGAGGTCGAATTTTCGGGCGATTTCCTTCAGTTCCGGCATCCTGGCCATGGTCCCGTCGGGATTGAGGATTTCCACCAGGACGCCGGCAGGGCGGAAGCCGGCCAGCCGGGCCAGGTCGATGGCGGCTTCGGTATGGCCGGTCCTGCGAAGTACCCCGCCCGATTTCGCCTTCAGGGGGAAAATGTGACCCGGTTTCGCAAAATCGGCCGGACGGGTACTAGGATCCACCAGGGCCCGGATGCCCGTTGCCCGGTCATAGGCGGAGATACCGGTGGTGCAACCCCGCCCGATGAGGTCCACCGAAACGGTGAAGGCGGTCTCATGCAAGGCGGTGTTGTCCGGTACCATCATGGACAGACCCAGCTCCTCGGCCCGTTTTTCATCCAGCGGGGCACAGATGAGGCCCCTGCCGTGGGTAGCCATGAAATTGATGATTTCCGGGGTGACGCATTCTGCGGCACAGATGAAGTCACCTTCGTTTTCGCGGTCCTCATCGTCCACGACGATGATGATCTTGCCTTGTCGGATGGCCTCGACGGCGGAAGGGATGGTGTCGAGGGTGATTGCGGTGGCAGCCGGTCGGCCGGCTTGGTCGGTAGCTTTCATAGTCATTGCGGAAAGGGATGAACCATCGGGATCGCTGACCTCGTTATTGTTGTTTTCGGCGGCGAGGCCGGCCGGAATGCTTTCCGCCGCGAAGATAAGGCAAACCCGCGCAGGACAGTAAGGACCTGAGGCGGAAAGTCATACCTGTATTTTTTGGCGGCTGGCCTTCAAATCCGAGCGGTGGCTCTTGTCCTTCCTTCTTGCCGCCCGTTGACCGGCGGAGGGGCGGACCCGGAAGAGCCTGGGTTTTACGGGACGCAGGGTTTCGGTCAAGAGTTCCCGGAGCCGCACGATGACCCGTTGTTTGTTTTCCTGCTGGGAGCGGGTTTCCTGGCAGGTCAGTTGTAGGCAACCTTCCCGGTTGACGCGGGTTTGCAGGGCGGAAAGGAGGGTGTCTTTCTCGTGATCCGACAACCCTTCCGATGCGGCGATGTCGAACCACAGGCTGACGCGTGTTTCCACCTTGTTGGCGTGTTGGCCGCCGGGGCCGCTGCTGCGGCTGGTGCCGAACCGGAGTTCCTGTTCGATACGTTCGAAATTCATGGGCAGGGGTATTTGTCACTGGGCGAACAACCACCGTCCCCGAAAGGTTCATTTGTTATGGAATTCCGGCGAAAAAGGAATGCTGGTCCGGCCCCGCCGGCGACCGTTTGCCTTCCCGGTCAAAAAAAACGAGATGGAATTAACCGTAGCCCGTACCCGACCCCTGTTCGAATGGTTGCTGAGGGGGGCAGCCTGCACCGTCTTCCTGGGGAGAGCCTGGCAGCATTTGTACTGGGATGCCCCTTTCACCGAGCTGCTCTGGGACCAGTCCTGGATGGAGCCGTTGACCGGCTATTTGGGTTTCGGTTCCTGGCAGGAATTTGTCCGATTGGTGGACGACCGGACGGTGGAAGTCCTCACGGTGGCCTTCGGTTGGTTGTACCTGGCTTGTGCGGCCGCGACCTTGATGATCGGGCGACCGGGGAGCCGCTGGCTTCGCGGCTGGATCCTGGTCGGTACGGCAGGTCTGGCGGTCCTGGCCTTGTTGTACATGAAAGAACATTTCTTTCATGCCGGGCAGCTGTTCGAATACAGTCTCCAGGTGGTTGCGCCCTTGGCCCTGCTGTATGCGGTCGTCACCCAAGACGGACTCGGAAGGCGGAGTTCCCTTTACCTTCGGTGGGCGGTTTCCCTGACCTTTGTCTGTCACGGGCTGTATGCGGTGGGATATTACCCGGTGCCCGGCAGTTTCATGAGCATGACGATCCGGATCTTGGGTTTGACGAAAGAAGGCGCGCTGCAATTCCTGCAGGTGGCTGGGTGGATGGATTTCGTGGTAGGTGCCGGGGTTTTCCTCCCGCCTCAATGGCGAAAGTGGGTGTTGTGGTATGCGGCGGGTTGGGGATTCGCGACGGCGGCAGCGCGGGTGGCCGGTAACATATACGGGGCCGACCTGTCCGGCAGCCTTCACCAATGGATGTTCGAAACGGTTTATCGTTTGCCGCATGCCATGATTCCCTTGCTGTTGGCCCTGGACGCCGGCATCCGTACGAAAAAGGCGGACCGGGAGGGAGGGTATTCGAGGGCGGTTGCCGGGGCATGACCGGGCGGAAGACAATCACCGGCCGGCACCCCGGTGATAGGAGACCAGACCTTCCAGCGGTTGACGGAGGACAATACCCATACGGAGGCCATTTTCCAGGAGCGTCTCCTCCAGTAAGTCCCGGCAAAGGAAGGCCACCGATCCGATGAAATGGATGGGCACGGCAAGGTGGTTCCGGTATTTTCCTATATGGCGGTCGAGGAATTCCCGGAAGCAACGGCGGATCAGCGAGGCCACGTAGGGATGGTTACGTTGCGGATGAAAGCGTTGAAAAAAGGAAGCGAGATAGGCAGCCGGCAGCTGCCGGTCGAGGTAGAGCCTTTCGATGAGGTCCTGCCGGCCCCGGGGGAAAGCCGAATCCATCAGGGACCGTAATTCCGTGGGCATTTCCTGATAGAAATAGCTTTTTACCAATTCTTTCCCGATGTGGTTGCCGCTCCCCTCATCCCCCAACAGGAAGCCCAGGTTCTCCACCTGGTCGGAGATGTCCCTTCCGTCGTATGCCGCGGAATTGGAGCCGGTGCCCAGGATGCCGACGATGCCGGGGGAATTCCCGCACACCGCCCGGGCGGCTCCCAGGATATCCGTATCGACCGAGAGGTCCACACCCGGAGCCAGGGCCTGGAAGGCCTCCGCAACCTTGACGCGACTTTGCGGATCCTGGCAGCCGGCACCGTAGTAACGCACGGCATCCAGTGGGGAAAGGGGGGAGCGTTGCCGGAAAAGGGACTCCCGCAGTTTATCCCGGATGGAGGACAAATCCTCATAATTGGGGTTGAACCCCGGGCCGGAAAAATACCGGACGGACCCATCCTCGAGGAGGAGGGCCCAATCCGCTTTGGAGGAGCCACCGTCGCAGATAGCGGTCATGCGGAGAGGTATTGGTCGGCGGGCACGGTGCCGGGACAAGCGGGGGATCCCCTTATTCGTCCTTGCCGGCGGACTGCGCCAACCGTTTGAGTTCATTGAGTTTTACCAGGCATTCCACGGGGGTCATGGTATTGACCTCCATATCGAGCAGGATTTCCTTGATCTTGCCGATGCGGGGGTCGAATGTTTCGAAGATGCTCAATTGGACGCGGTCGTTGCGGATCTCCGCCGTAGCGGCCCGGGCGGGACGTGTCGGGGCGTCGGCGTGCGCGGGATGGGCATCGATGTGTTTCGCTTCCAGTTGGGAGAGGATATCGCCGGCCCTTTCGACGATGGACCGGGGCATGCCGGCCATCCTGGCCACATGGATGCCGAAGCTGTGCTGGCTGCCGCCTGCCACCAGTTTCCGGAGGAAGAGGACCCGCTGGTTGATTTCCTTGACGGCGACGTTGAAATTGCGGATGCGGGGCAACTTTTCCGCCAGTTCGTTCAGTTCATGGTAGTGGGTGGCGAACAAGGTCTTCGGGCGTAAATCCTGGTGGTCATGCAGGAACTCGGCGATGGACCAGGCGATGGAGATGCCGTCATAGGTACTGGTTCCCCGGCCGATTTCATCCAGGAGAATCAGGCTCCTGGCGGAAATATTGTTCAGGATGCTGGCGGTCTCGTTCATTTCCACCATGAAGGTGCTTTCGCCGGCAGCCAGGTTGTCGGAGGCACCGACCCGGGTGAAGACCTTGTCGACCAGCCCCAGGCGGCAATGGGAAGCCGGGACATAAGACCCCATCTGTGCCATGAGGCAGACCAAGGCCGTTTGGCGCAGCAAGGCGGATTTACCGGACATGTTCGGTCCGGTGATGACGATGATTTGTTGGGTCTCATTGTCGAGCCACACATCATTCGGCACGTACGGCTCACCCGGCGGCAATTGCCGTTCGATGACCGGATGCCGTCCGTCGCGGATGTCGATGACAAAGCTGTCGTCCAATTGGGGGCGGGCATATTGGTGCTTGGCCGCTACCCGGGCGAAGGACAGCAGGCAATCCAGCCGGGCCAGCAGGAGGGCGTTGTGTTGGACGGGTTGGATGAACTCCGAGATGGACGACACAAATTCGCGGTAAAGCCGGTCCTCCAGTTCCTGGATCCGTTCCTCCGCACCCAGGATTTCGGATTCGAGGTTCTTCAGTTCCTCGGAAATATATCGCTCACAGTTGGCCAGGGTTTGTTTGCGTACCCAACCGTCCGGCACGAGTCCTTTGTCCTTGTGCTTGTTGGTGACCTCGAGGTAATAGCCGAAGACGTTGTTGAAGCCGATCTTCAGGTTGTCGATACCGGTTGCGGCGGCTTCCCGGCGTTGCACATCGAGCAGCAGTTCCTGGGCGTGGCGGACGGTGTGCCGCCATTTGTCCAGGTCCGGATGGAACCCATCGGCCATGACACCGCCTTTGGAGGCGAGGGTCGGGGGTTCCGGGACAATCTGGCGGTTGATTTCCTGCTGGAGGGAGCGGCAGGGGTTGAGGCCGTCGTATATCCTTTGGAGGTAAGCGTTCTCCGAGCTGAAGAGCAGCATTTTCAAAGGTTCTATAGCGGCCAGGGCCTTGTTGAGCTGTACGATTTCCCGGGGTTGGATCTTGCCCATCGCCACCCTCGATATCAACCTTTCGAGGTCGCCCACCTGTCGCAGGCAGCTCTCCGTCTCCAGGGCGGTTTCCGGGTGTTCCAGGAAATACGCCACCACCGAGAGGCGGTGTTCGATATCCGCGAGGGAGGTCAGCGGCAGGATCATCCATTTCTTCAATAACCGGCCGCCCATGGGGGTGACGGTTTGGTCGAGCACATCGATCAGGGCGGTCCCCCCTTCATGTTGGGCCTGCACCAGTTCGAGATTGCGGACCGTGAAGCGGTCGAGCCAGACGTATTTTTCCGCCGGGACGCGGCTGATGGACCCGATGTGCCGAAGCTGCCGGTTTTCCGTCAGGTTGAGGTATTGGAGGGTGGCACCCGCGGCCGTCTGGCCCAGTTCCAGGTCTTCCACACCGAAGCCTTTCAGCGAGGAAACCTCGAAATGGCCCAGCAGCTTGTCCCGCGCAAAATCCAGGGTAAAGGCCCAATCGTCCAGCGGGTATGTGTAGTAGCGTTCTCCCAACAGCGGAAGGAGCTCCTTGCCGCGGCTTTTCGGAAAAAGGACCTCGGTGGTATGGAAACCCTGCAGGAGTTTGTCGAGGTAGGTCCAGTTCCCTTCCGAAACGAAAAACTCCCCGGTGGAGATATCCAGGAAGGAAATGCCGTACAGGTCCTTTTTTCCCGGGAAAACAGCCGCCAGGAAATTATTGGTCTTGTGATCCAGCAGTTTCTCGTCCGTGGTGATGCCGGGGGTGACGATTTCCGTGACACCGCGGCGGACGATCTTCTTCTCCGGGGAGGGTTTTTCCAGTTGCTCGCAAATCGCCACCCGGTAGCCGGAGCGTACGAGTTTCGGCAGGTACAGATCGAGGGAATGATGGGGGAACCCGGCCAGTTCCATGTCGCTGCCGCCGTTGTTGCGGCTGGTCAGGACGATACCGAGCACTTTGGAGCTGGTGACCGCATCCTCCCCGAAGGTCTCATAGAAGTCGCCGACCCGGAACAGCAGGATGGCATCGGGGTGGCGGGATTTCATCTGAAAATACTGCTCCATGAGCGGCGTCAGCTTGCCGCCGGACTCCGCTCCCGTCGGTTGGTTATGTTTTTGTTTAGCAGCCACGGAAAGGGATGTTTTTGGCAAACTTACGGTAAAATAAAGACAAAGGGAAAGCATGTCCGCTGCACAGCGGCCGCTATCCGGAACGGTTCGGTCAATATTTCTCAGGCCGGGTGTTTACCTTTACGGGGGCCGGGGGGCGGATATGGACCAGGCCAGTGTCCTGGCGGGCCATCCCCTACCCTTTCGGCCTTTCCTTCCACAATAATATGTCATGATACGACCCTTGATCGCCTTGTTAGTCACCTTCTTGGCCCTGCTGACATCCTGCGGGGTCCCCCGGGAAATCCGAACCGCCCGCCGGATGGTGGCGGCGACGGCCCGTTCGTTCGCGCCGGACAAGCGGGTCGCCTTGTTCCAGGTGGATACGGCCCGTTGGAAACGGTTGCCATTGGAAATCAGTGGGCAGACCAACCTGCCGGCGGCACGCGCGCACCTGTTGGAACAGCTGGCGGAGGCGGGCATCCCTTTCGTCGACCGGTTGGAGCTGCTCCCTGCCGATGAATTGGGGGGGCTTCACTTCGGGTTGGTGAATGTGTCGGTCTGCAACATGCGTTCCGCACCGCGGCATTCCGCGGAACTCGGCACCCAGGCCTTGATGGGCGCTGTGCTGCGGGTTTGGAAGAAAGAAGGCGGCTTCTACCTCGTCCAATCTCCGGACGATTATTTCGGCTGGTTGGATGCCGGCGGCTTCGTACCGGTCGATTCCATCGGAAGGACGGAATGGTTGCGGCGGGACCGGGTTGTCTTCACGGCGGACTTCGGATTCGCGTATGCCGACCGTTCCCTGTCGGGTGCCGTCGTGTCGGACCTGGTTGCGGGGAACATCCTGGCGCTGGCGGGAACGGAAGGGGCGGCCTATCAGGTGCGTCTGCCGGATGGTCGGGAGGGGTGGATCCCGGTCGGGGATGCGATGCCATGGGAGGCTTGGTTGCAGACCCGGGTACCCGATGCCGGACACCTGCTGTCGACCGCATACCGGATGATGGGCCGTCCTTACCTTTGGGGGGGGACATCCGGGAAAGGCATGGACTGCAGCGGATTCACCAAGATGGTGTACTTCCTGAACGGGCTGCAGCTGCCCCGGGATGCCAGCCAACAGGTGCTGGCCGGGGAGGAAGTGGCCGGCGATACGGCGGCGATCGAAAGGCTGCTTCCCGGCGACCTGCTGTTTTTCGGAACCAAGGCATCGGAAGGAAGCCGGGAACGCATCACCCATGTGGCCATGTATGTGGGGGAAGGGAAAATCATCCATGCCTCCGACCGGGTGGAGGTGGAGAGTCTCCGCCGGGGCGAGCCTGGGTTCACCCCTTACCGTCTGGCACAATTCATCCGGGCGAAAAGGATGCTCGGCAGCGGTCATCCGTTGGTGGTGCCATTGCAGGAATCACCGCAATACCGCCTTTTGCCCGAACGGCCTTAAACCGGTTTCCCGACCCGTTACATGCGTTGCAGGCACTCCGTCAGGCTGTCCTGCCAATGCGGGATGCGCTGGCCGAACGCAGACTTGAACCGGGTCTTGTCCAGGAGGCTGAAGGGGGGCCTTTGGGCAGGAGTCGGATAGTCGGTGGTCGCGATGGGCTGGACGGTGATGTCGATGCCTTTGATGCGGAAGATGGCCACCGCAAAATCATACCAGCTGGCCACCCCTTCGTTGCTGAAGTTGTAGGTCCCGGCCAGGGTGTCGATCCGACGGGTTCCGTGCCATAGGTCCGTCAGGATAAGCAGCAAGGCCCGGGCAAGGTCCGGCGCATAGGTAGGGGTACCGACCTGGTCGCAGACGACAGCGAGGGCAGACCGCTCACCGGCCAGGCGAAGCATGGTCCTGACGAAGTTGTGACCCCATGGGGCATACACCCAGGAAGTCCGCACAATCAGGGCGCCGTCCGGATGAAACTGCCGGACCAGCTGTTCCCCCTGCAGTTTCGACCGGGCATAGATGCCTTGCGGCTGGGTGGGGTCCGTTTCCCGGAGGGGGGTGTTCCGGTCGTTGTGGTAGACGTAGTCGGAGGAAATATGGACCAGGGGTATCGCATGGGCTGCACAGGCCGCGGCGAGATACCCGGCCCCGGCGGCATTGACTTTCCAGGCTTGTTCCGGTTCCTGTTCCGCCTTGTCGACGGCCGTGTAGGCGGCGCAATTGATACAGTATTGCACGGCGTGCGCGGCGAGGAAGTCGTGGACATCCGTTTCCCGGAGGAGGTCCAGGGTGGAGCGGTCGGTAAACAGGAAACGGAAGGCGGGGAAATCCCCCTGGAGGCGACCAATGGCCGTTCCCAATTGACCCTGGCTGCCGGTGACCAGGACGGTGGGTCTCGAATCGTTGATAGCAGGCATCTTTCGTAAGGATTGGTTCGGTATCGAGCAGGCGGCGGAGCCGGTGTTCAGCGGCCGGACCGGACAGGCATTCCGCTGACGGGGTCGAGGTGTTCGCCGAAGGCAGGCCATTGGAGGTCCCTTTCCGCCAGCAGCGCCTTGGTCAGGTCGAACTGCCAATCGATGGCGAGGCCGGGGCTGAGGGGGTGGATGCCGGCCTCATGGCTTCGCTGGTAATATTCGTCGCACTTGTAGAAGAAAACCGCATGGGGACTGAGGACGACATAGCCGTGGGCGAACCCTTTCGGTACGAACAGCTGGCGGTGGTTCTCCCCACTGAGCAGACAGGAAAAGCTTTGTCCGTAGGTCGGTGAATCCAGGCGCAGGTCGACCACGACATCCAGGACCGTCCCTTGGATGACACGGACCAGTTTCGCCTGGGTATAAGGGGCCAGTTGATAGTGGAGTCCGCGGCAGACCCCGTAGGCGGAGAAAGCCTGGTTGTCCTGCACGAACCTGGCGGAAATACCCCCGGCGGCATGGAAGTCCCGTTCGTTGTAACTTTCATAAAAGTAGCCCCGATCGTCTCCGATGACGGCCGGATCGAAGAGCGTCAGTCCAGGCAGGTGGGTGTGTTCGAATGGCATGATGGTCTCGTCGGTGATGTGACTGATTTGAATCGGGTCGGTGTAAAGATACCGGTGGCGGGAACACCTGTCATTTTTCGCGGAAGAAAATGGTGATCGGTACGCCGCTGAAGTTGAAATGTTGCCGGATCTTATTTTCCAGGAAGTTCCGGTAGCTGTCGCGCACGTATTTCGGGTGGTTGCAATAGAAAACGAAGGCCGGATAAGGGATGGGCAGTTGGTTGATGAATTTGATGTTGACATTCCGACCGCGGTGGGAAGGCGGGGGGTACTTTTCGATTTCCGGCAGCAGGGTGTCGTTCAGCAGGGCGGTCTTGATCTTGCGGGACCGGTTTTCGAACACCTCCAGTCCCACTTCCACAGCCTTGAAGATCCGTTGTTTTTCGTGTACCGAGATAAAAACGACAGGAACGTCGGTGAAGGGGGCGGTGCGGGCCTTGACGGCCTGTTCCATATCGCGGGCGGTATTGGTTTCCTTGTCGAGGAGGTCCCATTTGTTGACCAGGATGACGACGCCCTTGTTCCGCCGTTGCATCAGGCGGAGGATGCTGAGGTCCTGCTGTTCGATACCGGCCTGTGCATCGAGCATCAGGAAACAAACATCCGCTTCCTCGATGGCGCGGATGGCACGCATCACGGAATAGAACTCCAGGTTCTCATGAACCTTGGCCTTCTTTCGGATGCCGGCGGTATCGATCAGGAGGAATTCCTTGCCGAAGCGGTCATATTTGGAGTGGATGGAATCGCGGGTGGTGCCGGCGATATCCGTGACGATATTCCGGTCTTCGCCGAGCAGGGCATTGACAAGGGAGGACTTACCCACGTTGGGTTGCCCGACGATGGCGAATTTGGGCAACTCGGTCACCACCTCCACCTCATCCGTGATATATTCGGTGACGGCATCGAGCAGGTCGCCGGTGCCGCTTCCGGTCAGGGAAGAGATGAAGAAGGTTTCCTCGAAACCGAGGCTGTAGAACTCGTTGGCCTCCAGGTAACGATCGCTGTTGTCCACCTTGTTGACAGCCAGCAGGACAGGTTTGTCGGACCGTCGGAGCATCCGGGTCACGTCTTCGTCGAGGTCCGTGATCCCGGTGGTGACATCGACCAGGAAGATGATGGCGGAGGCTTCCTCGATGGCGATGGAGACCTGTGAGCGGATGGCCGCCTCGAACACATCGTCCGAATGGCCCACGAAGCCGCCGGTATCCACGACGGTGAAAATTTTTCCATTCCACTCGCAGGAGCCGTACTGCCGGTCCCGGGTCACGCCGCTGACATCATCCACGATGGCCTGTCTTCCGCCGATGAGCCGGTTGAAGATGGTCGATTTGCCGACGTTGGGCCTGCCGACGATAGCCACTATTCTACCCATAACAATTTTCGTTCTTTTAAGGACTTGTTGTGCGGGCGGCCGGTTTCCGGCGGCCCTTCAAGCGTCGTACCCGAAATGCCGCAGCATCCGTTCGTCGTTGCGCCACTTGTCGCGGACCTTGACATGGATTTCCAGGTAGACCTTCCGTTCCAGCCAGGTCTCGAGGGCGGTTCGGGCGGCCGTACCGAGTTGTTTCACAGCGGTACCTTTTCGACCCAGCAGGATCATTTTCTGCGATTCCCTTTCCACATAGATGACCGTCCCGATTTCCGTCAGGGGGAGTCCTTTGGTGGTGGTTTTTTCCTTGAAGTGGGTAATGGTCACTTCGGTGGCGTAGGGGATTTCCTCGTGGTATTGCTCCAGGATCCGTTCGCGGATGATTTCGCTCACAAAGAAGCGTTCCGGCCTGTCGGTGAGTTGGTCCTTGGGATAATAGACCGGGCCTTCCGGCAGGTGCTGCATGATCTTGTCCATCAGCAGGTCGGTATTCTCTTTCTGCAGGGCGGAAAGGAGGATGGTTTCCTGGAAAGTGACCTGCAGCTGCCACCATTCGGCGAGGGCTGCCGCCACGGCGGGGGTGACAATATCCTTTTTGTTGACCACCAAGAACTTGGGCCCCTCGAATTGCTGCAGTTTCTCCAACAGGGGGTCATTGTCGTCCGGCTTTTCCGCGGCATCCGCGACCAGCAGCATGATATCCGCATCCTCGAAAGCCGACAGGACGGTGTGGTTCATGGACTTTTGCATCCGGTAGGAGGGAGTCCCGATGATACCGGGCGTATCGGAGAAAACGATTTGGAAGTCGTCTCCGCTGAGCAGTCCGACGATACGATGGCGGGTTGTTTGCGGTTTGGCGGTGATAATCGACATCCGTTCCCCGACGAGTGCGTTCATCAGGGTGCTTTTGCCGGCATTGGGTTTGCCGATGATATTGACGAATCCGGACCTGTGCGTATTCACTTTTCCTAGGGGTTTTGGGTGGTCGGTTTCTTGCGGGCGGCGGCGGGCGCCAGGATCAGGGTGGCCATCGGCGGGACGGTGATGACGAGGGAATGGTCATAGCCATGTTGCTGTACCGAAGCGGCCTTGAGGATTCCCGGATTGCGGACCCCGGTACCGCCGTATTCCGGCTTGTCGCTGTTGAGGACTTCCCGCCAGTTGCCTTTTCGCGGGACCCCCATGCGATAGGCGTCGCGGCGCACGGGGGTGAAATTACAGACCACAACCAGGATGTCGGCGGTTTGGTTTCCTTTCCGGACATAGGTCAGCACGCTGTTGACATAGTCGGCATGTTCGATCCAGGCGAATCCGTCCTGTTCGAACTGCCGCTCATACAAGGCGGGGCTTTCCTTGTAAAAGGCGTTCAGGTCCTTGAGCCAAAGCTGGACACCCTGGTGGGGTTCATATTGGAGGAGCCACCATTCCAGGCCCCGTTCGATGTTCCATTCGGAGGTTTGGCCGAATTCCCCGCCCATAAAGAGGAGTTGTGAGCCGGGATGGGTCCACATATATCCGAGCAGGTTGCGCAGGCCGGCGAAGCGGTTCCACTCCGGTCCGGGCATCCGGTCGATGAGGGGCCCTTTGCCATGGACGACCTCGTCATGGGACAGCGGCAGCATGAATTTTTCCGTAAAGGCGTAAATCAGGCTGAAAGTCAGTTCGTGGTGATGGTCTTTCCGGAAGAGGGGATCGTGTTGGAGATACCGCAAGGTGTCGTGCATCCAGCCCATCATCCACTTCTGGTCAAAGCCCAGTCCACCGTCCTGTACCGGTCTGCTGACGCCGTTCCAAGCGGTGCTTTCTTCCGCGATGGTCACGACATCCGGGTATTCCCGGTGTACCACCTCGTTGAATTCCTTGAGGAAGGAAATGGCCTCGAGGTTTTCCTTCCCGCCGTATTCATTGGGCAGCCATTCCCCTTCTTTCCTGGAATAATCGAGGTAGAGCATGGAGGCGACTGCATCTACACGCAGGCCGTCGCAATGGAACTGGTCGAGCCAGAAGAGGGCGTTGGAAATCAGGAAGCTCCGGACCTCCCAGCGGCCGTAGTTGAAGACGGCGCTTTTCCAGTCGGGATGAAAGCCTTTGCGGGGATCTGCGTGATCATACAAGTGGGTTCCGTCGAAGTCCGCCAGTCCGTGGGCATCGTAGGGGAAATGGGAGGGGACCCAATCGAGCAGCACCCCGATGCCGGCCTGGTGGAAGGCATCGACGAGGGCCATGAAGTCCTCCGGAAACCCGAACCGGCTGGTCGGTGCGAAATACCCGGTGATCTGGTAACCCCAGGAAGGGAAATAGGGGTGTTCCATGACCGGCATGAATTCGACATGGGTGAACCCCATGTCCTTGACATAGGGCACCAGCTCGTCGATGAGTTCCCGGTAACTGAAGGAGTGCAGGCCGTCGGATTTCTTCTTCCAGGTGCCGAGGTGCACCTCGTAGACGGAGCAGGGTTGGGGTTTTCCGGCATTGGCCCGACGCTTTTCCATCCAATCCTGGTCCTTCCATTGGTAATAAGGGTCCCATACGATGGAGGCGGTGTTCGGCGGGATTTCCCAGAATCTGGCAAAGGGGTCGCCTTTGGACAATCGGCGGCCGTCCTTGGCGAGGATGCTGTATTTGTAAAGGGTTCCCTTCCCGATTCCCGGTATCCAGCCTTCCCAGATACCGGAGCTGTCCAATCGGGCGAACAGGGGGTGGGTGGTTTCGTTCCAGAAGTTGAAGTTTCCGATGACCGACACTTCCGCCGCATTGGGGGCCCAGACGGAGAAGAGGGTACCCCAGACACCGTCGATCTGCAGGGGATGGCTGCCCATTTTTTCATACAGCCGGAAGTGTTTGCCCACTTTGATGAGGTCCGTATCGAACTCGGTCAGCAGGCTGTGTGGTATTACCTTGGTCATGAATGTATCGTTCAAAGATGGACGGTAGCCGCAAAGGTAGCCAATTCGGCCAAGTACCGTGATAAAATTGTCTGGGCAGGCGTCGGCGGCCGGGGTCCTAGTAGCCGGCGGCATGGTCGTCCGGATTCCGGGGGTCTCCCGCGCCATGCAGGGTCTGGTCCGGCAGGCGTTGGATGGCCTTGACCAGCGCCATGCGGTCCACCGCATGGAGGGTATGGCCCATGTTCACCAATTGCCGGCGCACCAGGGTGTCTACGGCATCCGGTTCGCAGCTGATCTGGTCCGGTAGCCATTGGTGATGGAAACGGGGGGCCGCGACGGCCCGGTCGAGCGGCATATCGAATTCCACGACATTGAGGAAGGTCTGCAGGACGGCCGTGATGATGGTGGAACCGCCCGGTGCGCCGAGCACCATGAACAGGCTGTCGTCTTTCTCGACGATGGTTGGCGTCATGCTGCTCAACATCCGCTTGCCCGGCTGGATGGCGTTGGCTTCCGCACCTACGAGCCCGAAGTAATTGGGTACGCCCGGCTTGGCGCTGAAATCATCCATTTCGTCGTTCAGGAAAAAACCGGCATCCTGTACGATCACCTTGGATCCGTAATTAAGGTTGAGGGTGGTGGTGACCGAAGCGGCGTTGCCGAATGCATCGACAATGGAGGTGTGGGTCGTCTCGAAGCTTTCCGGGGTGGTGCCTGCGGACCGGCTGCCGACCGCCTCGCTGGGGGTGGCCTTATCCGGGGAAAAATCCCGGAACCGACCGGCGATATAGGAAGCGTCCAGCAGGGTGTTCATCGGGACGGGATAAAAATCGGCATCCCCCATGTAGGTGGCCCGGTCTGCGTACACCCTTCTTTCCGCCTCCACCATGGCATGGACCGCTGCGGTGCTTTGGAAGCCGTAGGTGCGCAACGGTACCGTCTCCAGCATGCCGAGCAATTGGACCAAGGCCACGCCGCCGCTGGAGGAAGGAGGCATGGTGAGGATGCGGAAGTTCTTGTAGCGGCCGGTGACCGGTTCCCGCCAAACCGCTTCGTACCGCAGGAGGTCGTCCTTGGTGACCAAGCCCCCGCCCCTCGCCATCTCCCGGACGATGAGGTCGGCGGTTTCTCCTTCATAAAAATCCCGCGCCCCTTGTTGTTGGATCCGGCGCAGGGTCCGCGCCAGCGCAGGCTGCACCAAGCGGTCGCCCGTACGCCACTCGCCGTCGCGGACGAAGGGTGCGGCATCAGCATTGTAAGACATGAACTTGGGGCGGTATTCGTTCAGGCGTTCCGCCTCGGACGCGGTGATGCGGAAGCCCTGCTCCGCCAGTCGGACGGCCGGTTCCAGGAGGGCTTGCCAATCCTGGAGCCGGCTGTGGCGCTGGAAAGCCGCTTCCATGCCGGCGACGGTACCCGGTACCCCGACCGCGAGATGCCCTTCCCGGCTGACCAGGTCCATCACATTACCCGTTGAGTCGAGGTACATGTCCCGATGGGCCGCCGCAGGTGCCTTTTCCCGGTAGTCGAGGGCGGTGGTTTGGCCGTCCGCCATCCGGACCACCAGGAAGCCGCCACCTCCGATGTTCCCGGCCCTGGGATGGACGACCGCCAGGACGAACTGGCTGGCGATGGCGGCATCCACGGCATTTCCCCCTGCCCGGAGGATCTCCACCCCTGCCGCACTCGCCAGGGGATGTTCGGCAACCACCATGGCGTTCGAACTGATTTTCTGCTGTTCGATCCGATAAGGCGGGGGGGCTTCCCCGGACTTCCGGCAGGCGGCAAGCAGGAGCAGCAGCGGGGATATGAAAAAAAATATCAGTCGTTTCATTTTGGTATAAATGTTGTTACGATTTAGATAATTGTTTAATAGTTGGTTGGTCCGACAAATCAGCTAGGGCCATCGCAAAAACTGCGCTTTGCTCACACGGAAAATGGAACACTTGCTCACCGGGGGCCTACGATTCCCCCCTTTCGGACCGCTCCCGGTGAAATTGCCTGCCCGACCGTCCTCACGACGGCCATAAAGATATAGTTTGGTTAATTATTTTCATGGTTATGTGTATGAGTCATCCCTGCGATGACTCATTTTTTTTGCGAACCGTCGACCGGGATTCCGATTGAATAAATGTATGTCCCCGCGTCCGCCCTGTCGGGGTATGCCCTACCTTTGCAACAAATCCGAATCCCTTATGATAGATGCCATTTCCCCGATCGACGGTCGGTATGCGGACAAGACGGCCGTGCTGACCGCGTACTTTTCCGAGTACGCCCTGATTCGATACCGGGTGCAGGTCGAGGTCGCCTACTTCCGTGCCCTGTGTCGGTTGCCGCTTCCGGAACTTCGCCTGGTGGACCCCGCAGCCTTGGCGGTACTGGAATCGACGGCGGCGGAATTTTCGGTCCAGGACGCCCTCCGGGTGAAGGAAATAGAGAAGACCACCAACCATGATGTCAAGGCGGTGGAGTATTTCCTGAAGGAAAGGATGGCCGGTACGGGGCTCGAGGCCTACCGGGAGTACATCCACTTCGGCCTCACCTCCCAGGATGTGAACAATACGGCGCAGCCGATGATGCTCCGCGACGCCGTGCACCAGGTATACGAGGGGCTGTTCCGCCGGCTGCGGGACCGGCTGCTCGCATGTTACCAGGATTGGCGGGAAGTGCCGATGTTGGCGCGTACCCATGGCCAGCCGGCATCCCCCACCCGGTTGGGCAAGGAGTTCCGGGTATTTGTGGAGCGGCTCGACGCCCAGTGGGCGCAGTTGACCGCCATACCCTGGAGCGGTAAGTTCGGGGGGGCGACCGGAAATTTCAACGCACACAAGGTTGCCTATCCCAAAGTGGACTGGCCGGGGTTCGCCGATTCGTTCCTGGCGGAAGACCTCGGCCTGGTCCGCTCCCGGTATACGACCCAGATCGAGCACTACGACAACCTGGCGGCGGTATTTCATGCCCTGGAGCGGATCAACAACATCCTGGTAGACTTGTGTCGGGATTGTTGGACCTACATTTCAATGGATTATTTCAAGCAGAAAGCCGTAGCCGGGGAGGTCGGATCCTCCGCCATGCCCCACAAGGTCAATCCCATCGACTTTGAGAATGCGGAGGGCAACCTCGGGCTTGCCAATGCGATGTTCGCCCACCTGGCCGGGAAATTGCCGGTCTCCCGGCTGCAGCGCGACCTGACCGACAGCACCGTGATGCGCAATGTGGGCGTACCCATGGCCCATACGGTCGTCGCTTTCCAAGCCATCCTAAAAGGGCTTGGGAAACTGGTGCTGCACCGCCCGGCCCTGGAGAAGGACCTCGAAGCCAACTGGATGGTGGTTTCGGAAGCAATCCAGACCATCCTTCGTCGGGAAGGTTATCCGGCGCCCTACGAGGCCCTCAAGGAACTGACCCGCGGGAAGGAAAGTATCGGCAGTGCGGACATCCATACCTTCATCCGGTCCTTGCAGGTCGATGAGGCCGTCCGGGAGGAACTTCTTCGCATCACCCCACATAATTACCTGGGCGAGGACCTGTAGGCGTCCGGATTCCTGGGTCCCCGCTCCTGCCATCCGCCGCAGTTTGTTGGGAAGACCTTATTTTATTCGGGAGTAAAAGCGAAAGATTGGATATCTTTGGGCATTACACCACCATTACAGGAATTTATGTCGAACAGGAAGTTGACCATCATGGCGGCGGCATTGGGTTTGTCCGCCGCCGTCTGGGTATTGCCGGGATTTTTCAAGGCGGAGATGCCATCGGAAAAAGGGGGTACGCAGCTACCGGATGTCGTGGATTTCAATTTCCATGTCAAGCCCATCATCTCCGACCGGTGTTTCAAGTGCCACGGTCCGGACGAATCCAAGCAGGAAGCCTCGCTGGGGCTGGACAATGAGGCAGGCTGGTTCCAGGCATTGCAGGAACATCCGGACCGATTCGTGGTGGTCCCCGGCGATTTGGCGGCGAGCGAACTGTATCAGCGGCTGGTCTCCCACGACCCGGACCTGCTGATGCCCCCCCCGGAAAGTAATCTCAGCCTGACCCCGCACGAGATTGCGGTCATCGGCCGATGGATCGAGCAAGGGGCTGTCTACAAGCGGCACTGGTCCTTGCTGCCACCCGAGCGGCCGGTGGTGCCGACCGTGCGGGACAAGGACTGGCCCCGGAACGAGATCGACCATTTTCTCCTCCACCGGATGGAGCGGGAAGGCCTGAGGCCCAACGAGGAGGCGGACAAGCCCAGGCTGCTGCGCCGGGTGAGCTATGACCTGACCGGGCTGCCGCCTTCGGCGGCGTTGCTGGAAGCGTTCCTCTCGGACGATTCCCCGGAAGCTTACGAAAAGGCGGTCGACCACCTCCTGGCGCTGCCGAGCTACGGGGAACATCAGGCGGTGCCTTGGCTTGACCTGGCCCGCTACGCGGATTCCCACGGCTATCAGGACGACAGCTACCGCTCGATGTGGCCTTGGCGGGATTGGGTCATCGATGCTTTCAACAGGAACCTTCCCTACGATACTTTCGTCACCTGGCAGTTGGCGGGAGACCTGCTGCCCGATGCGACGCCGGAACAACGGCTGGCCACCGGTTTTTGCCGGAACCACAAGATTACCCAGGAAGGCGGCGTGATCGAGGAGGAATACCGGGTGGAATACATCGCCGACAAGACCAATCTCTACGGGTTGGCTTTCCTGGGGATGACCTTTGAATGCGCCCGTTGCCACACCCACAAGTACGACCCCATCACCCAGGCGGAGTATTTCAAGACCTATGCTTTCTTCAACCAAAGTGCGGAACGGGGATTCTATGGGGATGTCAGCACGGGCTCCGTGGCGGAATTGCCCGTCCTGATTCCCACCCGTGGCGAACTCGACAGCCTGCTGACGTTCATTCAGGAGCGGCCCGGCGATACGGTGGTCAGCATGGTCATGCAGGACCTGCCGGCACCCCGCAAGACCTTTGTCCTGCAACGGGGCATGTATGACCAACCGAAGGAGGAAGTCGGGTTCGGAACGCCGGAGGCGATCCTGCCTTTTGATACTACCCTGCCCGGGAACCGGCTCGGATTGGCGCGGTGGACCTTCCACCCGGAAAATCCGTTGACCGCCCGGGTCGCCGTCAACCGTATCTGGCAACAGTTCTTCGGAACGGGACTGGTCAAGAGTGCCGACAACTTCGGCAACCAGGGGGAGCTTCCTTCCCATCCCGAGTTGTTGGATTGGCTGGCGACGGATTTTCGGGACGGCGGCTGGGATATGAAGCGGCTGGTCCGACAAATCGTCTGTTCCGCGGCCTACCGGCAATCTGCCGTCGTTTCCTCCGAAAAATTGGAGGCGGACCCCGAGAACCGGTTGTTGGCCCGGGGACCCCGTTTCCGGATGACCCCGGAGATGATCCGGGATACCTGGTTGGCTACCAGCGGACTATTGGACACGACCATCGGCGGGCCGCCTGTCCGCCCCTACCAACCTGCCGGCCTTTGGGAGGAGACCAATGCCGGCGAAGGGCGGGGAACCCTGACCCGGTACGTACAGGATACCGGGAGCCTGGTCTACCGCCGGACGATGTACACCATTTTCAAGCGGACCCTCCCCCACCCTTTCCTGACGACATTCGACGCCAGCTACCGCGATGTCTGCGCCATCCGGCGGCAGCGGACGAACACCCCCCTTCAGGCCTTGAACCTGATGAACGACCCTACCCAACTGGATGCCGCCAGCTACCTGGCCGCCCAATTGGTCCTGCTTCATGCAGCTGATGCCGAGACCTTGGTTCGGGAGGCGTTCCGGCGGGTCACAGGCCATGCTCCTTCCGACCGGGAGGCCCGCATACTGCGTACCTATTTTGACGCCCGGACGGAATACCTGCATGCCCGGGAAGACCTGGTCGCGCAACTCCGGCGAATCCCTGCCGGACATGCGGAAGACTCCGTCTACCATGCCGTTCCGGCGCTGGCCTTGGCGGAAGTCGTCTCCATGGTATACAACACGGATGAAGTCTTAAACAAATGAGCATGGAAAATCCACTCCTCGAGTCGAAACTCAATATCAACCGGCGGGCCTTTTTCTCCCGGCTCAGCCTGGGCATCGGATCCATGGCGCTCGGCTCGCTGATGGCGCCCAACCTGCTGTCGTGTACCAAACCGGAGGAGGACCTGCTTGCCGCGATGGGGCTGCCCCATTTCCTGCCTAAGGTGAAACGGGTCATCTACCTGTTCCAAAGCGGGGCGCCGTCCCAACTGGAATCCTTCGATTACAAACCCTTGTTGCGGGAGATGCACGGAGAGGACCTGCCGGCTTCGATCCGTATGGGGCAACGGCTCACCACCATGACCAGCGGACAGGACAAACTACCCTTGGTCGGTTCCGGCGTCGGCTTCCAACAGTACGGGCAGAACGGTACCTGGATCAGCGATTTCTTTCCCTATACCGGTCAGATTGCAGATGACATCTGTGTGGTCCGTAGCATGTTCACGGAAGCTATCAACCACGACCCCGCTATTACGTTTTTCCAAACCGGCCACCAACAAGGCGGCCGTCCCAGCATGGGGGCCTGGATGAGCTACGGGCTGGGCAGTGAAAACGAGAACCTGCCGGCTTTCGTGGTATTGACGAGTCGCGGCGGAGGGAACTCGCAGGGCTTGTATGCCCATCTTTGGTCCAGCGGATTCCTGGACTCGGCCCACCAGGGCGTGTTGTTGCGGGGGGGTAAGGAACCGGTGTTATACCTCAACAACCCCGACGGGTGGGAAGACAAGGACCGCCGCCTATACCTGGACCACCTGGCTGCCCTCAACGAGGAGACTTACCAGTCCTTCGGTGACCCGGAAATCGTATCCCGAATCCGCCAGTACGAGATGGCCTACCGGATGCAGACCTCCGTGCCGGAGGTCATGGATATCAGCCGGGAGCCGGAACACATATTGAAGATGTACGGGGAAGACGTCCTGACACCCGGCTCCTTTGCCGCGAACTGCCTCCTGGCAAGGAAGCTGGCGGAACAAGGCGTTCGCTTCATCCAGCTGTACCACCAGGGCTGGGACCAACACGGCAACCTTGTCCCGGAGATGGGCGTTCAGGCGAAGCAAACCGACCAACCCTCCGCCGCGCTTGTCATGGACCTGAAGCAACGGGGTCTCCTGGACGATACCCTGGTCATCTGGGGCGGGGAATTCGGCCGCACCAACTACTGTCAGGGCCCCTTGGATGTAAAAGTCTACGGCCGGGACCACCACCCGCGCTCCTTTTCCATTTGGATGGCCGGGGGCGGTATCCGTCCCGGGACGGTCTACGGCGAAACCGACGAGCTCGGCTACAACATCGTGCGGGATCCCGTCCACGTCCATGATTTCCATGCCACCGTGCTTCACCTGATGGGCATGGACCATACGCGGCTCACGTTCAAGCACCAGGGCCGTCGATATCGGTTGACGGATGTCTCCGGGGAGGTGGTGAAGGGATTGTTGGTTTGAGGGGAGGGGGATGCCTATTCAAGGATGTCGACCGTTTAGACTTTTGGCTCTTCAATTGGAAACTAACGATAGTAGTTCGAGCAGAATCACAGTCGGGTAAAATTCGCGTTGGTTAATGCTGATCGACATTCATCAGGTCAACACTAACCTTATTGAGGAATACCCCTATTTTTTTTACGGACCGGGCAAAGAAATAGAGCTTCATATCGATGCTAAGATTGTAGAATCTTTTTATTAGGAATCCAAGGTATCCGGATATACCCCTATCTGTGTAGAGCTTAGCGTCCGCCTTCTTAAATCTTACATGATTGGAATCCTTTTTTCCGAAAGGCCAATTTGTAATTTCATCAACAGGTAGAGGAACCTCTGCCTCGAGTCTTCCTATTTCATTATCTATATTTGAGAAATTTTCATTGTACGGGATATAAGTACGGTTAGCTGAGATAACTTCTTTTTTTCTCTTGAGCAATGCAGAGGTATTTGCAAGACTTTCATATTGCAAAGGAACAGATCTGATATATCGGTCTCTTTGCTGCAATTTCAGATAGTCATTGCTCGATGCCAAATCGAATGGTGTAGCAATGGAGTTGAATCCGGCTCGACAACAACGAAGACTGAAATCTACATGTTCGTAACCTCTTTTCCTAAAGCACTGCTCGTCAAAATAACCTGTTTTTTCAATTATCTCCTTAGTTATTGTAAAGAAAGCACCTTGGAGTTCATGCGGGTGGCATCTGCTGATAAGATCCCCTTTTCGGATAAAAACCTTATTGTTGCTTTCGGGATCCCAATTTTCATCATGAAAAATAAGATGTTGGTAACCAGTTCTTTCAATAACTTCCCAATAAGCAATATCCCATCCGGGTTTGATAAATTTCACATCATCGTCACATTTGAAGCATAGGTCGTATTCTGATTCGGAAAGACATTTCAGTATGGTATTGGTTTGATGTGCAATGTCAGTCCTGTTATTGTGGAGGATAGTCAAATCGAGTATATCGTACAAAGTTTCAAGATATGCGAGCGTGCCATCGTCGGAACCGTCATCTGCTACTATTATTTTCCATCGTGCAAGGTTTGTTCTCGTCTTCATAAAAGAGGAAATACAGTCCTTGAGATAAGGTAGCCTGTTATAGGTGGTGATGGCCAGAACGAAGGAAAGAGAAGGTGATAATTGACTTACATTGTTTTCAGGGCTGTATTTCAAGGGGTTTCCGATGTAAGTCAACTTTAATTTCTCGATATACCTTTCCAGCGCAGGTCCAAAGAGTGTTTCGATTTCTCGGGAGAGCTTCCAATTTCTTTTGTACATCGGCTGCTTGTTGCCGTCCAGCAAAGTCCTGGGATGGTCGATATGGAATACACGAAAGTGAAAGGTCTTAGACGACAATTTGTTAAAGATGACATGAGAAAAGGCATTGTCTTCAGCCCCCCACCCTTCGAAGCGTTCATCCCAACCTCCCAATGAGAAGAATCCGCTTCTGGTCATGACCAGGAACATGGATGCGAAAGTGTCCAAAACCCTACGGTTGTGTATGGAAAAGCGGAGAGATTTCAGGTCATCGACAGCTATATTGAAGGCATATTCACTATTAGGGGTTACAGCATCGAAAGTATCCGTAGCATCGATACAGGCCAGGAAGTCTTGTTCTTCAAGGATGACATCTGAGTCGGAGAAAATAAAAATGTCCTTATCGGTGTATTTGGCGGCAACGTTAAAGGCCCAGCACCGGTTATATAGTCCACCGTTTCGAACAAATAGCTGCCTTACCTGTAAATCTTGCGGAAGGGAGAGTTTAGGCTGCGAATCTTGTTCGACAATCAATATCTCCATGGATGGGAAATGGTTTCGGAGCCAATACAGCATGAACAACAAAGCGCGTTTCCGTTCTTCTCCAGTTTCCCTAAAGCCAATTATATAACTTACGTTCGATAACTTGTGAGTCATAACATTCACCATTTCCGATTAGCAGAGCAGACATGCCAAATCATTTGAGTGGATTGACATCGAATTTAAATTTGTTATATAAATAGGAGTGGCATCATAAGTAATCCTTCAGCCATTCACCGAAGTAATTATTTGCCAATTGCTCTTGTTCTTCGGTAATGTTATCTTTCCAAGTACCTACGGATCCGGAACGAATGTGGTGTCGGTGAATCTGCGTCAAAGGATCTAAATCCTTACCTGGGGGAATGGCATTCGATACTATGTTGACTGCAGTTTGCGAAGTCTTAAGGAAAACGGCTTCGACAATATCATCTCCAGGAGGTAGGCCCAGGAAGTCCCGTATTCTTACGATCTGGCCGACAGGATCCGCCAACATATCTTCATAGCGGATGATTATGCAATTGCGGAGAGATTTATATTTATCATAAAAATAAAGGCTATTCCGGATCGCCTTGATACTTTGATCGAATGAGGTTTCAAAAAAGTTTGAATAGGAAGAACAAGCATCGCGCGGGTCTCTGACTGTGTATATATTACGAATCCAATTGTCCTGCATGGCTGACAGGAGTCTTGGGCCGGGGTAATGGAACTTGATGACGTAGTGTTTAGTTGTAAAGAAGCGCTTGTTCTTCTTGTACCAATCGTCTAGTGCCTCATCCTCTCCATAATAGCCAGAACGTACGGACGGGTAACCATAGTTGATCGAAAGTAAATACCTGCAGACATTGAATGACCAAGTGGATCCACTGCGTGGCATACCACTGCAAAATACATGATGTTTCCGGAGGATGTCTTTACTTGATTTATGCAAGGTCGGTCATTATAAGTGTTTCTTGACAATTGGAGTCCAGTAAAAGAGTTTGACGATGAGATTAATGACGGAGGAGCCTATTCTCCATGAGTAGGAGTTGCGTATTACTTGGATTTCCTGTTCATAGTGTGCGCGTAGCTGGTTCAACTTTAATTCATAGTCATTCCTAATCTTATTTGGATTAAGTGATTCCCTATTATCTGTCAGCGCCAATTTCATCGGTTCGTTATGATTGTCTGCTACAGGTGCTCCTGATACAACGTTCTTTGGCGGATCAACGGTATTAGCGCGCTGCAGCTTATAGTTGTAGAGCTTGTTCAATTTTTCCTGCAATCTAAATAAATTCAATAAATTAGGGAAAGATTTTTCAGGTAGTGTGCTGATAGTGGCAGCATCATACTTACCAACTATTTCAATCAAATAATTGATGGACCATTCCAAATAGGATAATGACAATTCTTTCTGTGCGTGCTTAAGAATAGCACTGATATTCCTGACAGTCAGCAGTCCGGACGGTATGGAGCTCGTTCCGTCAGGGCGTTCGAACTTTTCGATATCATCCAGACTTACTAGTGCGCCAGTTACATCGCAAATATTTGCGAAATGAAGCTTCAGGTCCGGGGTCAACACGCAACCTGAAGAAAGGAACAAGAGTGGAATCCTATTTTTTTCCGGTAGTCGGATAACCGATTCTCTTGTGCTGGTCTCCTTTAGAGTAAATTCAGCCAGCCTGTCGTATGAATAACCACCGAATAACGGATGGTTGGCTGAAGGAGTGACAGCTAATTCATCAACGGGCAAGCCGTGGTAATTAAACTCGTTCAAGTAACGAATGATACCGGGTAGGCCGCACTCATCCATATTTGGGAAAGCCAAGTATTCATCAATCTCGACATTGAGCGTCCAGCATAGCCTGCCGAAACGATACGTCAAATACATTTTCAGGCAGGACAGGTAGGTGTCTGGCGGGAGTGAAGTTTGGAGTAAGACTACTTCCGGAAGATTCCGGACAATCTCGATAGTATCATCCTCCGATTTTAGGTCTAGCAGGATTATATATTTGAAGCCAAGATTTTTATAGTACTCGACAAATGGCAATATATATTTTCCTCCGTTATTGACTACAGCAGTAACGACGGCATCCGAAAGTGAAAGGTCGACGGCTTCCAGCGGTCCGCAAATGTGGGAAACGGTACTTCTGACGAAGTCAAAGATCAGCCCAGGGTCAAGATCCTTGAAGTCGAAAGGGGAACTAGCCTTTTCTAAGGCAGCCAATGCGGTCGACTTTTGAGCGTAGACATGTTGCCGCTCAATTTTGAATTGTTCCGCTTCCTTGCCATGGAGCGATTGTTGGAACAAATCAACGAAACTAAAAGTCTTTGGACCCCAAAAGTCCTTTTTATAGAGTTGTGCCATGGTTTTGGTGCCGGGAACCATCCGGAAAACACCCAATATTTCATTTACCTTGTTGAAGGTAAATTTTTGTCCGGCGGAAAGGAGGAACTCCAAATCCATTGCAAAGTGATTGTCACTTGAAAATCCTCCCACAGCGGTTTGTACCTCACGACGATAGAAGTAGCCGACCGGATTGACGCAGAAGGCGTTGCCCTGCCAATGCCTGAGCATTTTCTGATAAGAAGAGGCGGGCCTGTTCATCCAAACGGTATGATCACTAAACAGTACCTTTACGTTCCCGACAACAAAATCCGCCCCACCTTCAAATATGGGAACCACTGTAGAGAAGGCATGTGGTAGAAAGTAGTCGTCAGCGTTAAGATAGACGATGATTTGGCCGGATGCCATGGCGAATCCCTTGTTCATGGCATCGGACTGTCCTTCGTCCTGCTCGGAAATCCATATCAAGTGCGGATAGCTGGTCAGTATTTCAACCGTACCGTCATTGGAACCACCGTCGACAATGATGTGTTCATAGTTGTCATAGTCTTGTAACAGGACGCTCTTTATTGCCTGTTCTATAAACTTCGAGGCATTGTATGCGGGTGTAATTACCGAGATCTTAGGTTTTTTAGTTATTTTTTTTGTCTTTTTATAACTGATCAGTTTTGCTATGGAAGTTGCATGGACGAAAAGTACTTCCTCTTTCTTCCCGAGGATAAGTTCTTGCAAGTTATCCACCTTTTCATCGAACACCCTGAAATGCTGATACGCATGGCCCGTCAGCAGCAGATTACATTGCCCATTGCAGTGCTGGATATATTGGTAAGCGGCTTTGTCAAGGTTGATGTCCAAAACCCACAAGTTCCAACCGTTCGTCTCGAAAAAGGTATGTAACTGGCGAAGAAGTTTGGTTTGGGTCTTGTCATCAAACTGAAGGATGATGACGTTGGGGGACCAATTATGTTGATAGCTCAAATTTCTTGTCATGGATTTCAGCGACGTCCATTTGATACCGCAAACAGGTTCAATACCTCCCAGTTTTTTATATTGTCTTTCGTAGATACTATTTTTTTCATTTTCAAAGTTTCCGCTTTCTATCCGATTACTTTCTGATTCATTTTGCTGCAGGTGACATGTTTGGATATCCAAGCAAGGATTGAGCGCCTGTAAGTCACTGTCATTGAAAAAAAGTTTGTTTAGGAAAGAATCACAGAAATAGGTTCCCAACTCTATTTGGGCATCGAAAGATACTGCTAGCGGCGTCTTGAAAATCCATGTATCTTGGGACAGATAATTAGGTAAACCTTTGTTGGTGTGCAGCAACTTGAGCGTTCCGTCATCCTTCACATCATACCTGGTCAGTGCCAGGACCTTATTCGTGAAATCAAAGTCTTTCAGTAGGGATAAGGTGTGATTGAAGTAAATATCGGCGTTGGCGATGATTACTTTCCTGTTTGCATAACTTTCGTTGGCGAGTTCGAACAATTGATTGAAAGTAGGCCTGCCTTTATGGTAGGTCAAATTCACTTGAGTACCCATCAAATATGTAAGAATCGGATTTCTTTGATCGTCCTTGTTGGTATCGTAGACTACATGTACCTGGTCAATCATCGGGTGAGATAGGTTCAGTTGGAGGCAGGTAATCAGTTCCCGGATGCGAGGGAACGTTTTTTCATTGTACAAGGAAATGATGAGGACATAGCCATCGGTAGAAGGAGCTTTGGGAATGAGCGAACGGTGCCAACATGAAAAAAAATCGTTTTTGAATTCAAAAGTAAGTTGCTTTAACTCATTCGGAAGCATGGAAATGCCGTAATGCTTCGGTGGGTTAGCCAGTACATTGTCAAGTGCTTTCTCCTCTGCCAGTCTTCTGCGTTTTTCCGGGACGATATTCAAATCTTCACCATATTGCCTGCACACGGCTGAATGGTCGTCCAGTATATGAACATCAAATAGCATCATACCATTCCTTGGGGACCATGGATAGTCTTCTGCCAGGTACTTGTTCATGATCGTCTTGAGGTTGGACAATGCATGATCGGAGACCGAGGTATGGGTGGACTGATGCTTCAATCTGCTTTCATGAGGAATATGGTAAACGGAGTCATTGTCTATATCTAGGCGATTAACCTTCATTCCTGTCAATCTGGCATAAAGGTCCGTATCATCCCAACCGTACGTTTTTATGTATTCACTGTAACCATTTACTTTGAAAAAATCAGACCTATACATGTAAAGAATCCCATTGAGATGTTTTTCGTTCTGGTTCCTGGCCCTCCGCCAGTTACCTGCAAAAAACGTATTCTCATGCAAGGAATGGCTGGAAAAAAAATCAGGATTTATCATCACATCCGCATCCAATTTCAGTATTTTGGACTTGGTAGCAAGCCGAAATCCCAAGTTGAAGGCATGGGAAAGAATCCATTTGTCCTGGTTTTCAACAGTAAAAAGAAAAATCCTTCCATCATTGCATTTATCAATGATATCCCGCAATGAAATGTCAGAAGACCAATCCACCACGATGATTTCATCCACTTCCTTACATTTCAACCACGAATCCAAAGATGTCCTGAAATTATTTTGACGATTCTTTAAGGCAGTGACGATGGAAACACCATCGGAAACATTCTTTTGAAACGGGTTGATAATGTTCGAGTACATGTTGGATGAGTATTAGGTTAGCGGTTACAAGTGTTTCTTGCACATGGCATCTCAGTACTCAGAAGCGGTAATTTCCGAATACTATATCGAATTTGAACTCAGTTTCGACTACCTTTGCAGTCTGCTCATCATAATAATCCTGGTAGGAGGAATGTTTGGATTCGTTCAGCTTAGGGATCAATTTTATATTTATTCCCAATTTGCTGATTACACTTTGGAAACCATCGTCTATTTCTTCGGTCTTGATGATTTCATCCACCAAGCAATTACCGTATTCATCGAGTATGTAGCTATTCAGTGTGAGGCTGGAGAAGTCATCCGTGAATACATTATTGAGATACCCGTTCCTACTTGGTAGCAGGTGATGCCATGACTTCCGTTTGTATAATACCCAATCCTTGAAACCGACAAGTTGGTTTCTGTCATATATATCCGACTGCCACCAGAAATTGCCATTGATGTCAGGTTTGCCGAAAGTAAAGTACGACACGATCATATCCCATGGATTCCTCACGGTGATGAACTTGAAGTATTCGTCCCATGGCCAATTTACACTTTCGAAGTGCCGTTTGAGCTCGAACGCTTTGACATGATGATGAAAGGGATACTCTTGGGTGCTCTTGATATCGGAAAACGAATCCAAAGCCTGTCTGATGGAAGTGGTTGCACATTTGGGCTTACTTAGGAAAATAAACTTGGATGAATGTGAAATTCTCATGTTAATCTCTGGATGAAAAATGCTTCTTAATGGTTGTCAGCACAATCTGTTTGGCTTCAGCCGTTCCATACGGGGAGGGTTGAATGAAATTCACTCCAATGATATAATCATTACCTAACCTGCACAACATTCTTTTCTGATTATCCGACCAAATGGCAGGATTCGTATTGTCGATGTTAACCTCCCTGAACCGATATGTTGCTCCGCCAACAGTAAGTCCATCCAGCAATAGTTTCTTGAAGTAATTTTCAGCCCAAAGGGCTGATTTCTCTTCTTCCGGTTTGTAAGCGATGCTCAGTTTAAAGCCGGATACATTAAGGTCGGAAATTTTCCAACTGAATGTACAGACTGAGTTGTTTCCGTCATAAGAAGAGGACGTACTCAACGCTTCGGGAGTCCCGCCGACCGCCTTGCCGATGTCGTCGATGTCAAGGATGTTGCATACTAGGATTTTTTTCTTCTCAGGAGCATTGTCGGCTCCTGTAAGCTGTGAGCTGGTCGTGCCGGCTGGTGCTTCCGGCTGGTTGCTTTGACAACCGAAGCCGGCATACAAAAGTGTAAACAGGATAAAATAATTGATTTTCTTTTTCATAATTTAAATTATTTAATCTTCTTAAGCAGTAAATATTTAGAAAATTATTGCGTTTCGAAATGAATATTCCATTGGACAAGACAACAAGAGATTATTATATAATTAGTTTTTACCGAATGTTTAAAGATTCGTTCTTATATATTTTTCGATTTGTACATGTCCACTATCTCATCAGGAGGCCCTACAGCAATCATTTTGCCGCGGTCCAGAAATAGGACTCGGTCGCTGTACTTCTTTATCTGTTCTAATTGATGGCTGACCAATATGATTGTCCTGCCGCTCAAGAAGGCTGATTTGAAAACCTCACTGGATTTTCGTTGGAAAGATACATCTCCGACGCCACCAAAAAATTCATCCATGAGCAGTATATCTGCCTCTGCATGTACGGCAATGGAGAATGCGAGTCTGCTTTGCATACCGGAAGAGAAAAATTTCAATTTAGTGTCCACATAATCATGCAATTCCGCGAATTCAATAATCTCTTCGAACTTCTCACCGATTTTCTTGAAACTCAGTCCCAAAAGCGACGCATTCAGATAGACATTGTCAAGCGCTGACAATTGCGGATCAAATCCCATTCCTAAAGCCAACCGAATGATCTTCCCTTTAACCTCAATCTTGCCTCCTTTATCCGGAAGTATGGACCCCATGATTAGCTTGAGTAACGTAGATTTACCACTTCCATTATTACCTACGATACCAAGAAATTCGCCTCGACCGACCTCAAGGTTGATCCCATCCAGGGCATGAATTTTTCGCCTATGGTTAGGCGTACCCAAATTGAAGAACTTGTTCCTAATGGAATCGTTTTGCTTTTCAAATATGGTGAATGTTTTACGTATATTCTCAAGTCGTATGGCAGGCTCGTAGTTCTTCATTTGCCAGCTATTTGAATGATTGGCTAGTATGCATCGTACCGGGTAGGATTTGGGTCTTTATTACTTCCCTTGTACAACATCCCCGTATATGATGATTCGAAAGAGCGATTGTCTACATTAATTCTCGGTGGAAAGTATTGAAATCTGGCGTTGTCATATTTTTTCCAATGCCTTGTACCGTAATTTGTTGAACAAAATGAGCGCAATCCAATACAATACGATTGCGTAAATCAAATCGTACACGAACAGTACACCATCTATGGGACTCCCATAGATCAACACATTCCTGGCGTTGATGATGATTCCCGGTAGCGGGGTCAAATAAGCTAGCACGGCTGATTTCCAAGTGCTATTCGGATCGATCAAATAAAATACTCCACTTAACCATATCAATACCATTTTTGCCAAGTCCCATAAATGGACAATATCTTTTATATAGATCTGAATTAACGAAAGGATTATTTGCGTGGCTAGGCCAAAAATGAGTAGATTGACCACCAAAGCGGGCAGTAAAAGCCAATGAACATGGACTTGTGCACCTAGGATAAGGCTTGCAAGGAAGTAAGTGATGAAATTGAAAGCGAACGCAAATACGGAGCTTATCGTCCCTGCGTAATACACATCAATCCAAGTTATTTGGATGTTTTCTAGTATATATCGTTTACTCCCTAGTACGTGAAGACCCTTGGTGGCGGTTTCCGTATAGAACATGTACAGAACCAGCCCTAAGAAAAGGAATAATTCGAAATGAGGGGTATTGTTCTTGAATACGATAGTAAACACATAGTAATAAATTAGCAATTGTGCCAAGGGATTGAGCATGGCCCATACTACGCCGAGTATGGAGCCGTAGTATCTGTTCAGGAAATCTGTTTTTGCCAAGACCCATATACGCTCGAGCCTGTTGTTCTCCGGCAATACTTCCAGTATGGGCCTCAAAATCTTGTTGATCATTTGTATGTCAGATATTAGCAGTTAGTTACGGCTAAATCTGGAATTTGTTTCACGTAGGTCTATATCGTTATATAGCCATAGTCGCTTGGAACAATAGCGAAGACGGATTCCACGGGTGTGATTCCCATTTACTGTAAAATTGGAGGATTATTACTGCATATAGTACTTCCAAAATCGCTCCCATCTTCCATTAGTAATCACCAATGCTCTGGTGAGGAGCATACCCTGAGC